>JAZDPC010000042.1:0-17858 GCA_043797975.1 Bacteroidota bacterium
CGGCTGAAGATGGGACCACTTTCAAGGATTATGAGGTGAATGTTTCAAAAGCGGGAGCCAGTATTCAGAACAGCATAACGGAATTCCGGTTCAATGCCCTCGAGCCTGATGTGATCGGCACGATCAACCAGGTTACCAACGCTATTAATCTGACAGTGCCTTTTGCAACGAATCTGGCTACACTGGTTGCCACATTCACCAATTCTCCCTTATCCGCTGTTTCAATAGGAGGGGTTCCTCAGGCTAGCGGTGTTACTGCCAATGATTTTACGGCCGACAAGGTTTACAGGGTTACTGCTGAAAGCGGTGCCGTCAAGGATTATACGGTTCATGTGGCTAAGGCCGCTGCCAGCGGGGCCAATAGTATCCTTACCTTCGGCTTCTTAGCCCTCGATCCCGATGTAATCGGCACGATTAATCAAACCAACCATACAATAGGCTTAACCGTTCCTTTTGGAACCGATGTAACGAATCTGGTAGCTACTTTTACCAGCAGCGACTTGTCGACCGTCTGGATAGGAGGTGTGCAACAAACCTCGGCAACAACTGCCAATAACTTTACCGCTCCGGTGATTTATAAATGCCGGGCTGAAGATAATTCGGAGGAACTTTATACTGTTACGGTTACTATTACTCCGGCCAGCACGGCTAACCAGATCCTTACGTTCAGTTTCCTGGCCCTGGATCCTGATGTGATCGGCACGGTGAACCAGACCGCTAAAACGATTGCCTTAACTGTACCTTTTACGACTAACGTTACAGCCCTCGTGCCAACCTTCACCCACAGTACTTTTGCAACCGTGTGGATCGGAGGTGTCCAGCAGACCTCAGGTGTGACCGCTGCTGATTTTTCAGCTCCGGTTGCATACAAATGCCGGGCTCAGGACGGTTCTGAAGAGATTTATACCGTTACGGTTACCAAATCAGCAGTCAGCACTGCCTGCCTGATAACCGCCTTCCGGTTCGAAGCTTTTGACCCGGATGTTGTCGGGGCTATTGTCCAGACTGCAGGAGGCGGAACCATTACGGCAACGATACCATTCAGCGGCAACTTAGCCGATCTGGTAGCCACCTTCACCCTTTCTCCTTTAGCTACAGCTACGATAGGAGTGACTGCACAGACAAGTGGAGTTACGCATAACTCATTTGTAGCAGCCGTTACCTATACTGTAACTGCTGAGGATGGAGTTACGATAAAAACATACGTTGTCACTGTAACCAAGGCAGCCGTTGCTACAGGCAACTCGATTACCGAGTTCCGGTTCAACGCGCTTGACCCCGATGTGATCGGTACGATCAATCAAACTGCTCATACTATTGCCCTGACTGTACCGTTCGGGACCGATGTCACCGCCCTCGTGGCCAATTTTACAGCCAGTGCGTATTCAGTGGTCACTATTGGCGGAGTAGTACAGGTCAGTGGTACCAACGCCAACGATTTCACTGCTCCAAAAACCTATGTAGTTACTTCGGAAAGCGGAGTAGCACAAAATTATATTGTCACTGTAACCATCACTGTGGTAAATGCCGGCAGCGCTATAACCGATTTCCGCTTTGCCGCGCTTAATCCTGTTGTGTATGGAACCATTAACCAGACGACACATGCGATCGCCCTGATCGTTCCTTTTGCTACGAATGTGACCACTCTTGTTGCAACATTTACTGCCAGTCCGTTTGCAACGGTTACCGTCGGAGGAGTGCCGCAGGTGAGCGCGACCACTGCCAATAACTTTGTGTCGCCATTGACCTACCATGTCACCGCCCAGGATGGGACTCATACCACTGATTACATCGTAACGGTTACCATTTATGAAATACCCAAACAATTCACAGCCTTCAGCATATCAGGAACCGTTACCTTAGGTACGGATGTTGTGAATTATACCGCCAACGGAACCATTAACAATGTGACAAAGACCATTCAGGTCAATGTCCCGTTCTCGGCCGTAAGGACCAGCATGGTAGCAACCTTTGCCCTGAGTGCCGGAACCACCGCTCACCTCGGAGGTGTGCTGCAGGTATCCGGAACTACGGCAAACGATTTCACCGCCGTCAGGACCTATACCCTTCTTGCAACCGACGGTTCAACAACGACGTACGCGGTTACGGTGCTGAATAATCCGGTTGTAACGGATAAACAGATTCTGACATTCAACATTTCCAGCGTGAATCCGGTAGTAGCAGGAACAATTGACCAGACTGCCAAAACCATTGCGGTGACGTTACCGGTAGGCTCCAGTAAGACCGCCCTGATCGCAACTTTCACCACGTCATCCGGTTTGAACCGGGTTAAAATCGGAACCGTCGCGCAGGTCAGCGGAACTACGGTTAATAATTTCACGAACCCGGTTACATACACGGTCTACGATGAGAATAATGCTACCGCAGATTATGTTGTGACCGTCACTGTCACGAGCGGAAGCTCTGCTAAGTCTATCACCTATTTTGCCTTCCTGGCTCTGGATCCTGATGTAACATGCGCGATCAACGAGGGTGCCTCAACCATTACCGGTACGGTTCCGAACGGGACCAACCGTGCTGCCCTGGTGGCCACTTATACGCATTCAGCCAACTCGGTAGTCCGTATACAGAACCAGGGAATCCAGCAGAGCGGACTTACCATCAATGACTTCCGCATGCCGGTCATCTATGAGGTGACCGCCCAGGATAACAGCACCAGGACTTATACGGTTACTATCTCTGAAGCAGCCGATACAACCAAGCCGGTTGTTTCCAACGCTGCCCAGGCTGTTACCAACCTTGCCGGCCAGTTTGTCATACTTCGAAGCAATGAAGCAACAGGGAAAGTTTATATTATTAAAAATACTGCCCTACAGACTACGGTAGCTAACCTTGAAACAGCGGTTACAGCCGGACTGGGCCGGGCAGCTTACGTGACAGCGGCCAATACCGATATACCGATTTCGACCTATAACCTGTCCGACGGCATTTATAATACCTATGCCATCGATGCGGCAGGTAACAAGTCGCTTCCGGGGACAAACCACATTACAATACTTGACCGGACTGCTCCGACTGTCAGTGTTGCTGCTCAGACCATCACCAATGCGTTGAACCATGTAGTCGCTGTCACCAGCTCGGAAACCGACAGTTTCGTTTACCTGATCAAGGAAGGTGAGCCCCAGATGTCGAAAGCCCAACTGGATATCGCAGTTAATGCGAAAAGAGGATCCAGGGGCCTGGTCGTCGCGGCCAATGTTCCGGTGAACCTGAGCGTTTACCAGTTGGTCGCCGGCAACTACCATGCTTATGCAGTTGATTACTCCGGGAACTTGTCAAACGCCAGCACCAATATCGTATCGATTACGGAAGCCAGCCGCCTGAAATCCATACTTGCCTTTAATTTCCTTGGTTTGACGCCTCCGGCAATCGGACAGATCATCGGGACTGACATTTCGGTTGTTGTTCCCGTAGGCACGAATGTTACCGCTCTGGTCGCCACATTTACCCTGTCACCGCTTTCGATCGCTTATGTGGGTGCAATCCAGCAAACCAGCGGCGTTACACCTAATAACTTTACCAATCAGGTAGTCTATAGAGTCGAAGCTGAAGACGGGTCAACCCTTGATTATATTATTACCGTATCCTTTAACACGGGCATTGACGACAATGCATGGATGAATGCCATCAAGGCTTACCCGAATCCATTCAGCGATCATTTGACTATCGAGATGCCTTTACCGGCTGACCGGATACAGGTGATGAATACGTTGGGACAAACGGTTGCTGAAATTCGCGAACCCGGTATGAGAACTGTTGAAATAAGCACAGACTCATGGGAAAATGGTCTGTACATGATCCGGTTTATCCGCGATAACCGCATCGTCGGTGTTCAGAAGCTGATGAGGAATTAGTTGGGGTTTGGCAGATAAATAAATGTCAAGAGCCTCGCAGGAATGCGGGGCTCTTTTTCATTGACGATTTATAAGTCACGCGTCACTCATCACTCATCACTCATCACTCATCACTCTTACAGAATGGCTTATACAACTCCTCCCTATACTGCTGCCGGTCGAAAGGCCTGCATTCATCCGTGGTGGCAACCGATTCCGATGTGTAGATCATCTGTTCGAGCATTTCCGGAGAGCGTTGGGTGCCTTCCCCGATGTTGATTAAAACCCGTTCTCCGTTTTTCAGGATGCCTTTCTTCAGGACTTCGAAGAATCCGCCTACGGCAATGCTGGCAGCGGGTCCGATTTTTACAGAAGTCTCGTAAGCAACCAATCGTGCCACTTCCAGGTATAGGCTTTCGTTGAATGTCAGGAATTCACCGCCGCTGGATTTAACCAGTTGTGATACGATCGGATAGGTTTGGGGATTGCCGTTGGCCAGGGTCGGAATACTTGTCGATGGATTGTTGATGATAGGGAAGCGTTTTGTCCACCCGTCTGTGAATCCTTCTGCTTTTGCCTGTTCCCAGGCCATGGTCATCGGATTGCATCCGCTGGGCTGTATCAGGATATAGCGGGGTTCCTTTTTGTACAGTTTTAAATGCCGGATATCTTCCAGCCCTTTATGAATGGCGATAGGACCGGTGCCGCCGGCAAGGGATTGGATATATACATCCGGAATATAACCGAGCTGCCGGAGCCATTCGAAAACCTGTGTCTTTTTTGCTTCGACACGGGCCGGATCAATGTTGCCGCCAGACATCGGTATGTTATATCGGGATGAATATTCAGCACATAGCTTCTTGGCCAGAGAATAATCGCCTTTGGCCCTGAAAACTTTCTGCCCGTAACAACTAACTCCGGCCTCATTGGCTTTCAGGGCATCATCAGGAATAAAGACTGCGAGGGAAATGCCTGCCAAAGCTAAATAGTGGGCAAAAGCATTCGCTATATTGCCGGTACTGGCAACACAATACTCTTTGATCCCGTTTTCCTTCAGCACCGATGCAACCATTGCTGCAGCGACATCCTTAAAGGTCCCCGTTCCCGGATTGAGGTCATTGCGGTAGGCCAGAACGGTCAGATCAAGATTGTAATACTCCCGCGCGAAATCTTCCAGGAATTCCCAGTGGTCAACAGGTATTACCCCTTCGCCCTCGGTGATGATATTGGTTTTTTTGACCAGTGGCAGGTAGTCGAAATAATGGAACAGTGAGTCAACATGGCCGGCCCGGTTATTCAGGAGGCTTGTCAGCTTGAGATAATTGTCATTATACCTGGCTTCTATCCATTTGTTTCCACAGGACGGGCATTTTTGTCCACCTTCAAACCATTGCTGGAATCCGGCGATCCGGGTACCACATTCCCGGCAGATGAAATAGTATTTGGCGTTTTTCATTTTTTGTGATGGGATAGGCAAAGGTATGTGAATCCGGTTATTGAAAAAGGAGTATAAATACTGAAACTGTTTGCTGGTAGTTAATTACCAGAACAGTACGTACAAGGCAGCCACTACCCCGACCAGCAGAATAGCCCAAACCTTAAATTGCGGAGTGGTATGGAAGATCCCCTTTTCGAGAATTACGGCTTTAGGATGATCGGTTTTAGATTCAATCAGGCTGATGATGATCATGATCGCAGCGAGAATCAGGAATACAACTCCCCATCGGTTCATGAACGGAATGCCTGGGATAAAAAGCAGAAAAGCAAAGGAGAGTGGGATACTGAGTCCCACACCCCACAGCGCAGCATTGGCTGTTGTTCGTTTCCAAAACAGGCCGAACAGGAAAATAGCACATACCCCCGGGGTGATGAATCCTGTGAATTCCTGGATAAACTGGAAAGCCTGGTCGAGGCTGCCCAGCAAGGGCTGTGCAGCTACAACGGCGATAGTCAGGGCTACAAGGCTGGTTATCCTTCCGACCTTGACCATCTTAACCTCGCTGATATTCTTGTTGATGTAGGTTTTGTATATATCCAGTGTGAAGATGGTCGAGGTGGAGTTCAATATGGAGGCCAGTGAAGAGACTATGGCGGCGACCAGTGCAGCGAAAGCAAGACCTTTTATGCCTACCGGAACAAAATTATGAAGGAGCCAGGGATAGGCCTCGTCGGAGCGGGTAATCGGCACCGCATCCTGCAGACCATAAGCTGCTGGATCTTTTGCGATCAGGAATGCTGCCAAGCCGGGGATTACAACGATCAATGGGATTAAAAGCTTTAGAAAACCAGCGAAGATCACTCCGTATTGAGCCTCAGCGATCGATTTTGCCGCTAATCCACGCTGGATAATATATTGATTGAAACCCCAATAGGCAATATTTGCCACCCAGAGACCGCCAATGATCACGCTCAGCCCGGGGAGAATGGTCCAGGCATCCTTTTGGGTGCCGTTAATATCGGGAACCATGAGATCGCCCTTATGGATGATCATATGGAACTTTTCGGGAATCTGATCCATCAGGTTGCTGAAACCGGCAATGGCCCCGTTGCCGGAACCGATGGCCTTCAGCGCAAGCCAGGCTGTGAGAAGTCCTCCTCCGATCAAAAAGATAACCTGGACCACATCCGTCCAGGCAACAGCCTTAAGGCCTCCGTATACCGAATAAATGGCTGCGAAAAGAGCCAGCCCGATGATCCCCCAGAAAACGGGAATTCCCATAATGGTATTCAGAGCCAGGGCACCCAGCCACATGACGGAGGTGAGGTTAACGAATACGTAAACCAGTAGCCAGAAAGATGCCAAAGCAACCCGGACCCGGTTGTCAAAGCGTTGCTCAAGAAATTGAGGCATCGTATAAATGCCTTTTTTTAGAAAAACGGGAAGGATGAATATCCCGACGACCAGTAATCCGAGGGCGGCTATCCATTCATAGGATGCAATGGCAAGCCCGATGGCATATGCGCTGCCCGACATACCGATATACTGCTCGGCGGAGATGTTTGCAGCAATCAATGATGAACCAATGGCCCACCAGGGCAAGGATTTGCTCGCCAGAAAATAGTCTGTGGCTGTCTTTTTCTGCCCTTTTTTCGTTCGCGATACGAAAAGGCCGATAAAGATGATCAGGGCACAGTATCCGAAGAAGACCAGATAATCGAGTGTACCGAAACCGTTCTTCACATACGGCGGGATTATTTGTTAAAGGCCGCTTTGATATTATCTACCGTGGTACCGAAAACAGCCGACAGGACGCTGTTCATCTCCTGAACAGTTCCGGTAACGTGGACAGTGAGGTTCACATGTTTCAGGGATTCACCCGGCTTTAATGATTTTGCAGGTGAGGAAGCTTCCAGTTCATAGAACGGGCCCATCTGACTGCCGTCTTCCAGGGGGCCGTCATTATAGGAGTTGATCACATCTCCGTCAAACGGTTTATCCTGGAGCTGCCACATGCTGTTTACATATCCTTCATAAACAACGGGTTTATTGAAGAAAAGAAGAGTCAGGACATTTTTCTCATAATCATAGCTGCCCAGCACGTTTTTGGCCCGTTTCGGGTTAAGACCGATTTTACTGCGCTGCAGTCCGTCAGCTTTAAAAAGTATCAGGCTATCCAATACTTTCAGACGGTCAGCCGGAACTTTGCCGAAGTAGGTGTCATTGACAATCGGGCCCAATTTATCTTCAGGTCCTGCTACATACGGAACCATCACGATATTGGTGGGTGATGAGATCAGCTGCCCAAGCATCCAGATTGACAAAAGTCCGCCTGATTGGCTCCATGCGGCTGTCCCGGTGTTGGTGATCTGGTTATCAGTCTCATAAGCAACCACTTTTAAGGCAGCTGGAATATTAATGCCGGTTTTCTGGGCAACCTGGCTGCTTGTCAGCAGATTCACTACACGGTTGACCTGAAGCGGGTACTTATTGTTGCTGTAATTCAGCATCTCCATGTTTTTACGGAATGCAGCCATGGTATCGTTGGCTGAAACCAGATCAAAAGGATCGGTATCGATCTGTGCGGGTACCAGCCAGTTATCAAAGGTAAAGGGAACCCCCGGCGCGAAATAGATACTGAACTGACCGCCTTCCGGCCCGATCCAGAACCTCTCTTCACCGCCATAATTGTTGAAATGGGCAACTTTCTGTTCCGATTCGATGAGCTTGTAATTGATCCAGCCAAAACTCATGCCGTCCATTCCTGCGGCGGATGAAGTCATAACACGGCCCTGGTAGCCCGGAATCAGGGCAATCATAGCATTGTCGCGCTTTAAGACAACGGTTTTCTGAAACTTGTTCAGGAACCCCAGGTCATAGCCAAAAGTTCCTTGAGGATACTCTTTGTTCATGGTGGTAGTGTTATCTGATTTAGGTGCTTTACAACTGCTGATTGCCATTAGGGCTGCAAGCGGGAATAGAATGAATTTTCGCATGGTGAGTTAATTTGGGTGAAACGGGAATGTGCTGATGTGCTAATGTGCCAATTATTTTAATAAGTGACAAGGTAAAAATCGTAAATCGTCAATCGTAAATTCGTTTGGCGCCGTCACCGATTTCGGCAACGTAGAAATCGGCCTTTAATCCTGTTTTAGCCTGATAAGCGGGCCCGACCGCAGAAATCAGCTCATCAACAGCTTCATCCTTTACCAGGCTGACAGTGCAACCACCGAAGCCTGCGCCGGTCATGCGCGAACCGATCACCCCCGTGATCTTTCTGGACTCTTCAACCAGGGTATCAAGCTCGATGCCGGTGACTTCATAATCATCGCGCAGGGAATCATGGGAATCATTCATCAATTGTCCGAACCGGATCAGATCGCCGGATTTTAAAGTCTTGACAGCCAGGGAGGTGCGTTCATTTTCAAGGACAGCATGACGAGCCCGGCGCATAACCACTTCATCAGTAATGAAATGCTTGTATTGTGCAAATTCAGCACCATTCAACTCAGCCAGGTATTGAATTTTTTTACCGGGCTGGAGAGCTTTAACGGCAGCCTGGCACTCGGCTACCCGCTCATTGTATTTTGAATCGGCTAGTCCGCGCGCTTTATTGGTATTGGCAATCACCAGCTTATAACCCGTTATCTGCATCGGAACCAGTTCATAATCCAGGGTATCGCAATTCAGGTAGATAGCGTGATTCTTTTTGCCCATCCCAACGGCAAACTGGTCCATGATACCGCAGTTAACCCCTACGAAATGGTTTTCGGCAGCGCGACCGATCTTTACCAGTTCAATCCTGTCGTATCCGAGATGATACAGGTCATCGATGGCGACAGCCGTTACCAGTTCAATGGATGCCGAAGAGGAGAGGCCGCTTTTATTCGGAATATTACCGCTGAAAAGCAACTCGAGACCCGATGCCTTAAAGCCCCGCTTGCCCAGCTCACTGAAGACCCCAAGAGGGTAATTAACCCATTCGTCCCCAATTTTCTCATTCAGCTTATGAAGGGGGATCCCTGCCCGGAAGTTGAAATTGGTGGTCGCCATACGGACAACCGGATCGCTGGTCTTGCGAACGGCCAGGTAGGTGCCGAAACTAAGGGCGCATGGGAATACATATCCGCCATTGTAATCGGTATGCTCACCGATCAGGTTAACCCGGCCCGGAGAAAAATAAACACTGATATCTTCGTTTGATGTGCCAAACATGGCAATCAGTTCTTCTTTCAGGTATTGGGTGGTCATAATTACAGGTTTCAGTCTGGCTGGTAAATTTAGAATAAAATCACTCCCCATCTTCCTCTTTAATTGTGTAAAAAACACTATAATTGCTCATATCGATCTTTAATTCATAAATAAATGAGATACAAATCAATAATCAGCCGGATGCTGGCTGTAACCCTGGCGATCCTGGTAGTATCGGGATGCAAAACGAATCAAAATAAATCAACCGATCAGAATATGAATATCAAGAAAGAAATTGTAGGACAGGTAGATGGGAAAGATGTGACTCAGTTTACGCTGACCAATGCCAACGGGATGGCTGCAAAGATTATCAGCTATGGTGCGATTGTTACCTATTTAACGGCCCCTGACAAGACGGGCAAGTATGAAGATGTTGTGCTGGGTTTTGAAGATCCGAAGGCATACTGGACCGAGCCTTATGTAAGCGACTGCCCCTATTTTGGTGCAATAGTAGGCCGCTATGGGAACCGGATCGCCAAAGGAAAATTCACAGTAAATGGCAAGGAGTACACGCTTGCCACCAATAACGGCCCCAACCACCTGCATGGAGGGCTTAAAGGTTTTAACCGGGCAGTATGGGATGCTGAAGCTTTTGAAAACGATGAAGGGCAGGGCGTTAAGCTTATTTATGTGAGCAAGGATATGGAAGAGGGCTACCCTGGCAATCTGACGATTGCAGTGACCTATACCCTTACGAAAAGCAACGCATTGAAAATAGACTATAACGGGACCATCGACAAGGCTTGTCCGGTGAATGTAACCCACCACGGATATTTCAACCTGACCGGCGGAGCCAGGACCGACATACTCGGCCATGTTGTGCAAATGATGGCTGACCGGTATACCGTTGTGGATTCAACCCTGATCCCGACTGGTGAACTCCGGCCGGTTATCGGAACCCCGATGGATTTCAACATGCCTCATACGATTGGTGAAAGGATTGCCCAGGTGGATGGCGGATATGATCATAATTATGTTTTATCGGATAAAATATTGCCATTAAGAAAGGTTGTCAGTGTGAAGGAACCGGTTAGCGGAAGAAAAATGGAAGTCCTGACTACCGAGCCGGGTGTCCAGTTCTATACAGGTAATTTCCTGAACGGAAAGTATACAGGTACCGGTAATATTGTTTATAATCAGCACTGGGGATTTTGTTTAGAAACCCAGCATTTCCCGGATTCTCCGAACCAGCCGGCTTTCCCGTCGGCTATTCTTGAGCCGGGGCAGACTTATCGGCATACTACCATTTATGCGTTTACTGCAGAATAAGGCAGAGCGCATAAAGAAAGAAGGAGGCTTTTTTAAGGCCTCCTTCTTTCTATGCGATAAGCTAACAAATAATTTCCCTATGCCCGTATGCCCTTAAGCCCGTATGCCCCTATACCCTTATATCCCCAGTTTCTTCCTGATCTCTCCCGGTATTCCGTTCTTGTTGACCATGAGGCAGGTTGTCTTCAGCTTCAGATAGGCTGACGAAATGTAGGAATATCCTTTATACGGATTTCCGGTGCCCCAGGAGTTCTTTTCAAAATAGTACTTGCCTCCGTTCTGGTCATGAGCGATGCCAACCAGGTGCATTCCGTGGTCATCGGTGGTCTGATAGTTGTCAAACTCGAGCTGCCGGCGTTCCTGTGTGATCTCCGGTTCCATTCCGGGTTTATATGTTTTCCCATCCCAGTCTGAGGGAGGCACAATGCCCACACCCAATCCGAAATTAAAACCTTTTTCAAGATCGGATGCCCAGGCAACGGTATAGCCGTTTCGGAGGGAATATTCCACGATCTGGTCCAGCTCGTTGATGGGGACATTATAAACAAAACCACGGTCGTAATTGTCCGGAACCTCCAGTACAAACTGCTCATAGAAAGGATGATGGGAGAAAGAGCTGATCTCGACATAGTCGTTCAGGTCCAGGTCCAGTGAAGCGGCAAAACTCTGAGGGGTATAACTGACGCCTTTATACTCGAAATTCTCCGGAACCTTGCCCAGGTAAGCATCAACAAGGTTTGTAAAGCCCTCTTTCCATACCGGGCTAAGATTGCGGTTCGGATTCTTTATGATTCCATCGACATAGGCACGCAAAACGGCATCCATTTCATTATGGATCACGCTCTTTTCCTGGATCTCATTTCCCTGATACAACTCCAGGGGCATGATTCCGTTGTCGCGGATGGAATTGGTGACCTGGTGAAAGGCACCGCCGGGACCGAATTCAACTTTGCCGTTCCAGCGGACGAATTGTTCTGCTTTGTCGATGTAGATGTTCCTTACAGTGTACATTACAGAGAGTTCTGTCTCCGGTTTCCCTTTTCTGATCATTTCCGATTCAAGAAACGAGGTGGCGGAAAATGACCAACAGGTACTGGATGATCCCTGGTTCTTGGTTGAGGTCCTCGGATACTCGATCTCTGTGGTGAATTTATAAGGAGCATCCTGTTTCTTTTTCTTTTGAGCCGTTGCCGGAGTGGGATTTAACATTAATCCGGCAGCCAGCAGGATTCCAAACTGAAAGACTATAGATTTTTTCATGGTTGTCAGATGTTATTTAAGTCCGATTTTATCAGCAATTGCCTGGGGTATGCCGTCTTTGTGAACCATAACTGACATAGTGCGCAACCGCAAGAAGGGAACCGACAGGTAAGAATAGCCTTTAAATTTTCCTCCTTCGCCCCAGGAGTTTTTTTCGAGATAATATTTATTCCCGAACTGATCGGTGGCCATCCCTGTCAGGTGCATGGCATGATCATCCGAAAACTGGTAATTATCAAGCAGATGCTGTCGGTCTGCTTGGCTAACTGCTTTTTCGGGTGCCCGGGGATCATTCACATCTGCACCCTCTTCCATGATCCGTCCGAAACCATCCCTGAAGTTCAGGCTCTCGATGTCAGCACCCCAGGAAATGGATATTCCTTTATTGAGTGCATAATCGACAATCTCCATCAATTCATCGATCGGTACATTATACAAAGCTTCCTGGGCCCAGTTATCAGGAATCTCGATCACAAACTTTTCATAGAACGGATGATGGGTGAAAGATGAAAATTCGATGTAATCATCCGGATTAATTCCCAGCTCCTTGGCAAATTCCCTGGGTGTGTACATTTTGCCGTTCCAGGAAAATGATTCGGGAATTTCGCCGAAATAGGCATCAAGAACGCCGCTGATCCCTTTCTGCCATACAGGGCTCAGCTTTCCGTTCCGGTTCTTGACCACGTTGTCGACAATTCCGGACAGGGTGGTAACGATCTCTCCGTGTTTATGGGTTTTCTCACCATAATTCAATCCCGGATAAACGTCGCGGGGTACGATTCCGTTTTTAGCAATGGAATTCAGCACATCGTGCTGTTCACCGCCTTCAGAAAAACTGCAAGTGCCATGGAATCGCATATATTGTTCAGCTTTAGCGGAATAGACATTCCGGACCGTAAACATTTCCGATAGACCGATCTCTCCTTTTCCCAGGCGGATCAATTCGCTTTCCAGCATCGAAGTGGTTGCAAAGCACCAGCATGTTGATGTGGAGGCCTGGCTTGTAACCGATAATGCCGGGATCTGTTTGGTGACGGTCATTTGGAATTCGGGCCGGGTTTCTCCGGTCTTTGCTTCCTGACCGAATGTCCACATCGGGACCAGGATCAGGGCGATGATAAGGAAATTTGCGCTGATCCTTAGTTTGTGAAGGTTCTTCATTTTATATTAATTAAAGTTGATTCGATGATTAATTCAAAATCTTGTATTTTCACAGCTCACTGCCAGACATCGAAAATACAAAACGATCGATTATGAGACCCATACTAAAGTCATTAATTACACTGTTGCTCCTGATTCCGGTACAATTCCTGACCGGTCAGGTAATCAGCACTTCAACTCTGATAAGGGAACTAACAGATTTGCAGAAACTTGGGGAATATCCGAATCCCGGTTATTCGAGCATCCAGTATTCATCCTATGATCGCAGAACCGTAGCACCTGATAAACCAGGCTGGTTTGCCAACGACGATGGTTTCGGCGGGGAACCCATACCGGGTTTTTTAGAAGTGCTGAAAAAACCCGGTGCCAATAATATTGGTGAATATCTGATCTGTGATGTAAAAGGTCCGGGGGCAATTGTCCGGATGTGGACGGCATGGATCGAAGGTGACATAACCCTCTGGCTCGATCAGCAGCAAGAGCCGGTGTACAATGGTCCAGCTCAGTTTTTCTTACAGCATACCTATGAAGCCCTGTTGAAAGAAGCTGTCCGGCCGTCCTGGTCGAATACTATTTCCCAGAATACGGCATCCTATTATCCCATTCCATTTGCCAAAGGTTGCAGGATGGTCTGGAAGGGTGACCTGAACAATCTCCATTTTTATCATGTGCAGGTCAGACTGTATGAGCCTGGCACCAAAGTAAAAACGTTTGCAGTTTCCGATATCAGGGAAAATGAAAAGAAACTTGACCAGGCAGCCCGCATACTGGCAAAACCCTTTGAAACCATTGATTCCGTTTTATATACGGCTGATTATGAAGTCGCCTGGCTGAAAGCCGGGGAAAAGAAGCCGGTAAAGAAGATTGTGGGTGGCGGAGCGATTTCACGCATGGCTGTTTTCGTAACTGCACAGAACCTTGATAAAGCACTCAGACAGACCCTTCTTGAAATACGGTTTGACGGATCACCATGGGGACAGGTACAATCGCCGATCGGCGATTTCTTTGGAGCTGCACCCGGAATCAATCCCTACGAATCGCTTCCATTTTCCGTTTTACCGGATGGCCGGATGGTTTGCCGGTATTTTATGCCTTTCCGGGATTCAGCCGAGTTGCTGGTGGAAAACTTAGGGGACCAGGAAGTTACTGTTACAACCAAGGTGGTCACAGTGCCTTATAACTGGATAGAAGGGCAGTCAATGCATTTCAGGGCCCGTTGGAGAGTCGATCATGAACTGCTGGCGGATCCGAAACAGATTAAGGATATCCCTTATGTGATGTTACAAGGCAAGGGACGAATGGTTGGGACGGCTGCCTTCCTGATGAATCCGACATCAGTGCCTTCCTCATCAGGCAATTGGTGGGGTGAGGGAGACGAAAAGATTTTTACGGACAACAAATTGAAACCGGTTTTTGTCGGAACCGGCTCGGAGGATTATTTCAACTACGCCTGGTCATCCGAAGAACTGTTTGCTCATGCCTATTGCGGACAGCCACGCAATGACGGGCCGGCCAATCGTGGTTTCGTAACAAATTACCGCTGGCATATCCTCGACAATATTCCTTTCACCACCAATTTCGATTTCTTTATGGAATTGAACAGTCACCGCGTTGTTGACCATTTTTCCTATGCACGCATGACCTATATCTATGCATTACCCGGTGCTTATGATGACCATATTCCGATCTCTCAGGCGGATGTGAGGTACCTGAAACTTCCGGAATACTGGTGGCCTGAAGGAGCGGGAGCTTCATCGAATTCAATCTTCTATCAGATAGAAGCGATTGCATCAGAAGCAGGGAGAATCACAACGGTTAAGTCACCGATGTGGGCTGCCGGACAGATGGCACAATGGACGCCAGTTTCGAAGGACGATAAATTGACATTGCTGATGCCTGTTGCCAAAGCAGGAAAATATTCCCTGGGACTGACAGTCGCCAGGATGGCCCAATCCGGAAAGATCCGGATCCTGCTGGATGAAAAGCTTTTATTGTTTAACGGTAACGAAGTTCATGATCTTACAACCGGTTACAGAGATGTGTCGCGTGACCTGAATTCCGATGAGGTGGAACTGACCGAAGGGATACATGTACTGACCATACTGCCTGCCGGCGACCGCCTGGCACCGGTGGGTTTGGATTTCCTGTGGGTGAAGGCACTGTAGGTTGAGGAGGTTGAATTGGTTGAATTGGTTGAAGTGGTTGAAGTGGTTGAAAAATACTTACATATTAATTATTAAAGTTATGAGTAGCAGAAGGTTGATTTTTCTGGTAGGGTTTCTGATGGTGACATCGGCGATTTTTGCCGATGACTATCAACTGGTTTCCCCGGGAGGGAAGGCTAAGATCGTTGTAAAAGTGGATAAAACGGCCGGGATTACAGCAGAGGTTTATTATCTCGATAAAATCATGTCGAGCCTCGGTCCCATTGCAATGGAAACAGGGACCGGCACGGTTTTAGGCTCTTCACCGGCGGTCCGAAAGGTGGTCAGGCGGACAGTGGATGAAATCATAAAGCCATCGGTTCAACAAAAAAGAAAGGAAATTCCGGATCAGTTTTCAGAACTGGAACTGATTTTCAAAGGTTCTTACAGGCTGATATTCAGGGCTTATGATGACGGAGCTGCCTACCGTTTCAAAACTGACCTGGAAGGTGATCTGATCGTTAAATCGGAACAGGTAACCTTTACATTCCCTGCTGACGAAAATTCGTGGATTCCGACTGACAAGAGCATGTTCACCCACAGCGAACGGTCATATGTACAGATGAAGATCTCTGAGATGGGTCCGGATTCCCTATCATCCGTTCCTTTTCTTGTGGACCGTGCCGACGGGATCAATGTTCTGATCACGGAAGCTGCGCTCGAGGATTATCCTGGTATATATGTTTACGGAACAAACAGTACGAAACTGAAAGTGAAGTTTCCTTCTTACGTATTGACTGAGAAATTGTTGCGTGACCGGAATGTCCGTCCCGATCAGGTTGCTGATTATATTGCCAAAACCGTCGGTAACCGTTACTTCCCCTGGAGAGTGGTTGCTTTTAATGCCGGGGATAAGGATATTATCGGTAATGATATCGTTTACCGGCTTGCTTCGCCCTGCCGGATCGATGATACATCCTGGATCCGGCCAGGGAAAGTGGCCTGGGACTGGTGGAACGCAAATAACAATAAAGGTGTGCCATTCCGGTCGGGTGTCAATACGGAAACCTACAAATATTACATTGATTTTGCCGCCAAATACGGAATAGAATACATCATCCTTGATGAAGGGTGGTCGGTACCGGCTGACTTGTTTAAGATCAGTCCCGATGTTGATGTCCCTCAACTGTGTAAATATGCTCAGAGCAAAGGCGTTGGCATTATATTATGGTGCCTGTGGAATGCCCTGGATAAAGATCTTGATAAAGCACTTGACCAATTTAAAGCCTGGGATGTCAAAGGGATCAAAGTGGATTTCATGCAGCGGGATGATCAGGCCATGGTCAATTATTACTGGAAAGTGGCAAAAGCTGCTGCCGACAGGAAAATGCTGGTTGACTTCCATGGTGCTTATAAGCCGGCCGGACTCGAACGTACCTATCCTCATATGCTGACCCGTGAAGGAGTAAAAGGCTTGGAACATAACAAATGGAGTTCTGATATCACGCCGGATCATAACTGCACACTTCCATTCATCAGGATGTTTGCAGGTCCGATGGACTATACCCCGGGAGCCATGCGGAATGCTGAGAAAGCAAATTTCAAGGCAGCGTTTACACGTCCTATGAGTCAGGGTACCCGTTGCCATCAGCTCGGTCTTTATGTTGTTTTTGAAAGCCCGCTTCAGATGCTTGCCGATGCACCTTCTGCTTATATGCGTGAACCCGAGTGTATGGAATTTCTGTCAAAGGTCCCTTCTGTTTGGGATCAGACGGTTCCGCTGGCCGGTAAGATCAGTGATTTTGTCGCTGTTGCCCGGCAATCAGGTTCATCATGGTACATCGGATCTATAACCGACTGGACACCCCGGGAACTGGAAATCAAACTTGATTTTCTGCCTGCCGGAAATTACCAGATCACTGAATATCGGGATGGTATCAATGCCGATCAGTATGCTGAAGATTTTACAAAAGAAACCCGCACAATTGTTTCGGGTGAAACCCTCAAAATAAAGATGGCTCCGGGAGGAGGATACGCTGCGATAGTGAAGAAGCAATAGTAAAACCGCAGATCAAAGGAGAAAGTAAAAAGGAGAAAGGAACGTTAAATCCTTTCTCCTTCCTCCTTTTTCCTTTTTCCTTCCGTTTACAGGCTGTTCATGTCTTGTGGTCTGATCACGCCGAAGAATTTAACCACTTTATGGCCGATACCCGGAGCGTCGATATAGATAATATAGGCTCCTGATGCGATCGGGATCCCGTACTGGTTCTTCAGATCCCAGTCGAGATAGGTTACCTCGCTATCCTTCGTGAACCGGCGGACCAGGTTCCCGTTCAGGGCATAGATGGATACCGTGCATGTTTTCGGCAGGTTCGTGATCTTAACCCAGTTTTCCAGCTGCGTCAGTTCATAGGCCGAGTTCCCGTAATACGGGTTCGGTACCACCCGGATCAGATCCAGTGCGGCAACCGCCGTCGGATT
>JAZDPC010000053.1:0-113181 GCA_043797975.1 Bacteroidota bacterium
CATCTTCATAAAAATAATAATCACCTGGTAGATAGTATAGGAACTGGTTTTGCAATTCTTCAGGTATATTCATGTAAAGAGCGGGTAAACAAATCGTGTGGCCGTTCCTGATACTGGCAACGAGTTCCTGAATGCCCAAAAACATCTCCACATCAGAAGAAGTCTGGATCTTTTGTTTTAATTTTTCTGTGCTTGAGCCAAATGCTTCTTTGGTAACGCAACCGTACAGGTTTGGATGCATGGTTTCCAGCTGCTTTACTAAATAATCAATATCTGCCTGCCAATTAACCACACGGTTGTTCTGCGAGATCAAAGCATATGGGAATCCAACCATAATAAGTAGCCACATCGCCACGACGTGCCCACAAATTGACACTTTGAGTTTTTCCATTTTGATTCTTCTTCAATTACAATTCTTTTATTTATTCCTTTGGCATCAGCCTTTCAATGATTTTCCCGGAGACCCAGTAAATATCATCGCCTCTGGAGAAAAAGAGGTATTTCCCATCAGGCGAGAAGGTTGCGTTGGCTTCGGGTTGTTCAGAATTGATAGCATTACCCATATTTATCAAATCCATCCATTTCCCCCGGGTATCTTTAAATGAGCAGTACAAGTCCCATCCGCCAAATCCGCCGGGTTTATCGGAGTGCATAATGAGAACCTTATTATCCGGGCTTATACAAATACCCCTGACTCTTCCCTGAAAAATACTATCGTTAAGCTTAGCCGGTTCAGAAAATTTTCCATCGGAATACTGCGAATAGTAAATACCATCCATCCTTCCGAAGTACAGCCGGTTATCGGAGTTGTAGAAGGGTTGTACCTCCACGCCCTCGGTATTAACCGGAACTCCAAGATTTCGGGGATCACTCCAACTGTCACCCTTTCTGTTTACTACCCAAATATCGGGCATTTTCTGAGCTTCGGTAGAGCCTTCCTTCGGTCTGTTCGAAACAAAAAACAACCTTTTACCATCGCCCGACAGGGTAGGCTCATCATTCACGAAATCAAGTGAGAAGGGAAGAATTGTAGGTGAATCCCATTTGCCATTCTTCTGGGAAATACTTTCGAAGTACATAATCCGGCTTGACGGCGAATTACTTTGTCCGGGATTGAGCATCATCGTTTTAAAGATGATCTCTGATCCATCTTGGGTGACAAGCAGTTTTGATTGGGCACCCTCCTTCGAAACAATGCCCGGTGCAAATATCTCAGGTGTCATACCCGGGGGCTTCTGGCCCAGGTAGGGACCATTTAGTTTAGGGAAATCTCTTTCCCGGGCATGAATTGATATTGCTGTCACCAGCAGGTAACTGAATAGAATTATTGTCTTCATTTTGATTACTCCTGGTGTTTCGTTAGGATTATTTTATTCTTTGGATCTCAGCTCTTCGATGATTTTTGCATCCACCCAAAAATAATCTTGTTGGAAAAAGAACAGATACTTATTGTCAGGTGTGACAGCAGGAAAAAGCCCGTTTATTTTTATTTTCTCTGAAAGTTTGACAGGATCAGTCCATGTACCGTCGGTGCGGCGAAAGCAGATATTCACATAACCTGCCATCACTCCCTCGGAACCATAGGATTGGTAAATGATAAAGGTTCCATCTTGCGAGATAAAGGGCTGGTTCTCCGTCCTCCCGGAATTAACGGGAGGGAGGAGTTTTTCTTTGGGAGCGTACTTCCCGTTAATGTATTGTGATCGGTAAATATCCGCGTTATAGGTAAAATACAATGTACCGTCCCAGTCAACCGTAGGCGTTTTCTCTTCATTGTTGGTATTGACATTCCCTCCAACATTGATCGGTTCGCTCCAGCCGTTCCCCTTCCGTTCAATGTAATAGATATCGGGATCGGGAAATTGTTGTCCGTCCCGTGATTTCCTCTTCGCGGTGAAAAAAATTCTTTGACCGTCCGGTGAAATGCAGGGATTGGTTGCCTGTTCCTGTACGGTTTTGGGCGCTTGCCAGACGCCGTATTCTTTCTCCATAAGAAAAATTTTTGAAATCCCTTCCCTGTTCCAGTCAGCCCAGCAAAGCGATTGAAGATCGGATGAGAAGGTCAGAGGGCAATGTTCAAAGGTGTGCGTCTGCGAAACAATTCCCGGCGCGAAAAGGCGTGGGGTAGTATCGGGCAACTCCGGATCGAGATATTTTGCCCGGATGGTTGGGAAATGTGGCGCGGATGTATCAAATCCCCGTTGTTGAAGAAACTCCGCCGTTTGTTGCTGCTCAAAATCCCGGGCAATATTATATGGCGTTTTTCCGTCGTTGGTCCTTATATTCTTTTTCCCGCCATTTCTGACAAACGTTTCGATGATGCCGGTCTGTCCCCTTGAAGCCGCAAAATGAATTGGAGACCAGCCGTAAATATTCTTTTCATTAATGTTGAGTCCTTTTTGAATCAGTCGTTCTGCAAAAGAAGATATCCCTCCCTGGGCGACGGCATGGAGATAGGTATTCCCGGATGAGGTTTTTTTGAAATAATCGATCGTGGTATCGTTTGCGAGTTGATCAACAATTTTTTCCATGCCTCCGGCAAGCGCGGAACGCAGGAGACTTTCCCTCTGCCTTGGATCAAAGGAAAAGGACGCCCCCTTCTCCAGAAGCAGATAAGCAATCTCCTTTTGTTCTCTGGTAATTGCGGTTATAAGCGGCGTCGTGCCAAATGAATTCACTTTATTCATATCCACACTGTAACTGAGTAAAAGCTTTATCATATCAATAGGGCCGGTTCCGGCAGCGGTGTGCAGGGCATTGTTTCCCACATCTTTTCTTGCATATGTAACATCGATGCCGCTTTTGAGCAGCAGTTCCGCCATTTTCAAATCTTTATTCAATATCGCGAGAAAGAGAAGATCGTTCCGGAATTCATCTTTCGTGTTGATGAGATTAGGATCGCTGGCAAGATGTTGTTTGACTTCCTCAACATTTCCTTTACGGACGGCATTTAAAATATCCTGTGCGTTATTTGCTCCTGCTGCAAGCAGAATAAATGCTGTAATAAGGATTATTTTTTTCATTTTTCTTCCCCTTCGATATTCATTGCATAACATTAAGCCTTTTTGTGACGGAAAGTTCATCATTTGACATACGGTAAAAATAAATTCCGCCGGGCAATCCTTTACAATTCCAGTTAACCGTATGAATACCTTGTGGCATGTGTTTACTTACAAGTTCATCAACCTCCTGTCCTAAAAAATTATAAATTTTTAAGGATACAAATCCTGATTGTAAGATTTCAAATTTTATACTGGTTGACAGATTGAACGGATTCGGATAATTCTGTAATAATCTGAATCCATAGGATTTGTTAAAATGATTGTCGTCAATACCCGATTGGACCGGATCAATTCCGCAGCTTGGCCAGCCATCCCATGAGGAATTATTTGTCAGACGCGTTTGATTTGTGCCATCGCTGTTCATCCTGTAGATTTCGAAATTCCCGTTCCTCTCACTCTGAAAAACGATACTGTTCCCATCCGGCGACCATACAGGATCTTCATCTCTTCCGTTTGCAGTTGTTAGTCTAATATCACCGCTGCCATCAGCATTCATGACATGTATATCAGCCTGAGGCACACCTCCTACGATCACAGTCAGTCCGTATGCAATTTTTAAGCCGTCAGGTGACCACGTGGGAAATATCTTATGTCCCGTGCTGTTAGTGATCCTTCTCTGATTACTGCCGTCGGTATTCATCATGTATATCTCATAATTGCCATTACGATTAGACATGAACAGGATCGTTTGCCCATCAGGCGACACTATCGGGCGCTCATCGCGGGCCTGGTTATTAGTCAATTGAACCGGACCGGTTCCATCAGCGTTCATCACCCAGATTCCTGTCCGGCTTGAAAGATCTTTCATAAAAAAGATTTTCGTTCCATCCGGCGACCAGGAGGGATGCTCTTCCGTATCTGAATTATTGGTGAATCGCGTTTGATTGGATCCGTCGATATTCATGATATAAATTTCCCGTTTCCCATCCCGCTCTGATAAAAAAGCAACCTTTTTCCCATCCGGCGATATTGCAGGACACTCATCATGAGCGGTATTCGTGGTTAACTGAGTTAAACCCGTGCCATCAGTATTCATGCGATAAATATCCCTGTTACCGGAACGGTCGGAATAAAACGCGATCAATCCGCTCTCCTGTATTTGCGGAGATTTAGCGGCAGTGCCATTATAAACGGACATGAAAATAAAGAACGTCATGGCGAACTTCTGGAATAAATAGCTATTTAAGTTTTTCATTTTGATTTTTTTCATTATTTCATTCTAATCAGCATGCCAGCATTACTTGATTGGATTTTCGAATAGAGGTGCCGACTCCCAATCCGGGAAAGGAGGCTCCGCACCGCCGGCCCAATTCTCGTGTCCGATGGTCTCGGCATACGTGATCAGCCATTGATTATCCTCTTGTTTCCAGCCGGCGCGGGTGATCCTCAGGCTATAGCCCTTGTTCCCGCCTGGAGCCTCGATTTCGACCTTCTCTTGAATGATGGCAACCCAGCCATCCGCTGTCGATTGAACCGTCAACACGGTGGTATTGTATCTGGTCAGCTTGCCGTCGGGCCGATCGACTGAGATTCCGTCGATAAACTCCTGCCGGGTGAGCTTTCGTCCCGGTTGCTGAATATAAAAGTCCGAGGCCAGCATTTTTTCGAAGGTTTTCCTGTCTAAGGCTACTCGGCCGCGATCCCAATCGCGATAGCCGTCGGTGATGATCTTCCGCGCTTCGGCTGCCGTCAAGGTCAATCGATCCTGGGCGGAAATTTGGAGGATCATCAGATCGAAAAGAAACAAACAGGATATAAGATTTAGTTTTTTCATGTTAATATCTTTTATTTTTGTTCGTTAATACTATTATTTATTCCTTCGGTCTCAGCTCTTCGATGATTTTTGCAGAAATCCGTTAGAAATCCCATTGACCCTGACCGGGACTTCTCACCGTGAAAGCCCTAAAACTCTCTTCAGGTGAAATCCATGCTATTTACGTGGAAATTACAACAGCTTCTTTACCCAGGATGGCACCTTCCCTTTTTCGGCCATCCTCCGCAGCAGCACCGGGATATTCTCAAACTGCATGGCGGACATCCTGAACTCCTCAAGAGATACATCCTTACCCTTTACGGATAACAACAACTGCTGCCGGTCAGCCAGAAGAGGCTGCAACTTCCTGCAGGGGAACAGATCGCAGTCGGCACAGATGACATGCCCCTTCTCAATGGCACAAGGCCGAGCCTGACATGAAGTATCAGCAATTTCGCCTTTCCCTTTGCAGCCCGCACAAGGTTTGGCAATCGGAATATTATCTTCGGTATACATTGTATGACCGTAAAGTTTTTTCCATCCTTCGACCATTTTCCTGCGAATATTTCTGTCCTCGGATCTCGCCGGACAGATATCGCAGCGGTATCCGCAATATCCGATTTTCGAATAATCGGGATTCATATCTGAATGTTTATCCGGATTATTTTCCTCAGAGGCCAAAGTGGCAGCAGCCACCGGTGACGATGCCGATGCAAGAAGAGCTGCTGATCCCAATCCTGCTCCGGCTGCGAAACAGATCTGACAAAACTGGCGTCGTGATTTATTTTTCATTTCAAATGATTTTTGTAATGACATTTATGTTATTCCTTTACGGAATCTGTTTATTTAAATAAACTTCTCCGGTTTCAGATTGATACTGATTTGTTTGCCTGAACGGTCAATAAGAATAGATACCTGACTGCCGGATTTTGAGAATTCCTGCTCGAATTCATCCTTTGTTAATTGTGAAACGGGTTTGCCGTTGACAGAAATAATTTTATCACCCGGCACTATTCCTGATTTATCAGCCGGAGAATCAGAAATAATATGGTATACAACCATTCTGGCATCCTCCGTTCTGTCAACCTGAAATCCGGGAAGATTGAACTCGAATGGTGCATCAAATGCCTGGTTCTTTTTAAAGTACATCTTACCTCCGGGGATATTAAAAGTCAGATTAAACCGGCGAAGGGTCTGACTTCCCAGATTTCCTTCTTTTTCCCATGGCGGGGGTGCACCCGCGCTACCGTCATTAAATGATACCAGAACATGGTTTAATTGAATTCCGCCGAGGTTCAGGCTGTTAATCCGGCCCATTTTCCTTTCGATCCTGCTGGTCATACCGGTTGCATACCAGGACACCGTTGTTACAGGCAGGCTTATTTTGCTATTGATTCCCGTGTTCAACGACAGAGCTGATCTGTTTCCGGTATCAACAACCAAATCAGCAGGAACTTTTGATCCATCCTCAAGCTCTACATCCGCCTTAAGTAAAATCCTGCCGTTGCGGACCTCCACCGGTACCATCTGCCCCGAATCAGCCAGATCTGAACTGCCAGGTTTGCTGAAAGTAATGAGCTGCTTGTCATAATTGATATGCACAATAAGATGAGCAAAGAATGAAAAACCGATAATACCCTCCTTTCCTTCAAACCGAAGGCCCCTGGCAGGATCGTACGGCATGACCAGGATCATTTGGTTGCTTAAAGTCAGGTTTGGCACTTTAAGCGTAGCTCCCATACTGACATCCGATAGAATGGGTTGACCTTCAACTCCGCCGATTGGCATTTTACCCCCGAATTTTATTTTGGTGGAATCAACTTTGCTGCTGCCGAAAAGGATCGCTCCGTCAAACGGCATTCCGCTGTCAAGAATAAGGTTAAAGTTTTTCCCGTTAAGCTCAACCTGAATTACAATGAGGTTTTCGCTGAGCTTAAATGGAATGACAGTACTGTTTGTTTGGTTGGCAAATTCATAGCTTCCCATGGGTGCCTGCATCCTTACCGGTTGAGGTTCCTGCCCCAAAAGGGGAGAAGCCGCTAAAACAGTCATCAGAATAAAGTTAAAAAGAATCCTTGTTTTCATACCACGTTAATTTTGAATCTTGAATACTGTAAACCAGCGCAAAAGAACTTTACTTTAATTGTTCAAGCATTTTAGCGGCATTTTCATTACGGGGATTCAATTCCAGCGATTTTTTATAGCTCTTTTTAGCATTTGTTTTGTCGCTTTTCTTCATGTAGGCTTCTCCCAGGCTGTCCCATGAATTGAATGATTCCGGAAATATTTCTGCCGTCATTTTGAAGATTTCAATGGCCTCGATCACCATGCCTTTATTCAGGAACCGGTAGCCGGCGTAATTCATTTCTTTTTCGTCGAAGTATTTCTTGTCGGGATTATCCTTCCTGAGCTGCTGGTACACAAGCTTTCCCTCCTTAATACCCTTTGCGTTGATGGCCTGTTCAATTGCGAAAGAGGCCGATTCCCTGATCAACCTCTCGGTTCGTTTAAGCATATTCTGTACCATGGCTTCATGTGGCCTGAGCTTTAAGAATTCGGTATAGTACTCCACTGCCTTCTGAAATTTGCCTTCGGCAGACAGAATTTGCGCCATCTGGAATAATCCGTCCAGTGATTTCGGATAAACGGTCAGAATGTATTCATAAACCCGCCTGGCTTCCGATCCATTACCGGCCGCATTGATCCGTGTGGCAGCATAATGAAGGGTCACGTCCGATGGAGTGATTTTGAATCCCATTTTCTCCGATAAAGTATCGTAATAAGCGATTATATTGTCTATTCCGCCTGTCGCGATACTGTCGGGCAACTCATACTCAGAGAAAAGTTCCCTGAATCCTTTGAGAAATCCTGTTTCGGTCATGTAGTCACCCTGATCAAACGTTTCAAACCTGAAACGGAAATTTCGGGGAATATTGGCCTCGATGGTGGATTTCTGCTTCAGGGCAAACTGATAATTCGGGCTGTGGCTGTCTATTTTCATATAAAGAAACTTATTCAGCGATTTATCGGGTTTAAAAAAGTCTTTGGCTTTTGTTATCAGGTAATTATCGATGACTACAGGGTTATCAAAGGAGTTTTCCAGGATAAAGGCATCGAACAGGTCGGTATGCTCTATGAGGGAGTAGAAACCAAAGCATGCCCCGGCCTGGGGTCCCGCCAGAATGTTGTAATCTGCTGCCCGGTAGTTTTCCCGGATAAAAGGGATCAGTTCCTCCCTGAAGTACCGGGCGAATTGATCCGCGCCTCCCGGATTTCCGTCAGCCTTTAAAGGCCTGAGATCCCGGTAACGGTCGGTATTATCCACTCCGACCAATATCACCCCGGGCATTAACCGAAAACTTTGCAAACGATGAAGCAGGGAAGCTGCATCGGCGAAATAGGTCATCTCATAATCACCGTACAGGTGAAAAACCACGGGGTATTGTACTTCGGTGTTCTCGTAACCGTCCGGCAGATGCACAAGAATTCGGCGCTGTTCGCCTAAAACCTTTGAGTCTAATACCCGGTACTTTCCGATTATCACATCGTCACCATCGCTTTGAGCGAAAGTCTGGCATGCACAAACAACCAGGATTGCTAAAATGGCTAATGATTTTTTCATTTCAGATGATTTAAGATTAAATGAAGTTCTACGGCTGGCTCCGACTAGTCAAGTAACTCCGCCAGTTTTTCAGATATTGTACAGCCCAGTTACTACTTATCACAGAATCAAAATTTTCGCAGACTGGTTTTAGCTCTTCATAGGTTATTCTGTAATTCAGATATTTGACGATCAGGTATGGGGAAATTGCTGATTCCCTGTGGGTGGAAATGAAGTCCATGAGATACTCCTTTTCATTTCCTGAGACTTCCTCCAATTGACTTATGATTTTATCAAGGCTTGTTGAATCCTTTCTTAATTCTGCCTTATTGTATTCTTTATGGAGAGAGTCGAGCGGGGATTTAAACAACCGGATGTATTCCTTATAAAAGCGTTGGTATTGATTTTCAGTTTTTGATCCCCGTATTGTCTTTTCAGCCAGATTCGCCGAGTCGGCGCTTATGCTAATCCTGGAGTTCTTGGCAAAGAACCTGATATATCCGGGATTATTCCTAAATGTTATATAAACAATGGCAGGACTGGACAACTTCCCTGAAAAGGAGAAACTTCCATCTTTCAATTCAGTTGAATCTATAGGTTTGGCCTGCCCTTCACCGGCATAAAGCAATAAGTAGGCAGGGGAGCTTTTAAATCCTGTAATTTTACCGGTAATTTCATACCGCTCATCTGGCCGGTTACATGAAAACAGGACTGCGATGAGGGTAATTAATGTCAGAATTTTCATGGTTTTTGGTTTATTGGTTATTTTCTTTTTCAATTTACTTTAGCTGTTCAAGGATTCTTACGGCTTTTCCATTCCGGGGGTTTAATTCAAGGGATTTTTCATAATTTTTTTTAGCAAGTTCCTTTTGTCCATTTTTCCAATAGGCTTCACCCAGGCAGTAGTATGCATTTGAAGATTGTGGAAATTCCTCAACCATGAAACAGAAGAGCTCTATGGCTTTTTCAATATTATTGTTTTCGATAAGAGCGTATCCTGCTCCGACAAGATGCCTTTCTCCAATGTTATACTTAACCGGACTATCATTCGGTGACGTTAAAGCCTTATAGAACGCAATGGCCCCGTCTTCTCCGGCGACTCCATTTTGCTCGGCTTTTTCTATCAGTATGACTGTTGCCCGCGTGGCCTTATATTGCAATGCTGCAAAGGTCTCATATGAAAATAATGAGGATATGAGGTACGAATGCTTTCCCTTTTTCAACTCCTCATGGATGTTGAGTTTCGCCACATTATCATAATTATGAAAATTGTAGATATAAACATCGCCCGTTTTCAGGTCGCAGATATTCGAATAAAGGGTAACACACCATGAACCTCCGTAATCTTCGAAGTGAACATCATCCAAAATGTGACGGAAAAGGTCAACCGAGATAGTGTCAGTTTTTTAAATAGATCTGATGCAAGCCGGTATCTGACATCTTTACTGGTTTCCGGATCGGTTTTCGACTGTAAGAAATTCGTGACGACCTGGAATTTGCCGGTCTTCCTGATGAAGGTGAGGGGTTCGATGATTGCCGAGTTGCCGAACCGGTCTCCGACCAACATTTGCCCGTTCCACTTCCCCGCGCAATTGTATTCTGAGAATAGTTTGAGTACCTCGTCAACGCTCGAACATTCCTCCGTGGCCTTTTCAATCAAGGATCCCTTATAATCACGTTTCTTCGGATCGTATGGGACCTCCACGTCCTCTGCCGATGCGCCGTCAAAAAACAATCCCTTCTCATTCATTCCCCCCTCGAAATCGTTTTGGGAGCCAATAAACATCCTTCCAAATTTTCCGTCTTCAGCCGGCAGGAACCAGATGATAGGGAAAGGATTGGTCCAGTCTTCATTGTTGCCGGCGAGCGTCATGTTGCCGTCAGAAGCGTAAATCATCGTACAGCTCTTCCGGGAATCCAATCCCGGATTTTGCTGTGCATAAATTGATAGATACCCAACTGTCAACGCACACGTTAGAAGAATTGTTTTTTTCATTTTGTTCATTTTGAAGATTTACCTAAAATTAGTTCCTGCCCGATGGCATCACAGATTGCCTTGATAGGAGCACTCCTGTAACCGTCACCCGGAGGCGGACCGCCGCCTTTCGGGCCGATGAGGATACGATCACCGGACCGGGTCACTTTCTGGGGGAAAGTAGCCGCATCATCCTTAAAATCAACAAGGCCTGCAGCTTCGACAACCCAGTTCCCGGTACAGAATGAGGCGATCACCAGGCCTGCAGCATGAGTATCCCTGATAAACTGAAGGACAACCGGATTCACAATGAACTTGCGGAACTGCGGACCACTGGGGATAATCACGCAGTCATAACCCGAAAAGTCTTTAAGATCCGGAATAAAGATTTCACTGGCCAGCACCACATCGCGCTTCTTATTATAACAACCCCTGTAAGTGGTATCGACACCGATCCGTTTCATAGTCCATCCACGGGCTTCGATCTCTTCTTTCAGCGGGAAATACGAATCTCCGAACCACTCGCCCAGGAGCACGAGGGCATTGACGGCACGGGATGGTTCCTGAAAATTGGTTTGCTGAGAAAACAGGCTTAATGACAAAACCTGTCCCCAAAGGATAATTGTTAATTTTTTCATTTGTCCATGCATTTTAGTATCTCCAGGAATCTGAATTCCTGGATTGGGAAAAGACAGGGAGTATCTCAGAGGTTTATAAAGAGTACCTCTGTTTCAGGACCTTGAAATAGTTTCTTGAAATGAATAGTGGTTCGGGATTTCCCTGAATAATTACTTCGGCCGAACCGCTGATATGGTGTTCAATCTTGAGGATATAATCGAAATTGATAATGGTCGACCGGTGTATCCGGCAGAAATGCTGGTCGGGTAGCCGTTGTTCCCATTGACTGATGGTTTTGCCGGCCAGATACTCCCTGCCGTCAATGGTCCTGATGAACGTGTATTCTCGAGCAGCGTTTATGGACGTGATCTGGTCTATCTTGATAAAGTTGACTGATTGTTTGTGCATCACCATCAAGCGGTCGTTATAATTCAATTTTTGGGCCAAGCCTTCATGCAGCTGTGAAGCAACAGCCGATAATCTTTCGATGGCTTCCTTCAGCCGTTTCGATGATATCGGCTTCAAGAGGTAATCAACTGCATTGATTTCAAAAGCCCTGAGTGCATACTCATCAAAGGCAGTCACAAAAATAATCTTGCCGGTGTATTCGATCTGGTTGAGCAGATCAAAGCCGGTCCCGTCGTTCATTTGTACATCCAGAAAAATCAGGTCCGGATCCAGGTGTTTAATCTTATCGGCTGCTTCTTTTACTGAAGAAGCTTCTCCGAGAATCTCAATATCCGGAAACTCAACAAGCTTGTTTTTCAGAGTGAACCTCGCGAGTGATTCGTCGTCGATTATGAGCGCTTTCATATTATTGCTGCAAAGGGAGTAACAGTGTAACCTTAACAATACCTTCTTGCTGGGTAAAGCTAAGCGTATAATGGCCCGGATAAGCATTTTCGAGACGTTCCCTGACGTTGGCAATCCCTGTTCCGCCATCCTCATCATTTTCGATCCATCTTCCCGAGTTTGTTATGGTTATTGCGAGTTGTTCCTGTTCTATGTCGGCCTTAATCTTGATATTCATCCCGGTATAAGGATCGCTTTTCATTCCATGCTTCACGGCATTTTCCACAAGAGGTTGGGTCAGGAAGCAGAGTATTTTACAGGTAAGCAGTTCCGGCGGCAGGACGATCTCATAAGACAGGTTATCGTCAAACCGAATTTTTTGGATGAACAGGTATTTCTCCAGGATCTCAAACTCATCCTTGAGGGGTATGTACAGATCAGTTTTGTACTTCAGCGAAAACCGCAGGAACTCCGACAGTTCGGTCAGCATCAGATCGGCTTTTTTCACATCCCGGTACATCAGTCCCTGGATCGAGTTCAGCGAATTGAACAAAAAGTGCGGATTGATCTGGTAACGAAGCATCTGCAGGGTTGCCTTGTTTGCCAGTGCCAGTGCCTTCTCGGCTCTGATCTTTTCTTCCATTTGGGCAAACCAGTTCCTGATGCCGAAATAGAGGACGCTCCAGATCAGGATGAAAAGATAATATACCAGGTTCAGTTTTAACAACTTCACTAATTTGAATGGGCGGTATCGGTTCAGCCACGTCTCCAAATCCTCTGTCGTGATGAATGGTAGGCTGACCAGAACGTCCACCAGTTGCCATAGTAAAGTGATAACCGCCGAAGCCGCAATGATGATCAACAGGACTACCAATACGGATCTGAACCGATCATACACTTTTCTGTAAAAATACCTTAATCCGAAGGTCAAGGAAAGTCCTGTAAAATAGGTTAAGCAAAATAGAAGGAAACCGTTGGAACTGAACTGTAGATGCCAGGAACTTAAAGTTCCCATCAGGATGGCATAAAGTATCCATCCGGATAGGTGCAGTATCCAGAATAATTTGTTCTTATCTGTGAGAATATTCGTCAAGATATTAATTAGTGATGTGAGTAATCAGACTGATCTTCCGGAATGAAGAGCTCTTTATCCTGACCATCAGGGAATGGCTCAAATGATCAATTCTAAGAAGCATGTTATGTTTTCCATCACATTTTACCACTTCGCCCTGTTGGCCTGCAAGGGGTCCGCTGGTTATTTGTACAAGTTCCCGGGGTTCATAAAAGCGGTTGGAAACCTCACATTCCATTTCTTCTGTCAGTATTTTCTTAACCATTTCGATTTGCTTATCCGGTATCACGGATGCCTGCCCCCCAAAACAAATATAATTTAAAACCGATGAAATATGCAGTACCCTGAAGTACTCTTTATTGCTAACCCTCACAAACACATAGGATTTGAAAAGGGGCGTTTCAATCCACTTCTTTCTGTCGGACCACGTATGAAGCGTTTTGATGGTGGGCAGGTAGGCTTCAATATTTTGATCCAATAGGGATTTCTCAACGGATTTTTCGTGGTTTAACCGGGTATAAACGGCATACCACCTGTATTCTCTTCCGATAGCCAATGTTGACAGCTTCGCCATATCAGTCACGTTCATAGGACCAATATTCCATTTAAGATCAGGTGGAAAAATCCGGACAATCCGGCTATCCTGCAAAAGTTTTTTCCGGGTGGTTGAAAATCAGGACAAGAGGTTTGTTTTTACCGACGAAACGTGAATATCTTCACTGACAGATAGGATTCACCCTCAATTCAGGTCGCTTACAGTCAATGCCTTGCAGGTTAAGGATCCTAATAACCAGTCTTCCACGAGTGAATGGATCGGAATTTCGGGAGAATGAAAATAATAGCTCCCAAAAAACAGGATTACCAATTTTTCCTTGCGGAATACATACATCAATTGCTCCCCCCAGCCAACTGCAAACCAGGCCTGGTAGTTTTTACCGCTATTCCTGAAATCGTTCATCCACCATTGATAACCATATCCATTCCCGATTCCGAATTCCGTTGGAATTATGCAGGATTGCCATGATTCGGTTAACCAGGACTTACTGATTAGCTGCCGTCCGTACCATTCGCCCTGGTTTAAACACAGTTGTCCAATTTTTGCCAGGTCCCTGGGGATCAGGGATAATCCACCGGATGCGAAAATGTGATCATCCCTTATGGACTTCCATTCAAAGTCTGTGATCTGAAGAGGCGTGAAAAGATATTCTCTGGCAAATTCCCTCAGGTTCATCCCGGATGACCGGTGTATGATGTCTCCCAGAAGATTGGTACCCCCTGAGTTATAATGAAAATGAGTACCCGGTGAATACTCCTGGCGGAGATTCAGTATGTACCGGATGGGGTCACTGGCCCGAAACAGGTTATAGGCATCATTGGTTCCGGGGGGACTTTCATCCCATGCAAGGCCCGATGACATAGTCAGCAAATGCCTTAGGGTGATCTCCGTCTTTTGTCCTTGCATGATGTCCGGATAGTCGTCCTGATAATAAGTCCCTATCTTTTCGTTCACGGAAGGAATCAATCCTTTATCCATAGCGATCCCGAACAGCAAAGAGGTTATTGTCTTGCTTTCAGAAGCCATATAATGCCTTGTCTTAGGTCCATAATTGACAGGAGGACCTTGTTCGCCAGGATCATTCCAGTTGAATCCGTAGCCGGGAAAATATTTTTCAAAGACCAGATAACCGTTTTTAACAATCAGCATGCCTTCAATATGATGATCGTTCCTGCTTTCTATCAGCTGCACCAATTCAAGAACCGGCGCAGGATCCATTCCCACCTGCGAAAAACTGGCAACATTCCAGCCATCGCCGAGATCATCCGGCGGAGACAGAAACTCCGGCGTGCGTATCGTCGGAAGACAGTCGGTCATTACTTCCTTTTTTTCACAGGAACATAAGGCTATACCGGCTAATACCAATAAAAGGTATCCTTTGAATAAATAAACAGAATGAGTTTTCATTAAAGTTCGCATCTTGTGTTACTCCTTCGGCCTCAGCTTTTCGATGAATCCAGCCGTCATCCAGTATATTCCATCGCTGCAGAAAAAGAAGTACCTGCCATCCGGAGATACCGTCGGGCAGACACCTTCATACCCCCCTACATCAATCTTAGCAGGGGCCAGCCAATTACCCGATTGTCCATGGTAGCTTATGTAATATTCCTGCCCTCTGTCGGAAAACCTGGTAAAAATCAGATAGGATTCATCAGGTGCAATATAGGGGCAGTGTTCATTGTCATTACTGTTGATTCCCTGCCCTAAATGTACAGGTGCAGAGTATACACCATTTTCCATTTTACTGAAATAAATATCTCTTTTGCCGTAATTATCCTGCGCGGTACCACCAAAATACAGAGTGCCGGTATCAGACACGGATATACCCCAGTGCAGCAATATCGCGTTAACTTCGGAACTGACCGGTCTTGGATCGGACCAGCCGGTTGATTTTCTTTCGGCATACCAGATATTCTCTTTCATTTCCGAGACGGAACCGGGACGGGTAGATGTAAAGAACATTTTCTTCCCGTCGGTTGTGATAAAAGGATTATCGTACATAAATTCATCCTCTCTGCAGAATGAAACTATTCCGGGCTCCTTCCACAATCCATTTTCCAGCTTTGACTCCCATATTTTACTCCTCATATTCCAGTAAATCTCATTTCCATCAGGGCTAAACGTTACACTACCGTGATTATCATCGCCGGATGCACTTGATACAATGTCGGGAGCGAACAGTACCGGCAAATCCTTCGGCGGGACCTGGCCCAGATAGAGCCCGGAAAGCTGAGGAAATCTTTCCGGACTGGTGTCTCCATTTATTTCCCTGATGGTTTTAAGCACATCAGTCATTCCGGCAGCTTCCGCTATATTAAAAGCTGATTTTCCTGATAAAGTTCTCGCATTGATATCTAAATGATTCTCATATAGAAACCTGAACATATTTTCATGCCCATTGGCCGCCGCATAGTGTACGGGAGTCCAGCCGTAAGAGTTTGCCTCGTTATTGACCGGAATCTTCCTTTCGAGAAGCATCTTAACGATCTCGACCGAACTTCCCGAAATTGCGGAGAGCATGATGTATCTATTAAAATTCTCATCTGACAGAATCTGGTTTTCTTTATCAAGCACAACCTTGAACAGCCTGTTGTGTCCGCAGCGAGCGGCTTCTGATAGAATGATCTGCGCTCCGTTTCTGGTTGTATCGTAAGCGGCATTATGATCTAACAGAAAGTCAATGAAATCTTTATAGCCTTTCCAGGCTGCCAGATTTAACGCCATCTGGTTATCCTGATCTTTTACCTGTACATCGGCCCCTTTATCAAGAAGGAGTTTGCCAATTTCAACATTGCCATTGTTTCTGGCTACAAGTAAGAACGGGGTACGACCGTATGCATCAAAGGGGTCGATTGCCGCTCCACGGGCGATGAGCATATCCGTAATACTCCTCTGATTGCTCGATGCGGCCCTGTGAAGGGGTGTCTGTTTGCCGATATTTACTATTTCGATACTGGCTCCCCTTTCGATAAGCAGTTTGCATATGCTTTCATTCCGGCTTTGGATTGCCTCATGCAGGGGAGTATTCAGTTGCGCGTTTTGAGCATTAATATCTGCTTCTTTCGAGATCAGGAATTCAGCCATTTCAAAAGTGCCGCTTATTGCAGCATGATGAAGGGGTGTGTTCCCGGCATCATCTTTACTGTGAACAACCAAAGGATCATTCTCAACCAGGGATTTTACTTTAGCCAGATCCCTGGTCTTTACTGCTTCAACTATGTCCTGCGACTTCGCTGTCAAAGCCGCACAAACCATGTAAGCAATCAGAAAGATTGATTTTCCGGGCTTCATATTTATAAATCTTTGGATTTTAGTTCCTCAATTACTGACGAATTTATCCACCAGGGATTCCGGATACCGGATTTATATCGGGTAAAAAATAGATATTTCTTATCCGGGGAAACATAGGGACACGATTCTTCATGACTGGTATTAATCCCCGAATCCATTTTCTGAGCCGGTTCCCAGGCTCCGTCTGCCTTTCGGAATGATATATATATGTCGCCGTTACCGTTGGCCGGCACTCTTCTGACGAACAACAGGTATTCTTCATCGGGATCAATGAAGGGGCCATCCTCAGCAGCAATGGAATTGATATTCGGTCCGAGGTTTTCCGGCGGAAGGTACCGGCCGTTTTCTTTACAGAGCAGAAAGATATCCGTCGCATTACCGGCATTAAGTTCTTCCAGGCGTGTGTATACATTACCGTTGCGGGCCACAGACACTTCGAAGCCACCACCGAGGCCGGAAGATCCGGAAACGATGAACGGTTTTGGGGCGGACCACCCGGCTCCGGTAAGGTCCGACGTCATTAGTCCCCAACTCCCCGCATCCGGCCGGTTGGTAATGAAGAGGATGGAGGTGCCGTTATCCATAAAAGCCGGACTGGCATGCAGATAACCGTTGGCAAAACCCGGACGGGCAGGAACAGTCCAGTAACCCTCCTCCTGAACCATCTCCAGGACTTGAATGGGATTGGCCGAATCCATGAAATAGAACTCCATAAAGAACCGGTTCCCATCGGGAGAGAAACCCGTCTTCCCATGCCAATTCCGGCGTTGGTTGCCTTTAATAATTGCCGGTCCAAACTGTTCCGGCTTTGTTCCGGGAGGTTGCTGACCGAAATAGGCTCCGGTCAGATCGGTGATCCCGTTCTCATAGACAATTTCTTTTTCACATGATGTAAACAGCTGGCTGTTAATGCTCAGCATAATAAAGAAAATTGAAAAAGTGTTTTTCATTTTTACGCAATGTTAGGTGGAAATAAATGCGACTGCACCAGCAGATCAACTGTACTTTAACTTTAATTTTTTATAATACAATCTGCTCACCCGGATAGGTTCTGAAAAACCTTTCAGAGTCACTAAAACGAGGTTTGATGATTTCTGTTCGGTTTTTTCTATAGCATCAAAGTTTATTATGGCTGAACGGTTGATTCGCAGAAAATGGTTTTCAGGCAGACGTTGTTCCCATTCCGACATGGTTTTAGAGTCGAGGAACTCTTTCCCATTGTCAGTTCTGATCAGGCTGTAATCACCTACAGCCGTGATTGCTTCTATGGAGCTGATTTTAATGAAATTCAGAGAACTGCCTGCGGTAATCAGTAACCGATCATTGTATTCAAAGTTTATAAAATGAACAGTTCCTTTTTCGGACTCTTTCGTTTCCAGTCGTTCAATAGCTTCCCCGAGATGTCTGTGGGAAATTGGTTTAAGTAAATAATGGATTGCATTCACTTCAAAAGCCCTGACAGCAAACTCATCGTAAGCTGTTACAAAAACAACTTTACCTGAATAATTGATTTTGTTGAGCAGGTCAAATCCGGTACCGTCGCTGAGTTGAATATCCAAAAAAAGTACATCGGGATTAAGATCCAATATCATTGGTATCGATTCCTCCACGGATGCTGTCTCACCAATGATCTCGATAACGGGATATTCAGACAGCATGTCTTTAAGGGTGACCCTTGCCAGCCGTTCATCGTCAACGATAATTGCTCTATAGGTCTTCATTTATGCAAGGGTATGGAAATCTTTACCAGTACCCGGTTTTCTCCCTTATCGATGCTGAATCCGTGGGTTCCCGGGTAAGCATTATCCAGCCGGTCTTTAACATTCTTCAATCCTATGCCACTCTCATCTGACTCAGGAACCCATTTCCCGGTATTTTCAATTTCGAGGATCAGCATTTTTTTATTACTGATGAATGACCGTACCGACAATTCTATTCCTGAAGGGGAAGTCTGGAGTCCGTGCTTGATCGCATTCTCGACAAATGGCTGAAGCAGGAAACATAAAACAGGTACCTTAAGACTTTCCTCACTGTTTTCAAACTTATAATCCAATCTTTTTTCGAACCGGATTTTTTCCAGAAGCAGGTATTTTTTTACGATTTCTATCTCTTCTTCGAGGGAAATGAATGTTTTATCATTATTCCGGATTGTATACCTGAGAAATTCAGAAAACTCCGTGATCATGTTTTCGGCTGTATAAGTTTCCCTTCGGATAAGTGCCTTTATTGAATTCAGCGTATTAAACAGGAAATGAGGATTAATCTGATATCTCAGCATCTGAAGCTGAGCTTCACGGGTATCCGCGTCGGCTTTTCCGGCCCTGATCTTTTCGTCTACCAGGTTTACCCACATTTTCAGCCCGAAATAAAGGATACTCCATACGAAAATAACCCAAAGAAGGTTATATACATCTCTGATAAAAGGCATGTTTACCTTACCAAGATTAAAGATCAGCTCAAATGCCAGATTCCGGGAAAAATACCAAAGAAGCGAACCAAAAAAAGAACCGGCAATGGTAAGAAGAGCAACTGACAGAAGTCCCGGATGATTACGGTATATATATTTGTAAATCAACCGGAGCCCCAGTGTAAGAATGAAACCAATCGAAATAGCTGTCAACCAGGTTAAAGAACTTTCAATGCTGGATAAATAATAGCTTTTGTTGATCAATACATCGGTGATGGCAAATCCGATCCACCCAAATACCTGGAAAAACCAAAACCCGGGCTTGAAGTCGTTTTTTTTTATATGATAAACCTTTTCACTCATGCCTTAATGGGATGAATTTACGAAAACACAGACAGAAAAAAGTACAATAAAGAAAGCTTCGCCATACCAGTCACATAAAAACCTGTTTGGTTAACCGGTAAAAAATCAAAGGAAAGATAAAACTGTTTTTGTAGGCAGCAAACTATTTTCTGTAGGATGCAAAATAGGTCTACGGATTGTCATATATACAGATAAACGGTATTTAAAACCAGATGTTCTGATTCAGTTTTAATTAACCGGTCTTACTTAGCATGATCCGTTTTTTTATTTTGAATTATTAATTTGACTATTATCCATGAAAAGTTTTATCAAAAAGATATCATGACCTTCGGGCTTGTCTATACTTTTAAAAAGATTGCCACCTGTCATCCCGGTATGATATATATTTCCTTTATTATCAACGCAAACTCCCTTGCCGCATGTTCCTCCATTTTTCCCTATTGCCGCAAAATTATTCATCCATAACAGGCTACCGTCTTTATTATACATTTGAATAAAGGATTGACATGCAGGCCAATTCTGACAGCCGCTCAGGACAATATTTTCAGTTTCTTGTTCATTGAAAGCGATACCATTGATATAATAGCCCAGATTAATTCCAATTTTTTGCGTCCAGATTATTTCAAAGTTTTCGTTTAGTTTTGATAAAAAACCATAATTTTCACCTTGTTGTTGACCGCCATATTTAATAAGTGTCGTGCCTCCGAGATAAATATTATTCTCATTATCTAAATTAATACCAGTTGCGAGATCTAATTCTTTTGTTCCAAACTGAAATAATTTAACTTGTTCACCTTTATCGGTGAATTTTCCTATAAATGCATCACATATACCCTCATTCTTGCCTGCTAAATCTCCCAATGTGTATCCGCAAACGTAGATCTTTGATTCAGCATCTCCCGTTATTCCAACGCAATCATCATCGTTTGATGTTCCAAACTGGTTAATCCAAATCATATTGCCTTTATTATCAAGTTTCAAGACAATGCAATCAGCCTTACTATAAGATGATTTACCCATTGCTCCCTTGGTCATTCCTGTTACATAAATATTTCCTTGAATATCCACATATATTGAATTTCCAACATCAGTACTATCAGTTCCATATTGTTTCTGCCATTCGATGGTTCCTGAAGTGTCAAACTTGACAACCATGATATCTTCCTTTCCAAAATTCTTTTCACTAATTACGCCTTTTGTATAACCGGTTGCATATAAACTGCCCATCTGATCTATAGCTAACCGAAAAAATCCATCCTCTTCACTGGTTCCAAATTGCTTGGTCCAGATGATATTCCCTACGCTATCGAATTTCGAGACAAATCCATCCGATTTGCCAAAATTACGACCTGACAAAACCCCTTCCGTTTTTCCCGCAATATATACATTACCGTATTGATCAATTACAGGATTGTAGGCAACTCCGTCCTTATCCGATCCAAATTGTTTTCCGTAGATAAAATTCGTTTGTGACGTAGCTTCAATTGCTGAACAGACAAACAGGGATAATATAATTACCCATTTAATTTTCAAACTTTTTTTCATGGTAGTATAGAATTAATTAAATCAATAAATATGTAATCAATTACCAAATAAGTTGATTCGATCTATTTCAAGTTTGATGAAATTTCAATTTCCGGATATACCTTTGCTTTTTTAACCAGATCGATCTTCCGCTTCTCCTTCAGATATTTATCAAAGAAGGCTGGGATGAGTACATTCATCATCTCGATCGTTCTTTTCCCATCGATAGATCCCAGAAGAAAGCTGACGACTGGGACAGGGTAGATGGAATAGTCGGTAAAATTGTAATGGTCTGAGCCCTTGACGCCCAGCGAATAGCAATCTTGTGTGGATTGACTTGTAAACAAAGGCCCGCATCCCAGATACCTTTTGCTGTTTAGAAACATGAAGGGTATATGATAATTTTCAACGAGTGAAGAGTTAAAAAATGCTCCGTCAATATTTATCCCGGCTTTAATTCTTTTATCTGTGGAACAGATAACGCTTGTTGCCGTGCCCCCCATCGACATACCAAAGACACCGATCCGGTCAATGTCCAGTTTATTTCGAAACCGATCGTCCGCACCGTTCATGGTTTTCAATCGATCAATCAGGAAAGCAATGTCTTCAGCCCAGTACTTCGGACTTTCCGTCAGAAGAATCGGTGCCGAATTGATTAACTTCTGGAAGACCTGCAAACGAACTTCGTCGCTACCAGCGTTTCTCAATTCTTCAAAATATCCCGGAACTTTGGGATTCATTTGTTCCTGCATCATCTTCTGAAACCGGGGATTGCGGATATCAATATAGATGAACCGTCCATCCGGATATGAGGAGAATTTGCATTCATAATGATGAGCGATACTGAATACAATATATCCATGGCTCGCCAATTCTTCCATCAATATTGTATTTTGTGAATAATGTTCGCTCCATCCATGAGAAAAAATCAATACCGGGTATTTGTTCTCCTTGGATGAGACAGGCAGATCACGGCTTGCATTTGTTTTTAAGTCTTTGAATGTAGAGGGATATTGAAGGTACTTCGTCACAAAATCCGCCTCAGCCTTCAAAAAGTAGGGTTCGGGATCGGATTGACGATCCGTTGGATACCACGCCTTCACCGTGAATTCTCTGTGACTTACACCGGTGCTGTCAAATATCTCTTTACGACTGTCATCGATAAGGCTCAGGTAGGTTACTCCGACAAAATATTTCCCTGATGGCCTTGGCAAAGTTTCGGCTTGGCCAAGTTGGGAAATAAAGGAAATGCTGCAAAGCATCAATGCGAATACTTGTTTCATGGTTTTATATATTAATCGATCCCTGGATCTGTCCGCTGATTGCGGCTTCTCTGAATTTAGGATTTTCCGCCTTGCAGTTCATTTTTTTTCCAGAAGACTGAATCCCGAAGACAATTCCTGGCATGTTTCAAATCCTTATTGCAAAAGCCATTGAATGTTGCTTTTAAAGGGTAGCTTCTTAGTTCCAGTTACCGTAACTAATCCGTCCTTCCTTTAAGGTTTTGTATCGACGATGTCCAGTCTTAGTTGTCGTGGTTAAGGTTGATAATATTTTCCGTGATTGATGATCATGTAAATATGACTATTGCCTTCTACTGTTGTTACATTTTCTTCTTACCCTTATGCCCTTATGCCCTCATGCCCTATTTCTCCTATCTTTGCTTCATGACCGACGAATTCTTCATGCGCCAGGCGATAGCTGAAGCCCGGAAAGCCCTCGAAAAGGACGAGGTTCCTGTGGGAGCGGTGATCGTGGCTAACGGCCGGATCATTGCCCGGGCTCATAACCTGACTGAAACCCTGAACGACGTTACCGCCCATGCGGAAATGCAGGCTTTCACCGCTGCTGCCAACAGCCTCGACAGCAAGTATCTTGACGATTGTATCCTCTACGTCACGCTGGAGCCCTGCATAATGTGCGCCGGTGCCGCTTTCTGGACCCAGATCGGCCGTATCGTGTATGGCGCCTCCGATCCCAAACGGGGCTTTACCCTCAGCGGGCAGCAGATTCTCCACCCGAAAACGGAGGTTGTTTCCGGCATTCTCCAAGCCGAATGCGCCGGCATGCTGACCGGTTTTTTTGAGCGGAAAAGAAAGTGACAAGTGACACAAGAATGTGCCAATGTGCCAATGTGCCAATTCTTCCGTAAGCCCGTATGCCCGTAAGCCCGTATGCCCCCTTTTTTGTTTCTTTTGCTTTAAAGTATTAATTTTAAGGTATGTCTGTGAATTTTCGGACCTCGGTGCTGGCCATGCTCCTCCCCCTCATGGTGTCCTGCGCATATACGCCGAAGATCCGGAATGAAGCCGGGAAGATCAATCCAAACAGTATCACCGAAGAGTTCAGCCTGACAATCGGGGGCTGTAAGCAATGGATGATGATCCGGGGAACCGACCGTAATAATCCGATCCTTCTGTATGTCCACGGTGGACCGGGTAAATGCGAGATGCCACTGCAACGGATTTATAACTCGGAACTGGAAGACCATTTTACCGTGGTAACATGGGATCAGAGGGGAGCCGGTAAAACCAACCGGATCATAGGAGATGTCAAGGATTTTACTCTCGCTGCCTATCTGAATGACACCTATGAGGTGGTTCAATACGTAAAAAAGAGATTTGGAAGGAACAAGATCTTCCTGGTCGGCCACTCCTGGGGTGCCCTTCTGGGTATTCTGACGGTAAAGGATCATCCGGATGATTTTTTTGCTTATGTAGGAATCGGCCAGGTTACGGGCCTTCAGCAGAATATTGGTGAAGCCTATCGGAAAGCGATGTCCCTCGCCACGGAGGAGGGGAATAAGAAAATCATCAGAAAGCTGTCTACAATGAGGCTGGATGAAGGTAAACTGGGTGATGCCCAACTCAGGAATATCATTTATGTCAGAAAATACATCAACCGGAAAACACCTGACCAGATCAGGAAAAGGATCTACCCCACGCTTGTATGGAAATCGATCTGGTCACCCGAATATACAATCCCCGATGTGGTGCGGGCCATTATCGGAATATCCGGGTCAATGGATTTTCTCAGGCAGAACGACCTCAGCAACATCGATATGTATAAATCGGTACCCGAGCTGAAGGTTCCGTTTTTTATTGTTTCGGGTACGCAGGATCTCTTCACCGATCCGGATTTAACCCGGGCTTATCTGGATTATGTGAAAGCTCCTTATAAGAAGTTCATACTGTTCGAACGGTCAACTCATCACCCTAATTACGAGGAAGCGGAGAGATATAACCACATGATGATTGAAGAGGTTAAGCCGATAGGACTGGCATATGGTGGCCAGCAGATGGACCACAGATGACGGATTCTGGATTCTGGATTCTGAAGTCGGAAGGTATGATATCTTTATCCTTTCGCCTTTATTCTTTCGCCTTTATTCTCCTGAACTCCCTTCAGTGTTGCTCCTGTGCAGTCGGTAATTTTCACCATCACCCGGTCGCCGGGTTTTTTGTCTCCCCTGGGAAATACGATCACCTTGTTCTGGGGATTCCTTCCGAACAGCTGGTCCACCGATTTTTTCGAGGTTCCTTCAGCCAGAACTTCAAAGGTTTTCCCGATATCCCTCCGGTTGCTCTCCAAACCTATGCCCGACTGAAGGTCGATGATTTCCTGCAGGCGACGGGTTTTGACCTCTTCCGGGATGTCATCCTCAAGATGCTCCGCAGCATAGGTTCCGGGACGCTCGGAATATTTGAACATAAAGGCGAAATCGAATTTTACCTCTTTCATCAGGGATAAAGTATCCAGGTGATCCTCTTCCGTCTCGGTGGGGAATCCGCAAAACACATCGGTAGAGATCCCGCAGCCGGGAATAATCTCCCTGATCGCCCGGATCCTGTCGACATACCACGACCGGTCATATTTCCGGTTCATCACCTTAAGAATCCTTGAACTTCCTGATTGCACGGGCAGATGAATATGCTTGCAGATATTCTGATTCCGGGCGATCACCCGTAATGTCTCATCCGGCATGTCTTTCGGATGCGAAGTGGTAAATCGTATCCGCATCCCCGGCACCGTCTTCGCCACCTCTTCCAGCAACCTTGGAAAATCGACTTCTTCCGTAAGCCCGTATGCCCGTAAGCCCGATTTGAACGAGTTCACATTCTGTCCCAGCAGTGTCACCTCCTGGTATCCGAGTGATTCGAGGTCCTTCACTTCAGTAAGGATATCCTGCGGATCACGGCTGCGCTCCCGGCCCCGGGTATAGGGGACAATACAATAGGTGCAGAAATTATTGCATCCGCGGGTAATCGTCACAAACCCGGATATCCCGTTACTTTCCAGTCGGGTAGGGCAGATCCCTGCATAGGTTTCTTCCGTTATCAGCTTTACATTGATGGCGTTCCCCGTAGTTGATGACCGTGTCAGCAATTCAGGGAGCGAGCGATAGGAATCGGGACCGGCCACCAGGTTAACCCCGTGTTTGGAGATCAGCGTCTCCCTGATCCGTTCAGCCATGCAACCGAGAACACCCACAATCACCCTGGGATTTTTGCGCCTTAGCTGGCGAAAGACAGCCAGTCGGCCATAAACACGGATTTCGGCGTTTTCACGGACTGAACAGGTGTTCACGAGAACCACGTCGGCAGCGTGCATATCATCAACCACCTCATATCCGTTGTGTGTGAGAATAGAAGCTACCGTCTCACTGTCAGCCACATTCATCTGGCACCCGTACGTCTCGATATAGACTTTGAACATAAAGTCAACCTTTTAATCGGCTGCAAAGATATAGGATTAATTACTACATTTGGACCGGTTAAGGAAGTGGAACCATTAGCCGGGCAGATGAAAAAATCATTCCTGATCATATTGATAATCTGTGTATTACCGCTTACGGTCGATGCGCAGGAGGAATTAACCGTTACCCCTCCACCCGATTCAATCAGCCTGGTTATCGACCGTCTCGGCGACGACAGCCGTCCCGGTAAGGTGAGGGTGATTCAGGATCCGAGGCTCACTTCCGTTCTCCGCAAGCATGCGGCATACAACTTTACTGTCGGAGTACCCGGGTGGAGGATCCTGATTTATAAGGGCCTCGACAGGATCAGGGCGAACCAGGTTAAAGCGGATTTTGAAAATGCATTCGGCAACCTGGGACTACCGGTGGAAGTTCAATATACCGAACCCGATTTTTCGACGCTGGTTGGTTCTTTCCGGACAAAGGAGGATGCCTTCCGCTTTAAGAAACAAGTTGAAACGAGATTTACCCAGGCTTACCTCGTTCATGCCAGGGTATCGCAAGACTGATTCATGAGGACAACAGATAGATGAGTGATCCTGTAAAGCACGAATGTGGAATAGCTTTTATCAGGCTTCTCAAGCCGTTGAGCTATTATCAGGAAAAATACAATACCTGGCAGTACGGATTGAACAAGCTTTACCTGCTGCTCGAAAAACAGCATAACAGGGGACAGGACGGTGCCGGAGTTGCCAATCTCAAACTCAACCTCCCACCCGGTAAACCCTATATTTATCGTCATCGCTCCAACCAGCGGGAAGCAATTCGCGAGGTTTTTGAGATGATCCATGAAAACATCCGCAAAGCACAGGATGATCATCCCGGGGAATTGAATGATGCCGGATATGCTTATGAGCACATCCCGTTTACCGGGGAGATTTTTATCGGGCATTTGCGCTACGGGACCTTCGGCCGGAACACCCTCGATACGGTGCACCCCGTCATGCGGGCCAACAATTGGAAATCCAGGAGCCTGGTGCTTGCCGGGAATTTCAATCTTACCAATGTCGATGAGCTTTATCGTTCCCTGCTGAGGATCGGTCAGCATCCGGTCAACTATTCCGATACCGTTACTATCCTCGAAAGGCTCGGCCATTTTCTCGATGTGGAGGTTGAAACCCTCTACCGGCAGTTCAAAGCTGAAGGATATGAGAAATCGGAAATCACCCCTCTGATTGCCGATAGCCTGGATCTGGCGAAAATTCTCACACGCGCGAGCAAGAAGTGGGACGGCGGTTACGTGATCGCAGGGATGACCGGCCAGGGCGACTCCTTTGTCATGCGCGATCCCTGGGGTATCAGGCCCGCTTTTTGGTACAGGGATGATGAAATCCTGGTTGCCGCATCAGAAAGGCCTGTCATCAGGACCGTTTTTAATGTGCCTTCGGAAACCATCAGGGAGGTAAGCCCCGGCCATGCTATCATTGCGCGGAAGAATGGGATAGTGGGTGATTATATCGTGAGTGAACCGCAGGAAAGAAAATCCTGCTCATTCGAAAGAATCTATTTTTCAATGGGTTCCGATAAAGATATTTACCGTGAAAGGAAAATGCTGGGTAAACTTCTTGTCCCGAAAATCCTGGAAGAGGTAGATCATGATATGGAAAATTCGGTCTTTTCATACATACCCAATACAGCCGAGTCCGCCTTTTACGGGATGATCGAAGGATTGAATGATTATCTGGCCGGCATCAAGCAGCAGAAGATTCTCGAAGGGGTGAATCCGGATGATCTGTACAAACTCCTCCGCATGACCCCACGGGTTGAAAAGATAGCCATCAAGGACGCCAAACTGCGCACTTTCATTACCCAGGACCAGGACCGTGAAGATCTCGTTGCCCATGTGTACGACATCACCTACGGGACCATTAACCGTGGGATCGACAATCTTGTTGTGATCGATGATTCAATTGTCAGGGGAACCACACTGAAGAGGAGCATCATCCGTATACTTGACCGGTTGGGGCCAAAGAGGATTGTTGTGATCTCTTCTTCACCGCAGATCCGCTATCCGGATTGCTATGGCATCGACATGACCAAACTCGGGGAATTCGTTGCTTTCCGGGCTGCAATGGAGTTGCTGAATGAACGCGGAATGTGGGAGACGGTCCATCAGGTCTATTTCAAATGCAAGGAAGATCAGGCTAAACCTAAAGAGGAAATTGTTAACCATGTGAAGGAAATCTATGCACCGTTCAGCGTTGATGAGATCTCCCGGCAGATCGCCAGAATGATGCATTCCAAAGAAATCAGTGCTGAGATACGCATCGTATATCAAACCGTCGACAATCTTCATATAGCGTGCCCTAATGACCTGGGAGACTGGTATTTTACAGGGGATTACCCCACACCCGGCGGCAACAAAGTGGCCAACCAGTCATTCATCAACTACTACGAAGGAAAAAACCAGAGGAGCTATTAGTTCAAGGCTCAAGGCACAGGGCTCAAGGCACAAGTCATCTTTCTTCTTTCTTCTTTAGTCTTTATTCTTGAGCTTGCGTGCCTGTTTAATGCCCTCCCGAAACATCTGCGGGTACCTGATCCTGATATGACGGAGGTTCAGCGGGGCTATCCGTAACATATCGCGGATATAAGAAACGAAATGCCGCTGGGTCTTCTCTTCGTACATATCGGCAATAGTGATCAGTATTCCTGTCTCTTCCACTCCTCCGAACTCGTCGTTTATGGCGGTTCCGAAGGTTTTCATCGTGGGTGACAGGCTCATATAGGAATTGATCAGCGGAGGAATGCGTAAACCCAGTGTCCGGACTTCTTTCGAAAGGATCTTATAATCTTCATTATAGGATCCGCCGTTGAAAATAGGCGCGAGATAATCGAGTTCATGAGGCTGGATCAGAGGTTGCAGCGGGACGACAAGATGATCGGGATCGGGAAAGTACTTATTCAGGAAATAGAGGATCATGTTCCTGCCTGCGGAATCATAATCCGTGTACATGGTGACCTTCCCGAAATAGTAAAGGGCCTTGTCGTATTCCAGGGACAGTGCACCGATTCCGTCCCAGAGATTGTCGAGAGCGTACATTCCCTTGCGCAGGAGCCGGGTCGACTGATATAACGGCTGCACGAAAGAACGGCCCAGTTCGATCGTATAGGGCATGTATTCTTTCACGAATTTATCGGTGAAATGAAAGAGGTGCGAGGTTGAGAGGTATTGTTCAGCTTTCTCGGAGCTGTCAATATGGCTGCAGTAAATATACCGGTATCCGCCGAGTATCTCCTCCTCCTTCGGATCCCATACGATCAGCTGGTGATAGGAATTTTCAGAAAGATCGAAATTGTCTATATCGATTTCCTCACCGGTTCCGCCGCCGGCGTCCCTGAAAGATATCTCACGAAGCCGTCCAACCTCACGCATGAGGTTAGGACACTCCTCAGCCGTGAAAGTATAGATCTGGTTATGATTGTAATTGGTATCCCTCAGGTAGTGTTCCGGGGTAAGCTCGCTCAGGATTTTCTGACGGCTGACCTGCGGTGCAATCCGCTTGATTCCCATTTTGCTGATGAATTAAGAGTTTTTCCGGAGATTCCGTCCCATCTGATAAACGACTTTCTTCACATGAGCAGCCCATTGTTCCGGACTGCGCGATGAATCGAAAGTTTTCCAGCGTATAGGTTCGCCAAACTGAATGATGACCTTCATGCCCTTCTGCTTGAACATCTCGTTCGGAAGATAGAGCATTTCAATGTTGCTCTTGATATGCAGGAATTTTCTAAGGTTTGCCAGACTATAGAAGAACCCGGAAACCCTGCCCGTGATGAACACCGGGATTACATCACGTTCATGCAGGAATGCTTTTTTAACGAATGTGCTTTTCCATTCCAGATCCTCTATTTTAAACCAACGGCGCCTGCTGACCAGACCGGATGCAAAAAACACAATGGGATTGTCGCCTTCGAAAGCCCGCAGCATTTCCGCAACGTTCTCCTTGGCGTTCCCGCCGTGTTTATTCACTCCGATCATGAATTCCCGTAAAGGCCTGATGTTCATCAGCAGGTCATTTGAAACGCTGCGAGGATGCGGCCTGATCTCTTGAGCAATAGTCTTCAGCAGAAACAAACCATCGACTCCACCCAGGGGATGATTCGATGCAAATATCAATCTGCCGTCCCTGGGCACATTTTCCAGGCCACGGACTTCGACCCGGACATCCATGAATTCAACAATCCGTTCAAGAAATTCCAGGCCTTCAATCCCCCTGTTCCTGATGAGGAAATCATTGATTTCATCCTGATGGACGATCCTCTTCAGATACCGGATGATAAAACGCGGAAGCTTCCGCGCAAGGTTGGCATTCTTCGACGCAAACACCTTCTCAACATCGATGAGCTGGAGATCTTCATTTCCTTTTGTGCCAGTCATGGAATTGTTTTTTGGACCCGTTAAAGGTACAAATTAACCCGATTACGATGGTTGCCGGAGGGCTATGAGAATGGCGTCCGGCAAAAGTTATTAACATCGACCTAAAAAAAGTGGGAAAAAATGGGAGAGAGTGTCAGTAAGTGTTAATTTTATCCCAAAATCTAAGAAAAAGTATGTCTCGGTTCAAAGGTGATCATTATTGCAGAGTTGACTCAAAAGGAAGGATCCTCTTTCCGGCGAAGCTGAAGAAGCAGACCCCGGCCGAAGCGGGTGAGGTCTTTGTGGGTAAACTTAGCTCCTTTGAAAAAAGCCTGGTGCTTTATCCCGAGAATGTATGGAACCGTCTGGTTGAGCGGACGCTCAGAAAACTGAATCCTTACAATTCCCGGCACGATCAGTTCCGCAGGGATTTTTTCAGGGACGTAATCGAACTGGAATTTGATTCATCGGGAAGGATCCTGTTGCCTCGGCGGTTTCTGGATGTACTTAAGCTTGAATCCGGACAGGGCGGTGAAGTGGTCCTGGCCGGCCAGGGAGATCGGGTCGAACTGATGTCGAAGGAACAATACCTGGCGACCGAGCTTGGCAATGAGGAAAGGAAGTCCCTGGATGAAGAAGTTATGGGAGATTTCACGTGGGATGATGAAGGATGATGGGGGAGGCCGCTTATCACATACCTGTACTGCTGAATGAAAGCGTATCAGGACTCGCGATACGGCCGGATGGAATTTATGTCGATCTCACTTACGGAGGTGGCGGCCATTCAAGAGAAATCATACGGCACCTGAAAACCGGAAAACTCATCGCTTTCGATCAGGATCCTGCAGTGATCAGCCATCTGATCCAGGATCGGAAATTCCATTTTGTACAGCACAATTACAGATTTCTGGCAAATCATCTGCAGTATATGAACATAGCTCAGGTTGACGGCATTCTGGCGGATCTGGGGATCTCATCCGAACACATCGATAATCCGGAACGCGGATTCTCTTTCCGCTATGATGCGGAACTCGATATGCGAATGAGCCCTGATATTCCAGGCTCTGCCTCTGTTATCGTCAACCAGGCTCCCGAATCCGAGCTGATCCGAATATTCCGGGAATACGGAGAGGTCAGCCAGGCTTCCCGGGCAGCCCGAATTATTATCGAAACCCGTAAAAACCAGCCTATTACAACCACCTTTGGCCTGGCCACCTGCCTCAGGCCACTGGTCCCTGGCAACAAGGAAAACAAACTCCTTGCACAGGTATTCCAGGCATTGCGGATTGCCGTGAACCAGGAAATCGAAAGTCTCAGGATCATGCTGTTACAAACTGCCGGCCTCATCCGTGAAGGCGGAAGACTGGTGGTCATCAGTTACCATTCGCTCGAAGACAGGCTGGTCAAGAATTATATCCGTGCAGGAAACGAGGAAGGAACGGCTCAAACCGATTTGTACGGAAGAACCAGTGCGCCTTTCCGTGCTGTCAACCGTAAGGTTATCGTACCCGATGCCGATGAAATCGGAAAAAACCCGCGGGCTCGCAGTGCCCGCCTGAGAATAGCTGAAAGAACCGAATATCAGGCCTGATGTTTAAAAGAAGGAAAAAAGCACAGAAGGAATTCATCCCGACCAACCAGGAGATCAGGGAAACCTCAAAGGTGTCCATGAAAGATCTGCTTGGAGGCAAGGTGCTGTCGAAAAACACTGTTCTCCGGCAGATTCCTTTTATTCTTTTCGTCACGGCCCTGATCCTGTTCTATATCGCCAACCAGTACAAGGGCGAAAAGATTATGCGCCAGATCATGGGACTCGAGAAAGAGGTAAAGGAATTGAGGTCGGAATATTCTTCCACCGCTTTTGACCGGCAACAATTGAGCACCCAGTCTGAGATTATTGAAATGATCAACGCGAAAGGACTTCCCTTACTGGAAGCCAAGAAACCGCCATATATAATAAAGCTACAGGAATAGAGCAGCATGGAAATCAAGAAATCCATAATGTCCCGGATCGGAGTGGTCTACGTGGTAGCCTTCATTGGCACCCTGGCCATCCTGGGTCAGGTCCTGTACATCCAGACGGTCAACGGGGAGGAGTGGAGGCAAGAGGCCGAAAACATGAGTCAAAGGCATCAGTCTATTTCTGCCAGCCGCGGGAATATCCTGTCAAGGGATGAGAATGCGCTGGCCAGCTCACTGCCCAGGTTTAACGTGGCCATGGATCCCAACAGCACCGGCATGGATCAGGCTGATTTTAACCGGTTACTCCCCGACCTGGCCACCGGCCTCAACCATATGTGGCCTGAAAAAACGGCTGATCAATATCTCCGCCTGATTAGAAATACCCGGGATAAAGGCGATAAATATGTTACGATCCACAAGGAAGCTACATTCGATGAAGCCCGGAAGGTGCGCCAGCTTCCGCTCTTCTCTCTTGGACAGTACAAAGGCGGGCTGATCCTGGAACAGGTGAGCAAGCGTGAAAAACCCTATCAGATGCTGGCCGGCCGTACTATCGGGTACCTGAGCGAAAGTGAGAAGGGAACCGTAGTCGGGATCGAAGGATCATTTGATTATTTCCTGAGGGGACGTGACGGGATGCGACTGATCGAACGGCTCGGGGGAGGTACCTGGATGCCCCTGAATACGGAAAACGAAATTAATCCGGAAGACGGGCTCGATGTGGTCACTACCCTGGATGTCAATCTGCAGGATGTCGCTCAGGATGCCCTGAACGATCAGCTTGTCCAGCTGCAGGCCCAGCACGGCTGCGCTGTCCTGATGGAAGTGGCCACCGGCGAGATCCTTGCCATGGCTAACCTCGGACTGGCTGCCGACGGCAACTATTATGAAGATTTGAATTACGCAATATCGGAGTGTGTCGAACCGGGTTCCACGTTCAAAGTCCCTGCACTGATGTGCGCCCTCGAAGACGGCTACGTGGAACTCACCGACACCATTCAGACTTTCGGGGGCCGTTTTATCCTCCACAACCAGCCGGTTACCGATGCACACACGGGAGGTTTCGGCTTGATCACGGTGAGAGACGTGATCCAGAAATCATCCAATATCGGGATGGCCAGGATCACTGACAAGTATTACCAATCGAACCCCGAGCATTTCCTGGAACGACTGTATGGCATGGGCATCAATAAATCCCTGAACCTCGAAATCGAAGGTGGCCAGGACCCCCGGATCAAAACACCTGCCAGCAAAACCTGGTCGAAAGGAACTGTGCCCTGGATGGGATTCGGCTATGAGGTGGAAATGACCCCCTTGCAAACGCTTACTTTTTATAACGCCATCGCCAACAACGGGAAAATGGTGAAGCCTATGCTGGTCCGGTACCTGAAAAGCAACAGCCAGCCCGTTAAAACCTATAAAACCGAAGTACTGCAAGCTTCGATCTGTTCCGATGAAACGCTGAGGAAAGTGAGATCCATGCTCGAAGGGGTGGTCACCGACGGAACAGCCAAAAACCTGAAGAACGATCTCTATACTATAGCCGGCAAAACCGGAACCGCCGTGATCTCCCAGGGCTCAAAAGGTTACAGGAACGATACCGGCCAGAAAGATTACCGGGCGAGTTTTGTGGGTTACTTCCCGGCAGACAATCCGAAATACAGTTGCATCGTCGTGGTTACCAGGCCCTCCATGGGGTCCTATTATGGTAACGTGGCGGCCGGAAATGTTTTCAGGGCCATTGCCGACAAGGTATATGCCACCAACCTCGAAATGCATTCAAGCCTGACAGCACCCGTTGACTCGGCGATCAATACGATCCCATTTGTCAATCCGGGCAATCAGGTTAAAATCAGTTACCTGCTGAAGGAGCTGAAGATCCCCTTCATCGCCATGAAACAGGAAGATCCCTGGGCCGGAGTGATCCGTGCTGACCAAGTCCTTAAAGTGCAACCGGTAAAATTTGATGACGGCCGTTTCCCCGACCTTACCGGCATGGGACTGAGGGATGTATTACCGGTCCTGGAAAACATGGGCTATAAGGTCAGAGTCAGAGGATCGGGAAAGATCTACAGCCAGGTGCCTCCTCCGGGTACACCCGCCGATAGTGTCGGAATTGTTGAACTTCAACTGAGCGTCCTATGAAACAGATCAGGGAACTCACGGAAGCAATCAACATACTGGAACATACCGGTGACCTGTCTACCGTAATAACCGGGCTGACGCTTGACTCACGCGCCGTTACTCCGGGAATGCTGTTTGCAGCCATCCGCGGAACGAGTACCGATGGACATCGCTTCATACCTCAGGCCGTTGCCGGAGGTGCTTCCGTGATCCTGTGCGAAGTAATCCCCGATCCGGTGCCCGGTGGAACGGTATTCCTGAAGGTAAATAATGTTGCTGATGCAATCGGGCCGCTGGCTTCAGCTTATTACGATTATCCCAGCCATTCCTTGAAAGTGGTGGGAGTCACCGGGACCAACGGCAAAACCACGATTGTATCCCTGCTATGGCAACTGTTCGAAAACCTGGGATTCCCGTCGGGATTATTATCCACCATCCGCGTTCGCGTTCATGACCGGTCAGACGAAGCAACCCATACCACTCCTGACCCTGTATCCATTCAGAAATATTTGAGCGAAATGGTCATGGCAGGATGTTCCTATGCCTTTATGGAGGTTTCATCCCACGCTCTCGACCAGGGAAGGGTGAAGGGCATCCGTTTTGCCGGAGGCATTTTCACCAACCTGACCCGTGATCATCTTGATTATCACCTTGATTTCCAGTCCTACCTGAAAGCAAAAAAATCTTTCTTCGATAGCCTTCCGGATGACGCTTTCGCCATCATCAACTCGGAAGACCGGAACGGCCCTGTCATGCTTCAGAATACCCGGGCACATAAATACTCCTATTCATCCCGCGGTGCTGCCGATTTTGAAGCCCGGCTGAGTGAGCAGCACCTCGACGGAATGAATCTCAGAATGGACGGAACCGAAGTCTGGACCCGATTTGTGGGAAGATATAACGTTTCGAACCTGCTTGCCGTGTATGCCGCTGCCCGGTTGCTCGGATGCGGTAAAGATGAAATTCTGAAAGAACTGAGCAGGCTCAAACCGGTTGAAGGACGCCTTGAAACCGTCTCCCTTGGAAATAACAGGATCGCCATTGTTGATTATGCCCATACCCCCGATGCCCTTGAAAATGTGCTGAAAACCCTGCAGGACCTTAAAAAAGGTAATTCTCAGATCATAACGGTTTTCGGTGCAGGCGGTGACCGCGACAAGGGCAAAAGACCGCAGATGGCTGAAATTGCCTGCCGGTACAGCGACCGGGTAATCGTTACTTCCGACAACCCCCGGACTGAAGATCCTGACAGCATTATCAGCGACATACTGAAAGGGGTACCCGCCGATAAAAGCCATGCGGTCCTCTCTATTGAGAACCGCAGGGAAGCTATAAAAACAGCGGCTGCATTTGCCCGGACGGGCGATATTATCCTGGTTGCCGGCAAAGGACATGAAACCTATCAGGATATACAGGGTGTCAAACACCACTTTGATGACCGTGAAGAACTCAGCAAACTGATAATTAATAAGTAACCCGGAACCCATGTTTTACCACTTATTCACTTGGCTTGATCAGTTCGACTTCCCCGGTGCCGGATTGTTCCAGTACATTTCCTTCCGGTCGGCCCTGGCACTGATTACCGCACTCTTCCTGTCCACCATGATCGGGAAGCGGATCATCAATTATCTCCGTGCGAAACAGGTCGGGGAATCGGTAAGGGACCTGGGGCTGAACGGCCAGATGGAAAAGGCCGGAACCCCCACCATGGGAGGTGTTATCATCCTGACTGCCCTGCTGGTACCTGTACTACTTTTTGCCAAACTGAACAATATCTATATCATCCTGATGCTCGTAACGGCAGTCTGGCTCGGACTGATCGGTTTTCTGGATGACTATATCAAGGTATTCAGGAAGAATAAGGCGGGCCTGGCCGCAAGATTCAAGATTGCCGGACAGGTAAGCCTCGGCCTGATCGTTGGCCTCGTGATGTTCTTTCAGGAAGATATCGTCATCGGTGATAAAATCCCGATACGGCCCGGCGATACTCAGGTGTATGACAGCCTGGTCACTCCGGCAACACCGGACGGGACAACCTATAAATATGTTGAAAGCCGTTCCACCACCACCACCATTCCCTTCGTCAAGAACAATGAATTCGACTATAAATGGCTGGTCTCATGGCTGGGCGGGGATTCGGGAAAATGGACCTGGATCGTGTTTGTCGTCCTGATCATCCTGATCATCACATTCATCAGCAACGGTGCCAACATCACGGATGGCCTCGACGGGCTAGCCACGGGCTCATCCGCAATCATGGGAGCGACGCTAGGCATACTGGCCTATGTTTCAGGACATTATGAGATAGCGGATTATCTGAATATCATGTATATCCCCAACTCAGGGGAATTGGCAGTATTCGTGTCAGCCTTTATCGGCGCTACGGTGGGATTTCTCTGGTACAATTCCTACCCGGCGCAGATATTCATGGGCGACACGGGCAGCCTCGCGCTGGGCGGCATCATCGCTGTATTCGCCGTGCTGATCCGTAAGGAATTGCTGATACCTATCCTATGCGGGATTTTCATCGTCGAGAATTTGTCGGTGATGATACAGGTGAGCTGGTTCAAATATACCCGTAAACGATATGGTAACGGGCGGCGGGTCTTCCTGATGTCTCCCCTGCATCATCATTTTCAGATAAAAGGATATCACGAGTCGAAGATCGTAACCCGTTTCCTGATCATCGGGCTGCTTCTTGCAGTAATCACAATAGTTACGCTTAAGATCCGATAGAGTGCCGAAGAATATTGCCATACTAGGAGCCGGTGAAAGCGGCGTGGGTTCAGCCATTCTGGCTCAGAAGGCCGGACTGCCGGCTTTTGTGTCCGACGCCGGGAAGATCAAGCCCGAATACCGCCAGATCCTGGTCGATTATGGAATTGATTTCGAGGAAGGCGGTCATTCCGAAGACCGAATCCTGGGTTCTGAAAGGGTGGTCAAGAGCCCCGGCATTCCCGAAAAAACTCCGCTGATCAGGAAGCTCCATGAAGCCGGAATTCCGGTTATCTCGGAACTTGAATTTGCAGCTCCCTATTCCAGAGCCAGGCATATTTGCATCACGGGCAGCAACGGCAAGACAACCACCACCCTGCTGACCCACCATATCCTGACCCAGGCCGGACTCAATGCCGGTCTTGCCGGAAATGTGGGGAGAAGCTTTGCCCGGCAGGTGGCTGAAGAGAAGCACGACTATTATGTGATCGAGATATCAAGCTTCCAGCTCGATGGAATGTTTGACTTCAGGGCTGATATTGCTATCCTGATGAACATTACTCCGGATCACCTCGACCGGTACGATTACAAGTTTCAAAATTATATCGACAGCAAGCTCAGGATTTTGCAGAATATGCGGCCGGAGGACTACTTCATCTGGTGCGGCGATGACCCGGTCACCCGCGATGAAGTTGCCAAAAGAACCATCATTCCTCAACAGCTGCCCTTTGGATTTGACAAAGTATACAAACCCGGCGCCTGGGTGGAAGGCGATCAACTCATTATCGACATTCTTAACAACCCGTTCAATATGTCAATTTTTGATCTTTCAATGCAAGGGAAGCACAATGTGTACAATTCCATGGCCTCCGGAATTGCTTCGCGCGTGCTGGAAATCCGCAAGGATTCCATTCGGGAGAGTCTGACTGATTTTCAGGGTGTCGAACACCGTCTCGAAACGGTCATCAAGGTCCACGGCATCGAGTTTATCAATGATTCCAAGGCAACCAACGTGAACTCCACCTGGTATGCGCTGGAATCAATGAAAGGCAAGGTTGTCTGGATTGTCGGAGGTATTGATAAGGGAAATGACTATTCGATGCTGTACAGCCTCGTCAGGGAAAAAGTGAAGGCAATTGTCTGTCTTGGAAAGGACAACGGCAAGATCCATGAATCCTTTTATAACGTGATCGGCACAATCGTCGATACCGCGAGCATGGAGGAGGCTGTCCGCACCTGCTATTACCTGGCGGAACAGGGCGATATCGTCCTGCTGTCACCCGCGTGTGCCAGTTTCGACCTGTTCGAAAACTATGAGGACCGAGGACGCCAGTTCAAAACCTGCGTCCGTAATCTGTAACCTGAATACTCATCACTCATCACTCGTCACTCATCACTCATGAGAAACTTGCTGCAACTGTTTAAAGGCGACCGGGTCATTTGGGTACTGCTGGTCTTCCTGACCGTCTATTCCGGCGTGGCAGTTGCCAGTTCCGTGTCCTCCCTGGTTTATCGTGACGGCGGGGATGTCACAATTCATATTATCCGGCATATCATCTTCCTGGGTGTCGGCTGGATCTGCGTTTACCTGATCCACTTGATTCCCTACAAATGGTACAGTGTGCTGGCTACTGTCATGCTTGTCGCAGCGGTAGCCCTACTGGCTTATACCCTCGCCAAGGGAATGGTGCTGAACGATGCAGCACGGTGGGTAAAAATTCCCGGTACCAGTGTCAGTTTTCAGACTTCTGACTTTGCCAAGGTTGCCCTGATCATTTTCGTGGCCCGGTTCCTGAGCCGTAATCAAACTGAAATTCAGGACTTTAAGAAAGGCTTTTTACCGGTCCTGGCTGTCATCATTGTGGTATGCGGCTTGATTCTTCCGGAAAACTTTTCGACAGCATTCATCCTGTTCACCACCTGCCTGGTCCTCTTGTATATCGGACGGGTTAAGGTTAAATACCTGCTGGGACTGGTGGGTTCAGGAGTTCTGATTGTTGTGGTCGTCCTGCTGATTGGCAAATTGACCGGCGCAAACACCCGCGCGGAAACCTGGCAGAACCGGATCGAGCATTTTGTCAGCGATGATAATTCCGGAGAAGAAAAATTCCAATCGACCAAGGCAAAAATAGCGGTTGCCAACGGGGGTATGTTTGGAAAGTTTGCGGGGCACAGCACGCAGAAGCGCTCGTTGCCGCAGGCCTATTCCGATTTTATTTTCGCAATCATCATTGAAGAATACGGATTTATTTTCGGGGCACTGCCGCTGGTGCTCATCTACCTGATCCTGCTCTACAGGGCAGGCGTGATCGTTAAAAAATGTGACAGGACCTTCCCTGCGTTCCTGGTCATCGGACTGACCATGGGGCTGGTCATTCAGGCCATGGTTAACATGGGCGTGTCGACAGGTTTGGTTCCGGTGACGGGTCAGCCGCTGCCCTGGATTAGCCGGGGCGGGACATCCATCCTGTTTACGGCCATATCGTTGGGGATTATTTTAGGAATCAGCAGAAACCTTGAAATGGAGGCGAAAGTTGACGAACAGTAATTCCATACGGATCATTTTCAGCGGTGGCGGTACGGGCGGCCATATCTTCCCGGCCATTGCCATCGCCAGGGAAATCAAGGAGATGAAACCGGATGCCGATATTCTTTTTGTCGGCGCTTCAGGTAAAATGGAGATGGAAAAAGTGCCGAAAGCCGGTTTCCCGATCACCGGGCTCCCGGTTTCGGCTTTTCACCGCCGCCTGACGCTGAAAAACCTTCTGTTCCCCTTCCGCCTGGCAGCAAGCCTGATTAAAGCCGGAAACGTGATCCGGAAATTCAATCCCGATCTGGTCATCGGTACGGGAGGCTTCGCTTCCGGTCCAGTTCTCCGCGTTGCTACCCGCAGAAGAATACCTTCCCTGATACAGGAACAAAACTCATTTCCGGGAGTCACCAACCGTCTTGTTGCCCATAAGGTCAGCCTGATCTGCGTGGCTTATCCCGGAATGGAAAAATATTTCCCGGCTGATACACTCCGATTAACAGGTAATCCCGTTCGGACCGACCTGGTTCTTCCCCCGGAAAGAAAGACCCGGGCGGCAGCCGCTTTCGGACTGAATCCCGCCTTTCCCGTCGTTCTCGTTTTCGGTGGAAGCCTGGGAGCCCGGACTCTGAACCTGTGCATTGCAGCACAGATCCGGAGGCTGGCCAAAGAACCGGTGCAGATCATCTGGCAAACCGGTACCGCTTTCCAGTCAGAAGCATCACAAAAGGTTAACGAAGCAGGGGCTGCCAACATCCGTGTGCTCGACTTCATCTACAACATGAACGAAGCCTATGCCGCAGCCGGCCTGGTGGTCTGCCGGTCGGGGGCTATCACCCTGTCGGAACTGGCCCTGGTCGCAAAACCTGCCATCCTTGTGCCATATCCCGCAGCTGCGGAAGATCATCAAACTAAAAATGCCCGGGTATATGCCGATGCCGGTGCCGCCATCCTGGTGCCCGATCATGAGGCTGAAAAAACCCTGGTTGATACCCTTCTCCGCCTGGTCGCCAACCCGGCAGAACTCAGCCTGATGTCAGAAAAAGTGTCGGTCTTCGCCAAACCCGAAGCCACCCGCACTATTGCTTCATTGGCCCTTTCACTCATCACTCGTCACTCATCACTAATAAAATGTAAAATATGTTACTAGACCGGATAGAACGTGTTTATTTTCTCGGGATCGGCGGGATCGGAATGAGTGCCCTGGCACGGTTTTTCCGGAGTCTCGGTAAAGCCGTCGCCGGCTATGACCGTACCTCGACGCCACTTACCCGGACGCTCGAATCCGAAGGCATCAACATACATTATGAGGATAACCCGGACCTCATTCCGCTGGCCATGAGGAAACATCCGTACGAACCCGAAACCCTCATCATCTATACCCCTGCAATCCCGAAAGATATGCAGGAGCTGCTATTCCTGAATGAAAACGGATACATCCTGCATAAACGTTCGGAAATCCTGGGGCTGATCACCCGGTCGTACGACAGCCTGGCTATTGCCGGTAGCCATGGAAAATCCAGCGTCACAGCAATGACCACCCAGATCCTGATCGAATCGGGTGCCGGTTGCACCGCTTTCCTGGGAGCCATCAGCAAAAGCCTGAAAAGCAATCTCTCCCTGTCCGATTCTTCGCCGTTTGCCGTGGTGGAAGCCGATGAATTTGACCGCTCCTTCCTGCAGCTTGATCCTTACATTGCCTGCGTAACCTCGGTGGATGCCGATCATCTCGATATATACGGTGACTATAACAACCTGGTCAAGGGGTTTACCGAATTCATCAACCGCGTACGGAACAAATCGTCCCTGATCATTAAGAAAGGCCTGCCGCTCCATCCCGATCCCTCCAGGAACCTTGCCGTCTATACTTACAGCCTGGATGATCCCGATTCCGATTTTCACGCCCGCGATATCCGGCAGAACGGATTGGGCTATACTTTCGATATTGTTACCCCGCAAGGCACTCTGGCCAATATCGTAACCAAAGTACCCGGGATCACCAATGTTGAAAATGCTGTTGCCGCAGCAGCGCTTACCACCCTGGCAGGCGTGGGTGCGGAAGGGATATTCTCCGGATTATGGGCCTTTGAAGGGATCGTCAGGAGGTTTGATATCCGGTTCAACCGTTCGGGTGTAGTCTATATTGATGATTATGCCCATCATCCCAATGAGATCAAAGCAGTCATCGAATCCCTGAGGCTCCTGTTCCCCGGTAAGAAACTTACGGGCATCTTCCAGCCTCACCTGTACACCAGAACCCGCGATTTCGCCGAGGCATTTGGCGAATCCCTCTCGAAACTCGATGAATTGCTGTTGCTCGACCTCTATCCTGCACGCGAAAAACCGATCCAGGGGGTCGATTCGAACATGATATTTGACCGTGTGGCGGGCATTCCGAAACAATTATGCAGCAAACAGGATTTCCCGGACCTGCTGGAAGGCAGGCAGATAGAAATCCTCCTGACCATGGGGGCCGGTGATGTCGACCAGCTCTGCGATCCGATCATTAAATATCTGGACGGGCATGTGGCGTAAGATCCTGAACATATCAATCTGGGTAATCCTCGCCGCCTTCCTGGGAGTGAGCCTTTGGTTCACCGACAGCAGGATGAAGCAGCAAACCTTCCACTCCCTGAGAGTAGTGGTGGCCGACAGTCTCGACGCCCGCTTTATCCGGTCGGGTGACGTCACAGGCATTCTCAACAGCAAAGGCATCCGGATCATCGGCAGCCCGGTCGAAAAGCTGAACCGCGACCAGGTGAAGAAAACCGTTAAAACGGTTCCCGGAGTCAGGGACGCATTGGTTTACAACACCCCCGACGGTACCCTGAATATTACGGTATGGCAGAGAAGACCGCTGATGCGCTTTATCGGCCCGTTCGAATCTTTTTATATCGATACCGAGGGCAGGGAAATGCCTCTGTCGTCGCGGTATTCGGTCCAGGTAATGGCAGTGACCGGTGTTGCTGATCGTAAATTATTATCAGACAGCTTGTTCAGGATGGTTGAATATATCACCCGCGAACCATTTCTCAATGCTATGATCAGCGAGATACAGATTTATCCCAATCATACCCTTGAAATTATCCCAAGGGTCGGCGATAACCGCATCTTCATGGGAGACGCAAGTGATTATGAATGGAAGCTGACCAAGCTCAGGACTTTTTATCAGCAGGGACTTCCAAACGTGGGATGGGACAAGTATTCCCGGATCGACCTGGGATTCAGCAACCAGGTGGTGGCCAAGTTGTGGACCAAGGAGCAAAGGGCGGAAAGGGACTCACTGAGGTTCATACAAGATACGACTGGGGAAGGCGAAAGATTAAAGGCGAAAGAAGAAAGACCTGTGAATGAAGAATAAAGAATAAAGAATTAAGATATGGGAAAGAGGGACAACATCATTTCGGCTATTGACATTGGGACGACGAAGATCGTTGCCATGATCGCGAGGAAGACGGAGGATGGGAAATTTGAGATGCTGGGTTTGGGCAATGCCCCTTCAAGCGGTGTGAAGCGCGGGATGGTAGTGCACATCGATGAAACGGTAAGTGCCATTGAGCTTGCCAAGCAGCAAGCCGAGGAACAGTCGGGCTTCAGGATGGGTGATGTTTTTGTGGGGATAGCAGGCCAGCATATCAAGAGCATGAAGAACCGGAATTCGAAGTATATCGACAGCGAAGAGATCAGTCAGGAGGATGTGGATTACCTGCACGACCAGATGTCGCGCACTCCGGTTGATCCCGGTGACGAGATCCTGCACGTGATTCCCCAGAGTTATATTGTTGATAATGAAACGGACGTGACCAAACCGGTGGGCATGTCGGGCCGCTTGCTGGAAGCCAATTTCAACCTGGTGATCGGACGGATCGCATCGGCGAGGAATATCAGCAAATGCATTGAAAGGGTAGACCTGAAGGTCCGGAAGATGGTGCTGGAACCCCTGGCATCTGCAACTGCCGTTCTTACCGCCGATGAGCGGGAAGCCGGAGTGGCACTGGTCGATATCGGGGGTGGGACCACTGACGTGGCCGTTTTCTATAATGATGTGGTCCGGTACACTGCCGTTATTCCGTTCGGGGGCAATGTGGTTACCAACGATATCAAGGAAGGCTGCTCGATCCTGCTGCGTCATGCCGAAGCGCTGAAAGTGCAATACGGCTCTGCCATGGGGGACACGGCTGCCGACGATAAAGTGGTTACCATACCGGGAATCAGCGGCAGGGAACCCCGTGAAATCTCCTTCCGGAACCTGGCTTACATCATTCAGGCAAGGATGGAGGAGATTCTGGATGCCGTTTCCTATGAAATTGAAAATTCAGGCTATGCCGAAAAGCTGAGTGCGGGGATCGTCATAACTGGCGGCGGGGCCATGCTGAAGAACCTGCCGCAACTCATCAAGTTCAGGACAGGTTACGATGTAAGGATCGGTTACCCGAACCAGTTTCTGGTGCCCGAAACCGATGACAATACCAATCAACCGATGTACTCAACCGGGATCGGGCTGATCGTGGAAGGATCCTACGGGACGTCTTCCGCGGGAACCCGGCATGCCACGGCTAATCATAAGAAAGGCCAGGGTACCGGTATCAAGGACAAGATTCAGAAAGGATGGCTCAGTTTTTTCAGTGATGACAGTAACCGATTTTAATTCATAAATCTCACAACATGTTTGAGGACGTTTACCAATTTGATTTGCCCCGGGAGACCAAATCCATCATCAAGGTCATCGGGGTCGGCGGAGGCGGAAGCAACGCCGTGAACCACATGTACCGCCAGGGGATACGCGGCGTTGAATTTGTGATCTGCAATACCGATAACCAGGCTTTGCAGAACAGCCCGATCACCAATAAGATCCAGCTTGGAAAAGAACTGACTTTCGGTCGCGGGGCCGGCAACGAACCGGTCAAGGGCCGTGAATCCGCCCTCGAAAACCTGGAAGATATCAGGCAGGTGCTCAACGACAATACCAAGATGGTCTTCCTGACTGCAGGTATGGGCGGCGGAACCGGAACCGGCGCAGCACCCGTGATCGCCGAGGCTGCTACCGAGCTGGGAATTCTTACCGTCGGCATCGTAACCCTGCCATTCTCTTTCGAGGGGCAGAAACGCTGGAACCAGGCCGTCGAAGGGATCCGGGAATTGAAGGATCATGTCGATGCCCTTCTTGTGATCCATAACGACCGGCTTCGCGATATCTACGGAGATCAGCCGCTGTCAGTTGCCTTCGGGCACGCCGATAATGTCCTGGCAATGGCTGCCAAAGGAATCGCCGAGATCATAACCGTTCACGGGTATGTCAACGTTGACTTTGCCGATGTGCGTACGGTGATGGAAAGGAGCGGCGTGGCCATCATGGGATCGGGAGTTGCCGAAGGGGAAAACAGGGCCTTCGAAGCCATCAGCAAGGCGCTGATCTCTCCGTTGCTGAACAACAATAACCTCAAGGGCGCCAGGAATATCCTGCTGAACATTTCTTCGGGCGCGCAGGAAGTCCTGATGGATGAGATCACCGAGATCATGGAATTCATCCAGGGCTGCACCAAGATACAGTCGGATATTATCTGGGGCAATACCGTGGACGAAACTCTCGGCAATGCACTCAGCGTTACGATCGTAGCCACCGGTCTGCAGGCCGAAACCGGTCTCGGCGACCTGGTGCCGGATTTTGAAAAGATGGTCTATCCTCTGAAACATCACAAGGAAGGACAAACCCTCCCGGCCGATATTTTCGGCACTGCCCAGAAAGCCGATGAGATCCCGATGGAAATCGAAGGCCTTGAAATGGCCGAAAAAGTACCGGAGTTGCAGCTGGAACTGGTCGGGAATGAAACCAAAGCACCGAAAAGAGAAAGAGGTCCCAGGAAAAAGGGAAAAGCAGTGAAAGCAGTCGAGAAGATGTTCGGTTCCCTTTTTGACGAGAAAGACGATGAATTAAAATAAGCCAGATAAACTCAATTAATAAATATCATGTTTGACGACCTTGTCACCTTTAATATGCCGCTGAGAGAGGATTCCATCATAACCATCATCGGGGTGGGTGGTGGCGGATGCAATGCAGTCAACCGCATGTACCGCGAAGGGATCCGTGATGTTGATTTTCTTGTTGTCAACACCGACAGCCAGGCGCTGCAGGCCAGCCCGGTGGAAAAAAAGATCCAGCTGGGCGCAACCCTCACCGAAGGAAGGGGAGCCGGCAACCGTTCTGATGTGGGAGAACAGGCGGCCATCGAGAATATCAATGAGATATCGGATCTCCTGCAACCCAATACCCGCATGGCCTTTATTGTGGCCGGCATGGGCAAGGGCACCGGAACGGGTGCCGCCCCGGTCATTGCCCGGGCTTGCAAGGAATTGAATATCCTGACGGTGGGAGTGGTTACCCTTCCGTTCACCATTGAAGGCCCGTCACGCCAGCATCAGGCCCTGCAGGGAGTCAAACGGCTGAAAGAGGAAGTGGATGCCCTGCTGATCATCCACAACGAGAAACTGCGTGAGATCTATGGAGGGCTTTCTCTCGGCGAAGCCTTTAAAAAAGCCGACGACATCCTCACCCTGGCGGTCAAGGGCATAGCAGAGATCATTACCGTTCACGGATATATCAATGTTGACTTTGCCGATGTACAATCGGTCATGATCAACGGAGGCATCGCGTTCATGGGTTCTGCCACCGCACGGGGCTTCGACCGCGCCCGCAATGTGATTGATGAAACCATCAATTCACCGCTCCTCAACAGCAACGACATCCGGGGTGCCAGCCGTGTGCTCCTGAATATCACCTCCGGACGCGAAGAGATCACGGTGGACGAAGTCGGCTGCATTACCGATATCATCATGGAACGCGTAGGCGGAATGGTCAATGTGATCTGGGGAACCTGCAGTGACGAATCACTTGCCGATGAGATACGGATAACCCTCATCGCAACCGGTTTCCGGGATGAATCCATACCCGACTGGATCAGCCTCAATCCGCCGAGAAGGGAATCCGTCAGCATGGATCCGGCCTATCATGCGCCGGAAAAGATATGGGAAAAAGTGCCGGAACCGGCCCCTAAACGGATAGCCGAACCGGAACCCGTCCGTGAAAGCTTCATTCAGTCACCTCCGCCGGAACCGGTTCAGGAACCGGTTCCTGATCCGGAGGTTGACATGACCGTCATCCATAAAGAACCGGTTGCCGATTCGATCGATTTCACCAGGCCGGAACCCCGGAATCCGGAAGAGGATAAGATGAAAACCGAGCGGCTGAGGCAGTTCAATTACCACAGTCTCTCCAACCCGGATCTGATCGACGAGGCAGAAAGGGTTCCTGCTTATAAGAGGAGAAAACTCCCCGTCCAGCAGGATATGTTTTTGGAACAACAAACCGAATCGAGATATACCATCGGAGCCGATGCGAAACTCCGTGCCAACAATTCATACCTGTTCGATGCGGTAGATTAAACAATCTTGTCGGAGAACGAGATCGATATCAAACTGTTGCGGGAAGATCCCCGGAAACTGCTGTTACGATATCAGCCTCTCATCCGTCTCATCGTCAAAAGCCTCGCCTACCAGGGCTACCTGCCCAAACGGGATATCCCCGACCTGGTCCAGGATGTGAACCGTAAACTCGTCGAACGCCTGCCCCGCATCCGGGAACAATACAATAACAAGAGCCGGTTTAAAACCTATTTTTCGGTCGTGGTCAGGAACCTCTGCATGGAGGAGTTTCGCAAACTAAGGGTGATAACGGAACCCCAGCCGGAAATTTACGAGAACGCCAGCCCGGAAAATGCCACCGATCAACTGCTGATCCGTCAGGAATTTGAACGCCTGCAAAGAGCAGTCAGACTTTTTTACAGGGACGAACAAGCCATCTGGCTTACCATGCGGGTTTTGGCCGATATCGAGATAACGGCTGCAGATCTTGGCGGTTTCGGGAAGGATCCCGGCCCAACCGCTCGACGGCAGCTTGCACGGCAGCTTAATGCCACCTTCCGGAAGAGCCGGAAGGAGAAATTCAGTGAACTCAGCCAGGCGCTGCTGCAGCTTGATGACAGAGACAGAACACCCGATGCGATCCGGAAATGGTTTACCAGCCGGCTGGATGAAATACTGGAACTTATGAATGGCAAACCGCCCAGATCGGCCTATACCCTTGAGATCCTGCTTATTCTGATAGAAAAAATTGACATTGAAAAAAATAGTTCGTAAATTTTATCCATTGGCACAAGAAATCAGCATCTATATATCGGGATGAAAGAAAAAGATACATATTCTCCTGGCCCGGACCATCCGTCTCATCTCGATGAGAACGAAGTGGCGCTTTTTGCCGAATTCCTTCGCCATGAACGAGAGAATGTGCCGGCGGCATTACGTGAGCATGTGGAAACCTGTGCCCGCTGCCGCGCTGAGGTTATGGCAGTCGCCGATATGCTGGAGGAAGTCGGCAAACGGGAGACAGAAGACGAAAGACTGAAGACCAGAGATCAGGGATTAAGAGGTCAGGAGACCAGGAAATTGGAGACCAACCTAAGACGTCTGACGCCCATCATCCGTGTTGTCGCTTCTTTGGCAGCCGTCATCTTACTGGCCTGGATTATCCAGCTGATCCGCCCGGAAAAACCGGATCCCGGGATAATTGCCGGTTCTGACTCTGTCAATTCCGCAATACCTGTCATTGCACCGGCTGATACCCTCCGCCTCGCACAGGCTTTTGTGCCTGACGGCACGCTTGAAAACCTGGTCAATGCCACTTACCGGGCTGCCAATGATCCGAAACCGCAAGGGCCCTCCAACGAGACCGTTTTTCATGCCGGTGATACCCTTCGGATTAACTGGATTCCTCAAACCGGAGGCGATTGTTTCCTGGTAATCCTGAACAACCGGGGATCGCAGCAGGCTAAAATGCCAACAGGAAAGAGCGGCTCCCTCCTATGGAAGATCAACCTGGAACCGGGTTTGTACTACTGGAAATTCCTTGGGAAAGAAGAACTGTGGAAAGTCGGGAAATTTAAAGTCCTGGTCACCACTCACTAATCACTCTTCACTCATCACTCATCACTCATCACTCATCACTTACTGAACATCCTCACAGCACCTGAATGCACCCTGTCACCCGATGGGCATGGCGTTTCGGTGTTATACTTTTTCATTTTGGCATACCGGCAATCGGATCGGGTCTGGGTTTTGAAGAGGATAATGAGGCAGATTGAAACGTAGATCAGTGAGATGATCTGGCAGAGGATTGCTATTTGCCTTTTCATTGCCTTTGATTGTTTGGTCACAACAAAGCTAAATCTCCTTTATGTAAACTTCGGTTAATGCTGTGTTAAAGAATGTTATTCTTTTAGCAGTGAGCCGATTTTTCAATAAATGAGTTCAAATCATTTGTGCCTGCAACCAATAGACTGCCGCGCCGGACAGGTAGCCGGCGATCGCCAGCCAGCTTATTTTTTTAAGGTACCAGATAAAATCGATTTTTTCCAACCCCATAGCAGCAACTCCGGCTGCAGATCCGATGATGAGGATGCTTCCGCCTGTCCCGGCACAGTAAGCCAGGAACTCCCAGAAGAGTCCGTCCTGGGCAAAAGCCTGTAGGTATCCGGGGTTGGCCGCGACTTGCAGCATCTCCGGAGTAGTGATGTCATACATTCCCATGGCCCCGGCTACGAGCGGTACATTGTCGACAATACTTGACAAGGTGCCGATAATCAGGTTGATCAGGTAGATATCTCCCACTTTTTTATCCAGCCAGGCCGATAAGAGATCAAGATGGCCGGCTGAGGAGAGGCTGGCAACCGCCATCAGGATTCCCAGGAAAAAAAGCACCGTTGGTACGTCAACCCTTGTCAGAATGCCTGCGACAGTGAGTTTTCTCCTGTCATCGTGCGGCTTGTGCCTGTGGATGATTTCGGTCACTATCCACAGGACGCCGAGTCCGAGAAGCATGCCCATATAGGGCGGTAGATGGGTAAAGGTTTTAAAAACAGGTACAAACAGCAATGCGCCCACACCCAGGATCAGAATGCCCGCTCGTTCGCCCTGAGAGGTAAACTCGCGTTCGCCGGCAGAACTTTCTGTGGGGCGGGTGACTTCCCCTTTCGGATAGAAAAAGGTAATGATCAGAACGGGTACCAAAATGCTGACCAGGCTGGGCAGAAAAACCTTAAGTATGATAGCGACCGTGCTAACCTGTCCCCCGATCCAGAGCATAATGGTTGTGACATCCCCGATGGGCGACCAGGCGCCGCCTGCATTGGCTGCAAGGATGATCAGCCCGGCAATCAGCCACCTCTGCTCTTTGTTCGATACAAGCTTACGCAACAAGGCAATCATCACGATGGTCGTGGTAAGGTTATCGAGTACGGCCGACATAAAGAAAGTCAGGAAGCTGATGATCCAGATCAGCCTGGTAAAATTGGTTGTCCTGATCTTGTCAGTTATCAGCCTGAAACCCTGATGCTGATCAACGATCTCAACGATCGTCATGGCCCCGAGCAAGAAGAAAATGATGGCAGCCGTTTCCGACAGGTGACCCAAAACCTCGTGTTCACCGACAAACCTGATCATGTCATGCCGGTCGGCCCCGGGGTTGGCTGCAAAATAAGTGTTCCACGCACTGCTGAAACCTTCGTTGAGGATATCAGGCAAGCCTAGGATATATGCCACCCAGGTTAACGTGCCGATAACGAGAGCTGTTGCGGCCTTATTGATTTTAAGCGGATGCTCAAGGGCGATGGCGATATACCCCAGAACAAAGATGATCAGCATTGCAATAAACATATATTGCTAAAATGAAAATAGTAGCCTTTTTATCAGCCTATCTTAAATACGATCTTAACTAGGACCAATACTACTATCAGGCCGATTATTACAAGTAAGGCCGTTAAAAGATCTTTGTTCTTTTTTGGCATGGAATTGAATTAATGCGACTAAAGTAGTCCGAACATCTCTGAACGAAATTAAAACGGGATTAAAAGGACATTAAAAGAAAATTAATTCCATACAGGATGTTAGCCCTGTTTTGCGAGAGGAAGCCGTATAACGAAATCGGAACCTTGGTCAACCTGTGAGGTTACAGCAAGGGTTCCTTTATGTAAAGTTATCACTTTCTCAGCAAGCGATAGACCGATACCATGACCTTCATCGCTTTTTGCGGACCGGCCTCGATAAAAAGGCTCGAAAATCATTGCAAGTTCCTTTGCAGGAATGCCTGATCCCTGATCAATACAATGAATCACCAGCAAATCATTTTCTTTTGACAAAGTAATATAGACAGTATGATTATCAGAGTATTTGCATCCGTTTTCCATAATGTTGGCGAAAGCGGTCTTCAGTAGCAATCCATTACCCGACACTATCAGATAATCTTCATCATCCAGTTCTTTCGCGAGTTCAATCCTGATCGAGAAATCGGAGTGCCTGTTCAGTATATCACTTCTTACTTGCCAAAGTAGATCATCGATTCTGACCATTGCGAAACTGGTACCGGTCAGCTCGGTACTTGCCTGAGCCAATAATAGCAACTTATTAGATAGTTGGTTCAGATCACGGATTTCCGACAATACTGCAGTAATCCTCCCGGCATATTCTTCGTTTGTTCGTGCTTTCATCAGAACAACCTCAAGTTGCCCGGTAATGACTGTCAATGGAGTATTGAGTTCGTGGGATGCATTCGAAATGAAACTTTTCTGCATCTGGAAGGAAACTTCCAGACGTTCCAGCAGTTTGTTGAAAGTGCCAGCCAGGCGCGCGATTTCATCTTTGCTATTTCCCTCATCCAAACGGGCGTTCAGGTTGGATATTCCGATCTGATCGACTTGTGCCATGACTTTCAGAATCGGTTGCACCGCACGACTGGCGAACACCTGACCTGCGAAATACATGATAATCAGACCTATGAAAAAAACGATAATCAGTATCAGCCTGAGAAAGGCAAGTTTTTTGAATCCATCCCGATCAATCGCGGCTACAAAAACAACAACCTGGCCTTTCGGACTTGTATAAATCATGCCGAAAACCTCATATTGATTAACCTGGTTTCTGGCCTTGTTAACCAAACGCACACGGTCGATCAAGGCCAGATTTATGTTTAGCACATTCTGTTGGTCATTTGAGAATAGTATTTTGTTTTGTCGATCATAAATGATGACCTTTTCATCCGGCAGACTCATGGGATTATTTTGCTCGATTTTTGCCAGCACTGCGGCATCTACCTCATCAATATCGATCAGAAGCTGACCTACACTGGTGGCTTTTTCTTCGAGCCTGGTGTACATGTCTTCTACTCTCGATTTTGCAAATGAAATAAAGATGGTTAGTGATAGCAACAATTGGATAACTGCTACTATAAGAGTAAACTGCAGGCTGAGCTTTTTCCGGATTTCCGTCTAATCTGAATCTAGCATGTAACCTAATCCGATCCTTGTAGTGATGAGCTTTGTGTCGAAGTTTTTATCAATTTTTTTCCGGAGCAGATTGATATAGACATCGACGGTATTCGTTCCGGTATCAAAGGAAATGTCCCACACGTTCTCGGCAATTTCCTTGCGTGATACTACCTTACCCTTGTTGCGCATCAGGTATTCCAGCAGCGTATATTCCTTGGCAGTCAGTTCAATTGAAGTGGTTCCCCTTTTTGCAATCTTTTTATTCAGGTCCAGTTCAAGATCGGCTACCTGAAGTAACGAGCCGTTAATAAATCCGGCAGATGAGCGTTTAAATAGTGCTTTGACCCTGGCCATAAGTTCAGCGAAATCAAACGGTTTTACCAGATAATCATCTGCTCCCGCATTGAAACCGTCAAGCTTATCATTCGTAGTACCAAGAGCGGTAAGCATAAGGATCGGAACGTCATTAGTATTTTGACGGATCTTCTGGCAGACTTCAAATCCGTTCATACCGGGCAGAATAACATCGAGAATGATCAGATCAAAAGATTGACTTACGGCCAGTCGGTATCCCATATTTCCGTCGAAAGCAACATCAACTTCATATCCGGCCTCGTTGAGTCCCATCCGCAGGAAATCAACCACCTTAACCTCATCTTCGACAATCAGAATGCGCATAATCAGGATTTAAACAAAGATAGGAATCGGTTTTATAATTCAGTGTCTTCTGTCTTTTGTCATCCCTTCTCCCGTCTCCCGTCTTTTTGCTACTTTCGTGACATGATCGATTATGCAACCATCGAACGGATCGTCCAGGCAGCCGAGATCACCGATGTGGTGGGGGATTTTGTGAGTTTGAAGAAGCGCGGGGTAAACTACCTGGGACTATGCCCGTTCCACAATGAAAAGACGCCATCGTTCACGGTATCCCCGTCGAAAGGGATATTCAAGTGTTTTGGCTGCGGCAAGGGCGGCAATGCGGTCAATTTCCTGATGGAGCATGAGCATCTGTCCTATCCCGAAGCGCTGAGATGGCTGGCGAAGAAGTATCATATCGAAATAGCCGAGACCGAAGAGACGGCAGAAGAGCTGCAGCAGAAGAATGACCGCGAGTCGATGATGATCCTCACCGAGTTTGCCAGGAAATATTTCACCCGGATGCTGACCGAAAGCGAGGAGGGCAGCAGCATCGGGCTGAGCTATTACAAGGAGAGGGGTCTCCGGCGCGAGACGATCGACCGGTTCCAGCTCGGTTACTCGCCCGAACAGCGCGATGCCTTTGTGAGTGAAGCCCGGAAAAGCGGCTATAAAGATGAATATCTTCTCAAAACCGGTCTTGCCGTTGAACGTACCGATCGCCTGGCCGACCGGTTCTCCGGCCGGGTGATGTTCCCCATCCACGGACTGTCGGGCCGCGTCATCGGCTTCGGCGGGAGGATCCTGCGGAGCGATGCCCAGGCCGCCAAATACCTGAATTCACCGGAATCGGAGATCTATCATAAATCGGCCACCCTGTACGGTATCTATCAGGCCCGCGGCGCGATCGTCAGGGACGATAAGTGCATCCTCGTGGAAGGCTATACCGATGTGCTGTCCATGCATCAGGCCGGCGTGGAGAACGTGGTCGCCAGCTCGGGTACCTCGCTGACCGAGGACCAGATCCGCCTGATCAGGCGGTTCACTCCCAATGTCACCATCATTTACGACGGCGATCCCGCGGGCATCAAGGCCTCCATCCGGGGCATCGACATGGTACTCGAACAGGGCATGCACGTCCGGGTCGTACCCCTGCCGGAAAAGGAGGATCCCGATTCTTTCGCCCGGTCGCACAGTTCAACAGAGCTGATCGAATACCTGGCGAAGAACGAGACCGATTTCATCACGTTCAAGACCCGTCTGCTGCTCGATGAAGCGGGGAAGGACCCGGTCAAACGGGCCCAGATGATCCAGGAGGTCGTCCGTTCGGTATCCGTGGTGCCGGACAGGATCGAGCGAACGGTTTACCTGCAGGAGTGCAGCCGGATGCTCGGGGTGGATGAGCAGATCCTCTTTACCGAGGCCGCCCGGATGAAACGCAAACAGTGGGAACAGAAAAGGGGAGGAGGACACTATACCCCGGAACCCCGCTTTTTACAGCCTCACCAGGTTCCGGCAGTCCCGGAACCCCCTAAGGGCGCCGCCCTGTTTGAAACCGAAGAGCGCGAGATCCTCAGGCTGATAATCAATTATCCCGATAAAAAGGTCTACGACCTGGCGGGAGAGAAACGCGGAGAATGGGTCCCGGTATCGGTGGGAGAATTCTTCCTGCAGGAGATGGAAACCGATGGGCTGGTCCCCGAAAATCCCATCTATGCCAAGATGTTCCGTGAGTTTCAGTCGGTATGGGGCAGGGAAGACATCAAGCTGCAAACCTGGTTCATCAATCACCCCGATCCGGAAATCAGCCGGCTGGCTGTGGACCTGCTCACCCCCGGCTATCAGATCAGCAGGATTTTCGAACGTTTGGGTGCTGCCGTTCGTACTGAAGAACAATCCCTCAAAAATATTGCCCATAAAGCCCTCGCATCCTATCGCTGCAAAAAGGTTAAGCAGATGATCTCTGTAATCAATGATCAGGTACACGCCATTCAGGGTACGGAAGATAATTACCTGATCACCGAACTCCTCGAGAGCAAGCATCAGCTCGAAGAATTGCGTAAGGCGTTTTCAAGGGAGCTGGGGAGAGTGATTATTTAGGGTTGAAGTGGTTGAAATGGTTGAAGTGGTTGAAGAGGTTTATAAGGTTGAGGAGGTCGGAGCGAAGCGGAGATCCCGGTAATCCGGGATTGAGGAGGTTGAGGTGTGAAGAGGGGATATTACTTAGTGTGGGGAAACTGAACTGAAGTCAAGGTTGATGAGTATCCTACCACCGATAAAATCCTGGCCGTAGCCGAATGATTTCGGGCCGGCGATCATGTGACGATAGTCGGCGGATAGTGTGGCAGAAAGGATACCGTGATAGAAAAACTCATAGCCCAGGCCCATTCCCAGCGTGATAAAACCGGTGAAACCATCAAGTTTTTGCCCGTAACCTCCTTGTCCGGTGTGGTCATATTCATAATAATGCCCCTGGTTAACAATACCTCCAAACATCACATCGAAATTGACAGGCAGGGCAAATTCCTGATTCCTGAACAGATTATAGGTGATCCGGAACGGGACAGCGATATGTTTTTGCCAACGCTGTTCGAAAGTCATGCTGTCGCGTAGACTTCTGATCCCCAGAGAATCGTAGATTTTCCAATTGGTAACCCAGTATTTGGCATATTCATCCAGCTCGACGCGGCCTGCAGAAAATCCGGTCCCAAACCAAAGTCCCGGCGCCACCTTCCTGTCGAAACAGATATCAAGTTCCCGGAAATGCCCCCGGCAGGTATCCGGCTGAAGCATTAACAGGTACTCATATCCGGCACGCACTTTCCAGGGCGTGGCTTTTATGCCGGCGAGCATGCCATTCTCACACGCTGCCTGGAGAAAGCCGGCTCCGAGTATCATGATCAGGATACCTTTCCTAAAAAACTGTTTAAACTGCATCATCGGTATGTTATTAACCGGTTAGTTCAAAGAAGGCGGCCCGGGGAGGGACCGGACTCTCTGTTGCCAGATAATAAACGGGAGCTGTGGGAGGTTTAGTATGAGTGTAACGATGTGTAGGTGTGATGATGTAGAGATGTGAAGGAGTGGCAAAATCTAGATAATTTCAAGGACTATTTTTTTCTAGCCGCATCCCTGACTCTCTTCCAATATAATAGATTGCTTATAAGCAGAGCTGAACACCAGCAGATGAGTGCAACAATATAGCCGGATGCAAGTTTTGTGGTAAAATGCTTTGTGTTGAAATAGACCCAATAAATACATGTCAAAATACACACGATATTAAAACACCACACTAAAGTCTTGGATGGGATATAATTATTCATCGTCTGTGAGTTTTTAATATGCTCAACAGTCCTTAAACCCCTGGACCCCCGGCCGCCTACATGCAATGCCAATTCCAGGGTATCTCTCCTCCGTTAAACAGAGCCATGCCGATAAAGGTCCCGAACAGGATCAGAACGACCAGGCCGAGCAGCAGGATGATGTAGCCGATTATCAGGCTGGCTATGGCCAGACCGCGGTTATGATCGTCGCCCGACTGACGCATGCGCCGCAGGCTGACGTGGGCCAGGATCACCCCGACCAGCGGACCGAAAGGTCCAGCTACGAAAAAGCCGAAGATGGTGCACAGCAAAGATGCCAGTGGCAGGAGGTCATTGGTTGGGCGCCTGTATGAATCTGATTCAGCGGACTCATGGTACCGGCGTTCCCGGCCGGCATGCTTTCCGAGAGGGGCGCCGCACTGTGAGCAGAAAAATGCGCGTTCATCATTGTGATAACCGCAGCGGGTACATATTTGGGTACCGGTGGGATTGATGATTTCCATGGCTTTGGGTTTTAATTTGTTAAAGGTATGAAAAGTGTTTTAAATCAGAATCACGTATCTTTGATTACCAAACCATAATGAACCGGTTATTAAGGATATTGCTGATTGTCATTCTTGAGCCGCTGGCCTGCCAGGCGCAGCTGGTCCCGGTGCAGCCATTTGCGCCCCGGTGTGCCGATACCATTATCCTCGAGCGGAACTGGCGCACGCGCGACCGCATCATCCTGTCGGAACTCGAATTTGCACCCGGAGATACCGTGAATCCGGAAAACCTGGCCCTCTCCCTGAAAAAGATCTGGAACCTGCAGAACTTCGCTTCGGTTGATTACCGGTGGGACTCGCTGCCGGACGGGAGATCGGCCCTGATCCTCACCGCGCGAGACGGGCTGACCATCACCCCGATTTTAGCCGGCAACCTGGAGTTTCCATTGGCGGGAACACTTAAGTTCGGGCTGGCCGACCGGAACTTCCTGGGCAGGAACATCCGCCTGGAGGGCCGTTTTCAGCTTGCCGTGTACGAGCCCATGGGCATGGAAATCAAACTGACGATCCCCCGCCAACTGATGTGGAAAAACATGTCGGTCAGCGCGGGCTACCGTTTTTCCCAGGTACTTTTCCGGGATTTTTACCAGACGGCTTTTGTGTCCGTTGTCAACCCGTTTCATGAGGATTACCGCTACACCTTCTCGCCCGACCTGGAAACCGGGTACCTGAGAAACGCATACAAACCGCTTTACCTCATTAATGGGGAGTTGGATCCCAACAGGCCCTACCGGTACGACTACAGGTTCTGGTATGTAAGGGTATCGGAATCGGTAGGCACCATCACCCACCGGCGGCACCAGGAGGAAGGTTACTGCATCGCCGGCACGATCGGCACCGGAATCGGGCTGAGCGACACTACCAAAGGCTATGTTGAGGCAAGCCTGCGGGCGGAATACCATAAAATATTCCATCCCCGGCTGCAATTCAGCGCCATTTTGCAGGGATTCTATCATTCATCCCCTTATGAATCGCTCTGGATGAAGTTCGGCCCCGGAAATATCCGGGGGATCCGGTACGGAGATCTCTCCGGCCCCCTGACGCAGATCGCTTCCACCTCGATTCATTATACCTGGCTCAACTGGGAATGGCTCACCATCGAACAGTCGCTATTCGTGCAGTACGCAGCCGCCATGCCTTCGTGGGGCGACTGGTCGGGCATCAGGCACCAATATGCCGTCGGCACCGGCTTCCACTTCACCATGCCGATGTACCCGTCCGCCAGCGTGTATGTCTCTTTTTGCATTAATCCCAACCTGCGTGAGTGGTTTTATCTGGAGCTGTAAATCGTGATGCGTGATGCGTGACGCGTGACGCGTGATTAATTTGCCAATGTGCCAATATGCTAATTGTTCCGCAAGCCCGTATGCCCGTAAGCCCGTATGCCCGTAAGCCCTTATGCCCGTAAGCCCTTATGCCCGTAAAGATTTTTTTATATAGCTTTGGCATTGCTATGCGGAAATCGCCTTCCACACCGGCTGTCCTCGTGAGCTTGGCCATACTGGCCATCCTGATGCTGCCCATGCTCTTTTTCCCCATGCGCCAGGTGATCTTCCTGTCACAGATGACCATCATCCGGAACCTGGATGCCGGCAGCCAGAAAATTGAAAAACTGATCTTTACAAAGGATCAGTACAGCCGGCTGGATTTCGGGAAGGAAGGCCGCGAGTTTCGCTTCAATGGGTCCATGTACGATATCCACAGCATGGAACAATCGGGCGACCGGATCATCGTACTGGCCCTCCGCGATCCTCGCGAAACCAGCCTCCTGGAGGTTTTCGGACATCAGGATCTGTCGGGAAAAGCAACCGGGCCCGTTCCGGTGAAAATGGGTTTCCTTCCCTATTTCCGGGTGGATCCCTGCCGGCCTGATTTCCGGACGGACCGGCTTCCGCAGCCTGCCACTACCTATATCACGCAGAAATGGTCCGATCCGTTTACCCTCATCTTTTCCCCGCCTCCTGAATTATTGACCTGATCCTGGTCTAAGAGAAAGATAGTCAATAATTTAACATTTTAACATGAAGAAAATACTCATTGGGGCTCTTCTTGTGGCTGCCGTGATACCGGTTTCCGCCCAGGAAGACACCATCAGAAAAAATATTGAGGAGGTGGTAATCACCGCCGGAAAATTTGAAATGCTGAAAAAAGAGGTCGTCCAGCGCATCGACGTGATCAACAAACGCGATATCCAGTGGATGAACTCCCTGAACACGGCCGACCTGCTGAGCAACACGGGGAATATCCTGGTGCAGAAAAGCCAGGGCGGCGGCGGCAGTCCGGTCATCCGCGGATTTGAATCGAGCCGCGTCCTGATCGAAGTCGACGGCCTCCGGCTGAACAACGCCATTTTTCGGGTGGGTCACCTGCAGAATGTCCTGAGGATCGATAACAACATCCTCGAACGGGTAGAGATCCTTTACGGTCCCTCCTCCGCCATGCACGGCAGCGATGCCCTGGGCGGCGTAATGCATTTCATTACGCGAAAACCGATGCTGAACCAGAAATTCGGGGGCAGCGCCCTGGTCCGCTACAGCACAGCCACGGGCGAAAAAACAGCCCATGCCGATGTGAACATCGGGGGTAAAAAGATCGCTTCCCTTACCAGCATCAGCTTCTCCGATTACGGCGACATAATCCAGGGCAGTAACCGGAAGGATGCATACCCCACCTTCGGCTCGCGGCCTTTCTATGTCAGCCGGATCGACGGGCAGGATAGTATCATCACCAATCCGGATCCCGATAAACAGGTGGGTACCGCGTACAGGCAGTACGACCTGCTCGAGAAGGTGCTCTTCAAACCGAACCCCACCACCACCCATACGCTGAACCTCCAGTATTCAAATACCGGGAACGTGACCCGGTATGACCGGCTGACCGAAACCGACGGAGAAGGCAAACCAAAATACGCGGAGTGGTACTACGGCCCGGAACAGCGTGTGCTGGCCAGTTACCGGTTTGATAAAGATTTGAATACCAAACTGATGGATAAGCTTTCTGTACAGGTGGCCTGGCAGAATGCCGGGGAGAGCCGGAACAGCCGGAAGCTGAACTCATCGAAGCTGAAATCCCAGATCGAAAAGGTCAGTGTCCTTTCGTTCGATGTTGACGGCTACAAAAAGATGAAACGCCACGAGATCAATTACGGTTTTGAAACCTATCTCAACGACGTGGTTTCCGTGGCTCATACCACCAATATTAAAACGGATGAGATCACGCCTGCCGATACGCGGTACCCCGATGGCGGGAATACCATGAACACCTTCGCCCTGTACGGGCAGGACAAGATCGGTCTGATCCCGGGCAAACTGTTTTTCACTCTGGGCGCACGGTATAATTATTCCATTCTGAAATGCTCGTTTACCAGCGAATCTTCTTTCGCTTTCCCGTTCGAAACGGCTGAACAGAAGAATGGCGGGCTGAGCGGAACAGGCGGACTGGTTTACCTGCCGGGCGAAAACACCAAGATCTCCCTGGGCATATCCACGGGATTCCGTACCCCGAACATCGATGACATGAGCAAGGTGTTTGAAAGCGTCGCCGGTATGCTGATCATTCCCAATCCCGGTCTGAAACCCGAGTATACCACCAATTTCGAGCTGGGTGTTGTCCAAACGATCGGCGGCAAGGCCAGGATCGAGGCCGGTGCTTACTATACCGCAATCAATAATGTCATCGTGACTGCTGCAACCCAATACGAAGGGCAGGACAGCATCCTGTACAACGACACCTGGAGCAAGGTCTATTCAAGCCAGAACAAGTCGGAAGCCTTTATTTACGGTGCGTACGGAACCCTTGGGGTTGAACTGTTCCGCGGATTCTTGGCCAATGGTACCATCAACTATACCTATGGCCGCGTGAAGGAAGAATCGGGCAATACACCCCTCGACCATATCCCGCCGCTCTTCGGGAAAGCCGCGCTGCAGTACCGGAATGACAAACTGCAGGGTGAATTCTCCTTCGTGTTCTGCGGTAAAAAGGATATTGCCGATTACCGGCTTGGAGCCGAGGATAATGAGATCTATGCCACCGCCGACGGAATGCCGGCATGGAACACCCTGAACTTCAGGATTTCGTATCAGGCCCTGAAATACCTGAACATCCAGCTGGCCTGCGAGAATATCCTCGATACGAACTACCGGGTCTTCGCATCCGGCGTCAGCGCTCCGGGGCGCAATTTCAGGATTACGCTCAGGACTAATTTTTAGTGGCTGATGCCCGTCGTCCGTCAAATAAAAAAGACCGGTGAACAAGCCGGTTTTTTTTTATTAAGTATATTTATGCTGATAAGTTTGGGACAGCTATGGATTTTTTTCAAACTAAGGCTGGAAAGATACTGTTCGCGGTTTTTATCTCCTTGTCACTCCTGGTGCTGGTGACTGGCCTTTTATCCATTAACCAGTTCCGGAACAACAAGATCAAAGAGGCCGGAAAAAGTCTCCAGACGGTAGCTTTGTTGAAAGCCGGGGAACTGGAGCACTGGACAGGGGAGCGGGAATCGGATTGCGAACTCTTCAAGCGGAATGTCATTTTCGGAAACCTGGTCGAAAGATACCTTACTGATCCGGGTGACACCGATGCCTGGCGACGGATTTCCGGCTGGCTCACCGTTCTGGCGAAGCGCGAGGATTATCAATGGATCCTTCTCGTGGATACCCGGGGCCAATCCCTCATTACCATACCCCGGGACCTTCCCGAAGATCCCGATCTCGATTTTGATTACGACCGGATCACGGAGCCCGTCACCCGGCTGGGAGCAGTGCATTTCGGATCCGACAGCCTGCCCCAGCTCCTTCACTGGTATATGATTTCACCGGTTTTTCCCGACAGCCTGGCCACCCGTCCGTCTTCCTACCTGGTTGCCCGGATCTCCCACGATCAGGTCATCCGGCCTATGCTGCTGACTCAGCCAACGATCCAAGAGGGGCTGGAGATGATCCTGATATACGACAACCCGCAGCAATCAGTTGCGGTAGGGATTAATCGCGCCACCGGCAACCTGGCGGTCTTTCCAATGCATCGTGACCAGCTGACCCTGATTGACACCTTTCGTGACACTTCGGCAACCTTTCAGTACCGCGAGCTGGGCGGCCGCAGGCTGGTAATGGCTCTTGAGCCGGTTCCCGGAACCCGCTGGATGATTGTCGCCTTTATGGACCGGAAAGATGCGATCATCGAAATAAAAGTCGAGGCATTACGGACGATATTGATCATGTTTATCCTGATCTGTGCCATCGGAATACTGATGATGTACCTGTTCCGCCGCCAGCAATCCCGCATGATGAGCGAACAGCTCCAGGCTTCCCGGGCGATCGAAGAGAATTTTCGCATGTACCTGAATCTCTTTACAAACAGCCCGATCCCCATGTTCATATTCCGGTTGTCCGACCTGCGGTTTCTCGAAGTGAACGAGGAAACGGTGAGACATTACGGTTATTCGAAGGAGGAGTTCATGAACATGACGCTCCTCGATATCCGGCCCGAATCGGAACACGAACGCCTTAAGGCCTATATTCCCAGGATAACCCCCAAACTGGCCGGGGCGGGAGTCTGGATACACCGCAAGAAGGACGGCAGTCTCATCAATGTTGACATTACCACCACTACCATGGATTATGAGAGGGAAGCCGCGGCCTTTACCATCGCCTTCGATGTCACCGAGCGGGAACGCTGGATGAAGGATATGATCAAGGCCCGCGACCAGGCCGAGGAGTCGGACCACCTGAAATCCTCCTTCCTCGCCAACATGTCGCACGAAATCCGGACCCCCCTCAATGCCATCGTAGGCTTTTCAAGCCTGCTCGATGAAGAGGAAGATCCCGGGATACGGCACCGGTTCATCCGCCAGATCAACCTGGGTGCCGATCAGCTGCTCCATATCATCAATGACATCCTCGACATTTCGAAGATCGAGGCCGGCCAGATCACCATTCTTCCCGAGGAGGTCATCCTGCCCGAACTGTTCCTCGACCTTGAAAAGCAGTACCGGATGATCCGGGGCAATGAAAGCACACCCGGGGTGGAACTGAAGCTCTCCATGGATTATGACCATTGCCCGGAAACCGTGCTGCTCGATTCCAACCGGCTGATCCGGGTAATCTCCAACCTGCTCGACAACGCGCTGAAATTCACGAACGAAGGGTCCGTCACTTTCGGCTATCATGCCGGCGAACCCGGCTATATCCGCTTTTTCGTAAAGGATACCGGCATCGGCATCCACCCCGACATGAAAGAACTGGTGTTCGAACGCTTCCGCCAGGCCGAACAGTACCTCACCCGCAAGTACGGCGGAACGGGACTGGGACTGGCCATCTCGAAAAGCTTTGTCGAACTGATGGGCGGCCAGATCGGCGTGGACTCCGAACCCGGCGCCGGATCGGAATTCTGGTTCATCCTGCCGGTGACGGTGCCGAAACGCGCGATACGTGATGCGTGACGGGAAAAATGTGATGATGTGATGATGTGCTGATGTGCCAATTGTTCCGAAAGCCCGTATGCCCGTATGCCCGTAAGCCCTATTTTATTCTCCCCTTTTTCTCCATTTCGCCTCCCAAACTGCATCTATATACATTGGCAACGGTTGGGGCCGTTCCCGGGGGAAGCCGAAAACCCGGAACCGAGTAGGCACCAGTTAAATGAACAAGCCATGAAAAGCGAAAAACCAACCCTCGCGCTGAACAAAAAAACCCTTGCCCGGCTCAACAACCTCGAAATGAGCCATGTCCGTGGCGGCGACGGCGATGAGACCGGCATCAGCAACGGGATTTGCACCGAAACCGACAAGAAGGAAACCGTTATCGTTGAAACCGGCCAGAACACCCTGGAACTGCTCACTACGATCTTCCTGACGCAGGTCGCCTGTTAGCAGTTTTTTAAGGGAATAAAAAAGCCCGGAGAGTATCCGGGCAGGGGAGTGATCCAGCAGGGGCTCGAACCCAGGACCCTATCCTTAAGAGGGATATGCTCTACCAACTGAGCTACTGGACCAACCGTTAATAAACGTGGGGCAAAGTTAGAAAATTTGTAACAATGTCACAAGAATATACTGGAATGGCTCAGAGCGATGTCATTGACTTTTTTGTTTAGTTCCTGCTCTTTCAAGATGGCCAGGATCTGGGGCTCGGTGTGATTTGTCTTTTTCATGCTTCCTCAAAGTTAAAACTCTATTTATAATCGTTTCTACTTTTAGGGAAGCTTACACTCCCACCAAACAATTAAGCCGGTTCATTCTATCCATAAATACCATAGGCCTACCCATTCAAGGCAGTAGCAAACAATAGGAGCTTTATGGAGGGGATGTTGTGATCATTTTCACGCAGAACTATTTTTTAAGTATTTTCCTTCTTATGTTAAAATAGCTATTGAAAAAAGTTATGAACAGGCTATTAATTAGATAATCTGGAGTTTAAGATTATTTATAACCATGAGAATTGGTAACCTTTTACCACTTGGGCAGATAAATAACATTGTATATCTGTGAATGAAGTATATAAACCTAAAACCTTTTATAATGATAAGATTTTTAATTGTCATAATTGTTCTCTGTTGTTTATCTTGCGATAAAATCATACAAATCGATGATTCTAATAGTGAGCAACATAACTTAAAAACTTCGGATACAATTATTACTGAACAAACACTTTACAGGTTTCAAATTAATGGCATATGGTACACAACCTGCGATATTCCTCCGGACGATTGCTCGGTGCTTCCCTTGAGCCAAAATGGAGTTGATGCATTAAGATCTTGGTCAAACGATAAATTGAAAACTACAAACCTTAAAGGTTTGGATATCAGTGGAATGATCTGTAAAAAATACAGACGAATAGTTATAAATGGATTGCTTGATAATTCATTAAGAATTGTGGAATCTCCCACTTTAGATAACAATCCAATATTTGTGATCGAGTTTAACGATAAACAGAAGGGAAACCTTGAAAGCACCCCGGTTGCAGCTATCAAGTTTGTCAGGTAAAAATGATAAATGGATAAAAGAACGCACCCTACATTTTCTTTTTATCATACTGATTTTCGTTTCTTGTCAAAATGAAAAATCAAATATAGAAAGTCTATCAAAATCAGAATATAGTGATTTCAATATATATATTGATAGTTTCATGCTTGTTGGGAACTTAACTTATTGTAATGATACTATAATAGGTTATGATTTCTTAAATAATTTCTTTTTACGGGTAAACGAGCAATCACAATCAATCGATACTCTTTTTTATTTTCCTGATAGCCTTCTACCAGATCCAAAAGTAGTACCAAATCGTGACATAAAAAATCTAGCGAACATTCCTCCAATTCCTGTCATTGAACCGGATCAGATTGCTATTGTATCAACCAACGAGATGCTAGTATGTATTCGAAACAAAATTTTCAGGTTTAACGGAAAGGGGGACTTTACCGTTCTTGATTTTGACGATTATTTGGGAGATAGTCTTATCCTTTATCCCAAAAAATTCCCCTTATTAGTTAGAGAGGAGCAATTCTACTGTGGATTCATAAAAAAAAATGATATCTCTTTCAATTGGAATAAATCTGATTCAATTCTTGATAGGCCGCTTTTTGTGATTATTGATACTACTAAAAAGCAACAACTAGAGTTTGGCGGATTTATGAACAAAACTTACAAATCTCGTATTAATAGATTTATAGATACATGGTGTTCTGCAACATTTTATGGTGATACTTTGGTATATTCATTTGCACAGGATAGCAAGTGCTACTTTATTCCACCTGATCGCAGCTCATATAGGGTGTCAATTAAATCTTTCTGTTTTTCTGATGATGACCTTGCAAAGAAATATGAGGATGGCGACATGAAAAGATCCAATCAATACGACATTTACAAGACTTACTCTTATGATAAAATTGTATACGATTCTTATAGAAAAAGAATCATACGAATAGCGACCTTACCGGTTATCGGTGAAATCATCAATCCTTATACAATCAAAAAACCATGGACTATGATTTTCTATTATCCAGATAACAAGAGAGTTTTAGAAAGGAAATTTGATCAAGATAAATATGCTTATGGAGATATTATTCCTACACCCAAAGGAATTATTATTACAAATATCTATTCCGATTCCCAATTGAGCGATTTTTTCACACTTTTAAAGATAAACTAATATGAAAATGATTATTTTTTCATTTTTTGGATTATTGATAATGGCTGCTTTTTTAGATTTTAAAGATATAGTTCAGATAGACCGTACTTCTATTAAGATTAATCAATATCTTGAGCTTTTTCAGCAAGCAAATAACATTAAACTGGGTAATGGTTTGACTCTATTAGTACCAGATACGAAATGTCATAATTGTAGGGACTTCTGCATGAGAAATATAGAAGAGTCTCAGATAAATTGTGATGTGTTCATTGATTATATTATTACCACTGCAATAGATTTAAAAACTGACCTTAAAGGATCAAAAACAATTCTGTATTATGACAATAGCTTTAACTTGAATGGTTTTAATTTAAATGATGATAATATGATTCTGGTTAATATCAGTAACGGAAAGGTAAAAAAATATTCTATGATCAGTAAAGACAAGAATATATATTTAGCTTATAACCAGTTTATACGGAATGAGTAAAGCGGAAATTCTCAATAGTAATACTAAAAGGATCAACAACTTAATGGTATTACTATATGTGATATGTCTTTATATTGTTATAGGTACTATTAGTTCTAAAGGTATTGATTTAGTCTTCAACATTAAGAATATTGAAATACCTGTTGTTAACAGAAGTAGTATCTGGCTTAATTTAAGGACTTTTGCACTTATTGCCCCAATAATATTGATTGGAATGCATCTATTAGTCCTATACTTTTCAAGAAAACAGGTTAAGGTTATGAGACAGTGAAGCAGCGAAGAATTAAGTGAACTTAATTATTCTATGCTTGGGGGTGCCTTTACTGAAAGTATAAAGTATAAGAGATTTATTAATTATTTGATTCGTTTTATTTATTTTCATATTCCTTTCCTTGTTTTAATATGCCTAATAATCAGATTTTCGGTTTTGCACTTAATGAGTCTTACAGCGTTTCATTTTATTTTAATTTTAATCGATTATTTTCTAATAAAAGTTATCGGCAGAGAATTGAGAAGAATTGTTGTCAATCCAAAGTCGACTCCAAACTATTTCGATAAAATTCTTACCATCTTAAAACGATACGTTATCTGTTGGTTTTTTTTTGTTGATTACGGAATAGCGAAAATCTGGAGCCGAAAAAAACATCTGTATTCTTTACCAAAGATCTGGATTTGGATTGAATATATTGATATCGAAAGAATTCTTATGACCGCTGTATGCTGGTTTATGTTTCTTTTTATTATCTTAAAAATTGGTTGTGCTGATAGATTGATTGGCAATACTTCATTAAGGAAGTTTGTGCCCAGGATTATGGTTGGTTACAAATTTTCTGAAGGGAATGATGTATTGAAACTCAAAATACCAATTGAAAATGAAAAAGGTCAAAAAAATTTTGATCTTAAATTTTGTGAAATAAGTGGATTAAGCCTATCTAATTGGATTATTGATAAGGCTAATATGAAATATGCAATTTTTACAGATTCTGAATTTGATTCGGTAAGATTCTATAACTGTAAATTTGATGAAATTCGTATTGAGCGTTGTAGTTTCAATAATTCACTATTTATTGCAAATGGTAAAAAAAATAGTGGATTGTATTTTAAGTCAAACACCGGTAACAATGTTAAAATTAATGGTGAAAAATTTAATGATTCACATTTTATCAGTAATGTTTTTAATAATTTTATTTTAGCAAACATTACTTTAGAAAATACAGAAATTACCAATAACGATTTTGTAAAGATGAAGGTTGACGAAAGTATTAAAATAACCGGAAGTCAGGTGCAAGGTAATAATATACTTTTCTCAGAAATTCCCAACATTACCTTTTATGCATCACTGTCACAGTCAAATAATTTATTAGCTTCCAAAATAGCTCTAAGTGAAGAAAATACGGGTAGTATGTTTATTTCATGTAAGAGTTTAGCTTGCGAGATATATTTTGACATTGGCACCCCATGTATTTATTCAAATGTGCTTCAGTCTTCAGTTGAAACGATCTTTTATCCAGCTGATAAAGAATTTGAATTACCAGAATCAATAGAAAGAATTAGAATGAAATTAGGAATCGACTACAGCCTTCAGTATAAAGCACATGTGTCGGAACCAACCAAAGTTACAGGTTTTTTAGGGACTAAGAATATTATAAGATTTAAAGAGTGTCTCGATAGTAATAAAGAATTAAAAACTTCGAATAAAGATAAAGTCTACGAATGGATTGAATTATTCACAATGAGTTATACAAAATGAGCCCGTACAAATTTTTGTGTATATGGATAGCTGCTGGTTTTACAGTATACCACTTCGATCAACAAATTTAATAATCAACTGGTTAATAATTACACCTCAGTCTCGAACGGGGTAGGTCAATTTTTATAACATTGGCAATGGCCAGATATACAGCCTTGATATGGAGGCATTCTTGCCCAGAGCCCGAAGTTCTTTTGTTATTCTCAGGCTTCCATAACTGCCCTTACTGGTTTCAAAAATATCCATGATCGCGATCAAAAGGTCTTCGTTTATTAGAAACTAATCTCGTAAAATTCCTATGTGAAATGAGAAAGATAGAACCAAACACGAAAAGCTATTCTTACTACAATAGGATATTCAAGATTGGGAAAATTATATTACTGATCAACGAATCTGGTAAAATTTACTTTCTGCAAAAGCTTGTGTAATCTTGTATATAATTACCAAAAAAATTAACGGACACCTGTTTATCTGATAGTTCTTTAGAATAGACTGATCAAGTAGACCGGATTATCGTCCCCTTAATATACCTTAGCAGCACCATGAAAGTTGTAGCCAATGCAAAACAGGCTAATGCACATAACAAGAGAGTGTATAACCCCAACTACATAAACCGTCCCTTTTGCTTAGTACATACTTGCTTTTTGCCACCTCATTGACAAAAACTATATTTGAATACGAAAAATTGACAATGAAAATATTTGAGACATATATTCACTCACTTCAAAAATTTAACATTGATGAAGTGACTGAACACACATACCGAAGAGAACTTCATGATTTGCTGGAGAACATTTCTAACACCTACAATGCAGGTATTATAATCCAACACGAACCAAAGCGCAAAGAGGGATTCGGTGCACCCGATTTCAAAATAAAAACCAAAGGGGAAGCTATTGTTGGGTATGTTGAAAATAAGAAGCTCACAGAGGACCTTTCCCGAACCGTTAAGTCTGACCAGCTGAAAAAATACCAATCCCTTTCCCGAAACATCATCCTAACCAACTACATTGAGTGGTATTGGATTCGGGACAGTAAAGTAATTGCCAGTGAAAAGCTCTGCGAGCTTGGCGACCTCGAAAGTAAAATGGCTATAATCCTTGACCCTGAAAAAACCGAAAAAGTCAGAAATATTATAATCCAATTCTACAGCCAGACTCCACAGGGCATCAGCAAACCCAAGCAGTTGGCAGAAGCATTGGCAATCCGCGCCCGATTCCTACGTGACTTTCTTCACGAAGAACTCAAAAGGCAAGAAAAAGAAGACCCAACCGGCCGTCTTTACGGGCTTTATGACACCTTCACGACCAATATATTCCACGAACTTACCCAAAAGGAATTTGCTGACGCTTTTTCCCAAACCCTTGTTTACGGCTTATTCCTTTCCAAGTTAAATGCCAACAACAAGACAATTGACCTTTACAACGCCAAACAATTCATACTTCCTGCCTTTGGTCTTATCAGCGAACTTGTATCCTTCCTCGATGTACTCGAAAACCGGCAATACGTGGAAGCTAAATGGATTATTGAGGAAATATTAAGCGTAATGAACACGCTCGACCTGGCAAGTATTACACGCAACCTCTCTTATGAGAAATTCAAGACAACCAACCTTTTTGATGAAGAGAACATCTCCTACCACGATCCCTACATTTATTTCTACGAGCACTTCCTTGCTGCTTATGACAAGGCGCTTCGCAAGGCAAAAGGCGTTTACTACACACCTCCGCAGGTCGTCAGCTTCATCGTGCGCTCCATCCACGATATTCTAATAAACATTTTTGGTATTGGGAATGGCTATGCCGATAAAGATCGCATTACCGTGCTTGACTTTGCAACCGGTACGGGAACCTTCTTGCTTGAAATCCTTGAAATAATCTTTGATGAATTACCTAAGGGAAGTGGAAAGAAAAACCTGCTCATCCGTGACCACATCCTCAAAAATTTTTACGGCTTTGAATATTTAATTGCCCCCTATGCAGTAGCTAACCTCAAACTATCACAGTTCCTTAAGGAGCAGGGCTATGATTTGGAAGACGATGACCGATTTCAGATATACCTTACCAATACGCTTGAACCAATTGACCCCCAAATCAAAATACCACTACTGCCCACCCTTACCAAAGAATCTAAGGCGGCACAAGAGGTAAAAGATAATCCCATCTTGGTAATTACAGGCAATCCACCATATGCCGGGCATTCTCGTAACCCCAGCGAAAAGACCATCGTAACTTCCAATAAGAAGGGAAAGCAAGGTAAACGGAAAATTAAAACTTGGATCGGAGAACGCATTAGCACATATCGCTTTGTTGACGGCCAACCATTAGGCGAACGCAACCCAAAATGGCTACAGGATGACTATGTGAAGTTTATCCGCTTTGCTCAATGGAAAATGGACCAAGTGGAAGAAGGAATTGTTGGCATCATCACCAACCACCGTTTCATTTCCAATCCCACCTTCAGGGGAATGCGCCAATCCCTGATGAACTCCTTCAATCAAATCCATATCTTGGACTTGCACGGCAGTAACAAGCCAAAAGAGTTTGCCCCTGATGGTAGCCCTGACGAGAATGTATTTGATGTTATTCAGCAAGGTGTTGCTATTTCTTTTTTTATCAAGAAGCCCGGCCTTCAAAAAAAAATTGTCCATGCTGACCTTTTCGGGAAAAGAATTGAGAAATATGATTTCTGCCAGAAAGAGGGTATTGACACTGTAAAATGGACAAAGATAAAACCTGAGTCACCTCACTATCTGTTTATCCAAACAGACAAATCACAAAAGAACGATTATGATAATGGCATTCCGATCAAGAAGATCTTTGACCAAAACGTCACTGGTTTTTATACTGGCCATGATGACATAGCCATCGCCTTTGATAAGTCATCGCTTAAGGAGAAAGTCAAATCATATAATAAGGAAATTACATTTAATCAAGATTATATAAAAACATGTCTGTATCGTCCTTTTGATAACAGATATGTTTATTATTCAAAAGCGGTCGTTAATCGTCATCGCCCAAAGGTAATGCCATCAATGTTACAACCAAATTACGGCCTTGCAATAGGTCGAGCTGGTAGTGCGGTTACCAAAGAATTTATGTGGAACCTTGTATTTGTTTCAGACAAAATAATTGACCTTAACCTGTTCTACAGAGGAGGTGCGAACATCTTCCCATTGTATCTATATGAGAATGAATCTAAACAATCGAAACAACAAGTGCTTGAATTTAGCAAGCCAGAATCTAAAAGGAATAACCTAACTGCTTCATTTCGTGCTCTCATAGATTCAAAATATAAGAAGTCTCCATCTGCAGAACAAATTTTCGGTTATGTTTATGCAATTCTATATTCCCCTACATATCGCAGAAAGTATAGAGCTTTTTTAGACATTGATTTCCCCAAAATCCCTATAACTGATAATGAAAAGAATTTCCAAGACCTTTCAAAACTCGGCTGGGACATCATCTACTCCCACATAATGAAGAAAGACCCCGATAAAAGCAAATACACATTTGGTGATCTTAAAGGTATAGGCGACTGCAAAGTTGAGCGCAGAGAGTTCATCCCAATAAATACTGATAAAGGTATGGGCAAGCTCCACATCAACGCAACTCAATACTTTGATAACATTCCAACTTCAGTTTATGAGTTATATATTGGAGGTTACCAGGTTCTTGATAAATATCTCAAAGACCGCAATGGCCGCACACTCAACCTTGCTGAAGTGGACAACATCGAAAAGGTTATTCGTGTTCTCAGTTTTACAGAGGACAAAATGAAAGAAATCGACGACATGACTAAAAATTGGATATAAAGTGGTCACTCTCATTAAAAGTCACAATTGTCCAGCTGATAAACAGTAGCTATAAAGCTACATAGAATGAAATTCAATGTGATTTGATTTAATCTGGGGTAATCCAATGAACTTGTTCCTTTTTACTGTTGAGGTTAGGTTTTATTGTTCCGTAAGGTCCATCAGATTCACCAGCTCTCCGATTTCAGAAATTGCCATTATGTCCTGCTTACATTTAAAGCAATTTACTACATGGTTTAAAACAAGAGAATCCGGGATTTTAGCACCGTAACACAAGTAGTCGGCGTATTCCGCCAGCTCGTTTTCGTCCAGACAATTTTCCATGATAGTCAATCTTTAAAGTATAGATGCGCTGGTAGGTCTGAAATGGAAAAATTCCACAAGTTTTCTTAAGACTGATTAATTTTAAGAGGTTATATGCGATATAAATCCAATCCAGACTGATAGTGTATCGCGCTGATTGCGTATCGCATTCTTATTCAACTCTTGTTTCCATCTTTTCACCGAATCCTGGTCTGCGTGATGTTCCTGTGCACAAATCAACGAACCTGATCCGATCAGGACGGAGCAGATGCACAGGATGAGGAAGCGGAACATGATCGAAAGGGTTGGGAATAGGAAAGTTTTAGGTTCAGGTATCGGAAAGGAGGACTTCGGAAGGGGAACCATTTACCCGGGGGCCTTGTTGGATGTCGGAATTACGCAGGAAAGGAATGACGGCCCCCGGTTAATGGATCGTTAGTAATTGGGGTTACTAAACTCGATTATCTAGGCTTATTTGAGTACAAATCGGGAAGGAACAGGGTTCGTGGGAGAGGAGGTAACAGTCATCCGCCGAGATAACCATTTCCTCCCCGCCCGTATGCCCTTAGCCTTATTATTATGAAAATCTGAAAAAGAACCAGTACATTAGTTACACGTACATCTATTAATCCTGTTAAACGTGGAAAGGTTACCCCTGTTCGACCAGGTTTTTTCGAAAAAAATTGCGGACGACCGTTTACATGCTATCGCAGAAGCAGTTGCGGGCAGAATTGAGCAGGAAATGGACCCCGGATTCCTCACCGGACTGGCCGGGGAAGCGGTTTTTCTGTACCAGTACGGCCGCTTTTTCGCCTCCGACCGGCACGAAAACCTCGGTTTTCTCGCTCTCGGGCGGTCGCTCGCGATGATCGAGAAAGGTTATAACTGGCCATCCTATGCCACCGGTCTGGCGGGCATCCGGTACGCCCTGCACTACCTGGCCTCACAGCGGTTCATCGGCGAACCGGAAGGCGCCGTCCTCGATTCCATCGATCCCTACCTGCGGAAGTTCGCCGACGCACGCTTCCGTGAAGGCGATTACGATCTGCTTCACGGCGCCCTCGGAGTGTACATGACCCTTCCGTACCATACCGCCACCCGCTCGCTGACCCACAACCTCTCGTCCCTGGCCGTCTCCCCGGCACCCGGACAGATCGCCTGGCCCTCGCACAATCCCAAGACAGGCACTCCCGAGATCAACCTCGGGGTGGCTCACGGACTCCCCTCCATACTGGTCATCCTCAGCCAGCACCTCATCCGCAAGCGCAGCGAGCCGTTCGACGAACGGAGCCGGTCGGTCCGCGAGCGGAACGAGCTGTTCCGCACGATCGAACAGGGCGTGAACTTCCTTCTGTCTTGCGAGATGAACAAAAGCTCAAACGGTTCCCTCTTCCCGCACCGGATGGTAGAAGGGAAGCCCGACCAGCCCGGCAGGCTGGCCTGGTGCTACGGGGATGCCGGCATCGGGGCCGCCCTCTGGCAGGTCGGGGCCAACTGCGACCACGAAGAGTGGCAGACAGAGGCCGTGAGGATATTGCGCAGGGCCGCGGTCCGTGTGAATACCAAAGCCAACCGGATCTACGACGCCTGCCTCTGTCACGGCACCGCCGGCCTCGCCCTCCTGTTCTACAAGATGGCCTGGCTCACCGGCCACGAAGAGCTGCTCGACGCATCGGAACACTGGATGCTGGCCACGCTCGATCATGGCCTCAACGAGAATGCCGCCGGCGGTTACCTCTACCTCACCACCGGGAACCGCTATATATCGAATTACAGCCTCCTGGAAGGCATTTCGGGCACCGGGCTGGCCATCCTCTCCCTGCTGGAGCCCGAAGGCTTCCTGGGCTGGGAAAAAGGACTATTACTATAAAAGACACTCATCACTCCTCACTCTTCACTCATCACTAAAAAAGGCCCTGCCAACATCGACAGAGCCCTTTTGTTATGGTAAGATGAGAGTTGACTAATAGAACTTGTTCCGGTTATCCTTGATCTTTGCGGTTTTCTCGAGAGCGGCGAACACTTCGTATCCGGCCCGTGACGAGAATTCCTGCTCGAGACGCTGGCGGCTGGCCAGGCGGTCGGCCGAGGATGAAGGTTCGGTGACGGAGGTGACCATGATCACATACACACCGTTGGTGCCCTTGATCGGCTTGCTCACCTGGTTAACCGGCGTGGTTATCATGGCGGCGCTCACCTGCGGTTCCATCCCGATACCGGTAATGGTATAGGAAGTGAAATAGGCATTGGTGACCTGGTTTACCGAGGAATTGAATTTCGAGGCCAGCACATCGAGGGAATTGGTTCCCTGGAGGACTTTGGTGGCTTCGGCGATCAGGTATATGGCTTTCTTCTCGTTCCGCACGGAGTTCTCAACCTGGGCACGAACCTGTTCCAGGGGAGCGGTGCCTTCTTCACGCACTTCGATGAGCCTGGCAATTACGTAGCGGTCCCCGAACTCGTAGATTTCGCCTGAAACATCTCCCTTTTCAGCTTCATTGAAGGCCCACTGGATCATCTGGCGCGGATTCTCCAGGCCTGTGATGGCGGCATCGCCTGCGTGCAGGTTGGTGGCCAGCCGTTTATTAAGGTTCTCTTTCTGGATCCCTTCGTCAAATTTATCGGAGGTTCCGTACGTACTGGCGAATCTTGAAGCCTGACTGTATATGTCGCTGTCGGTTTTGTCGCTCGGGGTGATGGTACGGTCGAGGATGCCGATCTGTACTTTTTTCGATTTTGGGCCCTGGTCGGTTATATTGATCACGTGAACGCCGTACCGGGTGCGCACGGTCAGCAGGTCACCCTTGTTGCCGAAGAAGCAGGCTTTGGCGAAATCCGCGTCCATATCTCCCTGGATGAACCAGCCGAGGTCGCCTCCCTTGTCCTTGCTACCGTCGGTGCCATATTTAGCGGCCATAAATCCGAAGTCCTGCCCCTGCCGGATGACCCGGAGGATACTGTCGGCCGTTACCTGTGCGGCATCAAAATCGGAATTGTTGACCGGGCGGATGAGGATGTGGCTTGCGCGTACCGAATCGGGAAGATCCTTGATGCCGGTAATGCGGGCAAGCTTCCAGGTTCTTTCTTCCAGGTAAGGTCCGTAAACGGCTCCAACCGGTGCCATCATGGCCCAGGTGCGGAGCGTGTCGGGGATGTCCAGAAGGCCATAGTAAGATTCATTGAATCCGCTCTCGGCAGTTGCGCCGATGAACTGCCCGACATTTTCGATCCGTTCAAACTCGGGTTTCACTTCGTTGATCCACCGGTACACTTCATCCCGGTCGGCCTGCGAAGGAATGCGGTCAAATGTCACGTAAGCCAGGTCGCGCGAAGCTTCCTGCTTGAATTTATCCAGATTTTCCCCGTAGTATTTTTCCACTTCGGCATCGGTGATCTTCACCAGGCTGTCGGATGTGGTGGCGTACCGGAGGGGTACATAACTGAAATTGTATTTCCGCTCGGTTTCGCCCAGTTCGGTGTCAACCATTTTGCGGGTTACATACATTCCTTTGGATATCAGGTTATTATATTTGGTATAAATCCGGTCCTTCATGAGTTCCTGTTCAAACTGAACCCACATTTCCTTACTCTGACCCGTAGCATCCTGGTCGAGGCTTTTCAGGAACTGCAACACCAGGTTCCTGTCGAAACCGCCGGTCTGCTGGTTCTGGAAGCGTTGGGCCTGCTGGATCTGCGGATGGATATTCTTGCCCTGGACCATGTCGAAGACTTCCAGAGGAGGACAATCCACGCCGAGTTTTTTATACTCATCGGCAAAGACATATTCGTTGAGGTAAGAATTCCATACCTGGTTCCGGATGGTGACCAGCGTGCCCTCATCCAGGGCGGTAACGCCGGAATTCTTTTTGTAGTTTTCAATGCTCTGCTCTACCCGTGTCGAATATTCCGGGTAATTGATGGCTTTGCCGTTGATCTCTGCCACCTCATACCTGCCCCTTTGAAAAAAAGCTGAACCTGAGGACAGGAAGTCGCCCAAAATGAATGCCAGCAGGGAAAGTCCGATGATCACTGCCAGCAGTACACCAAATTTATTCCTGAGTTTCTGTAATGTTGCCATATTTAATCCAAAAAAAATTCAGGGTACGAAGATAGCAAAAGGAATGAAATAATAGGGTTGAAATGGTTGAAAAGGTTGAAATGGTTAAAGAGGTCGGAGCGAAGCGGAGATCCCGGTACTCCGGGATTGAAATGTTGAAATCACGCATCACGCATCACGGGCTAGCCATCACTCATCACTCATCACTCGTCACTTTCAACGAAACCAGGTCGATCTTCTTCCGGCTGCTTCGCAGGATCCGGAAGGTGAACTTTTCGATCCGTATGGTTTCATTCACTCGTGGGAAGGAGTTGTAGTGGTAAAGGATCATTCCGGCCAGGGTTTCGTATTCATCCGAGACCGGCAGTCCGAGGTGGTATGTTTCGTTCAGGTAATCGATCTCGAGGCGGGCCGAGAAGAGGTATTCATCGTCGCCGGTCTTTTTTTCCATTTCCTGCGGGGCATCGTGCTCGTCCTCGATCTCGCCGAAGATCTCTTCCAGTATATCCTCCGTGGTGACCAATCCGGCTGTTCCGCCGAACTCATCGATCACCACGGCCAGGTTCTGGCGGAGGTGAAGCATACGGGTCAGGAGCTTGTTGGCCTGCATGGATTCGGTAACCAGGGTCACTTTCCTGAGGATCGAACGGATATCGGCAGGGTTCCGGAACAGGTCGCTGTGGTGCACATAACCGGTGATGTGATCAATATCATGATTAAAAACGAGTATCCGGGAATAACCGGTCTCGATAAACCGGTCGCGCAGCTCGGTCAGCGTGGTGTCTGCGGGCACTGCCTCGATCTCGGTGCGGGGGATCATGCAGTCGCGCAGCCTGACACTGGAGAAATCAAGCGCATTCTGAAACAGCTTGATCTCCTGCTCGGGTGACTCATCGGAGTGGGGCCCCTCCAGGTTCTCCTCCACGAGGTTGTTCAGGTCGACCTTGCTGAACACCCGCTGGCGAAGCTGGGTTGATCCGGGAGATTTGAGAATTTTCCGGAGCAGGAAATCCGACAGTTTCACCACGAACCAGGTGACGGGGTAGAGGAGTATGAACAGGATCAGGAACGGGACCGAAAAAAGTTTCAGCATCCGGTTCGACCGTGCCCGGAAGATGGTTTTTGGCAGGAATTCAGCGGTGAAAAGGATGATGATAGTGGCGACCAGGGTTTGGATCAGCAGGATCCATACGTCCCCCCTGATGAATTTCTCGAGCAGGGGTTCGAGCTGTTCGGCCATCAGGTAGCTGAAGACCACCAGGCAAACGTTTGTTCCCACCAGCGTGGTGGCCACCACCAGCTCAATCCGCTGTGACAGCCATGAAACGATCCGGCTGATACCGCCGCCCTGCTTCTTGTCGAGTTCAATCCGCAGCTTGTTGGATGAAACAAAGGCGATCTCCATCCCCGAAAAGAATGCCATCAGGAGAAGCAGCAGAACCAGGAGTATAGGGACGAGCAGCATAGAGTGATGAGTGACGAGTGATGAGTGATGCGTGAAAGAACGTTATGCAAAGCCCAATTTACAAAAATATGGATAGAATGAAGTATTCAATTATTTCTTCCGTAAGCCCGTATGCCCGTATGCCCGCAAGCCCGTAAGCCCGTATGCCCGCAAGCCCTCATGCCCTACTTCTTCTCCTCTTCCTTCACCTTCATGTCTCCCTGGGCACTACGGATATGGTATGCGCTGAAGCTCTGGTCCGATTCAAAGCCTGCTTCGCCGTTGGTGGTTCCGTCGGCTGTAATGATGGTGACGGGCTGGTCGGACCAGATCCTCTCTTTCACCTCATCCCACCAGAGGATGCTGGCATGGAGTTCCTGGTCTTCGGTATAGTTTTTCACCACCACATTGCCACGGGCTTCGAACAGGCGCCGCTTCTGGTAGTAGATGGCATATCCGGAGGTAAGGATTGATTCGATGCCGCCGGCTGAGTTGTAAAAGGTGGCCGTTAGCCCTTTCGGGAATTCGGATTTCGGCTGGAGGCTGTCGAGCTGCGCAAAGTCCTTGAGTTCAGGAGCCTTGATCGTTAGCCTGAGGATAGCGGAATCGCTGTAGATGATCTCGATATCCGAGGCATGGATAGCCGGTATGGTATCGGGATTTTCCAGCCGGGAAACCTTTTCGATATCCCTTCCGCATGAAAACAGGAGGGTCATTCCTGCAAGAAGAGGAATGACCCTGATTGTTTTAAGGAGTGGCATAAGCCTTATAATTTGCTCGACCGAACCCGGGTGGTTTCGTTGATCCAGCCTTTTACGAGGTAAGTGTCACCATCGCGGAGGGTGTGGAAGAAAACCTCTTCGGTATTCGGGAAATATTTTGAATAATCGTTAATATAGGTATTGGCTTCGTCAGTGATTTCGGGATCGATTGATTTGGCTTTGATGAACTTGTCCACGGCGACCCAGAAAACCGTTTTCTTGTCCCAGTCTTCCGTGAACATCTGATCGCGGGCGCCTATGAATACCTGGCCTAACAGCAGGTAGGGCTTGCCCCAGTTCGGGCGGGCATCCATCGCTTTATCCAGGAGGGTTTTGGCTTTCTGATAATTCTTGAAATGGGAGAAGTTGATCGAGGCCAGCTCGTAATACATATCGGCCAGTTCTTCCGATTCTTTTCCCAGGGAGACAGCCTGCTCGAGATATTCGGCTGCTTTTACGAAATCTTCGCGGCGCATGAAAATATAAGCTATGTTATGTGCTGCATCGGCAGATGGCTCAAGGGTAAACAGCGCTTCCGAGGCCTGGGTGAAAATATCCGTATCCGTGCATCCGGCTTTCCGGAGCTGCCGGGTCACTTTTTTAAGCCATTCGGCATCGTCCTTCAGGGCTTCGAATTTCCCGGTGTAGAGTTTGACCAGGGCTTCGCAGTTGGCTGCTCCCGATGAGGTAAAGAAGCTTTCGATGGCCGTCTTGGTCTGTTTGAAATTTTCATCGTCCGGAGTCAGTTTCAGGTTAGCATCGACGATGTCCATCGCGGTTTCATAATCGCTGAGAACGGTTTCCTCATTGATCGCCCCGTCGAGGAACAGCTGGCGGCTGGCCTGCATGCAGGTAAGCAGAACTGCAGCCGAGGACTTCGATCCCATCAGTTTTATGGATTCCTTTAAAAGCTCATACGATTTGGCATAGTCCTCCTTGCGGAACTGCTGGATGGCAATTCCTTTCATACCGATGATTTCGCCCGTAGGCCTTTTGATGTCATCTCCGAAATATTCGATTCTTTTATCTAAGACCCACAGGAGGGAATCGAGGAGCACGGATTGTTTTTTAGGATCGGTCTCACTTTTGATCTTTTCCGTGAACATTTTTTCCCCATGGATATAGAGGTTTTTAGAGGCCTTCGGGCAGATATCAATGGATTTGAGCCACCAGGGCATTGCGTCGGTGTAGTTGTTTTGTTTATAGAATTCATTGTACAGGCTGAGGTATTCCCGGCATTTTTCGGGAGTGGTCCCGTATTTATCGGCTTCGGTCTGAGCCGCCAGGCCGGAGCTGATACCTGCCATAACAATCGCGAATGCTAGAAGTCGTGCGTTCATGATCAATCTCCCTTTATCTTGTTAATCGTATTTGCTCTTTTCAAACCAATAATCGTGCAAAGTCAATTGTAGCGTTAAGGTACCAAAAGTTTCGCGGATTAAGTTATTGTTAACCGTTCCTCTCTTGCCCAGTTCCATGATCACATTCAGGGACGATTGGGTTCTTTTGCTTGGCCTCCTTACTCTGTCTCTTATTGGAAAGCCTGCTCCAAAAGTGATGCCAAACTCATTCAGCTGGGTGCCATTGAGCTGCAGGTAGGATTCTGAATAGTGGAAACCTCCCCGGTAGTGGACGCGGTCGAAGTACTTAGTAGGCGACAGGTAGTTTGGTGTATATTCGAAGCCGAAGATATAATCGGCGCTATTGGCGAGAGAGTCAATCTGGCCGAGGAACCGGGAGTCGGCCCAGTTTTGAGTGCGGTAATCGAATCCTGCGGTAAACAGGTTTTTCTTGCCGAAGGTAAGGCCGCCGGCCCAGCCCATGGGAAGGATCACGGAATTGTCCGGATTCTCGATGAAAAGCAGGGTGTCGCTGAAGCTGGGCCCGGTCTGGATGACCAGTGTGCGGGATTCAGCTTTCAGGTTGGTGGAAGCCTGGAAGGTTCCGCCAAGGGTGACAAAAAAGTCTTTTGGCATCGGGATGAAGACCTGTCCCCCGTAACTCATTCCGATATCGCCCAGGATCGCCGTTTCAGTGGAATTGACGCTGAAGTACATGCTGTCGGACGGAATCGATAGGATGCGCGAGTGGCTTATCGGGCCAAACAGATAGGAGAATGTTGCACCAAGAGAGATGTACCTGATCGGCGATATGGAGCTCGAAATGAAGAACTGGCTGATGCCTCCCGAGCCTTCGAAGCTGGAAACCACTTCTCCCATCTGGTCATTCGTTTCCGTGGAGGCCATGTTATATCCGACATTGCTGTAAGGCAGTATGCCGATACCGGCTTTCCACCATTTGGTTACCGGGAATGCCATCGAGAGGGATGAAAACCCTATGTTATTGACGGTCCGGTGAGCGTCGCTGGTAGCGAGGTAGGTGACCCGCTCAAAGGTTCCTGCCTCGAAAATGAAATTGAGCGAATCAAGGGCGCCCAGGCTTGCCGGGTTCAGTAAATTCAGGTTGGTGGGTGAGCGGAGGCCGCAGGAAAGCCCGCCCATTGCCTGGCCCTGGCCGGTCGACCGGTTGAGCAAGTCTCCGATGCCGTAACGTGAATAGGGTGAGGTGGTCAGGTTCTGACCGTAAAGCAACCCTGTTCCCAGTGCGCAAATCATTGCCACCAGCGCAAGTCGTGATAATCCCTTTGGTTGTAGACTCATTTCCTTTGATCGAGGTGTGAAAACCCGTTAAGCCGAAAAGTTTCGCAAAATACTGCTCAATCCGTTCAGTACCAAGTTTTCGTTTACAAATATCGTATTTTTCAGGTGGCTGGACAAGTATCGTGCATCGCCGCCGGTCAAAATAACGTTCAAATCGTTGTATTTGTTTTTCAGCGAGTTGATTGAATTGTCAACCTCGTATATCATGCCGTTGACAACTCCTGCGAGAATCGCATCATGGGTATTCAGTCCGATGAGCGGAATGTCATCTTCCGGCTTTACTTCGGGCAGGCTGAAGGTTTGCTGGTGAAGGGCGGAAAACCGCATCCGGAGGCCCGGTGATATGGTCCCTCCGGGATAATCCCCGTCTGCTGTTACAAGGTCCATAGTCAGGGCCGTGCCGGCATCGATCGCCAGGACGTTGGTCCCCGGAAACTGGTCTGCCGCACCGGCAGCCACGGCGATCCTGTCGTGCCCCAGAGTTTCCGGGGTTTGATAACCTATCCGGATGGGCAGGGGCATGGTGTGGTTCAACTCCTGATAGATGACATTGTGTGAATTCAGAACGATGGGCAGCCAATCGGGCACCTCCCTCACGGCGCAGAAAAGCGAGCGTTCAATACCCGGAAACAACCGCAGCAAGTCGACGATACTGGCCGATGACCACTCCCGGTGTACCTGCAGATGGACCATCTTCCCGCCGTCAAAAACGGCCAGCTTGATCCTCGTATTTCCCGCATCGGCAACCAGGTACATGATGTAAAATTTGAGCGCAAAAGTAGGAAAAAAAAGTGATGAGTGATGAGTGATGAGTAACCCCGGGTGGAAACCCGGGGGTGTCGAATTCTTCAAGTTCGCCGAAGATCATGCTTCTTCTATTTCTTCCCCGTAGTTCCGGACTGAGAAGGGAGATTCCCTGTAAAAGGCGAGCTCATATTTAATCTCCTCACCATCCTTAGAAGCCAGCCAGGGTATATCCTTGTGCGAATAATCACTGATTGAGGCGGCAGACCAGTCGCCCATGGAGGCAATCACCTTGTCGATAACATCTATTTCACTGGCCTTCATTTGCGTCAAGTCCGGTTTCAGGAGCGGTAGCAGACGGGTTTGGGTGTAACCGTGATATTCGCATTTAACTTTCTGTAATTCGCCTTTTGCAACCAGCTGGTTTATAATCGATTCTGATTTCTGCGAAACCGGACCATACGGGAGTTTGCGATAGGTGGCACCGGTGAGATGCTCTTCGTATAATTCGTAATAATTGAAATCGCAGAAATAGATCAGCTTATTCAGAACGGTTTCACCCACATTCGGCTTGCCGGCACATCTTTCCAGGATGTAGAGGAGTACATTTTTAAATTTTCGAACATTCAAAACGGGTACCGGGATCCGTTCTGCCTGCTCATGAACCTGATCTGTTTCCCCGGTATCAAGAACCGGATATAGGTTGAAGCTTTCAGATAAGAAATCATCCACGGAAAAAGCTAAGATTACCGATAGCCTTTGTAATTCCTGAATATCGACATTCCGGTTACCCAACTCAACCTGAGCCAGGGACGACCTGGACATTCCGAGGCTCCGCGACAGCTCCTCCTGCGACAGGCCTTTTTGCTTGCGCAGCCTGGCAATCCTTTGTCCGACCTGTTTTTGGGTTAAGATTGTGTTCATGTTGATAAAACCTTAGATTTAATATCCGTAAAATTAGAAATTGTTCGAATACAAAACAAGCAAATGTTTTAAATCAGGACAATTATTTATCCGCTGTATTTCCTTAAGCCCTTAAGCCCTTATGCCCCTATGCTCGTAAGCCCGTATGCCCGTATGCCCGTATGCCCGTATGCCCGCAATTTCTTATTTTTAGTCCATGAACTCAAAAGTCCTTCTCCTCTTCGTTTTCCTGCTGCCGGCGATAGCCGGGAAAGGGCAGGTCAGCTGGAAAGCGGAGTTTAATCTTGGTCTGCCCTGGAGCGTGCCGTCGCTGCTATGGATCAGCCAGGAAGGGCAGCCGGATTTAAAGATCAATGCCGTCTGGTCGTCCCAGGCTTTTGAATTGCCGCTCAACTGGATGTGGAGGATAGGCAGGTGGAAGGGTGGAAAAGGATGGGAATTTGAGACGATCCATCACAAGATGGTACTCCGGAACCTTACCGATGAGGTTCACTGGTTTGGCATGACTCACGGATTCAATACACTGACACTGAACCGTGCCTGGGAAAGGGAAAAATTCAACTTCCGGATCGGTGCCGGCGGAGTGCTGGTCCATCCCGAGAGCACCGTCCGGGATCAGGCCTTGGATGAGAAATCAGGATTATTCAACCTTGGATATTATCTCACCGGACCGTTGCTGCTGGCCTCCGCCGCCCGGCCGCTAAAGATCGGGAAAGTGCTCCGCATCAACCTTGAAGGAACAATGACAGCCGGGTATGCTTCAGTCCCGGTTGCCGATGGAACGGCACGAACGATAGCTGTTGCTGTGCATCTGCATGCGGGGGTGGGACTCGTAACTGGTAACAAATGAATGCTAATCCGTGATGCGTGATGCGTGACGAAAAAATGTGCTAATGTGCCGATGTGCAAATTGTTCCGTAAGCCCGCAAGCCCCCCGCTGTCGCGGGGTAAACTCCTGCCCGTAAGCCCTCAAGCCCCCCGCTATCGCGGGGCAGGCTTTATGCCCTCAAGTATTTCCACTGCCTTCGACACGCTCGAGACATTCCCGAAGCTCAGCGTCAGCTTCTTATTCGCTTCTTTCATGTTGCAGCGTCTGGGATTTTTCTGGATATACTGAAGCACCGACAGAAAAGAGGGTGACTGGTAGTAGCTCGACTCGGGATCGCTGATGAAATAGAGCACCATCCGGTCGTTCTTCAGCTGGATGCGCTCGATGCCCAGATCCATAGCCAGCCAGCGCAGTCGCACTACGTTGAGCAGTTCGCAGGTCTGCTCCGGCATCTCGCCGAACCGGTCGGACAGCTGATGGGCAAAAGCTTCCAGCCCTTTTCTATCATTGATCTCATCGAGTTCGCGGTACAACCGTACGCGCTCGCGCGTACTCTCGATATAGGATTCGGGGAAGAGGAGCTCAAGGTCGGAATCAACGGAGGTGTCAAGGGGACGTGATGCGTGATGCGTGATGCGTGATGCGTGATGCGTGAGCGCAAGGGAACTGCTCCCCTCTCCCGGGAGCGAAGCGACCGCGGGAGAGGGGACGGGGGTGAGGTGTATTGTCTCACGTCTACCGTCTTCCTCCAGTTCATGCATCGCCTCGTTCAGGATCTTCTGATAAGTTTCGAATCCGATATCGGCAATAAATCCGCTCTGTTCGGCGCCGAGAAGGTTACCGGCACCGCGGATGTCGAGGTCCTGGAGGGCAATGTTGAACCCGCTGCCGAGATCGCTGAAATCGGCTATGGCCTTCAGCCGCCGGCGGGCTTCCGGGGTCAGCAGGTGAAGAGGCGGCGCGATCAGGTAACAGAAGGCGCGCTTGTTCGACCGGCCAACGCGTCCCCGCAACTGGTGCAGGTCGCTAAGCCCGAAATGATGCGCGTTATTGATGATGATGGTATTGGCATTGGGTATATCCAGGCCGTTTTCGATGATCGAGGTGGCGATCAGGATGTCATAATCGCCGTTGATGAAACCGAGCATCCTGTCTTCCAGTACATGACCCTCCAGCTGGCCGTGCGCCACAACAGTCCGGGCTTTCGGAACCACCCGGTTGACAAGGGCTTCCACCTCACCGATATTCTGAACCCGGTTGTGTATGATGAAAACCTGCCCGTCACGCCCCAGCTCATAATCGACCGCGTCACGGATCAGCTCTTCATTCAGTGTGTGCAGTTCAGTGATGATCGGATGGCGGTTGGGCGGAGGGGTGTTGATGATCGAGAGGTCGCGCGCGCCCATCATGCTGAACTGTAAAGTCCTGGGGATCGGTGTGGCCGTCAGGGTGAGCGTATCGACATTCATTTTCATCTGCCGGAGCTTTTCCTTTACTGCTACCCCGAATTTCTGCTCCTCATCAATGACGAGTAATCCCATATCCTTGAATTTCAGATTTTTACCAACAAGTTTATGAGTGCCGATCAATATATCAACCTTGCCTTCTTCCAGTTCCTTCAATACCCTCGACTGATCCCTGGATGATCGCAGCCGGCTGATATATTCCACGCTGGCCGGAAAATCCTTCAGCCGTTCGCGGAAAGTCTTGTAATGCTGCAGGGCGAGAATCGTCGTGGGCACGAGCACTGCTACCTGTTTGGAATCGGTTACCGCCTTGAAGGCTGCCCGGATGGCCACTTCGGTTTTCCCGAATCCTACATCGCCGCAAACGAGGCGGTCCATCGGGTTTTCTGACTCCATATCGCCTTTGACATCCTGTGTTGCCTTGTACTGATCTGGAGTGTCCTCATAAAGGAACGATGCCTCCAGCTCATGCTGCAAATAAGTATCCGGAGTAAAAGCAAATCCCTTGGTCTCTTTTCGCCTGGCATAGAGCACGATAAGCTCTTTGGCAATATCCTTGATCTTCGATTTGGCGCGGGCTTTCAGCGCCTGCCATGCGCCGGATCCGAGCTTGTATATCCTGGGTGTTTCCCCTTCGCGCCCTTTATATTTCGATATGCGGTGAAGCGAGTGGATGCTCACGTACAAAACGTCCTGATCCTTGTAAACCAGTCTCACCGCCTCCTGTCTCCTGCCGTTGATCTCAACCGTTTCCAGTCCGCCGAACTGGCCGATCCCATGATCCACATGCACCACGTAATCACCGGGATGCAGATCGGTCAGCTCCCGGACGTTCAGAGCCTCTTTCTTGCCGAACGATGACCGGACCTTGAACTTGTGGTACCGCTCGAAGATCTGGTGATCAGTAAACAGAGCTATCCGCAGGTCGTGGTCGTAATATCCCTCATGCAACGCCATCTCCAGACGTTCGGTAAATGATGAGTGATGAGTGATGAGTGATGAGTGACTTGCGATTGGTGCCTGGTCTTCCGCATGCCCGTATGCCCGTATGCCCGTAAGCCCGTCTGTATCCGGGAAAAGAATAGCTTCCAGCCGGTCTAACTGCTTTGCGCTATCCGACAGCAGTATCGTCTCGTATCCTTCCGCTTTGTTGCCGTCGATCTTCTCTTTCAGCAAATCGAAATTCTTGTTGAATGCAGGCTGCGGCGTTGTGGAAAAGAAGAGGCTTTGTTCCGAAGGGAAAAAGTGCTTGAGCCCGAATTCCACTACCTGTTCGCGGCCAATCCGGTCGAGGAGCTCATCGGTATTGACCAGTTTTTTCCGGAACTCGGCCGGGCTGACCATGCCTTCCTCCTCATCGAGGGTTACCGCTTCACTCAGGCGATGGAGCTCATCGGATGCGGAGATCTCGATTCCCTGGAGTATCTGTTCCATCCGGCTGATGCAGAAGGCGAGATCGCGCGACCACACCTGACTGTTCTCCGGGAGAAACTCGAAAATGGTTTGAATGGCATCGCCGGTGAGCTGTTCGTTCAGATTAGGAACGATTGAAATATGATCCGTTTTGTTGGAGGACAGCTGGGTTTCCACGTCGAAGCCGCGGATCGATTCCACCTCGTCGCCGACGAAGTCGATACGGTAAGGGTGTTCGGATGAATAAGAGAAGACGTCGATAATTCCTCCGCGGACCGCGTATTGGCCCGGTTCCCACACGAAATCCGAGCGCTGGAAGCCCGATTCCTGCAGCACTTCCACCACGAAATCCATGTCGACTTTTTCGCCCGGTTTCAGGCTCAGTGTGTGTGTCTGCAGTTCCTGCCTCGATACCACCCGTTCGAGGATGGCTTCGGGATAGGTGACGATCAGCGGTTTGGCATTGCGGGTGGCCAGCTTGTTCAGCACTTCCGTGCGCATGAGAATGTTGTCCTTGTCGATCTGCTGCATCCGGATGGCCCGCTTATAGGACGATGGAAAGAAATAGACATGGTCTTCGCCGATCAGGTTGGCCAGGTCGTTGTGAAAATAGGCGGCCTCTTCCCTTTCAGCCAGGAGGATGAGCCGGGTTTGCCTCGATTGCTGGTTCAGCGCTGCCAGCAGCAGCGCCGGGCTTGATCCGGTCAGTCCATTCAGGTGCAGGGTTTTGTCCTGATGAGCTTTCAGGAATTCAACCATCCGCGGAAGATTCGGATGAGCTGAATAAAGGCCTATAAGATCACTGATTTTCATCTGCGGGGCAAAGATAGTTGAAATGGTTGAAATGGTTGAAGAGGTTGAAATGGTTGAAGAGGTTGAATGTGGAAATGAAGTGTCTTAATTCTTTAATCTTTTCTTTCTCCTTTCTCCTTTTTCCTTATCTTTGATCGTCCCCGGAACTAACACTTACTCTATGAGATTCCGGTTTTTTTATATTCTCCCGGTTCTTCTTCTGGGTTTTTCCTGTGGTCCTGATAACCAGGTTCCTGTGGCTGTTATTGAATGCATGCCGGAAGAAGGGAATATCAACACTTTGTTTGATCTGGATGCCGGCGGATCGGTTGATCCCGATGGGCTGGAGCACCTGTTGACTTATCGCTGGGATGCCGATGGAGACGGGAACTGGGATTCTGATTTCGGTCAGCTGAAGGTGATCTCGGCTCATTTTCCGGTTCCGGGAACGTATGAGATCAGGCTTGAGGTAAAAGATTCCTATGACGGCGTTTCGGCAGCTTCCTTTACTGTCGTGGTCGATTCGCTCCATCACATGACCGACATCCGGGACGGCCAGGTATATCCGGTCGTGAAGATGGGGGCCAACTGGTGGATGGGCCGCAACCTGAATTATGGCACGGCCATACCCTACGACAGGCTGCCTTCTTTAAACACGATTGTTGAAAAATATCTCCATCCGGATGAGGATTCGGGCAGCCTGAAGGGTAGCCTGTATACATGGGCAGAGATGATGGCTTATTCTTATCAGGACGGAGGCCCCGGGATTTGTCCTCCCGGGTGGCACCTGCCATCGGACGGTGATTGGAAAGCACTGATGGCCCTTTTTGCCGATGCGGCCGTTCATCAGTATCCCGGATACCAGATCTCAGGTGAGAAGTTTATACCCGACAGGGATGTCAGGCACGACAATTACCAGGCATCGGGTGCGATCTGGCGTCTGTTGAGGGAGACCGGGAGCACCGGTTTCGATGCCGTGCTGGCCGGTTACCTGGATCCCGACGGAGTCTACGATGACAGGGATTACCATTTCCCCGGCCATACGGCTACCTTCTGGACTTCAACGATTTCCGGAGATTTCGCTATACGCGCAAGATTCTATGTTACCGATGATCATGAAGGGGAGGTTTTCCGGCTTTCGGATAACCGACGGTTCGCCTTTTCTGTCCGGTGTATTAAACCTGTGAACTAACCGATGAATAGACTCTCTGCCTGCAGGCTGCTGCCTGTGACCCTGATCCTTGTCGTGCTTCTTGTATCCTGTGCCAATGATATTGATCTTTTCCGGCAGGATCAGGAAAAAGAATACGTGGTTTTCGGTTTGCTGAATTCATCCGATCCCCTGCAGCAGGTAAAGGTGCGGCTGACCTCCATCAGCGATGCCCCGCTGGAGGAATTGATAACGGACTCATCGGAATTCTCGGCTCCTGAGAATCTTCAGGTCATGGTTCAGGAATGGTATAACCAGGATTATGCCATCTACAACCTGGAACCGGTGGACTATGAAAAGGAACCAGGGGTATTCTTCAATACACGGAATACTATATATGAGTCACGGTTTAATCCGGATATGGACATGGAGTATAAGCTGATCATCAGCAATCCCGACAGCGGCGACCTGATCACCTCGAAGATCGTTCCCGTACCTGCGCCAATCCTTGGTGCTCCATCATGGCCCTGGATACACTATAGCTTCAGCTATGATGCGGATCCATTCAATATCCGCTTCAAGGAGGTGCCCCGCGTATATGTTTATCTGATACGCTTCACCATCCGTTACCTCGAAGTCGGTTTCGGGAATGACTCAGTGATCCGCGAGAATTCCTATGTTTTCAAACCCCGCTACTCAAATGATCCACCGGAGTATGAAGCTACACGAGAAAATTCCGGTAACGAGCATAACCGCAGCATGACAAAAATCTACACCTATAATGTGATGAGGATCTCCATTCCTGACCGTGACCAGGTTTTGTACCGGCAGCTTATCTGCTTCAAGGTCTCGGTCTGGGGAGGTGATCAGAACCTCAGGAATTATATCGAGCTGGGTACTAAATTTACCGACAACCGGCGTTATATGTTTTCCAATATCAATAACGGAATCGGTGTTTTCGGTGCCTGCAGCTATTCGGCCTGCGACGGTGTGCTGCCCGACCAGGCTTTTCTCGATTCCCTTCCGCTGAATACCCGGACCGCTTCCCTGAAATTCCGGACGGAACTTTATAAGGAAAGGCAATCCGGAATGTCATTCAGACCGGATAATGCTACAGATCAGGATTTTATTGATATAATTAAGGAGATCGGAAATGAATAGCAGGCTGTTTTTCCGAATCATCCTTGTGCCGGTTATGCTGGCTTTTACGGTTCCGGGATTTGCCCAGATCAAGGCAGCCGTGAGCATGGGTGAGGTTAAAGGGTATGTTTATGACAAGGAATCGGGAGCGGCCATTCCACTGGCAACCATTTCCGTTATGGGAAGCCCTCTGGGATCGATGACTGATGATTATGGTTTCTACAGTATCCGGAAGGTGCCTTCAGGTTTCCGGACGCTGGTGGTCCGTTGCATCGGATATGAGGAGCGGCAGAAGGAGGTCGGAATTTCACCGGGGGAGACTACCAACGAGGTTTTCACCCTGATCCGAAAGAGCTATGAGCTTAAAACGGCAACTATAACGGCAGACCGCCAGCGGTGGGAAAGGGTGGTCCCCATAGCGACACAGCGGATGACGGCTGAGACCATGAAAAGCACTCCTTCAGTGGGAATCCAGACTGATATGGCCCAGGTGCTGCAGACACTGCCAGGGGTTATTTTTACAGGTGACCAGGGGGGACAGTTTTACGTGAGGGGAGGTGCACCCTACCATAACAAGGTGCTGCTCGACGGTATGACCATCATCAACCCGTTTCATTCCATCGGCTTCATGTCGGTATTCGACACGGAGATCCTGCAGAGTGTGGACGTCTATTCGGCTGCCTACAATGCCCAGTACGGCGGTCGCGTTTCCTCGATCATGGATATCCGGACACGCCCCGGTAACCGGACGAATTTCAAAGGCACCGCCAGCCTTTCCAATATTGGATATGGCCTGTTGCTTGAAGGGCCGATAAAACCGATGACCGATTCCACCATCGGCTCGATCTCCTATATCCTGTCAACCAAAGGTTCCCTGCTTCGTGCGACGGCACCTGTCCTCTATCCCTGGCTTGATTCGACCGGCCTGCCTTACCGCTACAACGATTTCTACGGGAAAATATCTTTCATGGAAAAAAACGGGAACCTGTTTGATATCTATGGCATTCACTATTCCGACCTCGTCAGCCATACCAACTCCATCAGTAACCGGTGGAACACGACAGGCGGGGGATTCGGATTCGTTCTCTCGCCGTCGCAAAGCAATTTCCTGTTTATCAACCGGATCGCAATGAGCCGGTATGCCGCCGAATTTACCGATCCGAGTTCAACTCCCAGGAATACCATTTATGATAATCTCGATATGACCATCAAGGGGATCCATACCCTGGAGCATTTTGAGCTGGTTTGGGCGGCGGAATTCACGGCCATACACACTCTCTATGAGTATATCCGGTATGATGAAATGCATGTGAAGGATAATCTGTACAACAGCGATGCGATCATACTTGTCCAGACCAAATTCCTGACACCCAAATGGATCGTGGAGCCCGGGTTGCACCTGAGAATCTATTCGGGGATCTTTACCCTGTACCCTGAACCGCGCGTAAAAGCAAGGTATAATATTACGGAAAACCTGAGCCTCAACCTGGCCGGCGGCCTTTTTTCCCAGAACCTGTCCTGCACCGCATCGGAACAGGATGTGGTCACTGAATTCCAGGGCTATTACACCGGGATCGAAAAGATCCAGAGCTATTACCGGGGCCGGAGGATTTACAAGCCCACGCAGCAGGCCTGGCATGCGGTAGCGGGATTGAGCTGGTTTGATAAGAACAATCTCAAGCTGTCGGTAGAGACCTATGTCAAGGATTTTTACCGGCTGATCAACAGCAATCCCCACCAGATCTATGATTTTAAGGGATATAATCCCTTGGTGCCCGAGTATTTATCATGTGGTTTCGTCTATGAGCAGGGATGGGCATACGGAGTGGATTTCCTGCTTGATTATACGGCTTCCGATTATAATATCTGGTGCGCCTATTCCTTTGCCTATGTAACCCGGGAAGACGAATACACCAAATATGTTCCCCATTTCGACCGGAGGCATAACCTTAACCTGCTGGGGGGATACCGGTTCGGCAAGCACCATGACTGGACGGCCAGGATGCGGTGGCAGATCGGATCGGGATTCCCGTTCACGCAAAATGCCGGTTTTTTCGAAGAGATTGTTCTGGACGACGGGACCTTTATCCTGGATCCCGGATTGAACGGGGAACTGTCGATATTATATGGTCCGGTGAATGAGGGGCGGCTGCCGGCTTATCACAGGCTGGATGTTTCGGTTAACCGGATCTGGAAAATGAAAGGGGGCAGGGAGATGGAGTTCGGGGCCAGTATCCTGAATGCGTATAACCGGAAGAATGTTTTTTATTATAACCGATTAACCCAGACCCGCATCAACCAGCTTCCGTTCCTGCCCACCTTCGGCATGATCTATAAATTCTAATATAAATAAAGGCCGGAAAGTTACCCCCCCGGCCTTTAAATCTATAAATGAAAATAAGGCTTATTCAACAATCACTTTCTGAACCTTTACTTCTTTTCCGTTATTGACGGAGAGGAAATAGAGGCCTTTTGCCAGCTGGTTGTCAATTGTTTCCTCGTATTTCAGCGTGTTTTTAACCACATTCCGGTAGATTACCTGTCCCTCGATGTTGGTGAGGGTTATGGTAAGATCGGAGTTAACCGTATTAACAATGTTAACGGTGAATGAACCTGAGGTTGGGTTCGGGTAAACCGAGAAGGAGGCCAGAAGGTCTTCGGTCGGAATACCGGTTGTAACGCCGTTATTGAATCTGCTGTTGATAATGTTCCAGTAACGGACGGTATAGTTCCGGTGCAGGTTACCCGTAGTAGGATAGGCTTCTTCAACACCGTTGACGCGGTATTTGTATTCAATTTTTGAAGCAACCGGCAATCCGGCAACGGTAACGGTATAGATACCATCACCATCGGCATCGGTCATAGCGGCCGGTCCCATCCAGACTGATGTAAAACCGACTACATCGACAAGATCAGTACCGGGGTGGAATTCGTTGTTGGCGATATGCCTGTTCATGTCGACATTAAAGGTAACGTCTGCGGCTGTAGGTGCACCGGTCTCATTGATGTTGATACCGATCTGGTTGATTTTACCAGAGCCATACCAGTTACCGCCAACTGCCTGATACATATAGGCATAACCGGTTCCACGGTTGTCCATGTCCCAACCAACGCTAATCCCGTTGGTACCATCGGCGTCACCTGCTGCAGTACCCCACATACGTACGCAGGCAATATAAAAGCCGGGTTCGATGAATTCGGTTTCACCGTCTTTTATGATTTCAAGAGTCTGCCAGGTCCAGCGCATTTCTGCGGTGGCATCAACCACGTCTGAAGCAGTGTATTCCTGTAAGCCGTCCTCTCCCATATCTTTAAACAAGACATACTGGAACTGAGGAAATTGGGTTGTTGTGACTCCTCCAATCTGGGCGATCATGGAATTAACTTCACATGCCTTATAGATGTCATATCCAACTCCAACCATGTCACCGGCATTGGCGCCTCCGACCCAGCCGCCTGTATTGCTGCCGGCTTCAGCGGTGAAATCGGCACGGTGGAACAGGGTGTCGTTAACCGTGAACATTTTATTTATGCTGTTGTTGACCGGAACCTCCTCACTATTGTCTGAGATCCCCTTGAACTCAATCTGGTAATCACCATAATCATTGGCAAGGAAAACCGTATTAGCGGTGAGGGTATCGCGTTCCAGTGTCCAGATGGTTGCAGGTTCAGAAACCTCCTGCCAAACCTGAGCTCCATTTTTCAGGATGGTCATCTGCAGGCGGGTGTTTTCCTGGTCGTTATTACCGTTGTTCAGCATAGCGCCGGAAAACAGGTAGTCACCGATGTTACCGCCGGTTTCGGCAGCCATACCCATCTGCGAGAGGGGCCAGTAGTTGATTTGCTCGATTCTGTCATCATAGCCGCCGTTGAAAGCCAGCCAGTAGTCTTCCAGGATCAGGTCATTATCAAAGGCTTCCGATACTCTCAGGTCATCGATCATCCAGTAATAATGGGTGTTCCCCCACTGGTGGAATTTGATCTGCACGTTCGGCAAACCTGCAGCCACATCGGAAATGTTGAATTCAACATACTGATAGCGGAGGTCGGTAACCCTGTTGTTGCTAAGTCCGTACAGGCAATCATATTCTGCCCAATGGACTCCGCCGTCATTGGTTACCGACATTTTCAGGTTGTTCGTTCCACAGCAAAGGCGGAACAGCTGAATGAATTTTACCACTACCGAACCTTTGGATGAGCAGTCAATCGGAGAGGTAATGATGTAGGTATCCATAGCATTGGATGTACCAACGCCGTCGCGACGGTTGTACTCATCGGATGGCAGAACAAGATACCCGTCGAGCGGGGTCAGGAAATTGGTCGATGGCCCCTGCCACGTGCAGCATCCGCCCAGAGTATCGTAGGGTGATCTCCAGATCCACGGGTTACCGAAATCGGTGTTATCAACAATGGTCCACCCTGCCGGGAGTTCCCATTCATTGGTTTCCACATTTCCCCAATTGAATGTGGTTGACCAGAAAATATCACCACTTCCTTTAGTGGTCTGGTCAATTGATGCAAAATTCACAGGTTCGTCTTTGACCGGTGTCGGTGCTCCGGTCTTGATTACCTGTCCAAAAGAGATTGCAGCTATGCATAAGCCTGCAAAAACGAGAGTAAATTTTTTCATCATCATGATCCTTTCTCTATATGTTTTGATTGATACGCCAAACTTAAAACATTCTTTACAAAAAAAAATGGCCGGGAACACCGGCCTTTTCAATAAGTGAGATAATCATCAGGATAGGTGAGGTGTCTTAGTCGACAATCACCTTCCGGACCTTAGCTTCTTTTCCGTTATTGACGGTGAGGAAGTAAAGGCCCTTAGCCAGTTGATTATCAATGGTTTCCTGGTGGTTCAGCGCGTTCTTAACCACGTTCCGGTAGATTACCTGTCCCTGGATGTTGGTGAGGGTAATGGTAAGATCGGAATTAACCGTATTAACAATGTTAATGTTAAAAGAACCGGAGGTCGGGTTCGGGTAAACGGTAAAGGAGGCTATCAGGTCTTCAATTGGAATACCAGTAGTAACTCCGTTATTAAACCTGCTGTCTATCACGTTCCAGTAACGGACGGTATAGTTCCGGTGCAGGTTTCCGGTGGTCGGATAGGTTTCTTCAACGCCGTTCACGCGGTATTTGAATTCCACATTCTTTCCAACGGGAACGTTGTCAACGGTAACCGAATAGATTCCGTCGCCATCGGCATCGGTCATAGCGGCCGGTCCCATCCACACGGATGTGAAGCCAACCACATCAACATTGTCGGTTCCGGGATGGAATTCACCGTTGGCGATATGTGCATTCAGGTCGACGTTGAAAGTGATCGGAGCCGAGGAAGGACCGCCGGTTTCTTTAATGGCGATAGCGATCTGGTTCAGCTTGTCAATGGTCCACCAATCGCCGGCGACCACGCGGCTCAGAAAACTATAACCTAATTGCTGGTTAGATTTGTTAACATATTTGGTGTCTTTGTCCCACCCAACACTTATGCCGTTGGTGCCGTTGGCATCGCCTTCAACCGTTCCATACATGCGAACACCGGCAATGTAAAATCCCGGAGTGAGGAATTCCGTTTCACCGTCCTTGATCACCGGCAGGTTTTGCCAGGTTGCAGCCATGGCCGATGTGGCATCAACCACGTCACTATTGGTTATCTCAACATACTCGCCTTCAATATCTTTAAAAAGAACATACTGGAACTGCGGGGATTGGGAGACCGTAACCCCTGAGATGCGGGCATAGATCGAGTTGATTTCGCATGCTTTAACGATATCATAACCGACTCCGACAATATCACCGGCGTTACCTCCATCTACCCATCCGCCGCCGTTGGAGGAAGCTTCCGGGGTCCAGTCGGCCCTCATGAACAGTGTGTCGTTCACCGTAAAGCTGAAGCTCCCAGTATTATTGGAAGCCACTTCTTCGTTGTTATCGGAGGCAGCACTGAAATTGAACTTGTAATCACCGTACGTATCGGCGAGGAACGGATCGTTCACAAAACCCGTGTCACGTTCGAGTGTCCAAAGCGGTACCGGTTCGGAGTTTTTATTCCAGACTTCGGTGCCGTTGCGCAGAATCTGCATGTTGAGCCTGTGGTTTTCCTGGTCTGCGGTACCCATGTTCAGCATGGCTCCGCGGAAAGTATATTCACCCACGATACCGGTCGTTGCGCCTGCCATGCCCATCTGGGATAGCGGCCAAACATTGATATTACCGATGGTTTCATCGGCACCGATATTAAAATCGGCCCAGATGTCTTCCAGTGCGAGGTTGTTTTCGTAAGCTTCGCAGAGTTTCAGGTCGTCGATCATCCAGTAATAATAGAACGGGCCTCTCATCAGAAACCGGATCTGGACATTGGGCAAACCGGCAGCAACGTCAGATATGTTGACTTCGATATTCCGGAACTTAACCGGGCACACATTGTTGGCGCCAACGCCATGACGGCAGTCATATTCTGCCCAATGCACGCCGCCGTCGTTGGTAACCAGGAGCAGCAGTTCGAAGTTTTCGTTGCAGCAAAGGCGGAAGTCCTGGATTGCCTTGACCACCACCGAGGATTTAGAGGAACAGTCGATCGGCGGGGTTGTAATGTAAGTATCCATCCCGGCGGTGGTAACAATACCGTCACGGGCATTGTATTCATCAGCCGGAACTACGATATAGCCGTCCAGCGGGGTTTCAAAGAAACTGGCCGGGCCATTATGTGTACAACATCCTCCGATGGTGTCATAGGGAGATCTCCACATCCAGGGATTGCCCAGGTCTTTTACATCAACAATATCCCAACCGGTCGGAGCAGCCCATTCTCCGTTTTCAACATTCCCCCAATTGAAGGAAGTTGACCAGAAAACATCACCGCTTCCCTTAACGGTCAAGTCATCTGAAACAGCATTGACAGGCTCTGCCTTAACCGGCGATGATAGTCCGGTCTTGGCAACCTGCCCGAATGAGAGCGCAGTAATACATAATCCTGCAAGCAAGAGTGTAAGTTTTTTCATCGTGATCCTTTCTCTATTTTGTTATTGGTGCCCAAAACTAAAAAAATAATCGGCCGATGATTCTTATCTGCTCTAATATTACCTCTGAATTATATATGCGAGTACTTATAGATAGAAAAGGGAAATAAAAAAGCCGGAGGGGATATCCCGCCGGCTTTTTTAATTGTTCTAAATAGCTAGTTCACAATGACTTTCTGAACTTTAATTTCTTTTCCGTTATTGACGGTGAGGAAGTAAAGGCCTTTAGCCAGTTGGTTTTCAATGGTTTCCTGATGACTCAGGACTTTTTTAACTACATTCTGATAGATTACCTGTCCCTGGATATTGGTGAGGGTAATGGTCAGATCGGAATTCACCGTATTGACAACATCAAGTGTAAAAGCACCAGAGGTCGGGTTCGGATATACCGAGAAGGAAGCCATCAGGTCTTCGGCCGGGATACCGGTGGCAACGCCGTTATTGAATCTGCTGTCGATAACGTTCCAGTAACGGACGGTATAATTCCTGTGCAGGTTACCTGTTGTAGGATAGGCTTCTTCAACACCGTTAACCCGGTATTTGAATTCAATTTTCCGGTTAACCGGAAGTCCGGCAACAGTAGCCGTATAAATTCCATTTCCATCGGCATCGGTCATGGCAGCAGGTCCGGTCCACACGGAAGTAAATCCGATAACATCGACGTTGTCGGTACCGGGGTGGAATTCACCGCTGGCAATATGCGTGTTCATATCGACGTTGAAAGTAACGTCTGCAGCAGTCGGGCCGCCGGTTTCATTGATGTTGAATCCGATCTGCCAGAGCGGGGCGCCTGCCAGGTTTCTCCATTCTCCCAAAACAGCATTCCACTGAGGGCAACCTGAATATTTGGTGGACAGATCTTCTCCGATGTTGATCCCCTGAGTTCCATTTGCATCTCCCTCTAAGGTTCCCCACATTACAACGCCGGCAGTATAAAGCCCCGGTTCCAGAAATTCGGCTTCACCATCTTTAATGACCGGCAGGGTAACCCAGCTATTCATTATGGATGAATCCATTTCAACAACATCCGAAGTAATCAAAGACTCGAAGGTTCCGTCGATGTTTTTCATCAGGACAAACTGGAACTGTGGATGTTCGGCGGCTTCAAAAGTTGCCAGATAGGCAGTAATCGAGTTGATTTCGGCCGGAGCGTAAAGGTTGTAATTAACAACCTGCATATCGCCGGCATTGCCGCCGTTAACCCAGCCTCCCATATTATCGGAGGCCTCCGTTGTGAAATCAGCACGATGAGCCAATGTGTCGTTGACGGTGAAGGACATGGATGCCGTATTGTTGGCAGGAACTTCATCTTCGTTGTCAAATATCGCCTGGAAATCGAAGCGATAATCCCCATAATCGGTAGCCAGATAGGGATTGGCGATTAACTGGGTATCACGCTCGAGGGTCCAGATCGTATTACCCGCAGAAAGCTCGTTATAAACCTCGGTTCCGTTTTTCAGAATGGTTAACTGGACCTTGGAGTTTTCGGAATCTTCAGACCCGTTATTTAAAAGAGCTCCTTTGAAGAAATAATTGCCGACAGTTCCCGAGGAGGTGCCAGGCATGCCCATCTGGCTCAACGGCCAATAATTGATATGTTCGATTGTGGCATCAACACCGCCGTCGAAATCCATCCAGGTATCCTCCAAAGCCAGGTCATACTTAAAGCCTTCAGCCAATTTCAGGTCGTCAATCATCCAGAAATAGTGTGACATGCCATACATATGAAACCGGATTTGAACGTTTGGCAAGCCGGCAGCAACATCCGTTATGTTGATTTCAACATTCCGGAATCTTTCGGTTGTGACATTATTCCCGGGCACTCCAAAAACAACATCATATGCAGCCCAGTGGACACCCCCGTCATTGGTAACCAGCATTTCAAGATGATAGTTGCTGCAGCAAAGCCTGAAATACTGGGAAAACTTAACGACAACCGAAGAAACTCCCGAGCAGTTGATCGGAGGGGTTGTAATAGTGGTATTAATATTGTTTGATGTTGTCACACCATCGCGGCTGTTGTACTCATCGGCAGGAACGGCAATAAATCCGTCAGTACCGGTAACAAAAAATGAGGGGGCCCCCTGGTCGGTATAATTTCCTCCCAGGTTGTCGTTCCTCCACATCCATACGTTGCCCAGATCTGCTCCGTCAGCGATTGCCCATCCGTCAGGCAGCGTCCATCCCCGCTCATCGCTGGGGTTGGCCCAGCCAAAACTGGTCGACCAGAAAACATCCCCGCTGCCCTTTACCGGAGTGGGCAGAAAAGTTTGATCGAGGGTAGCTGCTTGCCTGACAAGTGCATTTTGGGCACTTTTCGTCGTCTGGCCAAAGGTCAGTCCTGCCCCACACAATAAAATCAATAAAAGCGTAATTCTTTTCATACTGATTCCTTTCATTTTATTCAATAATTATTCAAAACTAAAGAATATAAAGGCCTGTTTTTCAACGTAAAACGCCGATCAACATATAACTTGGTAAGTGAGTTGACAGCGCCGATAATAACATATTGAGATTTGATAAACAGACCGGGAAACGAATAAAAAAAAAGCCGGAAGGGAACCCTCCGGCCTTTTTTTATTAATAAAATTGAGTCAGGATACTGCTATTGAACCACAACTTTCTGGACTTTTACTTCCCGGCCGTTGTTGACGCGAAGAAAATAAATGCCTTTTGAAAGCGGGTTGTCGATCGTTTCGGTATGGGCCGTTACGTTGGAAACATGGTTGGAATAGACTTCCTGGCCATTGATGTTCACCAGGGAGATTTCTGCATTAACAGGAACCGTGCTGGAGAAGGAGACCGTAAAGCTTCCCGAAGTCGGGTTCGGATATACGTTGAATGAAGAAATCAGCTCCTCGGTTTTAATACCGGCGGTAACACCGTTATTGAATCTGCTGTTAATAACGTTCCAGTAACGGATGGTATAGTTCCGGTGCAGGTTGCCGGTGGTCGGATAGGCTTCTTCAACTCCGTTGATGCGGTACTTGAATTCTATTTTGCTGTTAACCGGGAGTCCTGCAACGGTAGCCGTATAGATCCCATCTCCGTCTGTATCGGTCATGGCAGCAGGTCCTGTCCATACGGAAGTAAAACCTTTAACATCCACATTATCCGTTCCGGGGTGGAATTCTCCGTTCGCGATATGAGCGTTCATGTCGACATTGAAGGTAACATCAGCGGCAGTCGGCCCGCCGCTTTTATTGACATTGAAGCCAATCTGCCAAAGCGGGGCACCTGCGAGGGTATGCCATCCTCCGTCACTCACAAACCAATGGGCACAACCTGCATATTTGGTGGACAGATCTCTTCCGATCGTCATACCCTGTGTTCCGTTTGCATCGCCTTCCAGGACTCCCCACATAATGACACCGGCACAGTAAAGACCCGGTTCCACGAATTCGGTCTCTCCGTCTTTAATAATGGGAAGGGTCACCCAGCTGTTCATCAGCGATGAATCCATTTCCGTAACATCAGAGGCAATCAGATCCTCAAAAGCCCCGTCAATATCTTTTTTCAATACAAACTGGAACTGAGGAGTTTGAGCTGCGGTAAAGGTGCCAAGGTAAGCTGTAATCGAATTGATTTCGGTGGCAGCATACAGGTTGTAATTGACTACCAGCATATCGCCGGCATTTCCTCCGCCAGTCCACGAGCCTGAATTATACCATGCTTCCGGGGTGAAGTCGGCACGATGTCCCATCGTATCGTTGACGGTGAAATACATTGAAGTCGTATTGTTAACCGGATTTTCATCTTCATTGGCAAACTCGGCACTATAGTCGAAGCGATAATCTCCATAATCAGTTGCCAGATAGGGATTTGAAATTTGCTGAGTATCACGCTCAAGGGTCCAGATCGTACTGGGCGGGGCAACTTCGTTAAGCACCTCGGCTCCGTTTTTCAGGATTGACATTCTCAACCGGGTATCTTCGGAATCTTGCTTGCCGTTATTTAACAGGGCTGCTTTCATGTAATAATTGCCAACGGTTCCGGATGAGGTGCCGGGCATACCCATCTGGGATAAAGGCCAATAGTTGATATGTTCAACCGTGGCATCGACGCCGCCGTCAAAATCCAGCCAGGTATCTTCCAGAACCACATCATAATCATAGGCTTCAGACAACGACAGGTCATCAATCATCCAGTAATAATAGGCCATGCCATATATATAAAAACGGATCTGGACGCTGGGCAAGCCTGCAGCCACATCTGAAATATTGATTTCAATGTTGCGGTATTTTTCTATAGGATTATTATTCCCGGGTGTTCCATATCGAACATTATAAGTAGCCCAGTGAACACCTGCGTCATTGGTAACCAGCATTTCAAGATTATAGTTGCTGCAGCAGAGACGGAAAAACTGTGAAAACCTGACGACGACCGAAGATACGGCCGAACAGTCGATCGGAGCGGTCGTGATATGGGAGTCAGCAGTATTGGCTGTAGTTACACCATCCCGGAAGTTGTATTCATCCAGCGGAATACAGATAAAACCATCGCTCCCCGTAACAAAATGGTCCGGGGCCGGCTGGACGGTTCTCCTTCCTTTAATGGTATCATTCCGCCACATCCATACATTGCCAAGATCGGTCGCATCAACGACTGACCAACCGTCGGGCAGGGTCCAGCCCCGCTCATCGGCCGGATTGGCCCAGTTAAAGCTGGTTGACCAGAAGACGTCCCCGCTTCCTTTAACAGTACCGGGCAGGGCGGTTTTATCGAGGGCAGATACTTGCCCGACAGGAGCATCGAATGCGCTTTTCGAAACCTGGCTGAAGGTCAGGGTCGCTCCGCAAAGGAAAATCAGTAAAAGTGTAAATTTTTTCATAGGGACATTATTAATGAATGATTATCAAATCTAAAGAATAAAACACATTCTGATCATTGTAACAAGATGCTGTCCGGCACATTATTTGGTAAGTGAGTTGAAATGATTGATGAAATCGTACTATAATAGGAGCTTGTTTTGAGAAAAAAATTACAAAAAAGCGGGAATCGTGAACGTAATAAAGCGGAAGGCCAATAAAATCAATGGATCCAGTATCCCAGGTTGATAAAAAGAATTGGTTTCCAACTGTCTGAGGAGGCCATCAGGGTTACCTCGACCGGCCCTACCGGACTGCTGTATCCGTAGGTGATTCCGGTTCCGAAAACCGTGGTGGAGGCATTATTGAACTGGTTAAATGCATCGAAGGTCTTACCGATATTGGTTTTCCATATGGCATAATGGTTTCCCCTGATGCGATACTGAAGATCGGCGCGTAGTACAACTGCGTGATTGGAAGCCCGCTCCATATATTCGCAACCGACAAAAGGGATGACGCTTTTATGATAATATCCCAATCCTCCGAGGTATGAGCGGTAAGGGTAGGGGATCGAATCACCGAAGGAAAGGGAAGCCACTACGGATGGTTGAAGGCTAAGCCTGGGGGATAACTCAAAAGCTATGCGGTATCGCAAATCGAAAATGATGGCCGGGATAGTCCCGCCGGATGTAAAATTATTTACCTCCTTGATGAGCAGGTCGGTTTTAGAGCCCCGGCTCGGGTAGGGAACCCGGTTAAAATTGTCCTGACTGAACTGGGCATAGACATTAAACATCTTGCTGTTGAAAGCGCTAAGCTGAAAGTCTCCGATCTCCGGCGAGTTCCAGGCGATTTCCCCCTGCAGCCCGAGAGTAGCTGCAAAGCGGTCGCGGTAAGTGGTCCTCATGACTGCATCAAGCAAGGCATCCCTGTAAATATAACTGCCTATTTTCTGACCTCCGGTATATTCATAAGCCTGTAAATTGTTGAACTCAGCTGTGAGCCCATATTGTCTCTTCCTGTTAAAGATGAAATAGTAAGATGATTTCAGGGATAAGTTTTCGCCCAGGTCCAGGTCGATGCCGAGCTGGTCGCCCTGTTTCCAAAGATTCCGGAAGTCGCCGCGGGCAAGGAGTGATGCATTGAACAGATTATCATAATGAAATCCTACGTGAATCAGATTCTGCTTCTTCTCCTCGGCCCGGATGGTGAGTCTGACGCCTTCGCTCACCGGGTCAACCTGATAGGTTACCTTGGTAAAATCATTGGTGCCGTATACACGCTGGAGAGCCCGGTAAATGTCATCCGGATTCAGCCAGGCCGGAAATGGAAGGTTTAATTTTGACTGAACGAAATCTGCGCTGACTTTCTCCAGGCCTGTAAAGGCAATTTCCCTCACAAACAAGGAATCGACCCTGGGTAACGGAACCACCGGTTTATTGCCGTCCGGGAATCCCTTCAGCGTTTTGGCGAGCCCTGAGAGCGCTTCCCACTGTTCGCGGGCACATTTTTCTCCATTGCGGATAATGGAATCGGCCAGGCCGAAGGTAAGGGTGCTGGCCCCCGGGGTACTGGGCCGGATCAGAATATTGCAGAGCTGACGGTTGCGTGTATTGACATCCTCCCTGGTGAGGGAACTGATCTGCTTGAGAATGGTGATCACTGAGTTGAGTTCGTTTTTCTTGTACAGGTCGCGCTGGACATCAATCCCGATGATGATATCCGCCCCCATCTGTTTCAGATGATCGGCCGGAAAATTATTCAGAAATCCGCCGTCGATCATCAGTTTGCCATGAACTTCCATAGGTGTGAAAGCTGTAGGAATTGCCATGCTCGCCCTGAGGGCATCGGCCAGAATCCCACTCGTCAGCACCACCTCCTGGCCGGTCACAATATCGGCGCCAATGCAGAGAAACGGCCTTGGAAGCTCGTTGAAAAGCCTGATTTTATAGGCGGGCCAGGTGAGGCCGGTGAGCATGTTGCCGATATTGGTACCGGCAACCAGCCCCGCGGGTAATTGCAGGCCACCCTTGGTCACCGGGAAATCGTAGAAATACTTCTCCAACAGCTCACGGTATTCAAAGGTCATATCGTTACGGGGAATAGCATCAGTCAGCAGGGTCTCCCAATCCATTTCCCTGACCACCTTTTCCATCTCGGCAGGGGTCATGCCCATGGCATACATCCCCCCGACGATCGATCCCATGCTGGTTCCGGCAATATAATCAATAGGAATACCGGCCTCCTCAATAACCTTTATTACACCGATGTGAGCAAGCCCGGCAGCGCCGCCGCCGCTCAGGACCAATCCTACTTTCGGTCTCTCCTGGGCCTTTAAGGAAAAAGGAAAAAGGAAAAAGGAAAAAGTAAAAAGTATTGAGACGATGGAGGTTTTCATATGTAAGTGTTACGATGGCTAAGATACCGCATAAATTCAAATGTTGAAAGGGCTGTACCCTTATGCCCTTGTGCCCTTGTGCCCTTTTTTTGCAGGATGCAAAAAATAATCTACTTTTGAGGTTCCCCCACGATTTTATCAAACTAAACCGATCTGACATGAAAAGATTCTGTCGGCTGATCGTTTCAGGATGCTTGTCATTCCTGATCATCAGCATGTTCTCCTGCTCCGAGGAGATCGATCTGTATCCGGACAATTATGAAGGACAGTTATTCGTTTGGGCCTGCCTCGACGGAACCGGAGGTGTTCAGCAGGTGAAAATCAGGAAGGCAATAATGGGGGAAGCCAATGTGTTTGATCTCCTGGATGATCCTGCCTCCTATCTGCCGGACGACTCTCTGAAAGTTTATCTGGTTCAGGAAGGGGGGATGCCCATATACCTGGAACCGGTTGTCTATCCTCCACAAACCGGGGCATTTGCCGAGGACAGCAATGTTATTTATGAGACTCCTCATTATTATCCATGGCCGGGCGAGAAGCACAAACTGGTCATCACGAACCTGGAAACCGGGTTGATCACTTCTTCAGAGATCATTACCGTTACAAAGCCATCTTTCTCTTACCCGGTAATCGGATCAGCGCAAGACAAATTCTTCTTTACCCTGTCAAACCGTCCGTTTCATATTTCGTGGAAGGGCAACAAGGTGTCGCTCTGGTCGATCAGTTTGAAATATCTTGATATCCTGCAAACGGGCGACACCCTTTTCCGGAAGGCTACTTACACCGGAGCACTTACTCTCGGTTATCCCGAAAACAATGGTGAATTCCATTACAGCAGGGAATTCCCGCTTGCCTATCTATGGCGTATTTTTAATATGTTGATTCAGGAGGATCCTGATGTGCATTACCGAATGTTCTACAGGTTTGACTTCTGCATCTGGGGTGGTGATAAAAACTTGGGCAATTACCTTGAAACTGCTCAGCGGTTCGATGATAACAGGAAACAGTATTTTTCCAATATTACCAACGGGGCAGGCCTTTTCTATTCGATGAACCATACCTTGCTGAAAAATGTTTGCCCGAAAGATGATTTTGCCACGGTTCTTCACCGGTCGGATTCAGTTAAGCACCTGAAGTTTTCCAATTTTATCTTCTACGGCTATTATATTGATCCTGATTCGGTTGGGTCGAATCCTTTAATTCCTGTTGACCTATGAAAACCAGGATCTTATTAATCTGGCTGGCAATGTCGCCGTCCTTAATTGATGTTGCCGGGCAAACCGGGACCATCAAGGGCTTTGTTTACGAATTTCAAACCGGGCAGGCCATCCCGATGGCATCGGTTACCATTAGTAATACTACGATCGGCCAGGCGACCGATCAGAACGGTTTCTTCCTGCTAACGAAAGTACCCGTCGGAACAGTTACCCTGCAAATCAGGTACCTCGGTTATGCTGATAACATAACCGAGGTCAACCTCAGCCCGGGTGAGACCAGGCAGATTACCGTATTCCTGAAACCCACCGCTATTGAGCTGGAGGCGGCTACCATCAGCGGTGAGCGGCAGCGACTTGAAAGGGTCAATCCCGTTTCGGTTCACCGTCTAACTCCGGTTACCCTGCAGCGCATACCGGGACTGTCGGGCCAGGCCGATCTGGCTGAATATCTCCAGGTGCTGCCGGGAATTATTTTTACCGGAGACCGAGGCGGGCAATTTTATGTCAGGGGTGGTGAACCCGTGAATAACCTGGTCAAGCTCGATGGCATGACCGTCATCAATCCATTCCATTCCGTCGGGTTCACGTCCGTTTTCGATACCCAGACGATCAGCTCGGTCGATGTTTCCACCGCTGGATTCGGGGCTTCCTACGGAGGCCGGATCTCATCGGTGATCGATGTCAGGACGCGTGTTCCGAACCGCCGGGAATTCAGCGCGGACGCATCGGCCAATACTTTCGGATACGGAGTGATTTTTGAGGGGCCGGTCAAAAAAATAACCACGGAAAATCCCAGCTCTATCTCTGTACTTTTTTCAAACAAGGGTTCCTATATCAGGAAGACAGCGGATTTACTTTATCCGTACCTCGATTCGATCGGTTTGCCTTACCGGTTTGATGATTATTTCGGCAAACTCTCCTTTGTCGGGAAAAAGGGCGACCAGCTGGACCTGATGGCCATGCATTTCTCGGATATTGCGGATTATGGAAGCCTGATGCGGTCGACCTGGACCAACAACGGCGGAGGAGCGCATGCTTTGATCTCGCCCCAGGGATCTCCTTTGCTGTTTGAGAGTAACCTCTATTTGTCGGATTACCGCGGGCAACTGGATGAGGAGGGCGAACGGCCCCGGAAAACCCTGTACAATTCGGTGGAGGCGGCTTTCAGGGTCCATTATAACGGTCCTGTGCTGAAGTTTATCTGGGGAACGGAAATGAATGTCATGCATACCTCTCACACCTTTCAGGGACTCAGCGGCATAACTCAGGAGGATGAGTACTTCACCACCGAAATACTAACCTATATTGAAACGGGGATCAATCTTGGACGGTTCCTCCTGGAACCGGGATTCCGCCTGAACTACTATGCCGACCGCAATTTCCTGTCGCCAGAGCCCAGACTGAAAATCAGGTTCAAAATTAGCGATCGGTTAAACCTGAACTTCGCAGGCGGATTCTATTCGCAGAATCTTGTATCTACAACCTCGACCGAGGATGTAGTCAATATCTTCCAGGGATACTATATCGGTCCATTCTGGGTGAAGAATGATTACAAAGGAACATACATAGTCAACAAGTTCCAGCTTGCACGCCATGCAGTTGCCGGGATCAGCTACCTGGGGCCGAAGAATCTGAAGCTGACGGCTGAGATCTACGTGAAGGACTATTACCGGATGATCAATTACAATCGCTACAGGATGTACGACGAGGTATTGTGGAAAGGAGATAGCATATGGCAGGCCATCTCTCCGATTCTTTGCAAGTATTTCATTATCGAAAAAGGCCTGGCATACGGATTGGACCTGCTGGCCGACTGGACCTGGCGGGATTTAAGCCTTTACGCTTCTTATTCCCTGGGGTATGTGTTTCGTGAAGATGATTACGTGCAATATATTCCCCATTTCGACCGGCGCCATAATCTCAACCTGATTGCCGGATACACATTTGGAAAAAAAAAGGGCCTGGAGCGCCAGGGCACGATGGAATCTGGGCTCCGGTTTTCCGTTCACTCAATCGCTGGGTATTTACGAGGATCTTAGCCTGACCCAGGGTGGATTGTATATCGATCCCCTGACGAGCGGAAAGCTGGCAGTTTGGTATGCGGAAATAAACGAAGGCCGCATGCCCTGGTATCATCGCCTCGACATTTCCCTCACCGGAAGCTGGAAGTTGAGCAGAACAATGGCGATCGAAACGGTTTTCAGTGTCATGAATGTGTATAACCGGCGCAACGTTTTCTATCTCGACCGGGTAACTTACAACAGAGTGGACCAGCTGCCAATACTGCCGACATTCGGGCTGAGGCTGAAGCTTTAAGTTTGTATCATTTCCTCGATCCTCTCGACCATAGTCCGGGAGCCCACATAGAAGGGGGTTCGCTGATGAAGCGAGCCGGGCTTGAGATCGAGTGTACGGTTGTAACCGTCTGATGCCTTCCCGCCGGCCTGTTCAGCAATAAATGCAATGGGATTGCATTCATAGGCCAGCCTGAGCTTCCCTTCGGGGGAACTGGCGGTGGACGGATAAATGAATATGCCCCCCTTCAACAGGTTGCGGTGAAAATCAGCAACCAAGGATCCGATATACCGGGAGGTGTAGGGGCGGTTGGTTTCAGGATCGATCTCCTGACAATACTTGATATATTTTTTCACTCCATCAGGGAAACGGATATAATTCCCTTCATTCACAGAGTAAATGGAACCGAATTCAGGGGTCCGCATATCCGGATTCGACAAGCAGAATTCACCGATCGACGGATCGAGGGTAAATCCGTTGACTCCCTTTCCGGTTGTGTAAACCAGCATCGTAGACGAACCATAGATAATATAGCCTGCGGCCACCATCTGTTTTCCTTCCTGCAGAAAATCCTCCGGCCGGGCAGTATGTCCGCGGGGGGAGATTCTCCGGTATATGCAGAAAATGGTTCCAACCGATACATTTACATCAATATTGGAAGAGCCATCCAGGGGATCCATCAGGAAAATATACTTTCCATCCCTGGAAAGATTATCCTCAAAGGTGATGATCTCCTGATTCTCTTCCGTGACGATCCCGCACACTTCGCCGCTTGCCTGAAGGGCGGAAATGAAGGTTTCATCGGCAAAAACATCCAGCTTTTTCTGATCTTCCCCCTGGACATTCGATTGTCCTGCCGAACCCAGGATATCCACCAGCCCGGCTTTGTTTATCTTCTTGTTGACGATTTTTGCAGCAACTCCGAAATGATACAGCAGACGGGAAAGTTCGCCTTTGGCATAGGGAAAGTCCGCCTGCCGCCGGATGATGAAATCATTAAGGGTTGTTATAGTGTACCTTTTCATTGTCAATCAGTAAAGTTCTCAGCTTTTTTTATTAAAGTTGTCAACTTTTTGGAAAGTTGACAACTTTACATTCGCTATGATAGTACATAAGTTTGGCGGAGGGATATTAAAAGCCCCCGAGGCAGTGGCACAACTGGTTGATATCCTGAATCAATCGTCGCGGCCGGCGGTTGTGGTTGTTTCAGCCCTGAGCAAGATGACCAATGCATTTGAGCGGGTTGCGCGCGCCTGGGCCGGTCATCAGCCAACCGAACCTGAAATGCAACTGATACGCGGGTTTCACTATGACATGGCCTGCTGGCTGTTCAAGGATCCGGATCAAGCCTGGGAAAAGTATCTGAAACCGGTTTTTAATTCGATTCATGAGCTGTTGCGCAATGAGCCGCTCCAGCCGTTTGACCGGGCTTACGACCAGATTGTGTGTTACGGGGAACTGCTGTCGACCGCCATGCTCAGAACCTGCTTTGAGGAGCAGGGCCTCGACTATGTATACTGGGATGCGAGGGATGTGGTGGCAACCGATGATATTTACCGTGATGCAGGAGTTCTCTGGGATGAAACCCAGAGCAAGATTAAAGAAGAAAGAATAAAGACTAAAGAAGATGCGCTGATATTGACGCAGGGGTTTATCGGGAGGGCGCCGAACGGGGATTCGGTGACGCTTGGCAGGGAAGGATCGGATTACTCGGCGGCCATTTTCGGATTTTGCCTGGATGCGGAGGAGGTTTGGATATGGAAGGATGTCCCCGGGGTGCTGAATGCGGATCCTGCTGAATTCAAGGAGACGGTGAAGCTGGATGAGATTTCCTATCATGAGATCATTGAGCTGGCCTATTTCGGGGCGAAGGTTATCCATCCCAAAACAATCAAGCCTCTGCAGAACAAATCAATACCCTTATGGGTCCGTGATTTCTGGCATCCGGAAGGATCAGGCACCCGGATTTACAATCTTCAGGTTGTACCCGAAACCGGGCCTGTTTATATCCGTAAGGCCAATCAGGTTCTGATATCTTTCCAGCCAAGGGATTTCTCATTCATTGTTGAAGGTACCATTTCGGATATCTTTGCCCACCTGGCCAAACACAGGATCAAAGTTAACCTGATGCAGCACGGTGCCGTTAGCCTGACGATCTGTGTTACAGCCGACATGGACAGGATCAACAGCCTGATACAGGAAATGTTGCCCAAGTTCAGAATCTTGTATAACAGCGATCTGGAGCTGATCACGATCCGGCATTATACACCGGAGGCGATTGCAAAAATGACCGAGGGGAGAAGGATCATGGTACAGCAGAAAAGCCGGAAGACGGCGAGGTTTGTACTGGCTTAGCGGTTGAATTCCACCGGCACGCCTTTTACCGATTCGTCGAAGATGCCATTGTCGAAAACAAGATTTCCGTTGACAAACGTGTGGGTGATCCTTGATTTGAAGCTGACATCCTCGAGCGGAGACCATCCGCACTTATAATATATATTATATGGGTTGACCGTCCAGGGATCATCAGGATCGACCAGCACGAGGTCGGCATGATATCCCTCGCGTATGTATCCCCTGTTGTTCAGACGGAAGAGATCGGCCGGTGCATGGCACATCTTGCTGACTATGGTTTCGACCGGAATGATCCCCTGATGATGGAACTGCAGCATTACGGGCAGGGAATGCTGTACCATCGGGGCGCCGGATGGAGCCTCAGTGTAAGGCCGGTCTTTTTCTTCCATGGTATGCGGCGCATGGTCTGTAGCAACCAGGTCGATCCGGTCATCCGCCAAAGCCCTGATCAGGGCTTCCCGGTCTTCAGCCGTTTTTATAGCGGGATTCCATTTAATGAGGGTGCCTTTATCGGCATAATCCTGATCATCAAACCAGAGATGATGTACACAAACTTCAGACGTGATCATTTTATTCTTAACCGGTCCCGGGTTTTCCAGCAGCGACAACTCCAATTCCGTTGAAAGATGGATCAGGTGGAGGCGGGTCTGGTGAAGGCGGGCCAGGTCAACGGCAAAAGAGCTGGATTTGAAGCAGGCTTCTGCCGACCGGATCAGGGGATGGTATTCAACCGGGATATCGTCGCCGAACTGCTTTCGGTACAGCTCAAGGTTTTGCCTGATGATCGTCTCATCTTCCGCGTGGACGGCTACGGGAAGTTTCCGAAGGCGGAAGATGCCGTCCAGGGCAACGGGATCGTCAACCAGCATCTTTCCGGTTGAAGCGCCCAGGAATACCTTTATGCCGCATGTCAGGCGGGTATCGACTGCCTGAAGTTCGGGGAGATTTGTGTTTGTGGCACCAATATAGAATGCGAAGTTTGCGAGACTTTTCTCTTCCGCGAGCCTGATTTTTTCGATGAGGAGTTCACGGGTAGTGGTTTGCGGGATGGTGTTAGGCATATCCATAAAGGTGGTAACGCCTCCTGCAATTGCAGCTCTGGATTCGGTGTACAGGTCACCCTTGTGCACAAGCCCCGGATCGCGGAAATGAACCTGATCATCTATCACGCCTGGAAGGAGCCATTTGTTCCTGGCATCGATTTCTGTGGCATACGGCGGGGTCGATGGCATTCTGTCGGAAGGCCAAATTTTCTCTATGAGCCCGTTACGGATGAGCAGATGTCCGGACTGCATTTGCCCTTCGTTGATGATAATGGCGTTTTTAATCAGGTAATTGGTCATTCCCGGTTGCTGATGTGTCTATTATAATCTCTCCTCATGCTACTGATTTTCATTCGGATGACTCCGATCAGAGCTTCGCTCATGATCCCGCCGCTCATTTTTGAGGTACCCTGTTCCCGGTTAATAAAGATAACAGGAACTTCGATAATCGGGAAGCCCAGTTTCCACGCTTTAAATTTCATTTCAATCTGGAATCCATACCCTTTCATCCTGATCCTGTCGAGGTTAAGCTTCCTGAGCAGCTTACTTGACATGCAGACGAAACCGGCAGTTGCATCACGGATTTTCATCCGGGTGATCGTTCTCACGTAAAGGGAGGCATAATAGGAAAGTACGAGCCGGCCCATGGGCCAGTTGACTATTGCCACTCCTTTTTTATAGCGGCTCCCGATGGCCAGGCCTGCGCCGGAATCTTTACATGCGTTATAGATTGGGATCAGGTCGCTGGGGTTATGGGAAAAATCGGCATCCATTTCGAAGATGTATTCATAATGGCGTTCGAGTGCCCACTTGAATCCTGCTATGTAAGCGGTTCCGAGTCCCTGTTTTCCGGGTCGTTCAAGGAGGAAGAGCCTTCCCGGGTAATCGACCTGGAGCTGACGGACGATGCCGGCGGTATTGTCGGGTGAATGGTCATCGATGACCAGGATGTGGAATTCCCTGGGAAGATCCACAATAGCTAGGACCAGGTTCCGGATATTTTCAGCTTCCTGGAAGGTAGGAATGATGATCAGGGTATCGGTCACGGTTAATGGGAGCTGATTATTGTTTTGGGCTAAGTTATGTTTTTTTCTAATACCGCTGTCAAAGGCCGTGAATACGGGTAAAATGTAAAAATATCGGATTGAAATCTAGCGGATTAGAAATTTTATTGATAAAGATGGGTAGAATAGTTTGTAGAATCATTGAAGAGGCGTATATTTGCAGTCCAATTTTGATGGATGTGTTCTTTAAAAAGTTTGCTGGAGTTGGGAAAAAAGTTGAAAGAAAGTTTGTGGGTGAAAATTTTTTCTCTATCTTTGCACCACTTTTTTAGAAAAAAAGTTCTTTGAAAAGATTGAAGAGTAATTAAGGTCGGTAAGGAAGAAGTCAATTTCTTTTTATTGACATGATGAATCTTGAGCAATGATTTAACATTTACAACGAAGAGTTTGATCCTGGCTCAGGATGAACGCTAGCGGTAGGCTTAACACATGCAAGTCGAGGGGCAACACAGGTAGCAATACTAGGTGGCGACCGGCGCACGGGTGAGTAACGCGTATGCAACCTACCTATAACTGGAGGATAGCCCTCTGAAAAGGGGATTAATATTCCATAATGTTCAAGGATCACATGGTTTTTGGACTAAAGCTCCGGCGGTTATAGATGGGCATGCGTGCCATTAGCTAGTTGGTGAGGTAACGGCTCACCAAGGCTACGATGGTTAGGGGGTCTGAGAGGATGATCCCCCACACTGGTACTGAGACACGGACCAGACTCCTACGGGAGGCAGCAGTGAGGAATATTGGTCAATGGGCGCAAGCCTGAACCAGCCAAGCCGCGTGAAGGATGACAGCCCTATGGGTCGTAAACTTCTTTTGTATAGGAAGAACCCTCCTACGTGTAGGAGACTGACTGTACTGTACGAATAAGCATCGGCTAACTCCGTGCCAGCAGCCGCGGTAATACGGAGGATGCGAGCGTTATCCGGATTCATTAGGTATAAAGGGTGCGTAGGCGGATTTGTAAGTCAGTGGTGAAATACTACAGCTTAACTGTAGAACTGCCATTGATACTGCGAGTCTTGAGTACAATTGAGGTAGGCGGAATGTGTGGTGTAGCGGTGAAATGCTTAGATATCACACAGAACACCAATTGCGAAGGCAGCTTACTAAACTGTAACTGACGCTGATGCACGAAAGCATGGGGAGCAAACAGGATTAGATACCCTGGTAGTCCATGCTGTAAACGATGATCACTCGCTGTATGTCCATTAGGATATGTGGCTGAGCTAACGCATTAAGTGATCCACCTGGGGAGTACGGCGGCAACGCTGAAACTCAAAGGAATTGACGGGGGCCCGCACAAGCGGAGGAACATGTGGTTTAATTCGATGATACGCGAGGAACCTTACCTGGGTTTAAATGCAGGACGCAAGTCACGTGAAAGCGAGACCCTCCTTCGGGACGGACTGCAAGGTGCTGCATGGTTGTCGTCAGCTCGTGCCGTGAGGTGTCGGGTTAAGTCCCATAACGAGCGCAACCCTCATCGTTAGTTACCAGCGGGTCATGCCGGGGACTCTAACGAGACTGCCACCGTAAGGTGAGAGGAAGGTGGGGATGACGTCAAATCAGCACGGCCCTTATATCCAGGGCTACACACGTGTTACAATGGCCAGTACAAAGGGCAGCTACCTGGTGACAGGATGCTAATCTCGAAAACTGGTCTCAGTTCGGATCGAAGTCTGCAACTCGACTTCGTGAAGTTGGATTCGCTAGTAATCGCGCATCAGCAATGGCGCGGTGAATACGTTCCCGGGCCTTGTACACACCGCCCGTCAAGCCATGGAAGC
>JAZDPC010000060.1:0-16662 GCA_043797975.1 Bacteroidota bacterium
CGGAAGATGCGTTGGCCCTGAGCGGTCGGCCTGCCGTTCATTTTAGCCTTGCAAATGCCGAAGAGGATATTAACTTTGTTGCACCGGTGAATGGTTGAGACTCAAGACCCAAACTGTCAGGACAAGTCTTGACTACTACAGTTCAGATGACTGGTTAAATGTGCTAATGTGCCAATTTGCCAATTCTAATTACTTTTTACTTTAAACTTACTTGAGCCTTGTGCCTTGAGCCTTGAGTCTTTACTTCCTGCCTTCCTGCCCTTCTGCCCTTACCTGCTTTTGCCTTGCACCGGCATGTTGTCAATCAGCCTAACATCTCCGGCCTGAACGGCGACAAAGCACCTGATGGCGGAGGCATCCGACCAGGCAGTTACAGGTAACAAGGTGGTTTCATCCGCGAATTCAACATATTCGGTCACCAGTAGCCCGGTGGAATCAATACGGCTCTGGATTTGCTCTTTCAGCCGAAGAATGGTCAATTCAGGTACCGTCTGGCTGGCTTCATACAACGACCGGTAAATGGCCGGGGCTGCTTTCCGGTGTTCCGCTTTCATCCTGACATTCCGGGAGCTCATGGCCAGGCCGTCGGGTTCACGGATGATAGGGCAGGGAACAATTTCAGCAGCCATATTCTCGATCTCAACGAGCCTCCTGATAATAGCCAGTTGCTGAAAGTCTTTCTCCCCGAAATAGGCTCTGGCCGGCTCCACAATCCTGAACAGGCGGTTGACCACAATGGCAACGCCGTTGAAATGCCCGGGCCTGAAACGGCCTTCCATAACTTTTCCAAGGTTCCCGAACTGATATTCCCGGGTTACCGGCTCAGGGTACATCTCCCTGACCGACGGGGCGAACACAAAATCATTCTCCCGGAGCACCGGATTCAGGATACGAAGATCAGACTCAAGTGTTCTGGGATAGTTATCGAGATCGGAAGGATTATTGAACTGGATCGGATTGACAAAGATGCTGAGTCCGGCCAACGCATTCTCCTGCACTGCCTTTTTAACCAGCGACAAGTGTCCTTCGTGGAGCGCACCCATGGTAGGGACAAAACCGGGGCCCGGTGAATCGCCTTTACAGGATGCCAGATGTAACCGGATCTCCTTAATGGTCGTGAATACTTTCATTTTTTCCCCGGATCAGGTAAACAGGCGCTAAAAGTAGGCAATCATTTGTTGATAAACCGTCACGATTGTTAACAAGTTGAGAGTTACACTTATTTTTACTACTTTTGTGTCCACAAAGCAAAAATCCGATAGGATGAAAAAGCACAGGGTTCTTTACATCTCCCAGGAAATTACGCCCTATCTGCCTGAATCTGATATGGCTAACATCAGCCGGTATCTTCCTCAGGGAATTCAGGAGCGCGGACGGGAAATCCGAACCTTTATGCCTCGTTTCGGAATGGTCAATGAGCGCCGGAACCAGTTGCACGAAGTTATTCGCCTTTCGGGTATGAATCTGATTATCAACGATTCAGATCATCCCCTGATTATTAAAGTTGCCTCCATCCAAACAGCCAGGATGCAGGTCTATTTCATCGATAATGAAGACTATTTCCAGCGGAAAGCCACCTGGAAAGATGATAAAGGAGTCGAGTTTCCTGATAATGATGAACGGGCTATTTTTTTCGCCCGCGGCGTGCTCGAAACCGTTCGCAAGCTCAGATGGACACCCGACCTGGTTCATTGTCACGGCTGGTTTACTTCCATTATCCCCCTATACCTGAAGAAGGTATTTAATGATGACCCCTTGTTCAACCACGCTAAAGTGGTCTATTCCCTATATCAGGATGGATTTACATCCCCGCTGAATCAATCTTTTAAAGAAAAATTGATGATGCCGGGTATCAAACAGGAAGATGTTGACGTTATATCGGTACCGGATTATGTCCATGTCAATGAGATGGCTATATCCCATTCGGATGCAGTTATCGTCGGCAGCCAGTCCATCGATCCGGAGCTTGATAGATTCCTGAGGAAGTCGGGTAAACCATTTCTGGAATACCAGGATCCCGAAAATTATGTCGGGGCTTATTCCGATTTTTATCAGGATATCCTAGGGGTCTGATTTTTATTTGTACAGATAGATGATCAAAACGATTTTACTCAAGGCCGGTCACGGTCTTCTTACGGGTGGCCTGTTTCTTTTAATGGCAACGGCTTGCAACAACAGTGAAGAGGTAGGGCTTAACCTTACTTCAATCAATGAGCGGTTCCGGTACAGGATCGATTCTTCGGCGGTGATAACCGCAACGACTCTCCGGCAGGATTCACTTACATCGGAAAAAAGGACTGCTTCGTTACTGGGGTGTATGAATGATCCGGTTTTCGGCCGTTCAACCGCCCATCTCCTGACTCAGCTCAGGCTTTCGTCCAATGATGTTGATTTTGGAGAATCACCGGTACTCGACTCAGCCATGTTTTTGCTGAAATATCAGTCGTGGTACGGTGATACAACCACCCGGCAGGATGTCAGGATTTATGAGCTGAGCAAGGATCTCTATTATGACTCGACCTATTATTCCAATATGGATATAAATGGTTTCTACGATCCTGCCTCCCCGATCGCTACATTCTCCTATCAACCTTTTCCAAGCCAGGATTCAGTTCTGATCAGGCTATCCGACAGTTTTGGCCAGAAAATCCTGGAAGTGGATACATCCTGCCTGACGGACAACACAGCCTGGCTCACTTTTTTCAGGGGGCTTTACCTGGAAGCGCAGCCCGTTGAACAGGGAGGTTCCATAATCTCATACAATTTTTCGGGCGGAAGCTCGAGGATTACCCTGTACTATCATAATTCCGAAAACGATTCCCTGTCTTATGAGGTGATCATCAATACCAACTGTACATGGGTCAACCTGTTCAATCATGATTATTCAAAGTCATCCATTGAGCCGCTGATCAACGATTCGCTTTATGACCACCCGGAAGTATACCTCCAGTGTATGTCCGGAACGCGTGCCTATTTAAATATAACCCTGCCCGACACCATTCAGTCACTGGTGAATTCGGGAGTTGCTGTTAACAGGGCCGAACTTGTTTTCACCCTTGCCGACGATCCAACCTCATCCAGCTTTACCGCACCCTCGTCATTACGGGTATTCAACGCCAGGACCGACCTGACCAATGAGTACATCGAAGACCTGGCCCTCGGTGATGAATATTACGGGGGCACGCTGGATTCAACTTCTGGTACCTATAGCTTTAATATTGGACGGCATATTCAGACGGTGATCCATCCGGATACGGCCCAGCGCATTGATAATAACGGACTGTTACTGGTCCTTTCCGATGAACGTATCAGTGCAGGCCGGCTAATACTTAAGAACGGCCCGCGGGCGATGAAGCTGATTATAACCTATACCCCGATCAATTAGTTAATTCCTGGTATTATCCTTGTGATTTTCAGGACAAATCCACTACTTTTAAGGATCTAAAACCTTTTGCATAATCCTTATGTGTGGAATTGTTGGCTATATCGGGCCCCAGGATGCCTATCCGATCCTTATCAACGGACTGAAAAGACTGGAATACAGAGGTTACGATTCGGCAGGTATCGCCTTGATCGGTGAAGATTTTACCGTTCGCAAGTGCAAGGGGAAAGTTGCAGACCTCGAAAAACTCAGTGCATCGATGTCTTTATCGGGTCATCTTGGAATGGGACATACCCGATGGGCCACTCATGGTGAACCGAATGAAGTCAATGCTCATCCACAGATATCCTTTCATGGGCATTTTGTCCTGGTTCATAACGGGATCATTGAGAATTATTCATCCATTAAACGGCATTTAATATCCCGCGGGGTGAAGTTCACCAGCGAAACGGATACGGAAGTGCTAGTTAACCTGATCGAGCATCTTTACCTTGAGGGCGGCCTGAGTGCTGATCTGGCCATCCTGATGGCCCTTAATCAGGTGGAAGGCGCCTATGGGATTGTGGTAGCCTGTAAAGAAGAACCGGACCGGCTTTTTGCGGCCCGAAAAGGAAGTCCCCTGGTGATCGGGGTTGGGGAAGGTGAATATTTTCTTGCGTCGGATGCCACTCCCTTGATTGAGCATACACAAAACGTCATCTACATGAATGACGGAGATTTTGCAGTGATCACCAGAGATAAGCTGGTGCTCCGGAACCTGAGCAACGTGGTGCTCACCCCCGAAATTAAAGCCCTCGACCTTTCGATTGGTGAGATTGACAAGGAGGGATTCTCTCATTTCATGCTAAAGGAGATCTTTGAACAGCCGAGGGCGATACAGGACACGTTCAGGGGAAGGGTACTCCCGGATCTCTCCGGGATCCAGCTGGGAGGACTGCATGACGTTCTTCCCAAGCTTTTTTCGGCGAAGAGGATCATCATTACTGCCTGCGGGACATCCTGGCATGCCGGGCTTGTCGGTGAGTACTTCCTGGAAGACCTTACCCGCATCCCGGTTGAGGTGGAATACAGTTCGGAATTCCGTTACCGGAATCCGGTGTTGAATCCTGATGATATCGTTCTGGCAATCAGCCAGAGCGGGGAAACAGCCGATACGCTGGCAGCGGTAAAGCTGGCAAAAGAGAGGGGAATAACCGTCCTGGGTATCTGCAACGTTGTGGGATCTTCCATAGCACGTGAAACCCACGCCGGAGTTTATACTCATGCGGGTCCGGAGATCGGTGTGGCAAGTACCAAAGCATTTACTGCCCAGGTGACCGTGCTGTTTATGATCGCTCTCATAATCGGCCGCAATAACGGTACCCTTACCCAAAAGAAATATCAGGAACTAATTGCAGAACTCGTCAAGATACCCCAAAAACTAAAAATGACACTTGAACAGGATCAGGAGATTCTTGAGCTGGCAAAAATATATCAGCACTCAACGAATGCCATTTATCTGGGACGCGGGGTATTCTTCCCGGTGGCGCTTGAAGGGGCTTTAAAGTTAAAGGAAATCAGCTACATACATGCCGAAGGATACCCGGCTGCGGAAATGAAGCATGGACCGATTGCTTTGATTGACGAAAACATGCCGGTACTGGTAGTGGCAGCAAGGGATCAGACGCAGGATAAAGTTATGAGTAATATTCAGGAGGTGAAAGCCCGGAAAGGAAAAGTCATTGCCATCGTTTCAGCCGGCGATACGGATATTTCTCTTCTGGCTGACCATGTCATAGAAATACCCTATACGACTGCAGAATTTTCTGTTTTGCTGTCCGTCATCCCCTTGCAACTGCTCGCTTATCATATTGCCGTCCTTAGGGGATGCAACGTAGATCAACCGAGGAATCTGGCAAAATCGGTTACCGTAGAATAATACGCTATGAAAACGAATGATTATCGTCCACTGACCCAATCAGAGATCAGTGACCTTGAAATGCAGGGTTGTCAGGCAGATCACTGGGGAAATATCCTTGTCAGGCAGGGATTTGACCCTATGAGGATGCAACGGGTCAGTTTTTTCGGACCGGTCCGCCTCGGCGCGTTCACCGGATCAGTGAATTTTCCGGGAGGGCTGCAACTTCCGTCGGGTATCTCCAATACCTGTCTGTACAATTGCATTGTCGGCGATAACGCGTTCATCTCGGGCCCATGTAACATGATTGCCAATTATCATATAGGCGATAACGTGATTATCTCTCATGTCGACCGTTTGATCTATGAGGGTCCGTCGAGATTTGGGAACGGCTTACGGGTGTCTGTCCTTAATGAGGCCGGCGGCAGGGAGGTCCCGATGTTCGACCGGTTGTCGGCTCACCTGGCCTATATAATTGCACTCTACCGTCACCGGCCGGAGGTGATTGCGAAGCTGACCGGGATGATCGATGAGTATGCCCTGAGCTGCGATCCCGGGTACGGCACGATCGGAAATGGAGTGAATATCATTAACGTACACCTGATCCGGAATGTCAGGATCGGTCACGATACCGTGATTGACGGAGCATCAACCCTGGTGGAGGGAAGCATCAATTCCTGCGCCGCGGATCCGGTTTATATCGGAGCCGGCGTCAGTGCCCATGATTTTATCATTTCCTCCGGTTCACGGGTAACGGACTTTGTTTTTCTGGATAAATGTTTTGTAGGCCAGGGTGTTGAACTCGGTAAGCAATATTCCGCAGAAAATTCACTGTTTTTTGCCAATTGTGCAGGATTTCACGGAGAAGCCTGTTCGATTTTCGCCGGGCCCTATACGGTAACCCATCATAAATCCACCCTGCTGATCGCAGCCTATTTCTCTTTTTTAAACGCCGGCTCCGGATCCAACCAGAGCAATCACATGTATAAGCTCGGGCCTATCCATCAGGGTATTGTGGAGCGGGGTTCTAAAACCACAAGCGATTCGTACCTTCTTTGGCCCAGCAAAATAGGCCCTTTTACCCTGGTGATGGGACGCCATTATAAAAATCCTGATACTTCTGATCTTCCATTTTCTTATCTGGTTGAAAGCAACGACGAGAGCATTCTTTCACCGGCAGTCAACCTTCGATCGGTAGGAACCATCCGCGATGCCCAGAAATGGCCGAAACGGGACAGGAGAAAAGATACAGACCAACTGGATATCATCAATTACAACCTGCTAAGTCCTTTTACTATCAGGAAAATGTACAGGGGACGGGAGATATTGCGTAATCTTCAGAAAACATCCGGTTCAAGATCGGAGTTTTACAGTTACGAGGATATGAAAATCCCTCGTAATGCACTGGAAAGGGGGATACAGCTTTACACGATCGGGATTGTCAAATTTCTTGGCAATTCACTGATATCGAAAATAGAAAAAGGAGATTGCTCCACATTTGATCAGTTGCGGGAAACCTTATTAACGACTTCTGCATACGGAACCGGGAAATGGGTTGATCTGGCCGGGCTTTTCGCCCCCCAGGAACTTACGGAAAACCTGATGGACCGGATCGGATCAGGCAATATCACTGCGCTGCCCGACATTGAAAAGGAATTTAAAAAGTGGCACGCCGACTATTATGAGATGGAATGGTCATGGGCCCGGGAGATGATCGAGAAGGAGTTCCGATGTACACTGGAAACCATAACTCCACAGGAGATAACCGCTATCATCGAAGCCTGGCGGAAGGCGGTTATTGATCTGGATGAAATGCTCTATGAAGATGCCCGGAAAGAGTTCAGAATCAGCGCTCAAACGGGCTTCGGAACTGACGGTGGTTCAGTTGAATGTGCCCGCGATTTTAGCGAAGTGCGCGGTGAATTCGAGCAAAACCCTGCCGTCATGGCAATCCGTGAACATATCCGGATAAAAACCCAACTGGGGGAACGGATTATTACGGTGGTAGCACAGGCCAGAAGACAGACATAAGGCAAAAGGCAGAGGGCAGAAGTAAGTAAGAAGTTAGAAGGAAAAAGGAAGAAGTGGTTATCACTAACCCCGGCCTGAAGGTCGGGGGACCAGGGAGTGGGTGTGAGTGTGGGTGTGAGTGTGGGTGTGTCCCTCATGCCCTTATGCCCGTAAGCCCTATCTTTTGTGATATTGTTGTTGGTAATACTCCTGATATTTCCCTGAAGTAACCCGGTTCATCCACTCTTCGTGCCCGAGGTACCAATCGATGGTTTTTTCGAATCCATCCGCAAACTGAAGCGACGGGGTCCAGCCTAGCTCCCGCTGGATTTTGGCGGCATCAATTGCATATCGCAGGTCGTGTCCGGCCCGATCCTTGATAAATGTTATGAGGGCCGCGGAAGTACCCGGTACACGATTGAGTTTGCGGTCCATGATATCACACAGAATATGGATCAGGTCAATGTTCTTTAATTCATTATGACCGCCGATATTATAGGTTTCCCCGGTTTTTCCCTGATGGTACACCAGATCAATCGCACGGGCATGGTCAACCACGTAAAGCCAGTCGCGGACATTCTCGCCTTTCCCATAAACAGGGATCGGTTTCATGTTCTTAATATTGTTGATGGCCAGGGGTATGAGTTTCTCCGGAAACTGGTTTGGCCCGTAATTGTTGGAGCAATTGGTCAGGATAACAGGCAATCCATAGGTGTGACCGTAAGCCCTGACCAGGTGGTCGGAACTGGCCTTTGAAGCCGAATAGGGGCTTTTGGGATCATAAGAAGTGGTCTCATAGAAGTAACCTTCGGTTCCAAGTGAACCATATACCTCGTCCGTCGAGATGTGGTAAAACCGTTTGCCATTAAAATTGTCTTTCCATGCTTTACGTGCTGCATTCAGCAGGTTCACGGTGCCGACTATATTGGTGGTTATGAATGCCATGGGTTCGGCAATGGAGCGGTCGACATGGCTTTCGGCAGCCAGATGGCAAATGCCGGTAATGGCATACTGGGCGAAGATTTTATCCAGAGCTTCGGGATCCCGTATATCGGCACGGATAAAAGTATAATTAGGCGATTGGTCGATATCGGTCAGGTTTTCAAGATTCCCTGCATACGTGAGTGCATCAAGGTTAATGATATGATAATCGGGATATTTAGTAACCAATAACCTTACCACATGGGATCCGATGAATCCGGCACCACCGGTGATTAGAATGGTTTGTTTCATGGCTTACCGATATTAGCTGATGCCCCGGAGCCTCTTTTCCCAGTTCCAGGCTGAGAGCAAGGTTTCACCCAGGGTGCGTTTTGCTTTCCATCCAAGTACCTGGTTGGCTTTGGTGGTATCTGCCCAGGTTTGTTCGATATCGCCGGCACGACGCCCGACCAGGGTATGATTAACCTTCACTCCGGTGACCTGTTCGAAGGTTTTCACTACCTCAAGTACTGAGGAGCCTTTCCCGGTTCCCAGGTTAAACACTTCCAGAGCGGATTTATTTTTCATTCCGATCAGCCGGGAGACGGAAGTTACATGAGCAGCAGCAAGGTCAACCACGTTGATGTAATCGCGGATCGCCGATCCGTCGGGGGTATTGTAATCGTTGCCGAAAACCTTCAGTACCGGTCTGATGCCGGCAGCTGTCTGTGTGACAAATGGGATCAGGTTGTTTGGTATACCGCGGGGCAGTTCGCCAATAAGAGCTGACGGGTGGGCTCCGATCGGATTGAAATAGCGCAGGGCGATAGCCTGTATACTCCCCTTCATCGAACGGATACAGTCGTGGAGGATCTCTTCGCAGATCTGTTTGGTGTTTCCGTAAGGGGATTCGGCAGGGAGGATCGGTGCATTCTCAGTTACCGGTAACTCTTTGGGTTGGCCGTAGACCGTGCAGCTCGACGAGAAAACGATCGACGGCACCTTGTACTTGTCCATGCATTCCAGAAGGTTGATCAATGAATTGAGGTTATTCCGGTAGTACATCAGGGGTTTTTCAACCGACTCGCCAACAGCCTTATAGGCAGCAAAATGGATGATCGCCTTTAAATTCGGATAATCCTGAAAGAACTGTTCAAGCCTGGGATTATCGCACAGGTCAAATTCTTCAAAGCGGGGACGGATCCCGGTTATCTGCTCGATCCCATCGAGCGAGTCGGTGGTCGAATTTGCCAGATTATCAACGATCACCACCTCATACCCTTCATTGATCAGTTCGACGGCGGTGTGGGAACCGATATATCCGGTTCCTCCGGTGACAAGGATCAGCTCTTTCATGTTTTTTGTTTTATTACGCTGCCATCAGCTAATTTATACTTTTCTCCGCTTTCCGGACAGGCTGCAATTCCATGCTCATCAAACCTGAGGCGATGTCCGTATTCGCTCATCCAGCCCAGCTGGCGGGCGGGATTTCCAACAACCAGGGCATAGGGAGGCACATCCCTGGTTACCACGGCCCCCGCTCCTATAAAGCAATATTCACCCAGAGTGACGCCACAAACAATTGTGGAATTTGCACCGATGGTGGCTCCCTTTTTAACCAGTGTTGATTCATACATACCACGTCTGTTTACACGGCTCCGCGGATTGGTCACATTGGTGAAAACCATGGAAGGACCCAGGAATACATCATCTTCGCAAATCACTCCGGTATAGATTGAGACATTATTCTGGACCTTCACGTTATTGCCAAGTACTACATCAGGAGAGACTACGACATTCTGACCGAAATTACAGTTCTCACCAATGCGGCAACCGCTCATAATATGGGTAAAGTGCCATATTTTAGTTCCTTTCCCGATCACACAGTTATCATCAATGACCGCCGTTTCATGCGAAAAATATTCTTTATTGCTCATTGTCAATTATTTTCAAAAGTGTAGAGCAAATATAATCCAGATCATCCGCTTGCATTTCAGTATGAATGGGAAGGGATAGAACCGAGTTGCATAGTTGCTCCGTGACAGGAAAATCGCCCTCCCGGTATCCTGCAAAAGCAAAAGCTTTCTGTAGGCTCAGGGGAACGGGATAATAGATATTCGAGGGAATACCTGCTTCCCTGAGTTTTTCCCGTACCCGGTTACGGTCACATTTTTCAATCACCAATGTGTACTGGTGGAAGACATGGGTTCCCTGTTTAAACCGTGCCGGAATACGGATACCTGCATGCCCTGCCAGCCTGGAGTCATAGTATCCGGCAGCAGTCTTCCTTCTGGTAATGAAATCATCCAGGTTTCGCAAGTTTACGCGGAGTATTGCCGCCTGGATCGTGTCAAGCCGGGAGTTCACTCCGATCAGATCGTGGTAGTATTTTATTTTCGCTCCATGGTTTACGATCATTCTGATCTTTTCGGCCAGGTCCTGATCGGATGTCATAAGCGCCCCACCGTCACCATAACAGCCCAATGGCTTGGTTGGGAAGAATGAGGTGATTCCGATATGTCCCAGGGTGCCCGATCTTTTACTTGAGCCATCGGCACTATGGTACCAGGAACCAAGCGACTGGGCATTGTCTTCAATGACAAACAGGTCATGTTCCCGTGCGATCTGAAGGATCTCATCCATGGGGGCCGGTTGCCCGAAGAGATGTACCGGGATGATGGCCCGTGTTTTAGGACTGATGGATTTACGGATTTGACCGGGATCAATATTAAAGGTGAAAGGATTTACGTCAACCAGAACCGGTTTAAGCTTCAGAAGTACGAGTACCTCAACCGTAGCTATGAATGAAAAGTTTGTGGTAATCACTTCATCCCCGGGTACCAGGGGGAGTGCCATCAGGGCCACCTGCAGTGCGTCTGTTCCGTTGGCGCAGGGGATCACGTGCTGAATATCCATGTAACCCGCCAGTTCCTGCTGAAAGGTTTTGACGTCCGGGCCATTGATAAAAAAACCGGATTCGGTAACTGCAGAAATGGCATTGTCGATATCTGGTTTTAAACGATGATACTGAGCCCGGATATCGACCATATCAATTTTTCCCATGGATAGTAATCTTAGTATGGTTCATACGAAAGTACTAAAAATTGATGATCGGTTGATCCCGCAAGCGGGAAGCCGGGAATTAGTAATAACTTTGTTTTCTATGAATTTAGTACCGATAATAAGGGATTTGTTGTTTAATGGGGAAAGTGTGACCCTACCCGGGCTCGGGACATTACAAGTGCATTATCATCCCGCAGAGATTAAACGAGGGCTGGATTATCTGATACCCCCGTCGGGCGAGATGGTTTTTGACTTTTCCCAGTCGCAGAATAACGGATTTCTTGAAGGCTATATCATACGGCTGTCGGGTTGCAGTCCTGAGGAAGCCAGGATTCACATTGAAGCGTTAACTGAACCGGTATGGATCAAGCTCAGGCAAGGCAAACCTGCAGCGGTTGCCGGATTGGGCACCTTCACTCATGATCAGCATGGCCGGGTGTTTTTTGAGTCCGATGCAGCCCTTAATCTCTGTCCGGATGCTTACGGTTTGACCCCCTGTCGCATGAGCCCGATCAGCAACGACCGGAAAAAAGGCCGGAAAAAGTAGAAACAGGCCTATTTCACAATGCTGCCGTTGAAATCCGGATCCTCGGGTATCACAAAACTCATTTTTCCCTGGCTGTTTTCGGCCAGAAGGATCATCCCTTTTGATTCGATGCCTTTGATGACACGGGGTTCAAGGTTGGCCAGGAGGGTAATCTTTTTCCCGATTAACTTTTCAGGTTCAAATTGCTCGGCTATTCCGGAGACCACGGTTCTGATATCGATGCCGGTATCCACCTTCAGTTTCATGAGTTTCTGGGTTTTCGGGACACGCTCGGCTTCCAGGATTGTGGCGATCCGTATGTCCATTCCCGAGAAATCATCATAAGTGATTGCCGGTTTGGCCGGAAGAAATCCGGCTGCCTTCGCTTCATTTGCCTTCCTGGTTTCGAGCAGCTTATTCACCTGGAATTGAACCCGCGAATCCTCGATCTTTTCGAAAAGGAGGCCGGGTTGTTCCAGTTTATGACCAGGCTGGATCAGGGTTGATGAACCGATGGCCGCCCAACCCATATCGTCCAAGTTGAGATAAGTCCGAACCTGTTTCATGCTGAAAGGAAGGAACGGATCCAGGAGTATGGCAAGATTGGCGGTTATCTGAAGGCTGATGTTGAGGATGGTTGCAACCCGCGAAGCATCGGTTTTGATCAGTTTCCAGGGTTCGGTTTCAGCCAGGTATTTATTCCCGAGCCGGGCCAGGCCCATGGCTTCATTAAGCGCTTCCCGGATCCTGAACGATTCAATGCTCTGTTCAACCCTCGTTCTGATTTCAGGGATTTCGCCGATCGTGCTTTTGTCGAAATCAGTGAGTAAACCCAATTCAGGACATTTCCCTTCGAAATATTTCTGGGTCAGCACAAGGGTGCGGTTCACAAAATTGCCAAGGACGGCAACAAGTTCATTGTTGTTGCGTATCTGAAAGTCTTTCCAGGTAAAATCATTATCCTTGGTTTCGGGAGCATTGGCAGTCAGGACATATCGGAGAACATCCTGTTTGCCCGGAAAATCAGTGAGGTATTCATGCAGCCAGACGGCCCAATTGCGGGACGTCGATATCTTGTCGTTTTCGAGGTTCAGGAATTCATTGGCGGGGACATTGTCGGGGAGAATAAATTCTCCGTGAGCTTTCAGCATAACCGGGAAAATGATGCAGTGAAAGACAATGTTATCCTTCCCGATGAAGTGAATCAGACGGCTCTCTTCCGATTTCCAGTATTTTTCCCAATCGGGTGTCAACTCCTTGGTTGCCGATATATATCCGATCGGGGCATCGAACCAGACATACAGCACTTTCCCTTCAGCCCCCCTGACGGGAACGGGCACTCCCCAGGTGAGGTCCCTCGATACCGCGCGGGGCTGAAGCCCCTGATCGAGCCACGACTTACACTGGCCATAAACATTGGATCGCCACTCGCGGTGATCCTCACGGATCCATTTTTTAAGCCAGGCCTCATGCTTGTCGAGGGGCAGGTACCAGTGCTTTGTTTCCTTCAGGACAGGCGGATTGCCACTCAGCATGGATTTTGGGTCCTTCAGATCCATAGGGCTCAGCGAGGTGCCGCATTTTTCACATTGGTCTCCGTACGCCCTCTCGTTACCACAATGCGGACAAGTGCCGGTAATATAACGTCGGCCAGGAACTGCTGATGTTCTTCATCGAAGAACTGCTCGCTGGTCTTTTCAACGAAATCGCCCTGGTCATACATCTTTTTAAAAAAGGCGCTGGCGGTTTCATGATGAATCGGGGAGGAGGTGCGGTGATAAATATCGAAAGCGATCCCGAACTGTTCGAAAGAATCTTTAATGATACCGTGATATTTATCAACAACATCCTGCGGGGTTATTCCTTCAGCCTTGGCTTTCAATGTAATAGGCACACCATGCTCGTCGGATCCGCAAATAAACAACACATCTTTTCCATTCTTGCGCAGATATCGCGTATAGATATCTGCAGGTACATAAACACCAGCCAGATGACCGATATGGACAGGTCCGTTGGCATAAGGCAGTGCGGCGGTAACGAGGTAACGTTTATAATCAGGCATTTACGATAGACGATTTAGGATTGACAATTGGTAAAAATACAAAAGAAAATGGATGCGAGACAGGAGATGGGCAAAGCGGGTGAACAGCTTGTGGCTGATGACCTGAGGTCAAAGGGGTACACGATTCTTGAAATGAACTGGCGCTTTGGGCATAAGGAGATCGATATCATTGCACGGGATGGGAACGACCTGGTCGTCGTGGAGGTTAAAACCCGCACAGCTCCGATGATCGAATTTCCGGAACAAGCCGTAAACCGGAGCAAGCAGCAGTTCCTCATAACCGCGGCCAATGGATATGTCAGGTACCGGCATATACCACTGGAGGTCAGGTTCGATATTGTTTATGTATTATACGAGAAAGGAATCCCACGGATCCTTCACATCCGGAATGCTTTTTATCCTACCCTTTAGCCAGCCATTTGTTGAGAATATCCAACAATTCGTCTGAGCGGAAAGGCTTGGAAATATAATCATCCATACCGGCTGCAAGGCAAATCTCCCGGTCACCCTTCATGGCATTGGCAGTCATGGCAATAATCGGTACACGCCTGTTATTGCCTGCATCCTCTTCCACCTGACGGATTCGGGTGGTTGCTTCAAGCCCGTCCATGACGGGCATCTGGACATCCATAAAAATCAGGGCATACTCTTTTCCCTTGAACTTGGTTACCGCTTCTTCTCCATTTTCAGCTACTTCGATCCCGTATCCCAGTTTTTCAAGATTGAGTTGCGCAATGCGCTGATTGATCTTGTTGTCCTCCACCAACAGAAGTTCCATGTTTGCGCTTACAGGACCCGGGGCATTTGCGGCTGTTGCTGCTTTAGGGGTCTCTTCTGCAACAGGTTCTTTAAGCCCTGCCGACTGGATGGCCTTCAGAATAACATCTTTCAGGTCCTGAATTTTGACAGGTTTATTGAGATACCCTACAAATCCGGTCTTATTGATTTCCTGCGATTTAAATATGTCGGCGATGGATGACAGCATGATCATCTTATTGGACCTGATTTTCGGATCTTTCATGACCATCCGGGAGAAAGTAATTCCATCCATAACCGGCATCTGGCAATCCACGAGGACTGCATCAAACTTCTCACCCTTTGCGGCTGCCTCCCTGAGAATTCTCAGCCCTTCTTCCCCACTGGTGGTCTCGATCGAACGACACTGACAGAATTCCAGATATTTATTGAAGATCTCCAGGTTGGTTTCATTGTCATCAATGATCAGAATTCGCAGTCCCTTAAGTTCACCGGTGTCAACTTTCTGTATTTCGGGATAGGCCGGATCCTGCCTGAACCTTGCAGAGAAATAGAAAGTTGAACCTTTTCCGGGTTGGCTTTCAACATCTATGCTTCCATTCATCATTTCCACCAGTTTTTTGGAAATGACCAATCCGAGGCCGGTTCCGCCGAACCTTCGCGTAATGGTATTGTCAACCTGTGAGAAGGACTGGAAAAGCCTCTGCCTCTGTTCCTCGCTGATTCCAATGCCAGTATCGCTCACCTTGAAAAGGAACAGGAAATGATTCCGGGTTTGCTCAGTCAGACTGCAGGAAATCAGGATTTCACCCTTCTCGGTAAACTTGATTGCATTATTGACCAGGTTGAGAAGTACCTGTCGTAACCGCAGCGGATCACCGATCACCGAAGGCGGTATCCGGTTATCCAGATCAGTTACCAGGTTAATATTCTTTTTATTAGCTTTAATAGCCTCAGTATCAGCAACATCTTCTAATATTTTTGTCAGGTTGAAGGGAACGTATTCGAGTTCCAGCTTATTGGCCTCGATTTTTGAGAAATCAAGAATATCGTTGATGATGGCCAGGAGGGTATTGGCTGAATTCTCGATGATCCCAAGGTATTCTTTCTGCTCAGCCGGAAGTCCGGATTTCATCATGATCTCTGTCATACCTATGATACCGTTCATCGGGGTCCGGATTTCATGAGACATGTTGGCCAGAAAATTGCTTTTAGCCTGGTTGGCAGCTTCGGCTAACTCTTTTGCTTTCAGGATATCGACTGTTCTTGCCCGGATACGGCTTTCAAGATCTTGACGAAGCTCAAGCAATTCCTGGGTTACATGATTATAATTCAGTGTCGAATTCCTGATTTCAAGGAAATCGAAAGAGGGGTAAAGAAATCCTTTTGATCCCTGCACCAACCTGCCCGTTGACTGATGTATCTCCTGCAGGAAAATATCGACGGCCAGGTAATGTATATAAACCGTAATGGCGACCAGGATTGTTGCCAGCCCGGTGAATATCAAAACCGTAGCGAGATTCTGATAATTGGTTCTTACATACAGTGCCGTTAATATTACTGTTATGGATGTCAGAACAACCAGGAGAAAAAAGGAGAAATTCAGCGACATGGTCTTTGGCTGGTCAACCGTAACGCCTCTCTTGCGGATCTCTTCATGAGTTTTTGCCCTTAGAGGACCAATCATGAGATCAGTCATCAGGAATGTGTACTGGGTGTATATCCCAATGGCCAGCAATGCTCCCATCAGGATGTACAAGGTTGAACCGATATCCTTTGTTGCAATGAACATGTACACTGCCAATACAAGACCGACAAACACGGCATAGACAAGTGCGTATAAAGTGTTTTCCCTGGGTAACTTGAAATAGGCGGTGGCGAACCGCGTAAAGGATTCGTCGTCCAGGTTAGTGATTGACGAAGGATCTACACCCCTGGTCAGTATTTTGTTTATGGTTTTCGGAACGTTGGTAAAACCGTGTAATCCCAAACGGCTGAAAAGTCCAAAATGGATAAAGTGCAGCAGTGTTGTAAAGGCGGTAGTC
>JAZDPC010000013.1:0-72390 GCA_043797975.1 Bacteroidota bacterium
AATTATATGATCAGAGGGCAATATAGTCCGTGGAATTTCGTGAAGCTCGAAGCTGATCTGGTTCCGTGGTACGCCCCATCCCAATACCGGTTTGATATGGTGGATCTTCCTTCCTTCGTAAGCATTGCGCCGGTTTATCATCCCGGTTTTGTCTGGGATAAATCGACAGTGGCGGCTAAACTCGATCTGATCTTCCCCTCCATTGAAGGATCTGTCTCCTGGTTTTCAGGTTACGATGCATTACCCGTCCTTAGACCAGGTACCTTGCCCGCCCCTCCGTTCACGGATTTTAACCTGGAATTGCTTCAGGTGCCTTACAGGCAACAAACCCTGGGTGCCGATTTCGCAACGGTGTTGCTGAAAACCGGGATACGGGGCGAACTCGCCTGGAAAAAGCCCGAGGTTCCCGAAACAGCAGATCCTTTTCTGCCTGCTGAAGAGTGGCAGGGAGTTATCAGCCTTGACCGTGAATTCGGACATTTACGGCTGATCCTGGGATATAACGGTAAGTTTATTCCTGATTTTGTTGCTGCTGCTCCGCCTCAGGCTTTTGATCTTTCCCAGCTGGCAAACCCGGCCGTCTGGCCCTTGCTTGAGGGTGTTCTGACCTCACAGATAAGTTATTATAACCGTATCCTCTTTGATCAGACCCATGAATGGAGCCACTCTGTACTGTTCCGTCCTTCGGTCAGTTTATTCCACGAGACACTTGAAATCGAGGTAAACAGCCTTTATAATTTCACTACGGAAGAGTACCTCGTATATCCAAAAATATCCTGGCATGTTTCTGACGGAATTCTCGCAGTTGCAGGATACCAGTTTTATGACGGATCTGATTATACACGCTTTAAATGGATCAAGAGCGCCTTTAACGGCCCATTCTTTGAAATCAGAATCAATTACTAAAAATGAAGCTCGCAGTTCTCGTTTCTGTTTGCGCCATTATCCTGTCTTTCTCCCAGGAACAGCCCATTCTGGAAATTGAGATCTCAAATGTCCGTAATCATAATGGTACGGTTCTCATTTCGGTCTGTGCCCGACCGGAAGAATATCCTTATCATCCGTTCCGGACGTATGAAGTCAGCAAGGATTCCCTCTGTGACGGAAAGCTCATAAAGGTCATCGGGGACTTGCAGCCCGGCACCTATGCCATCGCGCTCCTGGATGACGAGAATCGTTCGGGCGAGATGGAATACAACCGGCTGGGCATTCCTCTCGAAGGATTCGCTTTTGCCAACAATGTCAAGCCATTTCTTTCACGTCCCGATTACGACCGTTGTCTTTTTACAATAAAACCCGGAATCAACAGGATGCATTTAATTGTACGTTACAAAAACTAAACATGTCAGAGTTCATTTATCGTTTCCGCTGGCCCATTATCATTATTTCCTGGCTGATAGCCATCGGATTCGCATTGTTCATTCCAAAAATCAGGATTGATGCTGAGGTTGAAGCCCTCGTACCCCGCAACATGGAATCCAAGATCAATACGGACAAGATCGAGGACACCTTTGGCGGAACCGATATGATAATGATACTCTTGAAATGTCAGGATGTACTTTCCGATTCAACTCTTTACCGTTTACAGAAGATCGAATCGGAGTTTTCCCAATTGCCCCAGATCGAAAGAGCCCTTTCGCTTTTCACCATGAAGGATATAAAGTCCCAGGACGGTTCCATGATTGTGGATCCAGCGCTGCCTTTTATCCCGACGACGGATGAGGAGAGAGATTCAATCAGGAAGATGCTTTCTGCCAACACTATGGTTATGGGGGTTGTGGTTTCCAATGATTTTACACTGGCCTCGATTATCGGAACCATTCAGAAAGAAACCGATGATAAAGAGTTGCTTGATGCAGTCAATGCAATCATCGAACAGAATCCGGGACCCGAGGAGGTTATTTTAGGCGGATTTCCGGTTGTCGGCCAGTCTATCACCCAGAACATAATGAGGGATCTGAAGATCCTTCTCCCGCTCTCCATTCTGTTTATGCTGCTCATACTGGCAGTATCCTTCCGGGATTTTAAAGGTGTTTTCCTGCCTTTGTCCGTGGTTTTCATGTCGATGCTGATCTCAGTAGGTCTCATACCGATAATCGGCTGGAAATTCTCCCTGGTAACGGTTCTTCTGCCGGTTATGATGGTCGCGATCGGAAATAATTATGGTATATATCTGGTCAACCGGTACCATGAGATACTCAAGCGCGATCCCGGGATCGGTACCCGTCCTTTGCTCAAGGAACTTTCGAGCGCCCTGACAAAGCCAATTCTTCTTTGTGCCCTGACAACCATGGCGGGAGTGCTTGCACTACTAAGCCATATCATAGTTCCTGCACGCGAGGTTGGTATTCTGGCTGCTATCGGGATTGGCTGGGCACTGATTCTCAGTCTGTTTTACATTCCCGCTTTCCTGGCAGTGCTGCCGAAATCGAAAATCAGGTTAAAGGAAAACAAACCTCACATTTCACCTCTTGAACATTTCCTGTTCAGGATGGGCATATTCATCACCAGAAAACCAAAAACCGTTTTAATCATAGCCGGGCTGATCACTGTATTGATCGGAACCGGAATGATCCGACTTACGGTTGAGGGAAATACCATCAAGTTTTTCAGGAAAGAAGATCCGGTGCGGGTGACTTCCGATCTGATTGATAAGAATTTTGGCGGTTCACAAACACTTTCCATTCAATTCCAGGGAGATATCAAGGATCCTGAATTATTAAAAAGGATGGATTATTACGAAAAGGACCTGAAGGACGAGCAGGGTGTCGGCCAGGTTATGTCACTGGCTTCCGTGATACGGTTAATGAGCAAATCACTGCTCGATCCGACCGATCCCGGATACGATGCGATACCCGACAGCCGTGACGGTGTTGCACAGTATCTTGAATTGTACAGTATGAGCGGTGATCCTGAGGATTTTGAGCAACTGGTTGATTTTAATTATGAAAACGCGCAGGTCCTGATCCGTATCGACGAAGCTTCAAGTGAAACCATCCTTAGACTGGTCGATCATATTAAGGAAATCACCAGGGATGATCCGATGATCGCGCGGATTGGCGGAATCGGACTTATCTCAGCAGAAATGACTGATAGCCTGGTTAAAGGTCAATGGCGCTCGACCTTTTTTGCCATGTTGATAGTCTGCTTGCTGGTCATGTGGATATTTATGACCCCAAAAGCCGGTTTACTGGTGCTTTTCCCTCTGGGTATGGCTTGTATTGTACTCTTTGGGATCATGGGCTGGTTCGGGATCGCATTTGATCCGGCTACCACATTGATTACATCCGTGATGATCGGATGCGGGGTTGACTATACCATACAGTATCTCTGGAGACAGAGGGCTGAAATGGAAGCCGGGTTGACACAGCCACGTGCTGTCGTTAAAACACTGTACACGACCGGTCAGGCTATCAGTTTCAATGCCCTGGCCGTTATGCTCGGTTTTACACCATTGATCTTCAGCACATTTTTGCCAATACGGTTTTTTGGCCTGATGATGCCGATATCCATTTTTATATGCCTGATCGGAGCACTGGTGGTTGTTCCGGCAATCAATCTGGTTTGGAAGCCAAAGTTTATGGAACGCAAATACAAGGCGAAAGAATAAAGGCGAAAGAATAAAGATTAAAGATTAAAGATTATAAAACAGATAAAATGAGAACAATTAAGATTTTGATCATCCTGGGATTGTGTTCGGTGAGCGTGTTCGGGCAGAGTGATCCGAAGGAGATCATGAAGAAGTCGAGGGACCAGGCAAAGATTGCCGGGCTCGAGACAAAAACAACGCTGGAAATCAACGACGGTAAAGGGAATAAAAGGATAAGGGAAACGACGATGGCTTCACGGATTTTTCCTGACGGCACGGAGAAAAGGGTAATAGTGTTTCTCTCTCCTGCAGATGTGAAAGGCACCAGCATGCTGATATACGATTATGATAAAAAAGCCGATGATATGTGGATCTATATGCCGGCTCTCCGGAAATCAAGAAAAATCGTTTCATCAGATAAAACCAAGAGTTTCATGGGTTCTGAATTTTCAAACTCTGATCTGTCCATCGGCACTATCGATGATTTCACCTATACGATTGAAGGAACTGAAACTGTTGATCAGCAGGAATGCTGGAAGATCCGACTTACTCCCCTGACTCCTGAGATCGCTGCTGAGAACGGGATTTCATACAAGTTGATGTGGGTTTGCAAAAAGGATTATATGCCGAGGAAGATCCAGTATTTCGGTACTGACGGGATCCCGGTAAAAGAGCTAGCCTATTCGGGCATCAAGTTGCTCGATCCCAAGGCCAATAAGTTTTATGTCACTCATATGGAGATGAAAAACCTGAAAAACAACCGGTTCAGTGTTATGAATATGGATCAGGTGAGTGTCAATCCCCGGGTTAATGAAGAATATTTCACGCTGTCATTTATAGAAAAGCAATGACTCTGGAAGAAATCAACGAATTAAATCCGAGGACCAGAATTCTGGTGACCGGAGGTTCCGGATCGGTAGGTTCAGAAGTCCTCGGGGAACTCTATCAGCACAAAAACTGGTACGATGTAAAGGTCCTGGACAGAAATACGCCTGAGGTTTTAAGAAAACTCAAACCTTACAGAAGAGATTTTCACCTTATTCTTGGAGATATCTCTGATTCACTGATCGTTGATAAGGCTGCAACTGATGTCGATTTTGTCATCCATCTCGCTGCAATCATTCCTCCGGCGGCAGACAGAAATCCGGACCTGGCCGAAAAAATCAATGTTGAAGGGACCCGCAACCTGATCCGTGCCTTGGAGAAGCTGTCGCCCAAAGCCTTTTTCCTTTACTCTTCATCAGTTTCGATCTATGGTGATCGCGTCCGGAGTCCATGGATATCCGTGGATGATCCCTTGCTTCCCAGTGAAGGCGATAAATATGCAGTCACAAAAATCCAGGCAGAAAGGTTGATCGGGGGATCACGGCTCAGGTGGTCGATTTTCAGACTTACAGCTATCATGGGTATGCAAACAAGGATGGATCCTCTGTTTTTCAACATGCCGCTGGACACCAGCCTTGAGATCGCTACTGCACGTGACACGGGGTATGCCATGGTTGAGGCGTTTTACCATCAGGATGAAATCCGTGGCAAGATATTCAACCTGTCCGGCGGGCCTGCATGCCGGACCAGTTACAGGGAATTTCTGGATCATGTTTTTCGCATTAAAGGATTGAAAGAAGTTGATTTTCCAAAACACGCATTCGCTGAAAAGAACTTCCATTGTGGCTATTTCACAGATTCGGAAATTCTGAATTCCATTCTGCACTTTCAGCGGGATAGTCTGACAGATTTCTATGAGATGCTTCATAACATGGGAAAAGGCTCAACCAGAAGATTCATTTCAGCCTTTAATGGATTGATCAAGGGATATCTCGTAAGAAAATCAGAACCTCTGAAAGCTTTGCGCAAGGGTAATGAGGTTCATATCCACCGTTTCTATTACTCCCAGGTGCCCCGTTAGTCCTTTGATGCAAGAAATCTTTCTGATAAACGATCCGATAAAATCAGAAAATTGTCTGTACTTTTAGGTCAATATGAAAACACAAAAGCATTTACGCCGGCGGAATTTCTTTCGCACCATCTTCGGAGTTTTCAGCCTATCGGGCATCATGTTTACTTTTCAGGCTTGCTACGGTACACCGCAGGATTTTGGATTGGATGTCGTGATCAAGGGGAAGGTGGTATCCGGTACAACCCTCACAGGAATTCCGGATATCATGGTGAACATTACTTCCATCGGACAGAATACAATAACTTCATCCGATGGAACCTTCAGCCTTTATACGGAACGCATGCCCAGTTATAGTATATCTGTTTCCGATAATGATGGCGATAAGAACGGAATTTATCAGGCTAAAGACACCGTAGTAAACCTGCCTGAAACGAATGATCTGATAGATCTACAAATCGTACTTAACTGATCCCTTTTGAATTCAGGATTATCTGTAAAACAGCGGGTTCTTTTGGAGACTTTTCGTCGTTTCCGGAAGAATGAGGCTGTACTCCATACCCTAAGGTACCTGTTCTGGGAATGCACACAACGCTGCAACCTGAAATGCCTTCATTGCGGCTCAGATTGTTTAACCGATGCTACAGTTCCGGAAATGCCGGCCGAAGACTTCCTGAAAGTGACCGATTCCATTGCAAGGGTTCATAAAGCCGAAGACATCACGGTCGTCTTAACCGGAGGAGAACCGCTGCTCAGGAACGACCTCGCATCCGTCGGTTTCAGATTAAGGAAGCAGGGATTCAGGTGGGGGCTTGTTACCAACGGGTATATGATGACACCCGGCAGAATGAACGAACTCATCAATTCTGGCCTCGGAGCTGTTACTGTCAGCCTGGATGGGATGCCAGACGATCATAACTGGCTCAGGGGGAATCCCGACAGCTACAGGAGAGCGGTTGAAACTATCCGGATGGTTGCCAGGCAATCACGGTTGAATTCCGATGTGGTTACCTGTGTTAATCGTCGCAATATCCATACATTACCCGAAATCCAGGATCAACTGAATGATACCGGAATACGGAATTGGCGGCTTTTTACCATCAGTCCGATTGGCCGGGCTGCGAAGGAACCCGATTTCCAACTGACTGATGATGAATTCAGATATCTGATGGAGTTTATTGCCCGGAACCGCCGGAAATCGGAAGTACCACTCGCCGGATTCAGTTGTGAATCATACATCGGGCCATTTGAAGGGATTGCCCGTGAAGGTCTCTTCTTCTGCCGCGCTGGAATCCATATCGGATCCATTTTGGCTGACGGGTCAATCTCAGCATGTCCCAACATTGACCGGAACCTCGTCCAGGGTAATATGTACTCTGATAATTTTAATGAAGTTTGGGAAAAGCGCTTCGGGCCTTTCCGCAACCGGTCATGGAACCACGTGAATGATTGCTCCGGATGCTCGCACTACCGTTATTGCGAAGGCGGCGGAATGCATGAATGGGACTATAATGCCAGATCGCTGAGAAGATGTAACGCAGGAAAATTGGTAGTTGGTGACTAGGGACTTAAAATCAGTAAATCAGAAATCGCCCATAATGAAACAACTCCTTATCCTTTTCCTCGCTTTCCTGGGTTCTTCAGCTTCAGCTCAAACGGAAATCGATGTATTAAAGATCTGGGATTCCGCACCACATAATGCATTTACCGATTTGGTAAGATATAAGGGATCCTTTTATTGCACCTTCAGGGAGGGAGTCAGTCATGTTCCGAAAGGAAGGCCGGAAAACGGCAAGATCCGGATTCTGAAATCACCGGATTGCATCAAGTGGAAAAGTGTAGCCCTGCTTGAGAATGAACAATACGACCTGAGAGATCCCAAAATCTCAGTCACGCCCGATGAAAGGTTAATGGTCATAATGGGAGGGTCGGACTATACAACAGGAAGCCTGCTGGGCTGCCTGACTCACGTATCATTCAGCCAAAACGGAAAAGATTTCTCAGCACCTCAACCAGTAGAGATCGAACCGTCTGTCAAAACAGATTACGACTGGATCTGGCGAATCACCTGGAAGGATGGCATCGGTTACGGAGTCGTGTACCAGCCCCATCAGCCCGATGGTGAATTTGTTGCACAATTGCTGAAAACTTCTGATGGAATCCGGTATAAACTGATCAGCAAGCTGGATGTTAAAGGCAAGCCGAATGAAGCCACCGTGCGTTTTGATGGAGACAGGATCTACATCGTGATCAGGCGTGAAGGTCCTGGAACCAATGGTGTAATGGGAGTGAGCAATCCTCCTTACCAATCCTGGGTATGGATCGATCTGGGCATGAAGGTGGGCGGTCCTGACTTTATATTCATCGGTCCGGACAGAATTGCTATGGGGACCCGGTTATATCGTTCAGATGACAAGGGTGGCGTTAAAACCGGTATTGTTTATATGAACTCGGCCGGTCTGACAGATCATATTGTGGACCTGCCAAGCGGGGGGGATACCAGTTATCCGGGGATGGTCATGTACCACGGTACGCTCTACATATCCTATTACAGCAGCCATGAGAATAAAACCTCGATCTACCTGGCGAGGATAGATATAAAGGATCAGAAAAAATAGAACCGGCCGGCGATTTTTTATTTCAATTCCAGCATCACCAGGGATTTTGATGGCAGGTTAACCTGAAGCGTCGAATTCCCTGTCTTCTTGAAATTTTTGAAATCCTTTGTGACAACCGTATCCGGTTTGTCAAACGCATTGAATGAATTGTACTCCGGAGCTGTCAGTACCGATGCGGATGTGACCTGATCGAATGATTTACCGACCAGTTCCACAATCAAAGAAATTTCTTTATCAGGATTAAGATTGGAAACGGTGACATGAATGCTTCCGTTCCTATCTTCAGAAACAGAACTGCTGACGGCGGGGATCTTCTTTCCGTCCATTTCATAATCTTCGCAAAACAACCTGCTCCGTAAAAGCTTTGCATCCTGATGCACCTTGTACATCTTGAAAACATAATAGGTTGGAGTAAGGACCATTTTATCCCCCTGGGTAAGGATCACAGATTGCAACACGTTAATTGTCTGAGCGATGTTGGCCATCCTCACCCTGTCTGCATGATTATTAAAGACGTCGAGGGTTAAGGCAGCGATGAGAGCATCCCGGATTGAGTTTTGCTGGAAGAGGAATCCTCTTTCGGTTCCCGGTTCCACATCGGTCCAGATTCCCCATTCGTCGACCATCAATCCGACCCTTTTTTGCGGATCGTATTTATCCATAACCTGACTGTGCTTCTCAACCAGTTCATTTATTTTTAAAGCTTTTTCAAGGCCTGAGAAATAATATTTTTTTTCAAATCCGGTGGCGGCGGTCTTATTTCCCCAGCCCGAACCGGCTATTGTATAATAGTGCATTGACAATCCGCTCATGCCGCCGGGTCTTTGTTTCATGACCACTTCGGTCCAGTTGTAATCGTCGTCGCTTGCTCCGCAGCCGATCTGCTGCAGTTTCCACTGCCCGTATATGCCAGCCATTTCCGAGTAATTACGGAGAAGGTTCACGTAATAATCAGGAGTCATGTCACCACCACAGCCCCAGCTTTCATTTCCTACTCCAAGATATTTTACGTTCCAGGGCTTGTCCCGCCCGTTCTGCCTGCGCAGATTAGCCATGGGTACATCTTTGTCGGAGTTCATGTATTCAATCCATTCGGTCATTTCCACAACCGATCCGCTACCGACATTTGCCGAGATATAGGGCTCGCATCCCAGCATCTCACACAGGTTCAGGAATTCATGGGTTCCGAACGAATTGTCCTCCACCACTCCGCCCCAGTGATAATTCATCATTTTAGCCCGCTTTTCTTTCGGACCGATACCGTTTTTCCAATGATAGGTATCTGCAAAACAGCCACCCGGCCAGCGGAGGACCGGGATCTGCATCTCTTTCAGCGCATCGACAATATCTTTGCGGTAGCCATTAATATTCGGGATTTTAGAATCGGGGCCAACCCAGATCCCGTCATAGATACACCGGCCAAGATGCTCCGCAAAATGCCCGTAAATGTTTTTATTGATAGTCACATCCGCCTTGACAGCATCAACAATCAACTTATTGGTTTCCTGAGCGTTTACAGCACCAGCCAGTAAGCAGGCCAGGATTACCGGAATAACTTTTTTCATAGGATCAGGATTGAGTGTAAGTCATACGTTTATCAAAGATAAAAAAAACGTCAAAGGATGCAGGATTTCCCTAATTTTGGATAAAACACTCCAAAAGATGAAAACTAAAGTTTTTCTGGTCCTAATCACCGTCGGAATGATGATTGCCTGTACCCCTAAGAAAAATGTAGACTACCTGAGTGAAACATCCGAACAGAAAGATCAGCGGATGGAATGGTTTCGCGATGCCCGCTTCGGAATGTTCATTCATTGGGGACTTTATGCTATCCCGGCAGGTGAATGGAACGGAGAAACCGGATATGGTGAGTGGATCCGTGAATCGGCCCATATACCGCTTGAACAATATGACAAGTTCGTGGATCAGTTCAATCCTGTCAGGTTCAATGCTGATGAATGGGTAAAAATGGCAAAGGATGCCGGCATGAAATACATCGTCATCACTTCAAAGCATCATGATGGTTTTGGCTTGTTCAAATCGCAGCATACCGATTTTGATGTGATGTCGACACCCTTTAAGCGTGATATTTTAAAAGAACTCAGCGTTGCCTGCAAAAAAGAAGACATAACCTTATGCTTCTATCATTCAATCATGGACTGGCATCATCCCGACTATCTTCCGAGAAGAAGCTGGGAAGCCACCCGCAGTACGGAAGGTGCTGATTTTGACCGCTATGTGTCATATATGAAAGGACAATTAAAGGAACTGCTGACCCGATACGGCAAACTGGGGATCCTGTGGTTTGACGGGGAATGGGAAAGCACCTGGTCTGAGGAGCGAGGGAAGGACCTGTATCAGTATGTAAGGAACCTGCAGCCGGATATTATCATTAATAACAGAGTAACTTCAGGCCGTTCAGGAATGGAGGGGCTCACTGCAGCCGGAGCATTCTCGGGGGATTACGGCACACCCGAACAGGAAATTCCGGCAACAGGGATACCGGGAGTCTACTGGGAATCATGCATGACTATGAATGATCATTGGGGATACAATAAACATGATAAGAATTTCAAATCAACTCAGGATATTATCCGGATGCTGGCTGATATTGCTTCCAAGGGCGGTAACTATCTGTTAAATGTCGGGCCCACTGCTGAAGGAGTTTTTCCCCAGGAAAGCATCGACCGTCTGAAGGAGATCGGGGCATGGATGAAAACGAACGGCGAGTCTATTTATGGAACCAAGGCAAGTCCGTTTAAGAACCTCTCATGGGGCCGTTGTACACAAAAACAAATGACCGAAAGCACAAGGCTTTTCCTGCATGTTTTCGATTGGCCGCAGGATCAGAAGCTTACCATTCCCGGACTTGGCAGCAAGACCATCAGGGCATTCCTGCTCGCTGATCCTCACCAGGAAGAATTGGTCATCACAAAAAACCAGGCAAACGTGATCATTGATGTCCCGGCTCAAACACCTGACTCACGCAATACGGTTATCGTTCTGGATATCGAAAAAGATCCCATTGTTTTTGATTCTCCCGTTATTACAGCCCCTGCCGATATTTTCACCAGCCAGGTTGAGGTTTCATTGACCAAGGGTGAAAACCTCTCTGAAATTGTCTATACTACAGATGGGTCACAGCCGACAGCCAATTCAGTCAAGTACTCCGGTCCGCTTCGTTTGACCGAAACAACAACTATAACTGCAGCCTGTGTCCTTGATGGTGTAATTGCTTCCGGATCTTCCGCGAAAACACTGACAAAGGTTACTCCGATGCCTGGCAGAACGGTTCCGCAAACCAAACCCGGATTATTATTCAAACTTTATAAAGGCGCGTGGGATAGAATACCGGATTTCAACGGCCTCAATCCGAAGCTGACCGGTGTAGCTTCTGATTTCAGTCTGGCCAATGATAGCAAGGAGGAGAATTTTGCAATTGATTATCAGGGTTTTATCAAGATACAAACTGAGGGAGTCTATACTTTCTACCTGTCATCCGATGACGGGAGCAAGATGTACCTGGGTGATAATCTCGCGATCGACAACGATGGCCTTCACGGTGCTACCGTTAAACAAGCGACCTTTGCCCTCGGTGCCGGCCTGCATTCGATCCGTGTCTGCTTCTTTGAAAATACCGGTGGTAACACGCTGGAACTGAAATGGCAAACCGTAAATGCAGCGCCAGCCCCTGTTCCCGCAGAAGCCTTTTTCTACTATAAGTAGAATATCAGATAAAAAGTGATGAGTGATGAGTGATGAGTGATAGTATTCTATAACAATCACTCTTCACTTCCTTCTACCGCAGCGACGCTTTGCTGAATAGTGATTCCGGAATCTCTGAATCGAATTGTATCTCATTGATGATAAACTCAGTCCCTGCGCCGGTTTTCAGCATGTCACGATAGGCGATCTTCATTGGAAACCAGCGGCCCCCAATCTTCCTGATATCGCTCAGGGTTGTCTGTTTCAGCAGCTTTCCGCTTTTCGCATAGAAATCTTCCTTCACGGGCACGCTGTGTTCTTTATCGATCCACATTTTTATCTGATTATAAGCTACATCCTCAACTTTAGCCCTGAGCTCAAGAACCCAGCAGGAGCGTCCCTCCACCGTTTCCTCGCCGATAACCGCCGCATCGTATTTATCGGTCAGCCTCCGGTCATCCATCATGTCTTCATAGGACAGATCAGATCCCATCACCGACTGGCGAAGCATATGGCCCGAGATCTGTATGATCCGGTCGGCCGACGGTGAATACATCCATAGCTGGTTCTCCAGCTTGAGCATCTTTGTTCCTTTTTCACGGGCCGGGGACAGGTATTCAGTGAAAGAGCGTTTTTCGCCTTCCGACCAGCATTTCATCTCCATTGTCCTTTCGCCGCGAGTGGCATGAACGATCATGGTAGCAGTGAATATGCGGCTTTTGGAAGCCATATTCCGGTCGATCTGATCGATGATCTGTTTTGCAGTGGGATTTTGGGAAAATATCATCCCGGGCATAAAAGCCAGTATAATTGTCAGTCTTTTCATTATTCAAGTTCTTTAAACAGTTGTGCGGTTTTTCTCTTATATATTCCGATACCCGCCAAGGCGGTACCGATGACAGTTGCGAACAATCCCGGAACAAATCCCGCATAATAAGCCTGTGTCGTCACTTCCGTCCTGAACACTCCCGGCATCATCATCGAAGCGTTTTTCATGAATGAAGATACATCGAGACCGTTCTTCTGCGTCCAGTATGCAAGGATTAATCCGATTGTGGTACCGATCACCGATCCTATCAAACCGATCAGGACTGATTCTCCCAGCAGGGAACGGTAAACATGCCCTTTCGATTCACCCATTGCCAGGCGCACCCCCACTTCACCATACCTTCTCAAGCCACCGAGCAATCCGGCATTCCAGAGTACCAGCGACATAGCCAGGACAAAAATGAAGATGACAATTCCCGTCACCATGTCCATGTAATCGACCATGCTGCTTAATCCGTTCTGATCCCTGAGAGTGACCATTACAGGGCTGAATTGATCTTCCGGATCGGAGCCGGGCGTAAACCTGCTCACAACATCAACGGCTAGTTCTTTGTCGTACTTGTTGGTTTTGAAATATCCAAGTATCTCGCTGGCAGCACCTTCCATATCGAGAGCCATTCTTACGTCGCTGATATCTGCGATCAGAGCTCCGCGATCGAGAACTGAACTGCCAAACCTGACGGTACCGGAAACGTTGAAGTTGTAAAAAGCCATGCCTCCAAGCATCGTTGATCCCACCAGAGTAACCGGATCACCCGGACTAACCTTCAGTTTTTCAGCAAACTCCTCACTCAGAAGCACTTCACCAGGTTTCTGCGGAACTCTACCTTTAACCAGCGAACCGGTGATATTCAGCCGTTCCGCTTCGGAAGAGTTACCCGATAAGAAATCAATTCCCCATCCCACCGCAGGACCCTGCGAACGGGTTTCTCCCAATGAATCGGGAGCGTCGATCAGTCCGCTGAAGCGAATCCTCTGGATCCAGTTCATCTCGGGGAACTGCTGATTCAGATTTCTCACCAGCTCATCAGTCCCGGTTATGGCCAGGTCGTTAGGGGTTTGATCCATCCTTTCAGAATAGGCCCTGGTAACCACCTTGACATGCCCGGTTGTAAATTTTGCATTGAAATCAATCATGTCCCCCAGAATGCCCGTCATCCAGCAATGGAGAAAAACCGTCAGGAAGGCACCTATCACAACTACTATAACCGGCAGCAAGCTCCGCTGGCGGTCGCGTAACAGTCCTTTGAATATGAATCATATCATTGTATTCTTCCTTTTATTGCTTCGGTTGGATTCATTTTGGCAATCCTTCTCGCAGGAATATAGCTGACTATGGTTGCCGTTATCAATACAAACAGAATGGTAAATACAATCAGGCCCAAACTGTACATAGGAAAGATCTTATCCGCAATAGCAAGTCCCATGTTATCGGTACCTTCAGGCATGGGAATCCCATTTCTAGCCTGTGAAGCCAGGAACGGAATTCCGTAGATGGCAGCCAGAATCGCAGCCAGTACAGCGTGCATGGCTCCTTCTGCGGTGAAAAGCCTGACCACCTGCCAGCGGGTCATGCCCAGGGCGATCTCGGTGCCGATCTCTCGCTGACGCCTGAATATCGACAGTACCTGGGTATCAAAGATGGCCAGCATCGCCAGCAACATCAGGATAACATACATGACCGTTGTGCCCATGGATTTCGATTTGATAACCTGGTCAATATCAGCCGTCAGTGTTTTAAACTCTTTTTCAACCCAAGAGTCATTATTAAAAACCGGTGTTCCGGTTTTTCCCTTGATCAGAAGGGTTGCCTCACCCGGAGCCTTCAGCATCGTCTGCAGGCGCTCCAGAGGAATCCAGATCTGGCCGGCATCAATAGTCGGAACGTTGCAGGAAAAAATCTCGGCAATCCTGACATCCGCTGCGTCAAAGGTCCCGTCGCGGTCACGCCACCGGACGGTTATCAGGTCCCCGACCTTGATCTTATTTGACTCCGCCATTCTTTTCCCCACTAATGCGGGTATCTCCTCCCCTTCAGCGGCCAGAGCTTTAGTCGGCATCTTGATCACTTTCTGGTTTTCGGATATCCCCTTAAGCAGGATGCTCTGGATCCTGCCTTCGGGATAAAATGAAGCCATGGTGATCAGGACCGGTGCCACTTCACCGCTGGCAACCATTGGCCTGAACTGGTCAGGTATTGGACTATAGCTGTCCTGCAACGTAAACGGATCCAGGGGATCATAGCTTTTTTGCCAGTACTGGCCGTTTCCAGTGGCCCAATTTATCATATCGGATTTAGCCTGCTCGTTCCACCCGTCGAGCATCCCGTTCATATAAATGATGACCACATAGGAAAGCGACAGGACGAACACGTTGAGCCAGGTTCGCAAACCGGCGCCCATCAGGTTTCGCAGGGCAAGTTTGAAAGTTAACATAGTATGTCCCTCCTATTTAACATCGACAAAATCATCTGAAGCCACTTTTCCGTCAACCAGCCGGATAATCCTCCGGAGGTATCCGATCACTTTCTCATCATGGGTGGCAAAAAGGAAGGTCGTACCCAGTTCCTTATTGATCTTAACCATGGTTTGCAGGATATGATGGGAATTCTCCGCATCCAGGTTAGCGGTAGGCTCATCGGCCAGCACAATCTCCGGCCTCTTTACGATAGCCCTTGCGATGGCCACGCGCTGGCATTCACCACCTGACATCTGAGAAGGACGAGAACGGGCCTTATCAGCGAGCCCAACCCAGTTAAGGGCATCCAGAACAGCCTTCTTTCGATGGGTTGAATTCATTTTTTGGAGCAACAGGGGAAACTCAACATTTTCCTGTGCTGAATAGACTGGTAACAAGTTGAATGTCTGAAATATAAATCCTATTTTTTGACTTCTCAGATGAGCAGCCTGTTTCTGCGTGAGCCGGCCCACCGATTGTTTAAGGATAATGGCTTCGCCCCGGGTCGGCGAATCCAGTGTTCCGATGATATTCAACAGGGTAGTCTTACCCGAGCCACTGGGACCGACCAGACCGTCAAATTCACCACTGGAAATGTTCAGGCTGATCCCGTTCAGGGCTGTAAATTCACGGTTTCCCATCGGAAAGGTTTTTACCAGTGCCCTGGTTGTAATAACTGTTTGTTTTGATTCCATTGTATTTAGTTGTATCGTATAGTTTGATCAGGTTTTAGTGAGTCCAAACAAACATCACCTGAATCCCCTTACCCCCCATCAGGTTTGAATTTCCGGTATTCTGATACAGGTCGAACCGGTCGGGATTCCAGAACGCTATCAGGTAAAAACTGATATTGGTCAGACTGATTCCCCAGTTGATGAACCGGTACCAGTCATTGTCCTCCCAGTTGTAAAAAACCATGGCAGAGAGGGAATGGGTCAGGTTGATGGGATAGGTAAGGGAAGTTGCTGTAAAATTCATTGATTTTGAGCTCTCCCACATGGCACTACCCATACTGTATATGAATTGTTCAGCCATGCAGGTGAGGCCATTCCCGATCCCGAAAGTATAATCTACCCCGAGGGTGAGCATACGTTGATGTTTTATATCACCGGAGATACTATCAGAATAGGTGTAAGTTCCTTCAAACCAGATCCCGGGACCGATATCCCATTTCCCGTCCAGTCCGATCCGGAATTCAGGTACAGGTTCTTCCTGTGTTACCGGAAGCGTGCCATTTGTCTGATCGGTCCCGATAAAACGATAATGAGTCGACAAAGCAATCTCGCCGGGTCCGGCGGGTACTTGCACGCGGCCACCAAATTCAGGCCTGTACCGGTCGGAGGCCATCATTTCCCACCCTTTTGGATTCTTACCCGGCCAGATGCCCCAGAGCCAGATATTGGCATTATTTTGAAAGAAATATCTCCCCAACAAGGCATACACGCCATCCGTGAGTTGCAGCGGATCCCGGGGATCCATCTGGTCGAACCACATCAGAGGCCGGAGCATAACAGCACTGCCGAAATTTATTTTTTGAAGGCCGGCACGGAGCTCATACCGTTCTCCCGCAAACCTTGCCCATATACGGTAGGGTTTCAGGCGGCCGTCAAAGGTAAGAGTATCGTTTGAAACCCAGGAGGATTGCATCGATCCGTTCAGCGATGCCTCTCCGTCGATCTTTACTCCATTCTTAAAGGTAAAGCCTGCTTCAAGCTTCGGAATGTATCTGAGCCCATTGCACATCTCGTAAGGCCTGGAGAACTTCGATACATGGACGGCAGACAATTGTCCGGAATAATTCAAAACCGCCCGGTTCTCCTGACAAAGCAGTACCACCGGTAAAAACACAAAGACAATGCTGATATAATACTTATTGTTTTGTCTCATGGTGCACCGGCCGGGGCATTATTCCATAAAAGAAGAAATGAACCAGCTCACCGATCATTTCGGCTGGCGTTTTGAACAGAGACAGGAATTTAGGATCCTTGGCCATCTCTTCCATGTGGTTCATGAAAAGGATCATGAACTGAAGATTCATGTCTTTCCGGATCAATCCATCCTGCTGAGCCTTTGAGTACTCCTCAAAAACAGCCTTGTTGGCATCAGCTACTAACTTTTGAATCAGGTCCATCACCTCCGGGCCCCCATATTGCAGAAGGTCACTCACAAAATCCTCACTGACGGAAGAGGCATATTTCATTTTGCTGTCAATGGTTTTTTCAACCTTTTCTTCAAAAGAGATATTCTCAGCCATGATCTGCCGGAAGACTTTAACACTGTTTTCCATTAACATGCCCAAGGTGTAAAGCACTACATCCTGCTTGTTTTCGAAATACTTGTAGAAGGTCATCTTGCTTACCCCGGAATCCTTGCAGATATCCTCGACTGTCAGTTTCCTGATACCATATTTATAGAGCAGCTTCAAAGCCGATTCATTGAGCTTCTTCAGGCGCGGATTTTCAACCTCCTCATTTCCAAATTTGACCATAGCATCTGATTTACTTAATACAAATATATATACGAAATAAGTTATCTTTTACAAATTTCGTAATTATTTTTACAAACCGTTTTATCAACGGCTTAGTACCTTAAGAATCAGTTGGAGCCAAAAATCGCAATCTGGCGATTGCCGCGGCTGTCGGCCAATCCTCTATACATTCCGGGAGAATTAAATACAAGCGCGATGTTCCCGTTCTTGTCCAGGGCAATCACGCCACCTTCTCCTCCCGCATTTTTCAGGCGGTTCATAATGACCTCTTCGGCAGCCTGCTGGACGGTCATATTCTGATATTCCATGAGTGCCGCGATCTCCCGTGCAACGGTATAGCGGATAAAATACTCACCATGACCAGTTCCGGAAACAGCACATGATTTATTGCTGGCATACGTACCGGCACCTATAACCGGAGTATCTCCGATCCGGTTCCATCTTTTATTGGTCATCCCCCCGGTTGAAGTACCGGCCGCCAGGTTTCCGTTTTTATCCAGGGCCACACAGCCTACGGTTCCGTACTTGTTCTGCTTTTCTTTCTCGATGGCTTTCTTAAGGTCGTTCCACCTTCTATCTGTATAAAAATAGCTGCTATCGATTATTTCCAGTCCCTGTTCCCGTGCAAACTCAGTAGCACCTTCTCCGGAAAGCATCACATGCTTCGAGTTCGTCATGATCTTCATTGCCAGGCTGATCGGATTCTTCACATTCCGGACAGCTGCCACGGCACCGGCCATCAGGTTGGATCCGTCCATGATCGAAGCATCGAGTTCATTATAACCTTCATGCGTATATACCGCACCTTTGCCGGCATTGAACAGCGGACAATCCTCCATGATCCGGATCACCTTCTCGACCGCATCCAGTGAGGCACCTCCCGTCTTGAGAATATTTTCACCCGCGGTCAGAGCGGAATCCAGCATGGTCAGATAAGCCTTTTCCATCTCGTCCGACAGGTTCTCTTTCAGAATGACCCCGGCGCCCCCATGAATGGCTATTGCGTATTCAGTCTTATCTTTACCATGAAACTTGCAACCCGCAACCATCAAAACCACCAATCCAAACCTTAACCATACCTCACAACACCTTAACAATCTATATTTCTCTTTCATAGCTCCATCGGTTTAATCAAACTGTCGAGTGGGCTTCCCAGCTTTTTAAGACGGTCTTTTCTCCACAGAAACACTATGTATCCTGAAGCGATAAACATCAGGAAAAAGAGAATTTTAAATATGTCTTTCATATCGTACAGGATAATGATCCCGAAAAAGAACACCATTAGCAAACCCACTGTTACTGATGCCTTTAACCAAAAAAAAGATATTTTGAAAGGGGATGACCGGAATTTCTCCGGATAGTGTTTTGGAAACCGCCAGGCAGCGAGCAATATCGGGAGAAAAATTACCAGTCCTCCTAGTGATGCATAAGAAGCAAATGTATTGAGGGAGAATCCGGAAACGACTCCCAGGATCGATAATACGTAAATGAGGGTCAGCAATACCCAGGGGACCTGCTTTTTAGGGGTTAGCTTACCCATCCACGCCGGTAGCATCTGGTCCTGGACAATCATCAGAAGTGAGCGTGTTCCAACAATCAGCAGTGCGTTCAGGGTGGTCAGTAAAGCCAGTACGGCACCACCCAGGATAAAAAAGACGTAGAGCCCTGAGGACAGGAAGGTTTTACCTGCGACCAACAAGGGTTCCTGCGATCCCTTCAGGGAATCTCCCGCGACGCTACCTACCGTGACATAGGCTAGGCCTACATACAACACTGCGACCAGCGGAAAAGCGATATAGAATGCCCGTGGAATGTTTTTACCGGGATTCTTGATTTCCGACCCGAGCTCAATGATCCCGTTACCTCCGAAGTATGTAAAAGTCAGAAGGGAAAAGCTCAGGATCAGGTTACCCGGTCCCTTTTCAAGCAGGGGCTGAAAACGGGCTGTTTCAACATTTCCCCATCCTCCGGCGATAAAGATAACCAGAGCACCAATCAGCACCAGCACCAGTAAACCTTGAAACTGTGCTGCCATCTTTACCCCAAACAGATTAATCACATAGAAAAAAGTCAGTATCCCCAAAGCCAGTAATGTAATATCCAAACCCGGTGCCAGGGTAACGATATAACGTGCACAACCAATCAGGTATAAGGGAATTTGTCCGAAAAATGAGGCCAATGCATATACCCAGATACCGGTAAAGGCCAGTCCCGGAGATACCATCCGGCTGGCATACATATAGTTGGCCCCGGAAACCGGTACGGCCGCACCCATTGTAGCCAGGGGAATCATGCTGATAAAGACCGGGATGACGGCAATTGCAAATGCCAGTGGTAAAGCTTGCCCGCAGTACTGATAAACGATTCCCGGATATACGAAAATCCCCCCTCCAATCATAAATCCTATTACAATATAGGAAACCAGGCCAAGACCGATCTTGTGCTTAAACTGAATGGTGCTCATAGGGTTGGTTTTAGAATGAAAAGATAAACATTTTTGGGAATTGTAGGTTATAGGATGAGGGCTTGAGGGCATAAGGGCTTATAGGCTTACGGGCATACGGGCATACGGATTAATATTATGAGACTGATTTATTTTCTTTTCGCAATACTTATAGTTATGACTACTGATTTAATGGGGCAGTCGAGCCATCGTAATGAGCTGACGGCAGAGGAGAAACAGATAATAATCAATAAGGGAACTGAGCGTCCGTGGACCGGAAAGTTCTTGAATAACAAGGAAGAAGGAATTTATACCTGTAAATGGTGCAATGCTCCGCTGTACCGGTCGAGGGATAAGTTTGATTCGCATTGCGGATGGCCGAGTTTCGATGATGAGATTCCCGGTGCTGTAAAGAGGCAACCGGATGCAGACGGCAACCGGACCGAGATCCTGTGCGCCAACTGCGGCGGGCATCTTGGGCATGTATTTGAAGGCGAAGGATTTACGTTAAAGAATACCCGTCATTGTGTGAACTCAAGTTCCATCGATTTCAAGGCCGATATCCCGGGTACCGATCCGCCGAAAAGCTGATCGGGATATTAAGGGCCAAAGGATTGAAAGTTGCTACAAAAATCCGTCCGGCAACCACATTCTGGCCGGCAGAGGAATACCATCAGAATTATTATGGAAAAACAGGCGGGACGCCTTATTGTCATGTGAGGACGAAGAGGAGCTGGTAATTGTTGTACCTTTGGATTAGCTATTCATAACACTACATCCAATGATACGAATTACCCCGGCCTTTCTGATTTTTATGGTTGTGGCATCCTGCGCTACCGAACCAAAAGGACAACAGACAGAAACAACCAATTCCGCTGTTGCATCTACTTTCCTGGCAGTTAATAACGGAAATCAGGATTTCAATTCCTGGTTTTTGGATAAAACGATGCGGGTGGACTATTTCCATTCGGGAACGGCAACTGAGGAACATTTCTCACCCGACCGGACTGTTTCGGATGGTCCCTGGGCCGGAAGTAAAAAAGTTCTGATCGATGACCTGGAGCTTGGCCTCTATTTCTTCGAGGTTTGTGACCAGAAAACAAAAACGCTCCTCTATTCAAGGGGATTTGCGAGCGTATTCGGGGAATGGCAATCCATCCCGGAAGCAAGCAAGCAGTGGGGAACCTTCCATGAATCGGTCCGGTTTCCATGGCCGAAGGAACCGGTTATCATCGTTATGAAAAAGAGGGATACGGATGGTAAATTCAATGAAATCTGGAATTATGAGGTTGATCCGGCCTCAAGAAAAGTTAATCCGGCCGAAAAGGGACATGAGGAAAAAATCTTTGTGGTTCAGGAAAATGGGCCTGCATCGAAAAAAGTGGATATCGTGCTGTTGGGAGACGGATATGCAACTGGAGAAATGGAGAAATTCCGTGCCGATGCCAAACGGATGTCGGAAATACTGCTTTCCGCTGAGCCGTTCAACAGTCACCGCTCTGATATAAGCATCCGGGCGGTTGAAACGCCTGCTGCTGAATCCGGCGTTTGCAAGCCGCATCCGGGTGTATACAAACGGACTCCTCTTTCGGTTCAATACGGTGCGTTTGATTCAGAACGCTATGCACTAACCTATGACAATAAAACGATCCGCGATGCAGCTTCAGCAGTTCCCTATGATTTTATGGTGATCATGATCAACGAGAGAACTTATGGCGGCGGCGGAATATATGGATCATACACAACGGTTTCCGTGGACAATAAGTTCGCTCCCTATATGATGATCCACGAAATGGGTCATCACATGGCCGGACTCGCTGATGAATATTATACCTCCCCGGTATCCTATGAGATGACAGCCATAAAAACCGAACCCTGGGAAAAGAACATCACTGCTCTCCTGGATATAAATAATCTGAAATGGAAAGACCTGGTGGCATCAGGAACTCCAATCCCTACTCCCTGGAATAAGGAAGAGTTCGATCGGTTCGGATACCAGATTCAAAAGGAACGTGACAGCCTCCGCGCTGCTAAGGTACCGGAAGAGATTATGGAAGCCCTGTTCCAGCGCCAGATGGATCAGGAAGATCAATATTTTACCATGGAGAAATACCGCACCCAGACCGGTGCCTTCGAGGGCGCCGGATATATGGCCAAAGGGCTTTACCGTTCACAGGTCGATTGCATCATGTATACACGCCACCTTCAGTTCTGCAAGGTCTGCCAGAGAACGCTCGTAGAAGTGATGGCGCAGTACACCAAATAAGGTCACGTTAGTTGACGGAAACCGGTTGCCTATGCCGACTTTTTGGCTGTTTCTTCTTCTCGGGTTGAGCGGTTGATGAAGTGAAACAACTTGCTGTGGCTTCGGCAATATCGATCACGGGAATTGCTGATATGGCAGAAAATGTCTTTTTGCACAAGGGACAGGCAGTGACCATGACATCGGGATTGCCCATTGTCAATTCTTGCATTGCCCCACGGGCAACTGCCCGGCGGGTGGCCAGATTGATTCCAGGACCGCCGAGGCTTCCTCCGCAGCATAATCCTTCAGCTTCGGGTGTCAGGTCAACTGAATAGAGAGCCCTTATCACTGACAGGGGTTCCTCATGAATTTCCGATCCCCGTCCCAATTCGCAAGGCTCGTGGTAAACCGCCTTAATCATGCTTTTGCTGACCGGTATACGGTTCCATTCGATCAGGTCATGAATATATTGGGTATGATGTAATACCCGCATCCCTGGCAGATTATAATCCTCATTGAAAATCCTGAAACAAATCGGGCAGGATGTAACGAGTAAAGTGGCACCGGAAGCGATGAAATCCACTTCCAGTTTTGCCCTGATCCGTGCTGCAGCATCAACCTGTCCTGCTAATTTTAAGGGCCGGCCGCAACAAGCTTGTCCGTCAGAATCATAGAATTCCCAGGATGCTCCGGCCTGGTTAAAAATCATTTTCATCGACCGAATAATGGATGGCGACAGATGGGTCATGCACCCGGCAAAATAGAGTATCCTTTTGGAATGTCCATTCCGTCCAAGCCTACCGTATATTTTTGCTTTATTTCCGATACCGAGCTCCGGTCTTTGCATCTGGCGCAAAGGTATCAGTTCAATCCCAACCGGACAATCATTTTCACATCGCCCGCACATCAGACAATCATACTGAATATCCGAAACTTCCTCGTGCCGCACCGATTGAACAAAGTAATTGCTCTGCATTCTTCTTCCCGGTAATGCTTCAGACAGCTGACAAGGATCGATGCAGACTCCGCAGGATGAACAGGCATGTAAAGTCAAATCCTGATAACCCGGAGAAGCCGGAGATAATCTGACTCCGTATTTTCTGAAAAAGATCAGAACGGGTTCCGATGGAATATGCGCATAACGTGTGAAAGGAAGAAGTACGAAGAAAGTGCCAAGAACAAATGAATAGACCCACCAGGCAGGCAAGATTAAAGAAGAAGGATTCAGGAATAAAGAGAAGAGGTGTCCGAGGGAGCCTGTTAAGAAAGAACCTGTGCCATTGGCGCCACAGGTCATACTTTCAGCGATCAGCCGGATCGGGAAGATCAGCCAGAGAGCTGTAAGGGCATAACGGTCAACTTTGCGCTGAACAGTGGTCTTTTTCATCCCGACCACCCGGGACAGGAACCTCTTGATGATGGCAAAAGCCAGGCCGCTCAGAACCAGGAAAAGAAACAGATCCATCCAGAAGGCAAATCCGGTCTGATAAACTGCTTGGGGGAAAGAAGGCCCGGGATCAAAAAAACGCCAGAAAACCGATACATAAATCGGCTTGAAAAACTCTCCCGAATAATAGGTTGATTCAATATTACCGATCACGATCAGCAAGAACCACCCGAAAGCCAGGCTCATGTGCATATAGCCGAGCCGGATGTTTCTGCCGAAAACCTTTTTGTGAAGGAGGGATTCCCTGACAGTTTCAACGAGGGCTTCCCAGGTTTTCATCGTCAATATGCCCTTTAGTACCAATCCTTTGTCGGTTTTTGATAATCCCAGGGACCATCGAACGATCTTATAGACAAACCATATCCCGATAAAGGAAAACCCGATGGTAAATGGCAGGACGAAAGGATTAAACAGCTTTTCCATACTCCTTTTGCTTTTTCATGATCTGAATGATAAGATAGCGGGTTGATATGCCCCTGGGACAGACCAGGAAACACTTGCCACAAAGGAGGCAGCTGTTTAAGCTTGCCATACCGTCTGATGTTATCATCTCTCCAAGGGTCGACAACATTAAATGTATTGCCCTGAAATTCACCCCTCCAGGACAAGTAGCCGAGCAACTTCCGCAATTGATACAAGCTTTCCACGATCCCACTGCCTCCACAATATCCTCAGCCATACGGGTATCCACGGTATCCAGGTCGATGTGACGCCCCTCTTTGATCTCAAAACCGAATTTGCTCTTCATCTTTTAACCTCTTAATTCAGGCCGGATAGATATTGAATAGCCTGTATGGCAGCAGCCCTGCCGGAAGCAACTGATTCAGGGATATTCATTGGCCCTGTGCAGCATCCGGCAGCAAAAACTCCGGGCATACCGTTAACCGCATTGCAGATCAACGGATTCTCCGGCTTAATGAATTCTTTGTGATTTTCAACATTATTAAGATTGACTGAAGTACAGGCGGGGATCATCCCTACCAGCAAAACCAGCCAATCGACAGTCAATTTCATCGGACGGGCCATCAGGGTATCTTCGGCTTTTACCCGGATTCTCTGATCCTGATCTTCCGATGCTTCCGATACACGACCACGGATGAATCGCACGCCATGCACCTCCTGGGCTTCACGGTAAAGCTCCTCAAATCCTTTCCCGAATGCACGAATATCAATATAAAAATTATAGACCCTTGCAGACGGAAGCAACTCTTTGATCTCTATGGCCTGTTTTATTCCCGTGATACAGCACAGCCGGCTGCAATAACTTACCCCAACCTGTTCATCACGGGAACCCACACAGTGCACAAAACCCACTGATAAGGGATCTTTTCCGTTATATCGTAAAATATCCGGCCCTTCCGGCAGCATCTTTTCAAGATCTACCGAAGTGACCACGTGTTTATACATTCCATAGCCAAATTCCTCTTTCAGGCGGGCATCAAAGAAATCAAATCCGGTAGCCAGGATCACGGCATCGGCTTCCCCGCAGGACTCTTTTCCATCAAACAGGACGATCCGGTTCTGTTGTTTTTCAATTCCGGAGATAGTTATTCCTAAGTGATTTTTAATTAATGAATTACCTGGAGATTTTTTCAGTACAGGAAGTATTTCAGAGGCAGGTACCTGATCGGGAAACAACTTGAAAAAGTCGTTTAATTTCCCGCCGGTTTTAGAATCTTTCTCGTACCATTCAACGATGATACCCAAAGAGGCCAATGATCCGGCAGCAGCCATTCCCGCCGGACCGGCACCGATAACCGCCACTCTTTTCCCGGTAATTTTTCCTATGGTTGTTTCTATGGTCATACGTACAGGAAGTTCATTTTAGGAATTCCAATCTGATTACCATTTCTATCAGCATATTTCAATTCCGGATCATAAGGAATACCTAATTTATCAAGCAGTCCTTCTACCGGAACCTGATGGGTTTGAAGTCCTATTTCCCATGGATCGTAGCCCAGGACAAGACCGGCCAGTTCTTCATGAGTCAGCACTGGAATTTTTGCACCGTTGGCGCCATAAACCGATCCATCCTCCTGTTCAAGAGTGTACTGCCAGCGGTCGAGGAACATGGCACAACCCGGGCAGTTGGCTACGATCAGATCGGGCTGATACGGTTTCATGGATTCCAGCTTGATTTTCGAATGGGAAATGGAATATCCCCTATTGGGCTGGACCAGGTAATTCCGGAATCCGAAACCGCAGCAATGACGACGTTCCGGATAATCAACCGTTTCACCGCCCCACTCTTTAATCATTCCGGATAATACTTGCGGAAACTCGGCACCTCCCACTCCCCGTTCGGGAAATGTTTTTGCATAGTGACAACCAATATGATCCACAACCTTCAGAGGCTGGCCGGTTTCGGCATTAACCAGCTTAATCTTTGCCTGACCGGCAATCTCTTTCCGGAATTTATAGAGTATATCGGAAGCATGAACCATGTTAACCGGCTCAACAAAGGTTCTGCCTGTAGCTTCCTTCAGATATCCTGAAATTTTCGCCTTCAGCTCCGGATCATGTTTCCACAGGTCGAGTATTTCCGAATAGAGCCCGAAGGAAGTGACACACGACACAATGATGTTCCTGTACCCTTTTTCCTTCATCAGGGCAAATTGACGGGCCACAACCGTCATAGTTGTTTCAAGAGGAACAATATCCGCATGATACCCAATACCCGTGCAGGTTGTATGATCGGCATCCTCGAATATTTTTTTTCCGAGCTTGTTTCTCAGAATATCAATAAAGATCCCTTCGGCCCCGGGAAAAAAATTCTGCCGGATACAACTTCTCACATAGAAGAAATCATCTTCTGCAATCTCTTTCTGATAATCTTTCCAGTATACTCCCATCCTGATCCTTCAAAACTTAAATTGTAAATCGTCAATCATACCTATGGAACTGTCCACTGATCTGTTTCTCAGATTCTTTTTCTATGGTATTCCAAAGCTTCTTGCATCCTGTAACCTCAAAGATCCGGTCCAGTTCCCGCAATGAGTTAGTGCTTATTTTGCGCAACAGGCCCGGGCCTTCGCGATCATAATTCGAATCGAACCGTCCATACACTTTCTCTGCATTTTTCGACATCCATTCCCAAACAGGACCTTGTTCCGGATGAAGGGCGGGATCGATCCGGGTGGGATGAACACAGTATCCGGTCTCCAGTATATTATGACCGATCGACCGCTTAATAGCCAGCTGCTGCCGGCCCAAAACCGATCGGACAAAAAGCCCGTTTTTCTGGCTGACCTGACGGAGAATCTGTATGACAACTCCGGGAATATTTCCCCTCGGGCAACGAGGTTTGCAGCTCATGCATTGTCCGCAAAACCAGATAACATCACTCGAAAGAATCTCTTCCAACGCATCTTCATCGGCTTCGGTGACCAGGTTCATAATTACCCTTGGATCATATGGGTAATACCCTGCTGCAGGGCAGATAGCTGTACATACCCCGCAATTCATACAGGACTGACAGGCTTCATGATACCTGGGATCCGATGTAATCTGCCTGCTGATTGAGTTCATAAGGGTACTTTATACAAAAATACCCTCATAATCAGTGATATAAGTAATTGGAAATACTCAAACAGAGAGTCAGGAATACGGATTTTTTTATGAGATAATTGCGGTTAGTCTTCCGTACTAATACTGATATTACAATTCAACCAGCTTCTGTCGGATGGCATAAATTACCAGGCTGGCGGTATTTCTGCATCCGGTTTTGCTCAGGATATTAGCCCGGTGAGAATCTACGGTTCTTTTACTCAGGCAGAGGTCATCGGCAATTTCCTGGGTTGACAAGCCTTTACATATCAAAAGGATGATCTCCTTTTCCCGGTCCGACAGGGGCGAATCCGTAGCAAGCTCTTCCGGGGAATTTTTAAGTGAATTAACCAGGTTCATCAGGAGCTCATGGGAAAAATAATTACCACCTTCTACCACTGCCTCAAGGGCCATCCTTACTTCAGTTACGTCTGAGTTTTTCAATAAAAATCCCCTTACTCCTGCATCAACCATCTTGAAATAATAATCCTGCTCTCCATACATACTCAGAGTAATGATTTTCAGATCGGGATGACTGGCCAATGCCTTTTTTGCAGCCTCTATCCCATCCATCTCAGGCATGGCAATATCGAGCATAACAACATCAGGCGTCATCTGTCCGAGCAGTCCGAGAAATTCAATTCCGGTGGAAGCTTCTCCGATCACCTCAAACCGGTCGAGGGTTTCAATCAACATTCTCAGTCCCTTCCGGAATAATTTATGGTCATCGACCAGCAGAACTTTATATTTCATCATTTTCTTATCGCTTTAACCCGTATGGAAACACGTATGCCTAATCCGGGTTTAGATTCAATATCGATTTCACCTTTTAGGGAATTAATCCTTGACCGCAAGTTGATAAGCCCTGAGCCTTCCCGGTCTTTCAATTTCAAGAGCTTATCGGCTTCAAAACCTATTCCGTCATCCTGATACTCCAGAAATATTTCTCCATTCGAATAATTCAGCACAAGAGTCGCAGCAGTTGCGTGGGCATGCTGTATCGTATTGTGAATCAACTCACTGGAAACCCTATACAGTACAACTTCAACACTTTCATCAAAGCGCTCATCTTTCAGGTTTGTCCGGTAATTTATCTGGAGCTGATTCGTCTGATTGATCTTATTGATGTAGTTGTTTAACGCCCTGATCAATCCGAAATTAGCAAGCATATGTGGGCTAAGATGATCAGAAATATCTTTAAGGCTTCGGATGGCTTCATCAACAGTTTCATTTGTATTCTGTATGATAGTAAGGCTCCGGGGCTCTTTAGTCAGTTGTTCAAGCGTAGAAACCGACATTTTAACAGCGCTGAGCAATGGTCCCAGACCATCATGCAAATCTTTGGCAATACGTGCCCTCTCCCCCTCTTCGGTCTGTAAGATAGAAGTCAGAAATCGTTTTTCCGTTTTCCTTCGCTCGTTTTCCACCTTCTTGATGTACTTAAAAATTGCCTGAATTAAATAGACTCCTATCGCAAAGAACGAAGAAGTGAAAACTCCGATCCACACATACAAATCACGGAAATAGTCGGGTTCGAAATTGCTGACAAACGGTAGAAACTCAATGAGCCGAAGAAACACCATTAAAAGCAGCGCTATAGTAATAATAATCCACGATATGGCATACTTTGTCGCCCTGAAAAGCTTTAGGGCGATTACCGCGGCCACAAGTTGGAGAACGATTGAAAGAGCAAGCAGTATTTTAAGCATACCTGTCCGGTAATAATCAATCAAAGGTAATTGATTACTATATTTACCGGGTCAATGATTGAAACTAAACCCACATGAAATACCATTTTCTGCTGTCCGGCCTACTGTTGACTGGTCTGCTGTTTAGTCTGGACTCCTGTAATAAAGAAAATCAACCTCCTGTAGCTCAATTCACTATCGATCCTGCTACAGGTAATGAGTTAAGCATATTTCTGATGGACGCTTCCGGAACTTATGATCCGGATGATAATACCGAAGAGCTGCTGATCCAGTGGGATTGGCAAGGTGACGGTGACTTTGACACTCCATATGCAACCAAAAAAAATGGAGATCACAAGTACGCCAAGCCGGGTACCTACCAGGTTACAATGGTTGCAAAAGATCCGCGGGGTTTAACTGATACGGTGAAAGTCCAGTTGATTGTTACCAGTTCCAATCTTCCTCCGGAAGTACCCTATAATCCGGATCCCGCAGACGGTGCGGTCACATTATCAAACAAGCCCTGGATGAGATGGGAAAGCGGTGATCCCGATGGTGACCCTCTTCTGTTTACCTGTTTTTTCGGAACTGTTAATCCCCCTCCACAGGTTATTGCAAGCCAGATGTTCGGAACCTTTACGCAAGGCACGCTTGAATATGGTGCCACCTATTATTGGAGAGTCAGGGCCAGGGACAATGAAGGAAATGTTACTGAAGGACCTGTTTGGAGTTTCTCCGTAATTGACTTGCATTTCGGCACCCTCTCTGATGGTCGAGATGGACAAACCTATACCACGATTCAGGTTGGCGAAGATTGGTGGATGGCTGAAAATCTTCGTTTTGATGCGGGTGATGGTTCCTATTTCTATGAAGATAATCCTGCCAGAGGCACTGCCTATGGCAAGTTGTATACCTGGGATGCTGCAATGCGATCGTGCCCCGAAGGATGGCATCTTCCGACCCTGGATGAATTTACTCAGATGATCAACCACCTGGGTGGACCGGATGTGGCCGGTGGAAAACTGAAAGATTATGACAGCCAGATGTGGCGCGAGGTCAACGTCGGCGCAACCAATGAATCCGGGTTCCGGGCATTGCCAGCCGGACGGCGTTATGACCAGGGTTTTTATGCCGGCCTGGGATATTACGCCCAGTTCTTCTCATCAACAGAATACAACAGTCGTGATGCCTATAACCTGACACTTGGCTTCGATTATGCTTCCACTTTCATTTATAACTATAAGAAAGCTTACGCTATCTCGGTGAGGTGTGTTAAAGACTAGTGATGAGTGATGAGTGACGAGCGATAAGTGACGAGTGATGCGAAGCTCCAAATTGTAAATCGTCAATCCTCTGAGATCTCCTTCATCAGCTCCCGGTACTTTGAAAAGACCCGGGCACGACTAACGCAGCCGATATATTTTCCATGATCCAGTACTACCAGGTTAAACTTGCCTGAAGCCTGTATTTTGCGGGCGATCTCCTCAACAGTATCATTTATCTGCACGATATACTCAGGCATATACATAAGATCCCTGCAACTCGTTGTCTGATAAAGCTCCGTCCTGAACATGACAGGCCTGAGACTTTCCGTAACGATCAGTCCCAGAAAATTATCCGCATCATCGAGGACCGGGAAAATATTCCGGTTCGATACGGTATACACCTTTACCAGTTCACCAAGCGTCTGATCCGCCTTGACCGGTATAAAATCATGCTCGATCAGACTCCTTATATTCATTCTTAAAAGTGTTGCCTTATCCTTGTTATGTGTCATCAGTTCGCCACGGGCTGCTAACCGACGGGTGTAAACCGAATGGGGTTCAACCAGCTGGGCTGTTATATAAGAAATTGCTACTGTTACCATCAGTGGTATGATCAGTACATAACCTCCGGTAATTTCAGCAATCAGGAATGTTGCTGTCAGCGGCGCACGCATGACTCCCGACATCACACCGGCCATTCCTGCGAGGGTAAAATGGACCTCCGAAACATCCATCCATCCCATGGTATTCATCAATCTGGCAAGGAAAAAACCACTGATCCCACCAAGAAACAGGCTGGGTGCAAACACACCGCCAATCCCACCGGCACCTGTTGTCACTGCAGAGGCCACAACCTTCAATACGATGATGAAGGCCAGGGCAAAAAGAAAAATCCAGGGTGTACCGATCTGACTGAACCACCAGCTATTTGCCAGGATCTCCCCCGGATTTCCCATCAATAATATCCGGAGTGTATCATATCCTTCCCCGTATAAGGGAGGGAAGAGAATAATCAGCAACGCCAAAGCAAATCCACCGGTAATCCACCGGATCCAAACAGATTTTATCTTTTCCATCCCGCCTTCCAGAATCATAAGGCCTTTTGAAAAATAGACAGAAACAGCACCGGTGAAGATGCCGAGTAAAAGGAAAGGAGGCAGTTCGGATACAGTAAAGATATCTGTCAGGTTATAGCTGAAGAGAACCTGGTCACCCATCAGGAGCCAGGCAACAGAAGTTGCTGTGAATGCTGATATCATCAACGGCAGGAGGGAAGCCATGGTCAGGTCGATCATGATCACCTCCAGAGCAAAAGCTACACCGGCGATAGGTGCCTTGAAAATACCTGCAACCGCTCCGGTAGCACCGCAGGCCACTAGGAGAGTGATGGTCTTATAGGGAAGATGCAGATACGAACCCAGCCGCGAGCCGATAGCCGAGCCGGTCAGGACAATCGGAGCTTCCAGACCGATAGAACCTCCGAAGCTGACAGTCAGCGTACTGGCAACCAGAGAGGAATGTATGTTATGAGCTCTCAATAAACTGTTCTTCTTGCTGATGGCATACAGTATTTTACTGATCCCGTGAGTGATGGAATCCCTGACCAGATACTTGACATATAGAACGGTCAACAACAGCCCGATTAGTGGATAAAGTAAATAAAGCCAGTTAGCCTGTCCCTCTGAAAAACCTGTTGTTAATAAGAGCTGTGTAAAATGAACCGCATTTTTAAGCACGACAGCAGCCAAACCGGCAACGAGGCCCATGGCAACTGCCAGGATATATATGGGTTGTCGTTTCCCCGATTTAAAATATTCCCGAAGCTTCTCCCTGCTACCTGTCATTTACTTCCTCCTTTCTCCTTTCTCCTTGAAATTAGTCTTCCGACCATTTCTTCAATAACGACCGGTAAGAAGAAAACAGCCTTGCTCTTGAGACAAATCCCATATATTTACCATTCTCCAGTACCGGAATATTAAAATCGTTGGACTGATGGAACTTATGAGCCACATCTTCCATCATCTCACCTGGATGGATGGTTACCTGAGATTTAGACATCAGATTCCTGATATAAACAGTATCATAATACTCCGGCTTAAACATGATTTCCCGAACATTGTCCATATTAAGAACTCCGTAAAAGTTATTCTCATCATCCACAACTGGATAAATGTTTCTCCTCGAATGAGCGATCACCTCAACCAGATCACCCAGTGAAGCATCGAGCTTAACCGGAGAAAAGTTAGTCTCGATCAGTTTGTCAACCTTCATTAAGGAAAGGACAATCTTGTCCTTATCCTGGGTAAACAGTTGTTTCCTTCTCGCGAGCTGAATATGATAAAAAGAAACGGGCTGAAACAAACGGATGGTTACATATGAAATACCTGCAGCCAGCATGAGTGGAATGATCAGGTTATAGGCCATTGTAATCTCTGCCATCAGGAAGATTCCGGTTAAAGGGGCATGCATGACACCGGAGAAAACCGCAGCCATGCCGACCAGCGCAAAAAGCACGATGGAAACATCGGTTCCGAAGAAATAATTGATGGCATACCCGAATAGCAATCCTGACGCCATTCCTGTGAACAGGCATGGAGCAATTATTCCACCAATCCCACCCGCTCCCATAGTTAGTGATGTGGCAATAACCTGTACAAGCATCACGAGAGCCAGAACAACCATGGTTGCAACCGGTTCGCCCTGAAAAGTATAATATCCGGATTTATCAAAAAGAAATCCCAGATCCCCGTTGAGTGCCCGGTTAATCGACTCATAGCCTTCACCGTAAATACAAGGGAACAGAAAGACGATCACGCCGAGGAGTAAGGATCCAAGCAGCCACCTTGACCATTTTAACCGTATTCTTTCAAAAAGGTTTCCCACCCCAACCATCACTTTCGTAAAATAGAGCGAAACCAATCCGGCAAAAATGCCCAACACTATAAACCACGGTACATGACCCAGGTCAAATACTTCGGCTATTTTCACAGAATGAAGCACATCCTGCCCGAGAAACAGGTAAGAGGTAAGGGTACCTGCAACCGAAGCGAACAATAATGGAAGGAGAGATGACATGGTCAGATCAAGCATCAGGACCTCGATTGCAAAAATAATGGCAGCGATCGGAGCCTTAAAAAGTGAAGCCAGTGCAGCAGTTACTGCACAGCCAATGATCAGGATGATCTGCCGGTAATTCATGTGAAACATCTGCCCCAAATTCGATCCGATAGCCCCTCCGGTCAAAATGGCCGGGCCTTCCAGACCCACGCTGCCTCCAAAGCCTACCGTTATTGTACTGGCAATTACCGAAGAAAACATATGATGCGGCTTAACGGCACCTTTTGTGCTGGATATGGCGTGGAGAATAATAGGTATCCCCAATCCTATCCTGACCTTAAAAACCGTATGGACAAGGAATACAACAATGGCGATACCCAAAGCCGGATAGACAAAAAACAGGTAATTATGAACATCAGCGGAAAATCCCTGGGTCAGTAAAGTCCGGATCACGTAAACGGAATTCTTGATCAGCACCGCTGCCAACCCGGAAAGAAGTCCGACCAGGACAGCTATGACCAGCACAAAATTACGGTTTGAAATATGCCGGATCCTCCAACGAAGAAAGCGAACCAGTAAGTTATACCGTTTGATTTGTCTTGCCATTTATTTTTCGAGAAGTGTAAAGATAACCTTTGAGTCAATTCATTAGAGTATTCCCATTGATTTTTCCAGGTATCAGCAGGCGCAAATTGGGGGGAATCCTTACCTTTAGCCCACTATAGATAATAAGTAATTCGCTGGTTATGAAAAGAGATACTGCAGTTTTTGATTTGATCCGCAAGGAAAATGAAAGACAGAAGAACGGAATTGAGCTGATCGCTTCTGAAAATTTTGTAAGTCCTCAGGTACTCGAAGCCATGGGCTCGGTACTGACGAACAAATATGCTGAAGGATATCCCGGACATCGTTATTACGGTGGATGTGAAGTGGTGGATGAAACGGAACAGCTTGCCATCGATCGTCTGAAACAACTGTATGATGCCGAATATGCCAATGTTCAGCCCCATTCAGGTGCCCAGGCCAATATGGCAGTCTTCATGACGGTATTGAAACCAGGTGATACTTTCATCGGCCTGGATCTTTCGCATGGCGGCCATCTTTCTCACGGTTCACCTGTAAACAGTTCCGGTATCCTGTACAAACCGATAGCATACGGAGTAAAAGAGGAAACCGGTCGGATAGATTATGACATGATGGAAGTGATTGCCCTCCGTGAAAAGCCAAAAATGATCGTGGCCGGAGCATCAGCCTATTCCCGTGAATGGGATTATGCCAGGATGCGTACATTAGCAGATAGGATAGGTGCCATTCTAATGGTGGACATGGCCCATCCGGCAGGTTTGATCGCAGCGGGGCTTCTTGACAACCCTTGCAAATATGCCCACATTGTAACCTCTACAACCCATAAAACGCTTCGGGGGCCACGGGGCGGCATTATCCTGCTCGGAAAAGACTTTGACAATCCGTGGGGCATAACCACCAAGAAAGGTGAGATCCGCAAAATGTCATCGCTCATCGATTCGGCCGTTTTCCCCGGTATCCAGGGAGGTCCGCTCGAGCATGTCATTGCCTCTAAAGCTGTGGCTTTTGGCGAAGCGTTGGCTCCGGAATTCACGATCTATCAGCAACAGGTCAGAAAAAATGCCGCCGTGATGGCCGAATCTTTTATGAAAAGAGGATATAAAGTCATTTCAGGCGGTACCGACAATCACAGCATGCTGATCGATCTCAGGACCAAAGTCCCTGAAATCACTGGAAAACAGGTTGAAAATGCTCTGGTAAGAGCAGATATAACGGTTAATAAAAACATGGTCCCGTTTGATACCCGTTCACCCTTCCAGACATCAGGCCTGAGAGTTGGAACCCCGGCCATTACCACCCGTGGATTAAAAGAAAATCAGATGGATACCATCGTGGATTTGATCGACCGGATCATTACTGATGTTAATAATGAAGCACTGATTCTCAAAACGAAAAAAGAGGTCAACGCTATGATGGGCGTTTGGCCGATGTTCGCGTATTAGGGCGAATGGGTGTGGGTGTGAGTGTCGGTGTGGGTGTGAGTGTCGGTGTGGGTGTGACATTATGACTAACCCCAGACTATAGTCTGGGGATTACAATGACAATATGAAACGTGTTAAGTTTATATCTATGAAAACCAAACATTTACTATTGACCGGAATCTGTGTCGGTGTTCTGACTCTTGCCGGTGTGGCGTTACTGAGATTTCAAAATGGGGATCCGCGCAAGGATTACGAAAAATTCCTCGCATCGGAATATAAAGCTTTGCCCCAATTTGTTCTGTCGGATGAATCTGAAGGAGGAAAGGCTCTCGACAAACCGGATCTGGCTGCGTTTGCCGAATATATCAAGACCGTTGATCCTGCTATCAAAGCGGTTCCCCGTGAACGGCTTCTCGAAGCGAACCGTCAAACTGAAAGTTTACAGAACCTTAAAAGCCCTGGCAACTCATTGACCTGGACAGCATGGCCAACGAACATGGGAGGAAGAACGCGCACTTTAATGTTCGATCCGAATGATCCCACACATAGCAAGCTTTGGGCCGGTTCCGTTACCGGAGGTCTCTGGTACAATACAGATCCTTCCGGCGGAGGAGAATGGACACCGGTCAATGATTTCTGGGCTAACCTCTCGATCAGCTGTATGACCTACGATCCCAATAATACTCAAACGTTCTATGCCGGTACCGGGGAAAGCCAGACCGCAATGATTATTTACCGCGAATCGTCAGGAAAAGGAACGGGAATCATGCGTTCCACCGATGGAGGTCAAACCTGGGAATCTATGCCGTCAACCCAGAACTGGGCCTATGTTACTGATATCCTGGTCCGTAACGAAAGCGGACAAAGTGTTATTTATGCCGGTGTTGCTTCCGGGGTATACAAAGGAGTTGCTCACCTGAACGATTCGGGTGATGGGCTGTATCGCTCAACCGACGGAGGCAATACATGGACACAGGTCTTGCCGAATATACCGGGTAAAGGATTCTCCTATGCGCCCTCTGACATAGAGACTTCAGCCGACGGAGCTAAGATTTTCATAGGCACTACCTATGGAATCAATACCGAAGTAACGGATAACGACCGTTCAGGCGCTGCCTGTATTCTTTCGTCCAGTGACGGCCTGTCATGGAATGTCAATAACACCTATCAGCAACGGATACTTCAGGAATCTATAAACAAATACCCGGGCCGTGTCATGCTCACCAAGTCACCGTCAAACCCTGATATTGTTTATGCAATAATTGCTTCAGGATATGTCCGCAGCGATGAATTCATCGGTTATGGATGCCAATTCCTGGTTAAAACAGCCGACAAGGGGGAGACGTGGACAGAGCTTAATTTTCCGGAAGGTTTTGCCTCCCTCGCCTGGCATGCATTTGTTATTACAGTCAGCCCGGTGAACCCAAATATCATCTGGGTTGGAGGTCTCGACACTTACCGCACCGTTAACGGAGGGACCAGCTGGACCAAACAATCGAACTGGGCCGAAATGTACGGAAACGGTTCTGACGACTATGTTCATGCCGATATTCATGCTTTTGCATTCAAGCCGGGAAGCGATGTAGAAATGTACATCGGAACGGATGGCGGAGTTTTCGGCACAAGGACTGCCAGTGCACCTGATGCGAATATGAAATTCTTTGAATCGGCAAACAGTTACAGCACCCTTCAATACTATTCATGCGCGATGCACCCGGACGCAGGCAGCATTCATTTCATGGGTGGTTTGCAGGATAACGGGACCATGTTCTATCGGCGGGGACATATCCCGACCTTCACGGATATGCTGTCAGGCGGAGACGGAGCACTCTGTTTTATTGATCAGAACGAACCGTCCATTCAGATCACCACCGTTTATCACAATGCACTATATCTCTTTTCCGGTGAAAAAGAGGCCAATCCGCAGGGAGCCGGTTATAAAAACCTGAATAGCGGCATGTTCGTGAATCCAATGGATTACGACTGGAAGAACAACATCCTTTTTGCTAATGGTGCAAACGAGCAGTTGCAATTCCTCAACCAGTTGCATGTAGTTAACGTTGCAGCCAATGGTTATTCCGGAGGAACCCCGGGAAAAACTGTTGCTACCCATGTACAGGTTCCTTTTTCGAACATAAAATGGTCTAAGTATTCGCCACAGAACCAGTCCAATATTTTTATCGGAACGCAGGCAGGCAAAATCTTTAAATTTGCTGATGCTTCGCACACGGGAACGTTGACCGACCTGACCCCCGCTGAATTCCCGACAGCCAATATCAGCAGTATTGATATTGCCGGAAGTGAAGACACTCTTCTGGTAACCTTCTCAAACTATGGGGTTACATCCGTCTGGCTGAGTGTCAATGCTGGCCAGTCATGGAAAAATGTTGAAGCCAATCTCCCGGATATTCCTGTCCGCTGGGGAATATTCCATCCAAAATCAAGTAAACAGGTGATGCTGGCAACAGAAACCGGTATTTGGAGCTCTGATAATATTTATGCGCAGGATATAATCTGGTCGCCTGATAACAGCGGCTTGGCAAATGTCAGGACAGATATGCTGGTTTTCCGTGAATCTGACAATATGGTTCTGGCCGCCGCCCATGGCCGAGGGATGTTTACAACGGTTTGGGAACCGAATTACACAACCGGAAGGTTTGACAGGATTTTATTGGACGAAAGATTCGAGGTTTACCCAAATCCCAGCAATGGACCCTTTGTGGTCAGCTTCACTGCTACCCAGGATACCCGTATTTCTATCCTGAACTTGCGGGGACGAACAGTAGCCACTGAATTCCTCATGGCCAGGCCCGGTGTCCAACGAAAATCCTTCGACCTGAGCCGTCAGGCAAAAGGAACCTACGTTATAAAACTTGAGCAAAGAAGGTCTGTCACCAGTAAAAGAATTGTTATCCAATAACAACGGACGTTCGGGCATGCGGGCATACGGGCATACGGAGTCCCTCAAGCCCGCAAGCCCGTGAGCCCGCAAGCCCCTGTCCTGATGGAATGGTACATCTACCCCATCCTTGTTATCGCCGGTGTCCTGGTTGGTTTTATCAATACACTGGCCGGCTCGGGATCGCTGATAACTTTGCCCCTTCTGATGTACCTGGGACTTCCTGCCAATGTGGCCAACGGAACTAACCGGGTGGCCATTTTACTTCAATCGGCAGTTGGGACAGGGAGTTTCCTCAAGCAAAAAGTCATCAGGATAAAAGATGGGATCTGGCTGTCAGTACCGGCTGTGGTTGGTGCCGTGATCGGGGCTCTGTTTGCAGCCGACCTGAATGAAAACGTTTTAAGGAAAGTGATCGGTGGATTGATGGTGGTCATGGTATCCATGATGATCTTCAAGCCGGAAGCATGGTTGAAGGGAAAAAACGGATATTCTAACGCCAGGCCGGGCATTATACAGATCGCGATTTTTTTTGGCATAGGTCTGTATGGAGGATTCATACAGGCTGGAATTGGTTTTTTCCTTTTGGGAGGTCTGGTTCTGGGGGCCGGATTTGACCTGATGAAGGCCAATGCCTTGAAGAATTTGATTGTAATGCTTTATACCCCTTTTGCTCTGGCAATATTCATTTGGAACGGGCAGGTAGAATGGATCATTGGCCTGACTCTTGCGGCCGGCAATATGGCGGGTGCATGGATAGCCGCCCGTGTGGCAATAAAAAAAGGCGCGAAGTTTATCAGGATAGTCCTGCTGGTTGTTATATCACTGGCAGCCGCGGATATGCTGGGATTGTTCAGGATGATACACCTTTAGAAGTGAGGTGCAGTGAGGTGTAGTGAGGTGTTGTGAGATGTTGTGAGATGTTGGGAGGTATGAGATTAAGCTCAACTTCTCAACCTATAAACATCTCAACAAATCAAATATTATTACAGCAGTTTAAAGTGGTAGGTAATCGTACCTCTCTGATAGGTCGGTGCTTCGGGTGAAGTTACCCTATTGAACCGGGCTGTCAGAGCTGCTTTCTTTGCCGCCTCCAACAATCTGGAATCCATTGTTGTTGATCCTTTTACACCAGGTGTCGCAACAGTCACGGCTCCTTCTTTATTAACCGTGATCTGTACCACCACGGTTCCATAATCATTAATATTATATTCAGGTTTGGTGAGAGATCCGATGACATTTCGTCCTTCAAGGGAATATGAAATTCCGGTTCCCGTGCCACCGCCAGTCCCCCGCTTGGAGGCATCCACAGAACCCGTAGGGTCACCCTGGTTTCCAGCCTTACCGGTAACACCTTCACCCTGGCTGCCTGAATTTCCTGTTTGGCCGCCGAAAGACTTACCCATCCTGCCTTTTATGGCATTCACCTGTGCCTGTTGTTCGGCTTGTTTTCGCTGTTCCTCTGCAATTCTCTGCCGTTCAATCTCTTCGAGTCTTAACCTTTCTTTCTCGATGCGTTGTCGTTCAAGCTCCTCCAACCGTTTAATCTCTCTTTCTTCCGCTAACTTTTTAGCTGCATCAATCTCTTCCTGAGTCTGTTTCTTAACTGCAGGAGCATCCGGATTTTCCTGGGTCAGAACCTTGGGAGCCGGTTTGTCCGAATTATCTTTGATTTGAGGAGTCTTCCTGCGTGCGGCAACTGCTTGATCCGGAAGTTCCTGAGGGGCAACCTCCATCGGTTCAGGGTCTATATCACCGGAACCGTCATCGATATAACCAAAATTTACCGCCACCCCGGCAGGTTTCCGCGGAGGAGTAGACACAATGGTTAAGACAAACAGCAACGCAAGCGCTATGCCATGAAATGCAATGGTAGCAATCAATGCCTGCTGTTTGGAGGGCATGTTCATGACTTTATCGCTCTGTCGTGACCAGGCTTAACTTGTAATTGTTATGTGCCGCTATGGTCAGCACTTTGACAGCTTCTTCAATCGGTATGGTGCGGTCGGCGTATAAAGCGATCAACCGGTTTTCCGGTTTCACCCCTTCGAATTTCACCCGCAAAGCACTTTCCAACCGGTTGAATTCGATTTGATTGCGATCAATGAAAAAATCAAGGTCCTTGGTTATCGAAACCATTACTACCGGCTTCTCGGCAGATTTGACGTCACTCCGGGGAAGATTCAGTTTCACAGCGTTGGTTGAGAAGAGCGTCGTACTGATCAAAAAGAACAGCAATAAGTTGAAAATGATATCGGTCATAGCGGCCATGCTGAAATCAGCATTGATCTTATTCCGCATCTGAATTGCCATGGTATTGCCGTTTAGGTTATTTAGCCGGTTCGTTCAGAAGATCCATAAACTCAGAAGTACGTGTTTCAAGAATGAAAACCACGGTCTGGATCCGTGAAACCAGAATATTATAAAAGAAATAGGCCGGAATACCGACTATCAGGCCGGCTGCCGTAGTGATCTGAGCTGTATAAATACCGTTCGACAGAATGTTAAGATCCACGCTGCCGCCGGCAACCGACATATCATAAAAAGCCCGGATCATACCGAGTACAGTTCCGAGGAACCCCAGCATCGGAGCAGCACCTGATGCGGCTGCCAGAGTAGCCAGCCCCCGTTCCAGCTTGTATATTTCGAGGCGGCCCACATTTTCAATGGCAATATTAACATCTGCCATCGGCCGGCCGATCCGTGATATTCCGGCTTCAATCATCCGTGAAACCGGAGTATCGGTAGCTTGTGCCAGCCTGATAGCAGCATCAATCTTACCTTCGTGAATAAACTCCTTGACCCGGTTCATGAACGACTGATCCTCCCGCATTGCCTTCTTTATGACCAAGTATCGTTCAACGAAAATATACACTGCTATTATCGATACCAGAGCAATGGGAATCATCACCCATCCGCCTTTTACTGTCATTTCCCAAATCGACATGGTGGGATCCGTTGTATTCAACGCATGGTTGATGGAATCAAGTTTGGCCTGGTAATCAGATTGAATCATTAATATCCAGCTCATTGCTTTGTATTTTGGTTATCCTGATAAAAGTATGAAAAAAACGTGCCGGGGGGCAGGTTTAGTATGGCAGGTTATCAGCCGATTTGTTAACGCTTGTTTCCAGGAAGCTTGTTCCTGTACTTTTTAAACAATTCGCCGAATGAATTGAACTCCTCACGGTAAAACAATCCAACTCCTTGAGTATAAGGAGCATATTCATAGAGAAGATGGTCATTGGCACGGGTAAATGCTTTTAATCGTAGCTTACCTGACGGTTTAATCTTATATTCGACCTCTACATCGCCAACCAATTGATTGGCATTGGCATTGGTCTGACGGACATCATAATTTCCGTTGACATTAAGGGTCATCCGGTTATTAAAGAACTGCTTCGACAGCGCCACTTCCACCTCATCGCTTGTGAGGTTGTCACCGGGCCGGTAATTAAATCCGATATCGAAATCATTACTGATCTGGGATAACCAATAATTGAGCTGGTTAGAGAGCACCTCGGTCGTTGTCGCCAGGCCTGCATTAGCATAACCCCGGGAAGTGCCTGACCCGGATCCCTGAAGGGGCATAAACCGGTTAAGGATCAGCAGGGAGATGATCTGCTTGTTCATCTCTTCTTCCGTAAGGTTCGCCAGCTGTGAACGCGCAATATCATCACTGGTGGGCGGCAAAACAATATTAAAATCAAATGAAGGATTCTCAAGATATCCCGACATCATCAGGTGGCACTCCACGGGAATGCGCTGGGTAAGATCCATATTGGATTCATCCTGCAACAGATCATACAGGGAAGCCTTTGTCCGGTAAACGGCATCAATATCAAGCTGTGCACTCGCTACATCACGTGTCCATTTAATCGTTCCACCCGGTTCGATCTCCAGTTTCTTCACCGGCATATTCTGAAGGGTAAACTGATAATCGCCCTCTTCGATCGTATAATCACCTGTTATGGTCCACCGGCTGGTTGGATTTACATAAATCCGGATATCACCCGAACCGCGAGCCCTCAGAACGTCCCCTACTTTCGAATCAAATATCAGTTTTACCTCTGCTTCCGGATTGACAGCCAGGTCGATATTCACTGTTGCACCATGAAGGTTAACCTCGTATCCGCTAGGTTTATCCGGAAGTGTATAATCCAACAGGTCAGGTTCGGCTTCTTCCCGTTTCCGTTCAACATAGGTTATAAAATCCATCTCACGGGCTTCACCGGTGGTATTGACCGGAACGAAAAATTTTGTTTTCGGACTTGTTGTCGCTGAAATATCGATCATCAGATTCCTCAAGGGCCCTTTTATCGTTCCAACTCCTGTAGCATAAGCCCTGCCCCAATAACCGTCATTTTTCAGTTCATCCGCATTCAGAAGTACAAAATCCTTGTAGTCAACAGCAATATCCAGGCGTATATTCTTAAAATTATTGTGTCTGACAGCTCCCGATACATTTGCATGATTGCCCTCATCGTCTGTCATATCCATCCCATTGAACGTAAAAGCATTGGATGTGATTACTACCGGATGTGTGAAGAAGAACTTTGTATTGATATAGTCAATAACAAAGGATCCTTTCTGAACCATCAGTTCCCCGTTTAAAAGGGGTTTTTGCCGGAGTCCGGTAACTTTAACGCCTCCTGTTATTATCCCTTTCACATCGTGCAGGTCAGGACCAACAAATGGATTGACAATATCCATACGGAGCTTGTCAAGGTTGATATCAAAATCAAGACTATCGGAGACCGGATTATAGGATCCGGTGACTTGCAGTGTTTTGATTGAACCCCTTCGGGTCAGAATGCTCATAGCCACCGGCTCTCCGGTTCCACCGCTTTTACTGGAAATTGTCGTTTTCCCAAGCATCTGGCCATTAAAGCCCAGGCTGTCAATTTCAAGGTCGGCCAGGAACATTCCCTTGCCTCTCATGTCAAAAAACCGTGCATTCCCGGATAGCTTGCCGGTCAAAGTCATATCATCCGAACGGTTCATCTGATTGATATGATTCAGGTTCACCTGGTCGAATGTAAGGAATAGAGTGTCCGAAGAAAATAACGAAATGGCTCCTGAAACTCCCAGGCTTTCACTCTTGTGCCTGAGTTTGAAATTTTCAAATTCGAGGCGGTCTGGATTATAAGAGATTGCAAAAGGTTCTATTGTCCAAAGACTGTCATTATAGGTTATTTCAGCACCCGGCACATTCAATCTGCCCATCAGTTTCTGTTCCGGAGTTTGTCCGAACTTACCGGATAATATTATATTTCCCTTATTTACCGGAGCCATGCTGTTCTCCCAGTTTAGCCCTGCCACAAGATCATTGTCAGAAAGGAGCACATCCAGGCTGACCTGCTCAAACTGATTATTCCGGTCTATCTGCAACTTGTCGAGCCCCCCGGTTAAAATCAATGAGTCGCCCCTCGACTGCAAACGGATATCGAGACCGCTGTACTGTGTTCCCATTACTGTGAATTGCGGGGAGAATCCCTCGAGGTAAACAACCTGATCATCTGCAGAATAGGAACCTGAAATACGGGTATTGTCCTTGCATAGAAATCCGGGCAACAAAATGCTGGTAACCGGCGTGGGGTTTTTCAGTTGAACATTGAAGGCAAAATCGTTAAGGTGATTTTTATCAATTGCCTTGATGTTGGTGAGTGCCGGTATGAACCGGGCAACGAGGCTTTGCACCTGGGAAGGCAAATCATCAATATGAATGGTCCCCACCAGACGGGCATCCAGGTAATCCGAAGTCAGGAGTATCTGCTTCTGATTGGATTCCTCGCGTGCCGTAATCGTTAGCTCATCTATTGGAAGAGTGCCGCGGCTATTGGTATATGCTGAATTTTGGATCCGGATCGACCCTAATATTTCATCCAGATTTTTACCAGACAGATCACCGTGCATTTTAAGGGATACAGAAGCAGCCGTATCATTCCTTACAAGGTTTATGGCATCCAGGTCAGCTTTGGCCAATAGCATATCGAAACTCAACTTAGGGGTTTCCTTGCCAAAATCAACTTTTCCTGACAGGTCCATTCTAAGGTTCGGGTCCCTGATGAGGAGCGATCCGTCGAACGAGCTGCCGGTTGCTTCGCCGTGTATGGTGAAATCCTGAAAAGTATATGAATTCAAGGTAATTCGGCGAATGTCACCATTGAGGAAAGCATGAATATCCTTGGCTCCATCCCAAACGCCATCAACATCAAGGCTCAAATCAACCGCTGAAACACCGGAAGTCTTTTCTATCCATTCATCAGGATTGAGGTCACCGGCCGAGACAGAACCATGGAAATTAAATCCCTTCACCGGTCTGTTTTTATTGACTGTCAGGTTTGTAGTAAAGTCTCCGTATGGCAAGCTCCATACACCCGTGGTTACAAAATCCTCCACGGTTCCCGTGAACAAGCCTGAATATTCAATTCGGCCAATTTTTCTAACTGCCTCAGGTACCTCCATCTCAAAGCCAGGTACTTGTCCCGATAATACATTGTCAGTGAGCCCGGTCAGGTTCAGGCTTAAACTCCGGGTTCTGAGGTCGAAGAATGCCTGCTGTAAAGTGCTTGTATATTCATATTCCAAATCCCCTTCGAAATACAGCAGATTGGCATATTTCAACCGGGTGTCTGTTAGGTGGGCAACCTTCAGACTTCCCTTAAAAAGTCCTGATATCTCCAACGGATCTGTCAATTCGTTGGCCATCTTGCTCAGGTAGTTGATATCCAAAGGACTGATATACGTATCCATTCCCAGGACAACCTCCATGAAAGGTCCCGATGAATCCCCCGGAGCCGGGCGCAGATTGGATACCCGGGCAGCAGGGGATTCAATCCTGCTGTTACCGGTTAAGATTTCAATCAGATTAGTCCTGATCCCTGCTGAATCCAAAATAATCCCACCCGAGAGCTTATCGATCCTGAATCCACTTTTCTCCGTACAGCTCAACAGGCTTACGTCAGCACGTGTTGCAGTACTGTCCAGAACAAACTGGCTGATTTGGGATTCAATGTTTGTAATCCTCAGGTTATCCCAGTTCACTTTCCCGGGATACGAGTAGGCTCCATATTTCTTATAAGTGAAAGAACCTTTCCGGATGATGAATTGATTACATGACAACGTCAGCGGTTTGGATATTTTTGAGGTGTCTTTCCTGGACAGCGAACTAATAAGCTGCTCATAATTCATCTTCCCGCCCGGAAGCTCTTTTAAATTTACCGAAGGATCCTCAATGATGGCGCTCTTAATATTGATCCGGTTTCCGTCGAGATCGAGCTTGTTAACGGCACCCCTAAGTGATGCAGCGTAAAAAAGGGTGTCATCGATCGGATCAAGGATCAGTACATTGATCAACTCCAGACGATGCGGCCAGCGTATCAGAACTTCTTCCACCGATAATTTACCATCGTAATTCTTTTCGATACGGTCGAGAAACTTATTTACGATAAAAGTTTGGACACTTCTCATCCGGATACTTACAAACAGTATCAGCAACAGAATGACAACAACACCAATTCCGATGAGAGTCCTATTTACCTTTTTATTCGGCAACGAATTATTCTTTAGTATTTTTGCCCCGCTAATATCATTCCAAAATAACAAAAAAAGAGTCGCAAAGCCGATATAATTATGGATGTAACCATTTTAGGGATTGAATCCTCTTGTGATGATACCTCCGCAGCCGTTATCCGGAATGGTCTTTTATTATCAAACCGGATAGCCAATCAGGAAGTTCACACGCGGTTCGGAGGCGTTGTTCCTGAATTGGCCAGCCGGGCTCACCTGCAGAATATCATCCCTGTTGTGGATACTGCCATGAAAGAAGCCGGTGTTACTCCTGCTGATGTCAGTGCCGTTGCCTTTACCCGCGGTCCCGGCCTCATGGGTTCCCTTCTGGTCGGAACCTCTTTTGCTAAAGGTTTCGCCCTTTCAAGAAATATACCCCTGATCGAGGTCAACCATCTGCAGGGACATATAATGGCGCTGTTCATAAGACGGATGACGGAGTCAAGAGAGCAGAAAGTTCCCGGCTTTCCATTCATTTGTTTGCTGGTTTCCGGCGGTCATACACAGATCCTCGTCGTTCGTGATCATCTTGAGATGGAAATCATCGGTCAGACGATCGATGATGCTGCTGGAGAAGCCTTTGACAAATGCGGTAAAATAATCGGTTTGCCCTACCCTGCCGGTCCTTTCATCGATAAACTGGCCATGGACGGCGATCCGCTGGCTTTCACCTTTAGCAGGCCACGTATTCCCGGTCTGAATTACAGCTTCAGCGGTCTGAAGACGTCCTTCCTTTACTTTCTTCGAGATCAGATCAAGGAAGACCCTGATTTCATCAGTAAAAACCTGAACAGTCTTTGCGCATCCCTGCAATTCACCATTATTGAAATACTCCTCAACAAGCTGCGCCAGGCTGCCAAACAAACCGGCATCAGGGAAATTGGTCTGGCTGGTGGCGTAGCAGCCAATTCAGCCCTGATAACCGCATTGGAAGCCGAAGCCCTGAAGCGTCATTGGATACTTCATATACCCAATGTATCCTATACCATGGACAATGCCGCAATGATCGGAATGACAGGATATTACAAGTACCTGAAAGGAGATTTTACGGGGCAGGATGTGGCACCGATGGCCAGAATGTAAAGAGGGCATAAGGGCTTACGGGCATAGGGGCTTACGGAGTGTGAGTGTGAGTGTGAGTGTGAGTGTGAGTGTGATGCATCACGCATCACGCGTCACGCATCACGACACCCCCGGGTTTCTACCCGGGGCTACTCGTCACTTGTCACTCGTCACTCGTCACTAATCACAACTGATACCTGTACAACCTCACATAATAGGGATATTTCTTCTCCGGATACAGAAAATAAACCGCGTTCCCATAAACGGTGATGCCACTCATTCCAGGATAATCCGGCAGGGGTATAGTCAATCCGGCTTGCCCCAGTGTCGGATCGAAATGCTTTAAAATCCAGATACCTGTTTTCCTTTGCAAAATATAAGCTTTTTGATTGATTGGGTCTATCAAATAGCTCAGATCAAGGTATTTGACATCTTGCAGGACAGAATCCCTGTGGTAGCTAATGGGAATCGAGCGAACATATTTACCCTCAGGATTATAAATATTCAACGAATCCTTGTAGATATTAGCAATAAACAAGGTATCCATGCAGGAGAAGACGGGTACCTGAACCTTTATGTTGAAAATCATGTGTTTAGCCATTTTGGACCTGCCGATGGCAATATTGGCATTAAGCCGAACCATTGAATCCACCGACATTGCCTGTTCCAGTAATTCCATCCTTTGGCCAAAAACAAACTCATCAGTTTGTCTCCTTTCCTCTGCATAATCCCTAGTTTCACAAAGAAAATAAGGTTTCTGGTCATTTCCTGAATAATAGTAAGTATGAAGGCCTTGCTTTCCCATAAAATATTGCTGATAAACCAGTTTGTTTCCAAATAACGCTTTAGGAGTCATGATTTGAAAGAATTCTGTCCGGTTAGAAGTATAGGCCAACACAATCTCTTCGCGGTTTTTATAAACCTGATAAACTGAGTCCCTTCCGACCAGGTGCACAGTGCCGAATATATCTCTATAAAGCCGTTCGGGATTCTGCACAGGTACTGACGTAATGGTATCACCATAAAAGTTTGCGAGCCATAGCCTGCCTTGTGTTGCTTGGTTTTTAAGGTAACCAAGCATCCATAAGTTCTCGCCATCGAAGGCAAAATCCTGAAGGGTAAAATCATCTTTCTCGGTCAGGATTCTCAGTTTTTGTCCCGTTACCTGAACCTCTCCTATTTCACTCACCAGTTCTTCCAGTTCAATAATGATTTGCTTTCTCGGATCAGCCGGCAGTGGAACCTCCATCTTTCCATACGACACATGACTAATCGTTAGCGTGGTGGGAAAACGGCCGATTGTAAGCTTAAAATCGCCATTCGCATCCGAACTGGTACCGGTTCCGTTCGGCAACACAATGCTTGCGGCAATAACAGGTTGCCGGGTATTCTTGTCGATTACTTTACCACGAATAATAACGGATTGGGAAAACCCATTTGCAGCGAAAAGGATACAAATCCCCAATAGAATTGCTTTCATAGTGGAATATGTTTTTACCTGGGGACAAGTAAAGATAGGAATATTCCACCAAATTACCTGGTGACTGGTCACTCATCACTCATCACTCATCACTTATTTCACGATTCCGCTGAACCCCATGAAAGCCAGTGACAGCAATCCTGCCATGATGAGGGAGATCGGGAAGCCTTTCATCCCTTTAGGGACACCCTGCAGTTCAAGCCGTTCACGCAGGCCGGCGAAGATGATGATGGCCAGACCGAATCCCAGTGCGTTAGCGGCCGTAAAGACAACTCCCTGCATCAGGTTATAGTCATTCTGAATAGTCAGGATGGCGATACCCAGCACAGCGCAGTTGGTTGTGATCAGGGGCAGAAATATTCCAAGCGCCTGATAAAGGCTCGGGGAGATCTTTTTAAGTATGGTTTCGACCATCTGGACCAATGCCGCGATCACCAGGATGAAGACGATGGTCTGCATATAGGCGATATGGAAAGGATCCAGTACAAATTTCTGCAACAGGTAAGTAACGATGGTGGAGAGTACCATGACAAATAAAACAGCTGCCGACATCCCGGCGGCGGTACCTACCCTGTTGGAAACCCCCAGGAATGGACAGATGCCCAGGAATTTTGCCAGTACGATGTTGTTGACAAATACCGCGCTGATAAATATGATAATGTATTCCATGGATTATCGTTTTAGGGTTATCTGGTTTTTTTAAGCTGGTTGACCAATGCGATCAGGTATCCAAGGGCAATGAAGGCTCCGGGCGACAGGATAAAGACCAGGATGGTATTGGCATTTGCGCCAAATAGCTGAAACCCGAAAAAGGTTCCGTTTCCCAGGACTTCCCTGATTGCTCCAAGGGTTGTAAGCGCGATCATAAACCCGAAACCCATCCCGAGGCCGTCAAGCATGGAATCCAGAACTGTGTTCTTCTGGGCAAAAGCCTCTGCCCGGGCCAGGATGATACAGTTGACCACGATCAGCGGGACAAATACACCCAGCGATTTGTACAGATCAGGGACAAAAGCTTCCATAACCATCTGCACGATCGTCACGAAGGATGCAATGACCACAACAAAAATCGGAATTCGCACCTTATTGGGAACCAGGTTCTTGATGGATGCAATCACAATGTTCGACATCGTCAGGACAAAGGTTGTTGCCAATCCCATGCCGATTCCGTTGCTTGCACAGGTACTGGTTGCAAGTACCGGGCACATGCCGATCAGCAGGACCAGGGTTGGATTCTCTTTAATGATCCCATTGACCAAATGCTTCATATGGCTCATTTCTCATCTCCTTTCTGCCAGGCATTCCAGGCCCGCATAACGGCATCGCAAAATGCCCTTGAACTAATCGTTGCAGCAGTAATGGCGTCAATATCGCCGCCATCCTTTTTTACCTTGATTTTATCAGTACCCGGATTTTTTCCCACAAACTGATCCTTGAACCTGGGCTCCATCATTTTAGTTCCCAGCCCCGGAGTCTCCTGATGCTCAAGGACCTTCGTCTCAAATATGGTCCCATCCGGTTTGAGTCCTACCATCACGCTGAAAGATCCGCTAAAAGCGATATTGGTTTTTGTGCTGATAGCGGTGCCTACCAGCACACTATCCTTCTTGGCAGGATAGCATTCCAGGTCGCCGAGGTCGGAAGAGACAACGTACATCTCTTCACTGGGATTATTATTGAATTCTGGCACAACCAGCTGAATGGCAGCCAGTTTTGCTTTCACCTTCGATTCGGCGATCGGTCCTTCCGTAATGCTGTTCACATAGCCGAGAAGCCCCGATGCAACGGCGCAGACTCCCAGCAGGGAGAGCACCATAGTTTTAAAGTTGGATTCGAGTTTAGCCATTTTTAATTACCTCCCCGAACCGTTTTGGTTTAACATACTTATCAATCAAGGGAACAAATGCGTTCATGATCAGGATCGCAAAGGAGACTCCTTCGGGGTACGACCCAAAAATTCGGATTATGCACGTCATTAATCCGATACCCACCCCGAACATGATCTGTCCGGCATGTGTCATAGGTGACGTTACCATATCTGTGGCCATAAAAACAGCTCCCAGAATGATCCCTCCCGCCAGCAAATGAAAAACCGGATCGGCATATTTATCCGGATTGATCAGCCAGAGTAAACCGGTAAACAGGACAACCGTTCCCAGAACGGATACCGGGATGTGCCAGGTGATCACCTTTTTCCAGATCAGGTAAAGGCCCCCGATTAGCAATGCAATCGCGGATATTTCTCCAAGTGATCCCGACATGTTTCCGAGGAACATTTGTGCATATTCCGGGATATCCTTCATCAGGTCCGACATCGGCTGGCCGTTTTTCAAGCCTTCCTTCAGGATTCCGAGGGGCGTAGCTCCCGTGGTTGCATCCAGATAAGCAAAACGCGATTCGATCACTTTTGGCCAGGAAGTCATCTGGGCCGGAAAAGAGATCAGAAGGAAAACCCGTCCCGCAAGAGCGGGGTTGAATGGGTTCTTGCCAAGGCCGCCGAATGACATCTTAGCCACTCCTATTGCGACCAGGCTCCCGACCAAGATCATCCAGACCGGCAGGTTGCTCGGGACGTTAAAGGCAAGAAGCACACCGGTAACTGCGGCTGATCCGTCCCAGAGAGTGGGCTTTATTTTCATCAGGAAACGGGCTATGGCGTATTCAAACGCCATGCAGGATACCACCGCCACGGAAGTGACGATCAAAGCTCCCAGGCCGAAGAAGAACAATGATACGGCAAATGCCGGTACCAATGCAATCAGCACCCGGTACATGATTTTTTGTACCGATTCGCTCCCATACTCATGGGGCGAATAGGATACGGTCAGCAGATTGGTTGCACTCATTATTTTCGGGCTCTGATTATTCGGTTAACATTTGTTTTCCCAATCCGGATAAAATCCAGTAAAGGCCGGTTGGCCGGGCAGGTATAGCTGCATGATCCGCATTCCATGCAATCCATGGCGCGGGCCGTTTCCATGTCTTCCCACCTTTTGGCCTCACCCAGGCTCATCAGGAAGTACGGTTGTAATCCCATCGGACAAACAGTTGCGCAACGGGTACAACGGATACAATTCATCGGGCTTTTCCGTACCGATTCATTTTCAGGCATCACAACGATACCCGAAGTTCCCTTTGTAACAGGAGCATTCAACAATGGCATTGCTTTTCCCATCATCGGACCTCCGTTGATAACCTTGCCGGTATTCTCCGGCAGTCCTCCGGCAGCTTCAATCAGTTTACTGACCGGGGTACCAATTCTTACCTTGAAATTGGCTGACTGAGCCATGGATTTCCCGGTGACCGTCACAACCCTTTCAAACAAGGGTTTATTCTTAACAACTGCTTCATAAACCGCAAATGCGGTCCCTACGTTATGAACAACAGCTCCCACATCGATTGGTAAACCTCCCGAAGGAACCTCCCGGCCGGTAATGGCCTTGATCAGTTGTTTCTCGCCTCCCTGCGGATATTTCACTTTCAGGGATTCAACCGAGATTCCAGGATGGGAAGCAGCCAGCTTTGTCAGGTGTTCAATGGCATCCGGTTTATTTCTTTCAATGCCAATAACAGCTTTGGTAACCTGAAGGACACCCATCAGCAGGCTGGTACCGATCAGGATTTCTTCTCCTTTTTCCAGCATCAGGCGGTGATCCGAAGTCAGGTAAGGTTCGCATTCAACACCATTGATAATCAGTATTTCAGCTTTCTTACCTTTTGGAACCGATACTTTTACATGGGAAGGGAAAGTAGCTCCGCCGAGGCCAACAACACCCATCTCTGAGATCTTTGACAGGATCTCCTCGCGGGTAAGATTCACGGATTTCACAACTTCCCTTGTCCGGTCAATCGTTTCCACCCACTCATCACCCTTAACCTCAATGACGATTGCCATTTTCGGATAACCGGTCATATCAGGTACCGGCTCAACTTTCTGCACCGTTCCGGAGACCGGAGAATGTATGTTAGCTGAAACAAAACCAGCGCTGCTGGCAATCAACTGCCCGGTCCTAACCTCGTCTCCTTTGTTGACGATAGGTTGAGCCGGGGCACCGAGATGTTGCGAAAGATGGACGGTAACAACCTCGGGCAAAGGAAGTTCCCGGATCGCTGATCCGGAAGATATCTTATTCTCAGGTGGATGAACGCCGCCTTTTGGAAACGTTTTCAATGACATATCCTCCTATACGTTAATTAGCATTTATTTCGGATACTTCTGCCCCTGCCTCTGCCATTTTTCTGGGTGGGAAATTGATCTCAAGGATGGAAGCAGTCGGGCAAGCTTCTACACATTTCCGGCAAAGCTTGCATTTTACCGGATCAATATATGCGAGGAAGTTCTCCACTGTAACCGCATCATATTCACAAACTTTCTGGCAAGCTTTGCATCCGATGCAACCAACCGAGCAGGCTTTCTTTGTTGTGGCACCTTTATCCTGGTTTATGCAGGAAACAAAAATCTTCCGGTCTTTTTTATTCTTCTTCCTGAGCTCGATGATTTTTTTCGGACAGGACTTTACGCAAGCCCCGCATGATGTACACTTTTCATCAATCACTTCTGGCAGCAATGTTACCGGATTCATGTGTATTGCATCGAAGGTGCAAGCCGTGACGCAATCGCCCAAACCCAGGCATCCGTATGAACAGGAGGTATCTCCTGCAAACAGCACTGATGCAATTTCGCACGTGGTGGCACTGTCGTAACGGTTAGTTCTCGCACGATACCCGGGCGAACCGGCACAACGGACAACCGCTACCAGCGGATCCTTGGCTACAGCAACCCTGCCGAGTGCTCCGGCTACTTTTACCATTCCATCATTCCCCCCGACCGGGCAAAACAAGGAATCAAGGCTTTCAGATTTAACACAAGCATCGGCAAAACCGTGACAACCCGGATACCCACACCCACCACAATTGGCGCCGGGCAGGATAGCTTCAACATCATCGATCCTTGGGTCTTCCACTACTTTAAATTTTTGTGCGATCAGATAGAGAATCACACCCGAAAGACCCCCAATAACGCAAAGACTGATGATCGTGATGACGATCGTATTCATAGTCAGATAATTATTCTAATTTTTTCAGTTTGAATTCAATGCTCTTTGATATTCGCCTTCTGAATAACCAGACTCCCAGATAATAAGGCACGAGTGACCCAAGGCTCAGCAAAGCGGAAAATCCTTCGCGTCCGGTTATCGAATAAAAAATACTCAGTACCAATAGTACCATTATGAGCGGGAAAATGTATCCGAAAGCCAGTGCTTTGAATCCCTGTGTCTGAGCCAGGAGCACCTCAACAGTCTCTCCGGTTGAAAAACCGGTTCCTGGATTTTTAACCTCCACAATCTTCTCCTCCGAATCCGAAACAGAACAGAGGCCTTTAACGTGGCAGGCCTCACAGGCGGAATGGGCAACAAACCGCACTACGATTGAATCCGGAGTGATTTGTTCAATCACTCCTTCATGAGCCACGGACGCTTTATTCTCCATTAAAAAAGGTCGTTCAATTGAAAGTGCAAAAGTATTCTATCTGCGTATATAATTAATGCCTTCTATCAGGTTTTTTAAATTTAATCTACATTTGTCGGACCCTCAGTAAAACATGGAATACACCAAGCATATACTTACCAACGGTCTCACTGTTATTGTGCATCCCGATCACAGTTCCCCGATGGTTGCAATGAACCTTTTATACGGAGTCGGATCCAGGGATGAAGATCAAGCCCTGACTGGATTTGCCCATCTGTTCGAGCACCTGATGTTCGGCGGTTCGGTGAATGTTGCCGATTATGATACGCCCCTGCAGGTTGCAGGCGGAGAAAACAATGCATTCACCAGCAATGATTATACGAATTACTATCTGACCGTACCCTGGCAGAATCTGGAAACGGGCTTCTGGCTGGAGTCCGACCGGATGCTTGAACTTGATTTCTCACAAGAAAGCCTTGATGTCCAGAAAAAGGTGGTCGTCGAGGAATTCCGCCAGCGATATCTCAACCAGCCCTATGGCGACGCATGGTTAATGCTTCGCCCCCTCGCCTACAAGGTTCATCCTTACCGGTGGCCAACCATCGGGATGGATGTCAGTCATATTGAAGGAGCCAATCTGGATGATGTTAAATCCTTCTTTTTCAGTCACTATGCTCCGAATAACTGCATTCTGACTGTTGCAGGATCGATAGATGCTGATCCGGCTCTCCGTCTGGCAGAAAAATGGTTTGGCCCGATCAACAGGAGAGAAGTCCCCGTCCGGATGCTTCCTGCCGAACCCGGGCAAAAAGAGTACCGCTACCTTGAAAAAACGGGAAACGTCCCTTCTCCTGCCATCTACATGGCCTTTCACATGGGCGACCGGTTGAGCCGAAGTTATTATCAGAATGATCTTCTTTCCGATATTCTCTCCAGCGGTATGAGTGCAAGGCTCTTTTTGAATCTGGTAAAGGACAAGAAGCTTTTCAGCGATATTGACGCTTATATAACCGGCGACAGGGATCCCGGATTGTTTGTGATCAGCGGAAGACTTGCCGACCAGGTTTCTCCTGATTCGGGAATGAAAGGGATATGGGAAGAACTTGACAAACTTTGTTCGATTCCTGTTGAAAAAAGAGAACTGGAAAAAGTGATTAACCGGATGGAATCCCATCTCCTGTTCAATAATATGAATGTACTGAACAAGGCAATGAACCTGGCTTATTATCAATGGATCGGAGATCCCGGCATGCTCTCGCGGGAGCTTGAAACCTATCGATCAGTAACCGCAATCGAATTACAATCGGCTGCGGTCAGTGTTTTCGGAAAGGACAATTGTTCCTGTCTGGTTTACCTGAGTAATGGAGACAAATAACATGGACCGAAAAACCGCTCCCGGCATACGTACCGTAAATACACTGGATATCATCCATCCTGAAGAGGTCAGGCTTGCCAACGGAGTATCGGTCCGGATTATCCGCGCAGGAACCGAGGCTGTTTGCCGGATTGAATTCGTTTTCGAAGCCGGAAGCCGTTATCAGGATGCAATTTTCCAGGCATCATTGACCAATCAGATGATTCCTGAAGGGACTCCTTCTATGACCGGAGGAGAGATCGCAGAGCAATTTGAATTTTACGGAAGCTTTTTCAATGTTTCGGCCGACCGCGATGAGGCAGATCTTACTGTTCACAGCCTTGAAAAATTCCTCGAACCGGTACTTGCGCTCACCCGGGAGGTGCTGGTCAATCCAACCTTTCCGGAGGAAGAGCTTGAAATCATCAGGGCAAACCGGATCCAATCGATGAAGGTTGATGACCAACGGGTTGAAAGTCAGGCCCGTAAACATTTCAACCGTGCAATTTTCGGAAGCTCACACCCCTATGGGATCATCGGGGAGATTAATGATATCAGACAGGTCAAACGATCGCAACTACAGGCTTTTCACATCCGCTCCTACACTCCCGCAAACTGTCGCATCCTGCTGACCGGACCTCATCCGGATCAGTATCTTCGACACCTCGAGATGTATTTCGGATCAGATTGGAACCATCCCGGAACCCGGCTGGAAAATAACATGCCTCCTATTATGCCTGCCTTTGATAAGAGAATTGAAGTCAACCAGCCTGAAGCGGTTCAAACCGCCATCCGGATCGGTTGTCCGGTCTTTGGCAGGATGCACCCCGATTTCCAGGGACTGACTATACTGAATACCATACTCGGGGGCTATTTCGGTTCCCGTCTTATGAGCAATATCAGGGAAGAAAAAGGATTCACTTATGGGATCTCCTCGCACCTTCTTGCGCTAAAGGACAATGGCTATTTCGTAATAGCAGCCACGGTTGGCGCTGATGTTTGGCGCCAGGCCATTGATGAATGCAACAAGGAGATGACCCGCCTGGTTGAAGAAAATGTCTCAGTATCGGAATTGGCAAGAATCCGCAATTATCTCACAGGACAGCTTCAACGTTCGGTTGACGGGCCTTTTCAGCTTGCGGAGCAATACCGTACCTTATGGATCAATGGCTTAGACTTTTCGTATTTATGCGATTTTATGGATCTGATCAACCGGATTACACCGAAAGATTTAAAAAAACTGGCCATACGATATCTTAATCCCGATAATATGATCACGGTTGCGGCCGGTCCTATCAAAACATGACCAGGATTTACTAATTTCACCGGAGAATCCTTCCATATAATGTTTGAGCTTACAGTAGAAGAAAACACCAGAATTCAGGAAGCCTGTGCCGATCTGATGGGAGGCTTGCCTAAGAATTTGGCGAAAGCTGATAAAGACCTGATCCGGAAGGCTTACACGTTCGCCATTAAGGCACATGGAGGTGAGAAGAGAAAGTCGGGCGAACCTTATGTCATGCATCCCATCGCAGTTGCCCGGATTGTATCCGAAGAGATCGGCCTGGGTACGAGGAGTATTGTTGGCGCATTGTTGCATGATGTGGTAGAGGACACGGAGTACGCGCTTGATGATATCGAAAAGGAATTCGGTTCGCAGGTTCGTTCCATCATTGATGGCCTTACCAAAATCACAGGAGCCGTGGATTCAAATTCTTCCCTTCAGGCTTCAACCTTCCGGAAACTCCTTCTTACCCTGGTGGATGATGTCAGGGTTATCCTTATCAAGCTGGCCGACAGGCTTCACAACATGCGCACCCTCCAGGCTATCCCGCGAAAGAAACAGATCAAGACCGCGAGCGAAACCCTGTATCTGTATGCACCATTGGCTCACCGGCTCGGGTTGTACAAGATCAAAACAGAAATGGAGGATCTGAGCCTTAAATTTAAAAATCCGGAGGTTTATGAAGATCTGGCCAACAAGATCAACCACTCTGAAAAGATTTCGGGTCATTTCATTAAGAAATTCATCGAACCGGTCAGTCAGAAACTGGAAGAAGAAAAATTCAAGTTCGTAATCCACGGACGGCCAAAATCGATCTATTCGGTCTGGAACAAGATGCAGGAAAAAAATGTTCCTTTTGAACAGATCTATGATATTCTGGCCGTCAGGATCGTCTTCAAGCCCAAACCCCGGATACCTGAAATAACACAATGCTGGCATATTTACAGCATCATCACCCAGGTTTACAAAGCCAAGCCCGATCGTTTGCGTGATTGGGTAAGCCGTCCCAAAGCCAACGGCTATGAAGCTTTACATGCAACATTCATGGGTCCGCACGGTAAATGGATAGAGGTGCAGATCCGGTCGGAAAGAATGGATGATATTGCCGAACACGGATTTGCTGCCCACTGGAAGTATAAAACGGGCGATTCTAAAGAGGGCGAAATCGACCGATGGCTCAAGAAAGTTGGTGAGATGCTCCAGTCGCAGGAAACAGGCGACATTGAGTTTCTCGAAGATTTCAAACTGAACCTGTTTGATGCCGAGATGGTTGTATTCACTCCAAAAGGTAAGGAGATTAACGTCCCGACCGAATCGACAGCTTTGGATTTTGCCTATGAGATCCATACCGAGATCGGGAAAAAAGCGATCGGAGCCAAGGTTAATCACAAACTGGTTCCGCTTTCAACCCGCCTGAACACCGGTGACCAGGTTGAGATCCTTACTTCCGATATTCAAAGTCCTCAACTGGAACAGCTTTCTTTCGTCAGAACCGCAAAAGCCAAATCGTCAATCAAGGATTCCTTTAAGGAACAGCGCAGGAATGAAATTCAAAAAGGGCATAAACTACTTGAAGAACAACTGAAGCAGTTGAATTACAGGCCACAGGCAAGTGTATTCAAAAAGCTTTTCGACGAATTCGGGGTCAACAGCAAAGAAGATCTGTACCAGATCCTCGGACGGGAAGGCGTTTCCCTGGAACATATCAAAAAGACCCTGAAAAAAAGGTCAAAAAGCAAAATAGTCCGATTCTGGGACCTGCAGTTTTTCAGTTCAAAGAAACCGGATTTCCAGTTTTCTTCCGGCAGCCAATCGAGCCTGACTATCCAGGACAACAAAGAGGAGAGCGAATTCAGGCTGGCCAAATGCTGCGAGCCCATCCCCGGTGAAGAGGTGATCGGTTACCGCAACGATGAAACTTCGGAAATCATCATTCATAAAACAACCTGTCCGATTGCTGTTAAGCTCATATCGAGCCAGGGAGATCATATCCTTCAGGCAAAATGGACGACTCAAAAAAGGGTCGCTTACCTTGCCCGCATATCCATGATTGGCATCGATAGGATCGGCCTGGCCAATGATATCACCAATACCATCTCAAAAGAGTTAAATGTTAATATCCGGTCGATGAATATCGAGACTCATGATGGTATCTTTGAAGCATTATTCGACATTTATGTCCATCATACCGAAGATATTAACGAAATGGTCCTTAACCTGGGAAAGATAAAGGGCGTAGACTCGGTTAACCGGGTTGAAAAAATTGAGGACACTTGATCCTATGGAATGCAATGACATACAGGCAACGGTAAAACAGATCTTTTCCGATTATATTGAACGGAAAGGCCATCGGAAAACACCCGAACGATTCGCCATTCTCGACGAGGTGTATGTCAGGGAAGGCCATTTCGATGTGGAATCATTGTATATCCATATGAAAAACAACAGTTACCGGGTCAGCCGTGCTACCCTGTACAATACGATGGAACTTCTGCTCGACTGCGGACTGGTGATCAAGCATCAGTTCGGCAAGAATATTGCACAATTTGAAAAGGCTTATTCCTGCAAGCAGCATGATCACATCATTTGCACTATCTGTGGCCGGGTGGAAGAATATTGCGACCCGCGGATCCATGAGATCGAAAAAACAGTGGGAGCGGTCATGAATTATAAAATCAGCCACCACTCCTTATATTTCTACGGTATCTGCAAAGACTGTCAAAAATCAAAATAGCCGGGGCATTTTAGAACGGTGTTTTTTATATTTTTGTCGCGGTGTTTTGGATCTCTTATAATAAGCAGTGTTGAAGATGAAAGTTGATGTACTTCTCGGACTTCAGTGGGGCGACGAGGGAAAGGGAAAACTGGTTGATGCCCTGACCTCGGAATATGATGTAATAGCCAGGTTCCAGGGAGGACCCAATGCGGGCCATACATTGGAGTTTGGCGGGCAAAAGCACGTCCTGCACACAATTCCGAGTGGTATTTTTCACCCTGAGAAGATCAATCTTATCGGTAACGGACTGGTTGTCGACCCGGTTGTTTTTCGAAAGGAGATTGAACGTTTGGAGAGCTTCGGACTTTATCCCAGGCAGAACCTGTTTATTTCCCGGAAATCACACCTGATACTGCCGACTCACCGTATGTTGGATGCCGCTTTGGAGGCCAGCAAGGGAACAGGCAAGATTGGATCAACCCTGAAAGGTATCGGGCCTGCCTATACCGACAAAACCGCCCGTGAAGGAATCCGTATCGGTGATATCGAAGACCCCGGTTTCACGGCCCATTATCAAGCCTTAAGAAACTCTCACCTTGAGAAAATCCACCATTTGAATTATCCGGTTGATATCGAGCCACTTGAAAAGGAATGGTTTGAAGCTATTGAGATCCTCCGCTCCTTTACTCTCGTAAACGGAGAATATATGATAAACGGCTGGTTATCTGAGGGAAAGAATGTCCTGGCCGAAGGTGCACAGGGAAGCATGCTGGACGTTGATTTCGGCAGCTATCCTTTTGTCACCTCTTCCAATACTACTTGCGGGGGTGCCTGCACCGGTCTGGGTATCTCCCCTTCAAAAGTACGTGACGTCATCGGTATTTTCAAAGCCTATTGCACACGGGTAGGCAGTGGTCCCTTTCCTACGGAACTGTTCAATCAAACGGGTGAACGGATGAGGGAAGCGGGTCATGAATTCGGGTCTACAACCGGACGCCCGAGGCGTTGCGGCTGGCTCGACCTCGTTGCGCTTCGCTATACGATCATGTTAAATGGGGTTACCAAGCTCATTATGACCAAGGCTGATGTACTTTGCGGTTTCGACAAGCTTCTGGTAGCCACTTCCTACAAGTACAACGGAAAGATTACCAAAGAAGTACCCTTTGATACGATGGCAGCCGTAGAGCCGGTTTATATCGAGCTTCCCGGGTGGAAAGCCAATATCCGTAAAGCCCGTAAAAAAAAGGAACTGCCACAGGAACTCCGGGATTATGTTTCCTTTATTGAGGAGCAGACCGGAATCCCTGTAACAGTTATCTCTGTTGGTCCCGATCGTGAAGACACGATCGAAAACCGCTAATCTACTGTCCTACAAGCTTTTTGAGGAATTGCCAGAATTTCTCAACCGTTACAATATTCACCTTTTCATCGGGTGAATGGGGATGACGCAAAGTCGGGCCGAACGAGATCATATCCCAATCGGGATAAACACCGCCCAGAATCCCGCATTCCAATCCTGCATGGATGGCCTTCACTTCGGGCACTTTTCCGAAATTCTTCCGATAAACTTCCTTAGCAGCTTTTAAAATTGCTGAATCCATGTTGGGCTTCCATCCGGGATACTCCGCATCGAACACGATTTCAGCCCCTGCAAGGGTAAAGATACTGGCAAACATGTTCTTCAGGTCCTCTTTGGCCGAATCCACCGAACTCCTGAGCAAACACTTGATAAACATCTGTTTATTCTCAGTCTTAACAATAGAAAGGTTGGTTGACGTTTCTACCAGCCCCGGCATGTCATTACTCATCCGGATCACTCCGTTCGGGCATCCGTACACGGTATAAATAAACCTTTTAGCGGATTCCTGGTCGATAACGGCTGCAGGCATTTCAGCTGTCCTGAATTGAATACTGATTCCGGGATCAGCGGAAGCCAGCTCATTTTTAACCACGGCCTCAAAGCTGATGATCGCTTTCCTGATATTCTCCACTGAGGCGGCCTGCACCAGAATGGTTGCAAATGCTTCTCGGGGAATGGCATTCCTGAGATTGCCTCCCTCAATGACTGCAAGCCGGATCCCGAAGGTATTGAAACACTCATAGAGAAAACGGAAGAGTACCTTGTTTGCATTTCCTCTTCCCAATGCGATTTCCAGCCCGGAATGACCACCTTTCAGCCCCATAACCGCTATCTGCATCGGAACAAATCCTGCAGGAATCTTTTCTTCCTTATATTCTATCCGGAAATTTCCATTGGTTCCACCGGCACATCCGACATAAAGCTCGCCTTCATCCTCCGAATCGAGGTTCATCAGGATCTTCCCTTTCAGCAATCCTGCTTTGAGATTGAAAGCCCCGGTTAAACCGGTCTCTTCATCAACCGTAAAGAGGCCTTCCAGCGGAGCATGGGGTATATCTTTCGAAGCAAGGAGCGCCAGGGCGGCTGCCACACCGATGCCGTTATCGGCGCCGAGCGTGGTTCCTGTTGCTTTAACCCACTCACCGTCAATCCTTGGTTTAAGCGGATCCGTTTCGAAATTATGTGTGGAATCGGAATTTGCCTGAGGCACCATATCAACATGCCCCTGCAAAATGATACCCTTGCGGTTTTCCATACCCGGGGTAGCCGGTTTACGGATGATCACATTTCCGACCTCATCGGAAATGGTTTCCAGCCCGAGATCCTTTCCGAACTTAATCAGGTATTTGACTACTGCAGCTTCCTTACCTGATGGCCGCGGAATCTGGGTAAGATCGTAGAAGTACTTCCAGAGTTCGGTGGGCTGTAATTTGGTTATTTCATTTGACATACTATTGTTGTTTTAGTGATGAGTGATGAGTGATGAGTAACGAAACAATATCACTCGTCACTTATCACTCGTCACTGTTTTTACGATATTCGGCAGTTGCAACCCGTAACCTTTCTTCTTGTCCTCTGCCTTCAGCAGGAATGCAAACACAACCGCCAGTATGCCCAGCGACATGAAGATGATCATCGGAAGGGTATAATCATAGGTATTTACTATCGCACCGTTCTTTTCAATCTGGCCGGTGATGCACCATTTCTGGAGCACCCATCCGATTAGCGCAGGAACACCCATCAGTCCCCAGTTCTGGACCCAGAAGATCATCGAATAAGCGGTACCCAGCTGTTTTTCGGGAATGATTTTCGGAACCGACGGCCACATAGCGGAAGGAACCAGCGAAAAACCGATACCCAGCAAAATGATCAGTACGATTGCGACAAACCACTGATCCAGGAACGGGATCGAGAACATGGCATGGACAAAAATCAGGATCAGGGCTCCGATAATCATAATGGAAGCTCCTTTCCCTTTCCGGTCATAGAGGTTTCCGAATAGAGGGGTCAGCAGGATAGTCCCGAACGGCAGCAAAGCCGGAATGGTTCCTGCGATGTTGTCGGCAACGTGGAACTTATTGACCATCAGGTCCTGGGCATATTTCAGGAATGGAAAAACCGCAGAATAGAACAAAACGCATAGAATGGCTATATACCACCAGCCTTTATTGGTAAATATCTTGCCAATGTCAGATACTTTGAAAGCTTCTTCGTTATCAACAATGGCATTCTCCTTGTCATACGCAACCTGCTCCTTATCCAGTTTCTTATCCATGAAGGTATAGATAAAGAAAGAGATCAGACCGATACATAAAAGAATCAGGCCCATCAGGATCGGCGCTGATACATGGTTGAATTTCTCCGCAATTGGAAGGGAGCATGACAGAGCCAGCGCTGTACCCAAACGGGCGGTGGCCATTTCCAGGCCCATGGCCAACGCCATTTCCTTGCCCTTGAACCATTTTACAATGATCTTTGAGACCGTTATTCCCGCCACCTCGACTCCTACCCCGAATATCGCGAAGCCTAATGCCGCCATTAATACCTGGGCATTAGTATTGAACCAGAGAATGTGCCACGTTTGTCCGTCGAGCATGTGTGTCGACACCGCCCAATACTTGAGAGCAGCACCTGCAACCATAATGGAGGCTGCCATCAGTCCGGTGAAACGGACGCCCATTTTGTCAAGAATGATCCCGCCAATGATCAGGAACAGAAGGAAGACGTTGAACCAGCCGTAAGCACTGGTAAAGAAGCCGTATTGCGCACTGTTCCAATGTAGTTGCCCCTCGAGCATCCCTTTTAGCGGAGCCATAGAGTCTGTCAAATAGTATCCGCATAGCATCGTGAAGGCCACGATAGCCAAAGCTGTCCATCGGGCAGTCTTAGAATCCCGAAGTGTTTTTCTGAGCTTTTCCATGTATAAATTTTTGAAGTGATTTTGTTTGAAGCCAAAAGTATAAAAAATGATTACCTCCGGAAGATGTTTTTTATCGATCCGTATGCCGGATAAAACTCAATGGCCGTATTTCCATCCTTCAACAGGATATCCGGTACAAAATCTATTCGTCCGCACTGGGCTACCAGAAACTCCCTCGTAAACAGTGTTTCTCCCGATTTCCTGATTTCGATACGGCTTTTTTCAGGAGCGCGGTAAGCGAGGCCCTGTATCCTGGGTGCTTTTACATCCTCTGCAGCCCATTGAAGCTGATCCATGGCATTGACTTCATTACGTTCCAACTGGATCACTACACGGTCGGCCCCGCTTGATTCCGGGGGCTCAATACCATTGGCGCGAGAGAACGAACATAGTACCGACGATTCCGTAAGACTCTGTCCAAGTGGTGTATAGCTGAATTTTACTATCTCACGGACTGTTTGTTTCCGTCCTGCGAAGAGCGAAACGTACCCCTCTTCCATGGCAGCCAATTCACGAACGATTACCTCAAGTGAGGCTCCTTCCGGTAAACGGGTACCATCATTCTCCTCATACGCATAGTCACCGTTTAACAGCTTAAACCTGCCTTCCCTGAGTTTCATCAGAACCCCGGCAGCTTCCTCAGCTTGGTTCAACAGGCTTTTCTGGCCTTCCAGTTTCCTCAGGAGCGGTATCTTGATAAAAGACGTGTCGGTCCTGACTACCTTGTAAATAGTATCCGGTATCGGCTCGGTATTTTTCTTCATGGTAAGATCCGGATACTCAGGATAATCGAACTGCTTCTCGAACAGTTTCTGGGCAGCTTCCTGGCTCACGGCAACCTCCGGATTGACCGGCAGGTTGATACCCCTGATCAGGCCATCAGCAGTCAGGCTTACACGGGCTCCGAAAGGCTTTCCCTCTGTCTCAATCCGGTACATCTGTCCGGGATCTTTTTCAGGATGACTGTTAACATGAACCTCTGCAACCGCATACTCGACAATCTCGCGAGTAGGTACACCAGACAAGCCAAGAAACCTTTCCGCATAAGCAGCAAAAGGACCCGGTTTAGTAATCGTTTTGTCTACCACGATTTCGATATCGAACACCGTCCGGGGGAGTGAGTAATACATGGCATAATCGTTGGCGGTTATGCCGGGATCGACCTTCCTCACCAACGTTTTTGAAGGAATCTCTGATGTGAGTGAACACCCTGTTATCAGCAGTGCCAGAGTCAGCAGGCTGAATAAAAACCGGTATTTCATAATTTGTTGGATTTGATTCGATTAAATGATTTCCCTAAAGAATCAATGATATCGCTGGCGATCAGTGCCTCCATGCTGGATTCTCCGGCTGCAATGTCACCGGCCAGCCCATGCAGGAAAACCCCGGCCCTTGCAGCATCAAACGGATTGTAGCCCTGGGCCAGCAGTGAAGTCAGGATTCCGGTAAGCACATCTCCTGAACCTGCCGTCGCCATGCCCGGATTGCCGGTTGTATTGAACCAGGCTGAACCGTCGGGACCGGCCACAGTTGTGTGCGCACCCTTTAGAATGATGATCAGCCCGTATTGCAGGGCAAGTTGCCTGAGTCGTTCCATTCGGCTGTAATCATCTGGATCATCACCGAATAAACGTTTGTATTCCCCCGGATGGGGTGTGAGTATGCTGTTTTTTGGTATGGATTTCATGGATACCGGATTCATGGCAATGAGGTTCAGTGCATCGGCATCCAAAACCATGGGTTTCCCGTAATTAGTTATGGCAGCTAAAAGCGCTTCACCCGTCCTCTGATCGGTTCCGATCCCGGGACCTATTCCGATGGCATCAAATTTATCCAATTTCGGAATATCGGTCCATCTGTCGGGATCCGAATCAATGTCGGTCATGGCTTCGGGGACGGCAACCTGAACGATAGGATTGACAGAGCCGGGGACATGAAGGGTCAGTAATCCGCAACCGGTCCGGAGACAAGCACCTGCAGCCAGGACAGCAGCCCCACCCTTTCCGGCTGATCCGGTGATCAGCAGAGCATGACCAAAATTGCCCTTATGACCCGTTTTACTCCTCTTTTTAATGATAGGCCTGATATCCTCCTCCGTCATGAAATAATAGGGAGTCGCTGCTTTCTGAATAAAATCAGGATGAAGATTGATCCGTACAACAGTCCAGCAACCTACGTATTGATGATTTTCAGGGAAGAACAGGCTCAATTTTGGAAATTCTATCGTCAGGGTTTCGGTGGCCTTCACGATATGCTTTCCTGAATTCATCCGGTTATCTTCACCGAAAAGGCCCGAAGGGATATCCACAGATATCACCCGGGCTCCTGAACGGTTTATATGATCGATGATTGCGGCCGGTACACCGTCCGGCTCCCGGGTAAGTCCGGATCCGAACAGGGCATCGACAACCAGGTTGTCAGGATGGATCGGAGGTATTTCCAAATCAGAGTTGATCAATCTGAAAGTTGCCAGATCCTTCTTATCCAGCCGGTCGAGGTTAGTCCGGGCATCGGGTGAAAAACCTTTATCAGCCTGAATAACAAACAATTCAACCTTCCTGCCAGACTCCGCAAGGATGCGTGCTATGGCTATGCCATCGCCGCCGTTATTCCCGAATCCGGCAAAGATCTGAAGCGTCACCTCGCGTGGACAGGCAGCCATAATTCTGCCTGCCAGGCCTTGTGCGGCCCTTTCCATCAGATCGATGGATCTTATGGGTTCGTGCAGGATCGTATATTCATCAGCCTGCCTGATCTGAGCGGTAGTCAGAACCTTCATAATCCCTAAAACTACGGAATTTCAGCCGAACGTTAAGCGACAGTAAAAGATTTCTATATTTGTGCATGCCGATAGACAACCAAGTAATAACTTCTTAAATCTGGGATTATGTTTAAAGGACATCCAAAAGGTCTGATAGTTGCCTTCTTTGCCAATATGGGCGAGCGTTTTGGCTTTTACACCATGATGGCTATCCTGGTACTTTTTCTGCAGGCAAAGTTCGGTCTCTCGGAAGCGAAAGCCGGGGATATTTACAGCTGGTTCTATTTCAGCATTTATGCCCTGGCGCTGGTCGGTGGAATTATAGCAGATTCCTCTAAAAAGTACAAGACGGTCATCCTGTTCGGACAGATCATCATGTTCGCCGGCTATGCACTCCTTTCTGTTCCGGGGCTCTCACTGGTTATCACCATTCTCGGATTGTTCACCATTGCATTGGGCAACGGTCTGTTTAAGGGTAACCTTCAGGCAGTTGTAGGCCAGATGTACGACGATCCGAAGTACTCAAAACTCCGTGATCCCGCCTATATTCTTTTTTACATGGGGATCAACGTTGGTGCTTTCTTTGCACCGTTTGCAGCTACCGGTGTTCGAAACTGGTGGCTGAGAACCAACGGATTCCTGCATGACGGGAGTCTTCCGGGTATCTGTCACCAGTTCCTCGATGGGACCATCCAGGATCCCGGCCAGTTGCAGACCCTGGCCAACCAGGTCAGCCTGAGCGGACCAGTGACCGATCTCACGGCTTTTGCCAATTCCTATCTGGATGTATTCTCGCGTGGATATAATTATGCGTTCGGAATTGCTGCGGTCGCCATGGTTGTTTCACTCCTGGTTTATGTATTATTCAGCAAGATATTGCCCAATGCTCAGAAAAAACCAAACGAAAAGACCATCTCGGTCAGGGAAAAACCATTAGCCATCCCGATTGCACTGTTGGGTGCCGCAGTTGTAGCAGTCCTGGTCAGCCTGGTGAAAGATGTAGCTACCGGTCTGGCATTCGGACTATTCGTAGGATTTGTCCTCTGGATTATCGGAATTTCAACAAAAGAGGAAAAACCAAGGGTATCCGCCCTCGTAATGGTTTTTGTGGTGGTCATATTCTTCTGGATGTCGTTTCACCAGAACGGACTGACGTTGACTTACTTCGCGCGTGATTACACGGTCAAGAACGTAGATCCCTACACGATCATGTTCTTTAAACTTGAAAATATTCTGGCGGTCATCGCATTTATCGTGGGTATAGTCCTGGTCATCGGTAAAAATCGAACGCGGAATACCAGGCTCACCGGTTTGAGTTTGCTGATTGTCGGCGGTGCGGTGGGAGCCTACCTCTTCTCCAGAGGTGAAGCAACCAATCCCATCGCACCGGAAGTATTCCAGTCGTTCAATCCACTGTATATTGTCTCCCTGACCATTCCTGTAATGGCATTCATGTCCTGGTTGGCCAAGAAGGGAAAGGAGCCTTCGACACCCCGGAAGATAGGCTACGGAATGATTGTAGCAGCTGCAGGCTTCCTTGTGATCTTGGTCGGATCACTGAACCTGGTATCCCCTCATGATCTTCAGGTTGTAGATCAAGTCACCGGTTCGATCAAGTATAATCCCGTACCGGATTCATCCAGAGTGATGCCTTACTGGCTGATGTCTACTTACCTTGTTCTGACGATCGCTGAACTGCTACTCAGCCCGATGGGGCTCTCCTTTGTATCAAAAGTTGCTCCGACCCGCTTCCAGGGACTCATGCAGGCAGGCTGGCTTTTGGCTACCGCCGCAGGTAATAAACTGCTGTTTGTGGGCAGCACTTTCTGGGGCAAACTCGACTTGTGGCAGCTGTGGCTGATCTTCATCGTCTGCTGCTGCGTATCAGCTGCGTTCATTATGTCTATCATGAAGAAACTTGAACGAATAACATGTTGATGTATCAATAGCCTCGCTAAAGCTCGGCGAAAGAATCACCGACCGGAGGGAGGTTTTTCGCGACCACAGTGAGCTTTCTGAGTTATGAACAATTGTTAACAACCCCTGTGCAAACAGAGTGGATACAAAGGAGGTAAAAACTCTTGACAAATCGATTTTAGCGTTTACTTTTGATCATACCAAGCGAGCGATAAAAGGTCGCAACAAGGAGAGGTTCTTTGAACGGGATGAAGCAGTTTCGGCGAAAGCCGGGCTGGCTGCTGGGGAAAACCGGGGACGAAAATCAACCGGCTGGAGCTTAAAAAGAGAAATCGGATTAATACCGACCGACTGAAAGTAAGCCCAGGGATAACCGGCAGAGTGATGTCAGATGCCACCTGCACCTGGAGGCAGACGCAAGTTGGGCCAAAGGCGGAACTAACATCGGACAATACAGGAAGGCGAAAGCCAGTCCCACCAGGTTAAAAGAATTTATCACCAAGCGATCGTATAACGGTAACTTGGCCGCATCAGGGCGCTACGGCAACTGAAGTGCGGGAACGGGAAATCACCAAAAGTGGTTTCCCGTTCGTGTTTTATACAAGTGACGAGTGACGAGTGACAAGTGACGGAGAATCTCTAAATTTAAGATCTAAACTTTCCCGGCCATGAATCCGTCATCCAGCACCCGTCTTTCCTCTCTCTCCTTTCTCCTTCTTCCTTTCTCCTTCCTCCTTTGCGTACTCCCTCTTGCGGGTCAGATCTCTCCCGATCTTTTCAGGGAGTTCGAGTACCGTAACCTCGGTGCCTTTCGCACCGGTGCATGGATTTCCGACATTGCCGTTCCGGAAAACCCGGATGCCGCCAACCAGTATACATTCTACGTTGCCGCACGGGCCGGCGGCGTGTGGAAAACCGTAAACAACGGAACTACCTTTACTTGTATAACAGACACGCTCGGTGTTACATCCATCGGCGTCGTTGAAGTGGCACCCTCTGATCCCGATATCGTCTGGGTAGGTACAGGTGAGGCTTTCAATGCCCGCTCCTCCTATGCCGGGAATGGCATCTACGTTTCAAAGGATGGCGGGAAAACATGGGCCGACAGGGGATTGAAGGATTCCCATCATATTAACCGCATCCTGATCCATCCGAAGAATCCTGACATAGTCTATGTGGCAGTTATGGGCCATCTTTTCACCCCGAATGAAGAGAGAGGTGTTTTTAAAACAACCGATGGAGGCCTTACCTGGAATAAGATATTGTATATCAATGATAAAATCGGGATTATTGATCTTGCCATGAACCGGTCCAATCCTGAAATCCTTTATGCCGCATCCTATGAAAAATACCGCACTCCATGGACATATGAATCCGGCGGGCCCGAAAGCCGGATCTATAAAACAACTGATGGCGGCAGCCAATGGAAGATCCTGGATAAAGGCCTTCCGGGCGGAGATATCGGCCGTATCGGGATTGATATCCATCGGGGTAATCCGGATATTCTCTATGCAGCCATACAAAATCTGAACCCGGATCCGGAATTTGATCCTTCCAAAATGCGGAAAACCGATGCCAATATAGATGCAACTTATGATGCCCTGATAGGCGGTGAGGTTTACCGGTCGCTCGACGCCGGTGAAACCTGGGTAAAGATGTCCGATAAAAGGACCGATGTGAGCGGAAAGGCAGCCTACTCTTTCAACCAACTCTATGCCGATCCGGTCAACCGGGATCATGTTTACATTATCGGGGTTTCGATGTTCTACTCTTTCGACGGCGGTAAAACCTGGCCGATGGGCTGGCGCGACCGCAACCGGTTTCAGAGCAATTTCGGCGACGTCCGCTGCTTCTGGATCGATCCCAAAGATCCGCGCCACATGATGCTGGGCAGCGATGGCGGAATTTATGCAACCTGGGATGGCGGACTGACCATGAATCATTACTATCACATTCCAACCGGAGAAATCTACGATGTTGAAATAGATCAGGCAGTTCCCTATAATATATATATAGGTCTTCAGGACCATGAATCCTGGAAAGGTCCGAGCAATGGCTGGTCGGGATCAGTCGGTATTGAGGATTGGGTGATCACAGGGGAATCGGATGGCATGTACACGAAAGTCGATCCGGAAAACAATCGCTGGCTCTATTATACCGGTCAATTCGGCCAGCACCACCGTGTTGACCAGCTTAACGGGACCCGTGTGAATATAACACCCAAATCCGGTGCGGGTGAGCCACCCTATCGCTATGTTTGGACCACACCGCTCGAGATTTCTCCATTCAATTCAGCTATCATTTATACCGGGGGGCAATATCTCCTCAGATCCATCGACCGGGGTAATAATTGGGAAAAAATCAGTCCCGATCTCACTACCAACGATCCGGCCAAGATCAATGGCAAAGGCCATATGCAGTATTGCACGATAACCACTATCAGCGAATCACCCGTAAAGTCCGGAGTGATATGGGTGGGAACCGATGATGGCCGTGTCCATCTTACACAAAACAACGGAGCTTCCTGGGAGGATTTTACAGTACAACTGTCGCTGCTCGGAGCTCCTGAACTGATGTATGTCAGCCGGGTTGCAGCCTCAAAATTCAACGCCGGGACAGCCTACGTTACCAAGAGTGGTTTCCGTGACGATATCTTCAAACCATTCGTGTTTAAAACAGATGATTTTGGCCAATCCTGGAAAGCTATTACCAATGGCCTTCCGGAGGCACCTGTTTCGGCAATCTGCGAAGATCCGGACAATGCTAAAGTGCTCTACCTGGGCTCCGATCAGGGCGTCTACCTGAGCTTTAACAGCGGAACATCGTGGATGCCTTTTAAAGGAAACATGCCGCCGGTTCCCGTAACGGATCTGACGGTTCATCCACGTGAGCAAGACCTGGTGGTTGGAACTTACGGTCGAAGCTGCTGGATTACAGATGTTTCGCCAATATCAGAAATCCATGACAGCATCCTCGATGAACGTTTTTATCTTTTCGACATTCAGCCAAAGCCTGTATTCAATGATTCAGAGCGTGCATGGTGGGGTAATTACCAGTTAATGGGAGATAATCACCTTCGCACTCCCAATGAACCTTATGGAATCGAGGTTTATTATTATTTAAGCCCGATACCGGAACAGGACCAGGTGAGCTTTCGTGTACTAAATTTAAATGATGAAATCCAGTTTGAGCAGAAAGCAAGCAAGGAGCCAGGACTACACAGGCAACATATCTGGTCGGAGAGGCTAAAACCAGGACACTACAAAGTGAGCCTGCTGGTAGGCAAGTCCCGGATGACAAAGAACGCCGAAGTGTTGGAAAGACCGGTATGGGCCATTGAAAGACTAAAGATTAAAGAATAGAGATTTGACATTGAAGATTAAAGAGTTTAAGAGATCAGGAGTTTGTAGAAGCTTGTACTTAGGGCTTCTTTTGGGGATTTGTTTTATGTTTTTTGGGATTTACCCTCTTGCTGGTCAACCGGTTTGGCCTGCACGGTACAAGGCCAGTTTTGGTTTTGAAGCGGTGCGCGACCATGACAGCAAGGTGATTGTCTTCAGGATCGACAGTTTATCCGATGCGTATCTGAAAGGGATCAGGCCCGGGATGGAGATTATCGGCTGGAACACCCTGCCGGTAGAACGCTACCTTAAAAAAATCAAAGTCGGGAAAACCAGCAAATCCTTTCCCGGTATCGGAAGCGAAGAACTTCGCATTATGCTCCTGACCCGAGGACGGCCAGGTGAAACGGCGGAAGTGTTCTTTATGACCGGTACGGGGAATAACTGGGGTATCAGAATCGTGACGCGTGATACGTAACGCGTGATACGTGATACGTGATGCATCACACCCACACCCACACCCACACCCACACCCGATTGCCTTCTGCCTTGTATTCAAGCTATTTCGTCCTTTTTCCGGATGAATTTTCCAATTTTAGGAAGATTTCGAATTAGTATCAATTTATAAATTGCTGAATATCTATATCTTAACAATTCTGGTACGGGCTTTGACTGTTTGTGCCATAGGAATGACAATTAATGAAAAATCAATCTAAAAGCCTTATTATCATGAAAACAAAATTTAAAGTATTCTTCGCCGCCATTTTCTTTGTAGGAGCAGCTGGAAGTGCTTTTACACAGGAAGCAGTAAATGCTACTGCAAGTATTACTGCAGAAATAAGTTACCTTGAGGAAGTAGACATTCTTTTTGGTTCCATTGCAGTTTCAACAAGCCCCGCTATTAACCCAAGTACTGGAGCGGCAACAAATTGCGGAGCTGGTGCCCACGCCGGACGTGTGAAAGTCATGGGAACCGGA
>JAZDPC010000051.1:0-2921 GCA_043797975.1 Bacteroidota bacterium
GCATTGGGAAATAAAAAAACCGACTGGACCTTGCCATTATGGAATCGGCTCACTGTTTATGAAAACAGAATTTCCATTTTTTAGATACAATCTATTTTACTATTGTTATACCTTATCTTTTTTTAAGAAAGCTCAAAAAGACAAACGGTTCAAGGATGCATTAATTCTGCTTAAGAAAAAACTTATCAATGGAAAAATGATTATTGAAAATCCTAACAGGCAATTAGCAGAAATGGATTTTTGCCGAAAGGGTGTAAATACCGGTTGAAAAGTGTACAGGATTACGGTTGAAAACTGTACAGCTTATCATGAAAGTTTAACTTGCCTTGAAACAACAAGGCGTAATAATGATAAGCATGGTAGACAAACAAAAAATCATTCAGTATTGGCACGTTGAGAAAAAGTCAGAGGTAGAGATTGCCTCTGATCTCAAGATTAGCCGCACCACGGTCCGGAGGTATCTAAAATCGTTCCGGCATGCGTTAGAACAAAGCCTGGTGACCGGCAATTCGCAACCGGTTCTATCAGAGTTCCTTCAGTTCATTCCCAGTTACAATAGCAAGAACCGTGGAAAGAAAAAATTGAACACTGAGATCATGGAGGTGATCGATGGTCATTTGCAAAAGAACGATGAAAAGCGTCGTCAGGGCAAAAGCAAACAGGTTTTAAAGAGCATTGATATCTGGGAGCTGTTGCAGGCAGCGGACCAAGATATCGGCTATACGGTAGTCTGTGATTATATCCGGTTGAAAAAGTCTGGTAATCAGGAGGCCTTCATCCGCCAGGAGTATAATCCGGGCGAAAACTGTGAGTTTGACTGGTGCGACATCAAACTGACAATCGGCGGGGTTGATCGGAAGTTGTACATGGCCGTCTTTACGATGTGCAAGAGTAATCATCGGTTTGGGATGATCTTTCAGCGTCAGGACACACTGGCCTTTATGGAGGCCCACATTGCCTTTTTTGGTCAGGTGGGTGGGGCTCCGCTTAGGATGAACTACGACAATATGCGCGTTGCGATAGCCGAGTTTGTTGGACCTCATGAAAAGAAGCCCACGGTTGCTTTGTTGCAGTTGTCAACGTTTTACGGTTTTTCATTCCGGTTTTGTAATATTTTTTGCGGTCACGAAAAGGGCCATGTGGAGCGGAGCGTTGAGTACGTTCGGCGCAAGGCATTTGCCCGCAAAGACCTGTTTGATACGATTCCCGTAGCACAGGATTACCTGGAAGAAGTCTGTATTAAACTGAACGAAAAGAAGCTGACTGGCAGCGCATTTACTGTTGGTGCGCTGATGGCCGAAGAACGGGAACTGCTACTGCCCCATCCTGGACGCATGGAGTGCTTTATTCTTCAGCAAGCTCGTGTCGACAAGTATGCCACCTTTGCGTTGGGGACGAACCATTACTCAGTTCCCGACTACCTGGTGGGGCAGACGGTTGACGTTAAAGTATTTTCCAATCAGCTCAAGGTCTTTCATGAGGGAGAACTCCTGGGTACTCACCAGCGAAGCTATGGAACCGGCCAGTGGGTGATCACCCTGGATCACTATTTGCGCACCCTGGAACGAAAGCCCGGCGCCCTTCATGGTTCGGCAGCCCTCAGGCAGGCTCCCTGGGAAGTCCGGGATATCTATGAGTCGGCCTTCAGGGAAAATGCCCGGGATTTTGTTGAACTGCTCCAATACTGTAAAACGCACCAGATCTCCCATGAACGCCTGTGGGAAGTCTACCGGCAATTACTGGGACTATGCCCTTGTGACATCAGCGTGGACAAGCTAAAGGCATTGCTGGGGAATGATCCTCAGGGAGTCGGGATCACCTATCCCGACTCGGATATTACCCGGCATGCCTTGGAACAGCTCGTAGAGATTAGTCAGATACTTCAAAAGAATTAGGCATGGAAAAGAATATTGCACAGGACATTATTGTTTATAGCAAGGAGCTGCGCCTGCCGACCTTCCGGAAGAATTACGAAACGGCAGCCATCGAGGCCGCCCGTGACAATCTGACCTTTGAGCAGTATCTGCATGATCTGTTGCAGCAGGAGTATGAAGCACGTGCGGAGAACCGCAAGAAAGCCCAGATCCGTCAGGCGGGTTTTCCACAGCTGAAGTACCTCCAGGATCTCAGTCGTGAGGATCTTCCCCCGGAGGCACAAGAACGGTTGCCCCTGCTTGAGCGTCTGGAATTTATCCGCAGCGGCCGGAACCTGATCCTGGCCGGGAACCCTGGAACCGGCAAGACCCACCTGGCTATTGGCCTGGGGATCAAAGCCTGCTCAGAAGGGTTCCGGGTATTGTTCACCACGGTTCCCCGGATGCTTACCCGGATCAGGGAAAGCCGTTCGGAGAAAACCTTATCCAAGCTGGAACATCACTTTGAAAAATTTGACCTGGTGATCTGCGATGAGTTCGGGTATATCTCCTACGACAAGGAAGGGGCGGAACTGCTGTTTAATCACCTCTCTTTAAGGGCCGGGCGTAAATCGACGATCATTACAACCAACCTGTCTTTTGACCGTTGGCCGGAGATTTTTGGAGATCCGACTCTCACGGCGGCCATGGTTGACAGGCTCACCCATCGGGCTTTTTTAATCAATATGAACGGTAAATCTTACCGGGTAAAAGAAACCCGAAAATGGAACGAACAATGAAATACACTTTCCTCAGGGCTGCTCAGACCGGCTACCGGGGAAGGCAGGCTTCGGCCTCCGGCCTCATCCTCCCTTCCCCGGTAAAAAGGTACTTGGATATATCAAAGGAAAATGTACTTTTACATCAACTAGCTGTGCAGTTTTCAACCGGTACATCTGTGCAATTTTCACCCGGTATTTACAAATGCTAATGAATAAATTCTTTCCTTTTCTGTGTTAAATACCCCAGGGTCTGGTTTGTAAATTTTAAAACTAAATGAAACTATAC
>JAZDPC010000055.1:0-101354 GCA_043797975.1 Bacteroidota bacterium
CTTTCTGAACTTATTCATTTTGCTTAAACCTGTTGATCTCTGCCCACAGTCCCTGCGCAGGTTTTGATACATAAAAAACCTCTTCTCCGTCAGGCATGATATTCTCACCTTCCTTCATCTTTAACGGATCATACTTCTTAACCACCTCATCATAATCGGCATAGTTGCAGAAAACCGATTCTATTTCCTGCCTGGTTATCTTTTTAGCGGCATAGGTTAACTTAAACCGCTTCGTATAGCTGATAACCATTTGCGAAAGGGGAACCAGGTATTTCATCAGCTCCCCGCTGTCCCTGACGATTTGCAGGAGGACCTCCGGATCCCGGTATCCGTATTTCCGGATGAACGAATCGGCAAAATCATTTTCCCCGAATGACTGGATCCCTGCGCAAAGTATGATCAACTCACCGCCATCGGCGATACACATCTGCGTTCTTAACAACGCCTTGTTACCTACCCAGACCGATTTGAACTCTTCGGGATCGAGATAGGCAACCACTTTTCTATATTCCTTGTTCAACAGGGTGATATTTACCTGCTGGCATAATTTTGCCCCCTGCAGGTAACATTCCTCATCGTTCCCGGCAAAGATCCCGCGGGTAACCATCTGATCATCTGCCAGGGTCGCCCTGACGGTCATGATATAGGAAACCGGCAGGTGTTGCAGAAAATTCCTGCTCATGTAATTCAGCACGTTTCTCACCGGCGAACCGATATGTCCCATCATTTTTTCAGTTCCGTACAAGGCTCCGATCATATGGGTCTTGCCGATGATATCTTTTCCGCCGGTGCCGACCATGATGTTTTTGTTGTGGTTGGCGATTCCGATCAGCTCATGCGGCATCAGTTGCCCTATTGAAATGATCTGGTCCCAGTTTCCTTCAACGAGTATCCGGTTGATCTCGCAATTGACCGGCCAGTCAACCAGTCCGCCCGTAAGCTCGCTGGTTACCGCCGGAGGGATGGTACCCATCACGATAACATCCTTTTGCCAGTCGTGCCTGATGAAATGCTCATGAGGAATGCCGGGAAACATGATTGATATTTCTTCACCGGTCATCGCGGTATGAGTTCCTACCGCCGGCATTATTTCAACGTGGCCCCGGGTTTTTAATTTTTCATACAACAGGCATGTTATCTCACCCGCAAAGGAATGATAGCGGGTAAAGTCGGGCGGGAGCAGTAATACCCGGTCAAGTTTTCCCAGCTTGCCGAGCATGGAATCGGTCAGTTCTGAAATACGAGATAAGCTGATAGTTGTATCTGCCTTACCTTCAGCAAAATACATCATATGTTCAGGCCTCCGTCGATATTGATGTTTGTGCCGGTTACATAGGATGCCTGATCCGATGCCAGAACGAGAATGATATTGGCAACTTCTTCAGGGGATCCCAATCTTTTCATAGGTATAGTCCGGAGGAATTGATCCGCCTGTTCCGGTGTTACCGTATCCTGCATTCTGGTAGCGATGATCCCCGGGGCCACTGCATTTACCCTGACTCCGTGCGGGGCACCGAGCTTGGCAAAAGTTTTGGTAAGGCATTCGATTGCAGCCTTGCTGGCGCTGTAATGAGCTCCTACCGTGGTTCCCCCGTTCTTACCGGCAATGGATGACAGATTGACGATTGCGCCGCTTTTTTGGTTGATCATGATGTTGAAAACAGCCTGACTCAGGAAAAATGTTGAGGTCAGGTTTATATTCATAACCTTGTCCCACTCCTCGGGGGAGATATCACTAACCGGAGTCCTCGGGCAAATACCTGCAATATTGATCAGGATATCGATCCTTCCTTCCCTGTCCATAACGTTCATTACCAGCCGTTTGATAAATTCCAGGTCGGAGATATCGCCCCGGATAAAACCGGGTCCATCGGCCCCGTTAATATCGGTCTGGTAAACCCGGGCTTCTGATTTCAGAAATTGTTTTACCACAGCGCTTCCAATGCCTCCGGTTGCCCCGGTTATCAGTACAACCTTGCCTTTGAATTCCTGGAATGTCATTGAATCATTAATTGGTTTTAGGATGGTTAAAATTAGCACAAGTTGTTATGTATAGTCATAATGCTCCTTTTTTTTCAACTTTGAATGTAAAACCTCGCAATCATGAATTCAACTAAAGGTTTCTTTTCGCTGGTGCTAACAGCGCTGCTCTTCATCACAACCATGACAACTGGCTCCGGCCAGGTCGCGGATGGGAAAATCCCTGTCGTTAAGGTCTCGGATCAGCCATTGCATTCAGGGCGTATTAATCCTATGATCTATGGCGGATTTATCGAACTGCTGGATGATCTTGTCCCGGGAATGCGGGCAGAGATGCTTAACGACCGAAATTTTGAAGGCGTGGAAAAAGCTGCCTGGTGGTGCTACTATACAGGAAAACCGAATTTCTGTGATCATGAGTGGGACAGGCCGGCAACCTGGAGCTACGACACGATAGCACCATTCAACGGTGCCCGATCGGCCAGATTGAACGCCCGGAAAAGTGAAAGCGCTGTTCTCGCCCAATCTATGCTTGCCGTTAAAAAGGGAATGAAGTACCTCTTCGAAGGATATTTTAAGTCGGATGCACCTAACCTGCAACCGACAGTCAGGCTTGAATTTCTGAATCCTGACGGAACCCGGATGATACTGGGATCGGCAAAGTTGTCGCGGCTCACGAACGGTTGGACCAAACAAAAATGTGAGATCATCTCTTCGGGAACGACCGATCAGGCCGTATTCAAGCTGGAAGTCAGGGGTTCGGGCAGCCTCTGGGTTGATAAGATCTCCCTGATGCCGGAAGACAACCTGAAGGGTTGGAGGGCGGATGTTACGAAGGCAATTAAAGATGCCCGTCCTTCGGTTATCAGGTGGGGCGGATCGGTTGTGGATCCCGGCGGCTACAAATGGAAAAATGGCATCGGGAATCCTGACTTGCGCGTGCCGTTCCATAACTCGCCCTGGGGCAGGATCGACCCGAACGATGTAGGGTTGGATGAATTTCTTCAATTCTGCGAGCTGGTCGATGCCGAGCCGCTCGTCTGCATCAGTTTCATGGACGGCCCTGAGAGTGCGAAGGACATGGTCAACTATTGCAACGCCGGGCCCGATACCGGGTGGGGAATGAAACGGGCAAACAACGGGCACCCGGAGCCTTATGGTGTTAAATACTGGCAGATCGGCAACGAGCTGGGTGATGAAGAGTACATAACAGCCAGCACAGCCTATTGCCGGGCAATAAAAGAAGCAGATCCGAAGGCGAAAATCCTGTCGTCTTTCCCAACTTCGGAATTGCTTGCAGCATCAGGAAAATATCTCGACTATGTGTGTCCGCATCACTATTCCCCGGACCTGGAAGGACATGCAGCCGATTTTAGTGAGATTGCCAGAGATATCAGGAATGCATCGCTGGACCACGAGGTAAAGATCGGCGTTACGGAATGGAACATTACAGCCGGATGGTGGGGGCTTGGACGAGGTAAACTTATGATGTTAAGCACAGGGCTCTATACGGGGAGGTACCTGAACCTGCTGCACAGGTACTCCGATGTTGTTGAGCTGGCCTGCCGGTCGAATATGACCAACAGCTACGGCAGCGGGATGATCCAGACAAATCCTGAGGGATTGTACCTTACAGCCGCCTATTATGTGATGGAACTTTATGCGGAACACACAAAACCGATACCTGTCAGGCTCGAAGGAGCGCCGGAAGGATTGGATATTTCTGCCTGCTCTTCAGATGATAAAACCAGGGTTTGCATCTTCGCGGTAAATACAACGGATCAGCCTGTACCTATCCGGCTCGACCTCACCGATTACGGTCAGGGATTCCAGCCAGCCGGCGGCGAAGTTTTCTGTGATACGCAGGACAGGAGACAGCCTGATCTGATGAACCACTTCGATGCACCGGATCGCATACGAACCATAGGCCTGTCACTTTCAGAGAACGGATTGACACTGCCTGCGCTTTCCATTGTGGCAATCGAATGTGCTAAAAGATAGATTACCCGACAAATTACATTCAAAAAAACCAACATTTTCCCAAAGAATTCATTAGCTTTGGGTTAAGCGGGTTCTTTTTATCCGGTATGTTGTCCGTGGGGATTATGAAAATGAAAAAACTGATTTCATTTCTCGTAGTTGGAAACTTACTCGTTTCAGGGGTATTTGCTCAGGAGAAGGACACTGTAAAAACCGATAATTATTTCGAAATGTCGCTGACCGAACTGATGAATGTTCAGGTAATCAGCGCAACCAAAACTGAGCAGCAGATAAGAAATGTGTTGGCTACTGTTCAGGTAATCACGGCCGAACAGATCAAAACCCGTTCCTATTTCACACTTGAGGAGGCATTGTCGGATTTGCCCGGATTCCAATTCAGAAATATCCTGGGTTATAACAGCTATGTGTTCATGAGAGGGGTACCCAGTCAGAATAACCTGATATTATTGCTGGTCGACGGGGTGCAGATCAATGAGCTGAATTCAGGCGGGTTTTATGCTGGCGGGCAGTTTAACCTGTCGGATGTTGAACGGATAGAGGTGGTATACGGACCTGCGTCGTCACTGTATGGGACCAATGCCGTTTCAGGAATAATTAATATCGTCACTAAGAAACCTGAAGGAAAACATGCGGGCTACATAAGTTTGCTCGGAGGCAGTTTTAGAACCGGGATGGCTGATTTCAGCTTTAAAAATTTCAACGCAAAGAAAAATATCGGATTCTCTGTTTCCGGAATGTATAAAACCTCGGAAAAAGCAAACCTCCGCGGGGAGGAAGGAGACAATAACTGGACGGATGAAATGGAAAATTTCGAAAACGACTTTTCTTTGTCGGCACGATTTCAATTGAAAGATTTTAGTGCAGGAGTTGATTACCAGGAAAAATGGTCATCCATGACCACGGTTAATAAATCCATAGGGGAAAAATCTCTGGATAAAAACACATTATGGGACATAGCTTTTATTAATGGTTTCCTGAAATATGCCTATCAAAAAAATGAGAGATTAACTTCAATTTCCACGCTTTATTATCGTAATGCAACCGTAAAACCCAATACCATCGACTATATCGAAAAAGCAACAGATACTACACCCGGGCAACAAATCGGAGACTACCGGCCTAATCAGCTGGTTGGTATCGAAGAGCTGCTCAATTACAAGGCTGGTAAGAAGTTGATACTGACCGGTGGAATGGTTGGTGAGATGGAACAGCTATCGGACGGATTTTCAATTTCCACCAGTAATTCTGAATTTACAAAACCTCCGGTTCCGGTTAAACCAGACATGCTGACCAATTTCCTGTTTAGTTATTATACCAAGTTAAACTATCAAATTACGAACGACCTCTCTTTCTTCGGCGGGATACGTCACGATTTCTCAAGCTATTACGGGCAGGTTTTGACACCCCGCACTGGTTTGGTATTCAACAAAGAAAAGCTTACGGTCAAATTACTGTATGGCACGGCATTCAGGGCACCTAAACCCTGGGATTACGAGTATGGAACCGGAAACGATAGTCTGAAACCCGAGAGAATGCAATCCTTTGAACTGTGTGGTTCTTACGCCCTTTTTAAAAATCTTTCGGTTGGCGCTACTATTTATAAGAACCTGATAAACGATAAACTGGTCAAGGAGATCACCCCGACCAGTCAGCGCTGGATCAATAAAACAGAGCTGAATACTTTTGGTTTTGAATTGTATGGTAACTATGCAATCCGTGCTTTATCCATCTATGCAAACTACACCTTTAATAATTCATACGATCAGGATGGCATATATATTCCTGAAATTTCAATGCACACGGCCAATGCAGGAATTACATACTCATTCGGTTCACATCTGAATATAAACATAAGGACGAACTACATTGGGGCACGACAAAATCTTTTAATCATACCCAGTACCGGAAACGATATTATTGAGGATGCCGTTTTATTGAACGGATGCATATCCTATCTCAATGTAAAAGGATTCGACTTCCAGTTAAAAATCAACAATATCCTGGATCAGGAATATTATCATCCGTGCAACCGTTTTGCAGGCAGGTACAGACAACCGCAAAGAACCATCTTATTGAAAGTCATTTATAGTTTTTAACATCATGACACCAACCCGGCAGGAGGCTTTTTCGCTGCTGACGCGATATACGCATAGCGAAAGCCTGATCAAACATGCACTTTCCGTTGAAGGGGTGATGCGGCATTTTGCCTCATTATATGGAGAAGATGTGGAAAAATGGGGCGTCATCGGGCTCATCCATGACCTTGATTACGAACAATATCCGGAACAACATTGTCACATGACCTATAAAATCCTCTGTGAAGAACAATATCCGGAGGATTATATCCGCGCCGTGATGAGTCATGGCTGGGGCATTTGTACCGATACGGAACCGGAGCCCCTCATGGAAAATGTGCTCTATACCATAGATGAACTGACCGGGCTGATTACAGCCGCTGTGCTGGTCAGGCCCTCAAAATCCATTTTCGATCTGGAGGTTAGATCGGTTAAAAAGAAATGGAACCAGAAAGGATTTGCCGCAGGCGCGAATCGCGAGGTAATAGAGCAAGGAGCGATGAGGATGGGCAAGGATCTCGATTACGTTATCGGGGAAACCATTGCCGGGATGAAGGCAGTGGCGGCAACGATCGGCCTGGCAGGAGAATAAATTGCCCAATCACGCAGTAGTATCTACCCGGCCACTTCAGCAATAATCTCTATTCTGATACAACAACCGTATGGTTAAGCCCCGGAGCTGTAGGAGGCCAAACCAACCCGGTGCCGGTTGCTGTTTTCGCAACGACTTGATATTCTATATCTTCGGTTATGGTTGGTAGGACGGCATTCCAGACTGCACGGGTCACATGGGTCGCCTCAACGATTCGCCACCTGCCCCTGCCCAGTGGACGGTGAAGGACTGTCACAGACTTTACGGGCTCCTTATCCAGGGCAATGATCTTTAAGTTCAGTGATTCACCAAGGATTGCCGAGCCCCTGGCATTCATGACAACAAGCCGTGGCTCTCCCTTGTAATCCTTCCACGGCTGAGCTTCCGGAGGCAGCGGAACGCCAAGAAACTCCTCCAGTCTTCTATCATGCCCGGTTAGGATTCCTGCCCTTAACATCCACTGAAGCTCGATATTGACAACCGTCCCCAGCTCCGTGGAATTATTCAGCGTGGCCAGGAGATATTGGTACAGGTTGCCAAGCTGATTAAGCATCGTGATCCTGACCGGTAATGCCTCATCAGTGGCCATTTTTCTCCTGTTATCAGCATCAGGTTCCTTTTCGATCCGGGCCATGATTGCATCCAGATAGCCTCGGGTACACCCAAGCAGGGCCATTCCCCTGTTATATCTGAAGGTATTGAGCCACCAATCGAACCGCGACCTGTTTCCTGATCCCTTCACGAGCGGCGACATTTTTTCCATTTCGTCGGCAAACTGATACTGCGCTTTTACCGAATCCCACGGCTGTGAATTGATAACTATCACGCCGGGTCCTCGGTCCCAGGTAGACGGACGGGGAAAATTCCCATCCAGTTTCGAGAAGATCTTTGCAGCATCCTGCCCGACTTCTGCACCAAATTGAGCCAAAGCCCAATCTTCATAAAAATCCTCAACCGGCTGTCTCCCAAAATCCTGTTCCCATCCCGCCTGTGCCAGAGCCGAGATGTTCGGTGACAGAATCCTGGTACGCCAGTAAAGGCCAAACAGGCCGTTACATCCATATTTCAGGGCATCCATTGCATCCCGGCGCATGCGACCGGCGTGAAGCTGGATCGATGTCAGGGCAGGATCATCCTCCAGCCATGGGATCGCCCATTTCCGGCGGTTGTCAAGTTTACCATAGTTCGGTGACACCGGATCATTGCCGACCGACATGTTGATCGAACTGAAAACGATATCCTTGGGCAAAATTGAATCCAGCATGGGAAAATTCCCGGTAATCCACCCCCATCCGCAGATACCCAGCCCGAAAGGTGCCTGTACCGATTTCAATGCGGCATCAGCGCATAGCATATTGTTAATAAAGCTATTCTGATTTATTTCGCCTTCGTGCCCCCATATCCAGTAGTAATCGATCGGATAGGCACGCCGGATCCGGAGAAACATTCCTTCATACATCTTCTTCAGCGTTGCAGTGTCCAGCGGATCCATTCCCCTGTCCTTCAGCTGTGCTTTAACATTGTCAGGGATATCAAGAGGAGATTCGGTTCCCACGCAGGTCTTAATCCCGAGCCTGCGTGCTTCCTCAAAAACAGTCCGCAGGAATTTCCCGGTCCTATTGATTAAGGCTGCACTTCCCTCCGGACTCTTCGGGAACGGGAAATCATCCGCCGTGTTGATTTCTGATCCATAATCATCTGTTGGGAAGATTCCGGCTCCGCCAAAGCTGAAGGAGCTTGTCTTTCCCGGCTTGTAACAACCATAAGGCTGATACTTCTGCGTATTATACCAGGTTGTTGCATTCGCAGATTTTACGGTTCCGTCATCATTAACGTCTTCCGGCAATCCGATCCATACGGTAGGTTCAGGGCCAAGGTCCACATTCCAGACAGGATAGGTATGAAGCCCGATGAAGTTCATGCGCATTTTGGCAGCCTGGCTCACAATAGAAAGCCATTCATCCCGGGTCCACCAATCCGGCCCTTCCGGGAAATCATGAAAAGGCACAATTCCCCGTGTTTCAAAAAGAGGTTCATGGGTCTCATCAAGAATCGGAATGGAGAAGGGTATTTTCTGATCGGGAATAACATCTCCATGAAGATAAAAGCGGATACCCAGTTTTTCAATAAAGGAGTATGCCCCGTACAATACGGCCACGTCGCTTCCTCCGGTTATGATCAGGGACCTGCCATCCGACTTCAGTCTGTATTGCTGTCCTGTCAGGGCCCTGTCAATCCGGAACGACACCAGGTTACCCTCAGCGGATTGTTTGATTGGCAGCAATTTGCCGGTACGCAGATAGACATACCTTCGCACTTCCCTGGCAGCCAGCTTCACATTGGCCGGCGCAGTATCGGGACAAATGATTGAAACCTCAGCCTGTTTGCCGTCTTTCGTTGAACGGCTGCATTTTGTGGTTACTGGCAGGAATACACAGCTGCCCAGTAAAAGGATCGTGGCAAATAATTTCATGTCATTCCGCAATTAGGATTGAGAATTCCTTCCGAAGTTACATGAAGCTTACTTCATATAACAACTTATCAATCAGAAAAAAATCAATCCTGATCAAATAGGAAGGGGCTATTTGCTGAACCGCTTGTAGCTGATCGCAACTCCGCCACCGGAACTGTTTACCGTGGTTTCGTAATTGGGCAGGCTCCTGAGGAATGTCAGATAATTCGTGTTGCCCCTGTGACCATTTTCATCTGATACATTATGAGAAGTATAGCACCCTCCGGTCGTCAGTTTCGGATCAACGGCCAGGAAGTAATTCTTGTACCAGTCCTTGTCGGCATCGCTGAACACGAAATCAAACGGACCTTCCAGCTTCGGCACCAGTTCATGCGCATCAGCCAGGTGTGCATCGATATAATCCGATAAGCCGGCGGCTTTGAAATTCTTGAGGGCCTGCCCGTTCCTTTCCGGGTCAATATCGATAGTGATCAGCCTGCCGCCGGTCTTGCTAAGCGCCCAGGCTATCCAGATCCCGGAATGACCGGTGGAAGTGCCAATCTCCAGCGCTCTTTTATAATTATTCTTGATGATGATATCATAAAGAAGTTTCCCGTCCGATGCCGGAACGTTCATGTCGTACCATTGCCTGGCATGAGTGTCGAGGAATTCTTTAACCTTTTTATCCAAAACGGGATCCTCGTTCAAGGTCTGAGCTTGAAGGACAGTCAAGCCAGTGCACAATAAAATGGCTGACGCCAGAACCCTGTATGAATTCTGCTTTGTTTTCATCTTGACAACATTTTGATTATTAGAATCCAAAATAGCGGAAAAGGTTTAAACGGACAGCCTGCTCCAGTAACATTCAGAGTACTTATTCGTCATATCCAAAAATCCAAACTAAACAATACAGATTATGAAACGATTGATTATCATCCTGGGCATCATTCTCCTTCCGTTAGCTGTCAACGCTCAACCGATGTCGGTGAGGCATCTGCTTCGGAGTTGTGATCCCGGCAGGGAAGTGATTCGGATTCACCTGCCATCGGGGCTCATCCGGATAGCTTCCTGGTTCGTGGATGACGAGGAATCCCGCCAGGTGCTGCGCAATATCACTTCGCTCTACCTGGTTGCCTCTGAAGACAAAGATTTTTCAAGGGAATCCGATTTCCCATCAAGGGTGGTGCAGAAACTCCGCAACCAGAGTTTCGAAGAGATGCTGTTGGTCAATGACCAGGGCGAACGGGTAACCATTCTGATGCGCGAGAAAGGTCAAAACCGGAAGGAAATGGTTATAGCAGTTGATGGGGATGAAGACATGGTCCTTTACCTTAAGGGGCGTCTTAATCTGCAGGAGATCCTGGAGAGCGAGGACATCAACCTGGGAAGTATTGACCTGTAGATAACCAGATAATCCGGGCTCCTTGAAAGGATAAAAAATCAAACTTCCAACCAAACTCTTTCCAGATACAAATTCCGAGAATCTTCAAATAAATATTCCTGACAATCAGGGATTTGGATTCCAAAGTTCTGTAAATTTGGTAGCGATGAGCTAAAGTCTGATGACATGCACCAGCCGCAGAACCTGATCCATCCTCCCCGTCCACCTCTTGCTTTCCGTGTAGGAATCGTTGGGCACAGGCCCGGCCGGCTGGAATCTGCAGATATAACGGCATTGCAGAACCTGATCGGCGATATACTCAGAACAGTTAAAGGTGCCCTGGAGGAGATTGGTTTAACCAATAAAGATATCTATGCCGATAGTAAGCCTGTATTAAGGGCTATTTCCCCCCTGGCGGAAGGAGCCGACCGGATCTTCGCTGAGCAGGCCATTCGCCAGGGTTATGAATTATCGTGTCCGATGCCGTACTTCCAGGAAGAGTTTGAAAAAGACTTTTCTCCCAGTTCCAGTCAGGAGCCTGATTCTCTGGAACATTTCCATGAAATCTTGGACCGTGCGAAGAAAACAACCCGTCTGGTCCGGTTTGAATTGGAGGGAAGCCGGCTTAATGATGGAGAGGCCTTCCGGAACAATGCTCAGATCGTGTTGAACCAGTCGGATCTTTTACTGGTCATCTGGGACGGACATTATCACGACAAACCCGGGGGAACGGAAGAAACCTTGCTTTCAGCCAGGGTTCAGCAGATCCCGATCCTCTGGATCGATGCCTGCACCCCGCATTCCTGGCAAATCATCCATCCCGGCCAATCCATGCCGGAGAAAACAATTAAAAAGCGACATATCCCGCAACCAGGTACAGGTTTGCCTGAACTGAGATCATTGATTTCCGGAATATTGGCTATCCCTTCGGGATCCGGAGAAAAAGCTGACGATGAGAATCAACTCAGGCGGCTATCGGAATTTTACATGGAGATACAACCACGCAGGAACTTTGCCCTGTTGTGGAAATTCTTCCGCAACCTGACAGGAGCCAACAGGATTACTTTCATTTCTCCCAGAATACCCCCGATTGATAATTCCATGACCGGGGCTCCCTTACTGGATTCTTCTTCCACCGTGAGCAGACTTGCTGAATGGCTCCGGCCTTTTTACGAATGGCCGGATAAGCTGGCCGAAAATTATTCCGACCGGTACCGCAGCGGTTTTATCCTGACCTTTCTCCTTGCCAGCCTGGCGGTCGGACTTGCCTTGTTCCCTCTGATATCCGGATGGCTCTCTGACGAGCAACATTCCGGACTGACCATTTGCATGATCCTGGAAGCCCTGGTTATTCTGACGATTCTGGGCCTGGTGTTTTTCACCCGGAAACGCCGCTGGCACAGCCGGTGGCTAGATTACCGGATGACGGCCGAATCGGTACGGCAACTGAAATTATTCCTTCCGCTTGGCGGAGGGAAGCCTTTCCCCAGGATGGCTGCACATCTGACAAATTATGGTAATCCTCTGGCATCCTGGATGACCTGGTATGTTCAGGCAATAGAGCGGATTGCCGGACTTCCGTCGGAACGGGTAGATACCAATCATCTGAGACAGTGTCTGGCACAATATGCAGAGCTGGTGGAAGAACAGCTGAACTACCATAAGCAAAGTGCCAGCATTTATCTAAAAATTGAAAAAAGACTACACCGGACAGCGGAACTCACTCTTTGGCTGACTTTGGGTGCCTGTCTGATCCATCTGTTACAGGTCTTCGTCCCGGCTATTCACTTTTCTGCGGTTTTTGGGAATGTGCTGATTTTCCTCTGCGGTTTTCTCCCGGCTCTGGGGGCATCCATGGCGGGAATCAATCACCAGGGAGAATTCAGGCGGATCGCGAAAAGTTCCACGGCCATGTGCGATCAGTTTTCCACGCTCGCTGAAGAGACAAGCAGCTTGCTCGGTAACCTGTCAAAAGACCATCCCGGTGAGTCAGATACATTATTTATCCGGGTAACGACCCTGTCGAGGGATATTGCCAACCTGATGATCAACGAAGTTTCCGACTGGAAAGTGGTTTACCAGGACCGGCCGCCGGTGTTGCCGGCATGACATTAAGAATATTTGACATATAAGTTCTAATGTTCTGTATCTTTGAGAGTAATGACCTAATTTTTGAACTATGTCTTCCGTCCTGCCCGGTTTCGAATACGATATCTTCATCAGCTACCGCCAGAAGGACAATAAAGGTGATGGATGGGTCACTGAGTTTGTCGAGGCTCTGAAAACGGAGCTCGAAGCCACCTTTAAAGAGGATATCAGCGTCTATTTCGATATCAACCCGCATGATGGGCTGTTAGAGACCCATGATGTGGCAGCCTCGCTTAAAGAGAAGCTGAAGGCCCTTATCTTTATTCCGATCGTCTCACGCACCTATTGCGATCCCAACAGCTATGCCTGGGAACATGAATTTATCGCTTTTATTGAACAGGCTTCACAGGACCGGTTCGGACTTAAGGTGAAGCTGCCCGGCGGGAATGTGGCCTCCAGGGTATTGCCGGTTCGGATTCACGATCTTGAACCGGAAGACATCAAGCTGGCCGAAAGGCACCTGGGGTTTATCCGGCCGGTGGACTTTATTTATCATTCGCAGGGAGTCAACCGCCCGTTGAGGCTAAGGGATGACGACTTGGCCAAGTCCGGTCAGCAGGTGGTGTACCGGGATCAGATAAACAAGGTGGCCAATGCCATTAAAGAGATTATCAACGGATTGAAAATGGGGGCGGTCGCGCCGGAGAAGGCGAAGGTGCAACCCGGGGAGGAACTGGTGGACGAACCACGAATAAAAACAGGAGAAGAAAAGAGGGACAGGGCAGAAAAGAAGACTTCGCGAGTTATCGGACGGAAACCTTTATTATGGGGATTGGCAATAGGGTTTCTGATAACCGTTGCAGCAATCCTTTTGTATCCAAAGGTTTTCAAACGGGATACACTGGAAAACCTGCGCAGTTCAGGGAAAATCAGCATTGTGGTCATGCCATTTCAAAATCTGAGCAATGATTCATTGGATACTTTCCAAGATGTGATACAGCAGTTATTAATCAGTGAACTACTCAACTCTTCAGAATTTCTAATAGTCAAGCCGAGAGAAACCGTTGCCAGTGTGATTCAAGGCCAGGGGCTTACCAATAATAAAACATTATCATCTCAAGTCGCTAAAAAGATCTCTCATACTCTGGAGGCAGATGTATTTGTCACCGGTACTATAATTCTTATAGGAAACAGCATTCGTTTGACAGCACAGTTGAATGATTCCAATTCGGAGGATGTTCTAAATTCTTTTGTTGTAGCTGGGAAAGTGGCAGATATCAACCTGACCATTGATTCACTGAAATCTACAATAAGTAACTATCTGATAATAAATGTATTGAAAAAGGAACTGTCCCCCGATATACAGTCTGTTACATCATCCAGTTCTCCGGAAGCTTGCAAGTTTTTCATCGCTGGAAATAATGCGATATTCAACTATGATTTTTATACGGCTGGCTTAAATTACGAAAAGGCATTAGAGTTCGATCCAAATTTAAACTTCGCCAGGATCATGCTTTCATTAGCATATTGTTATCAATTTACGAGGATTGATGAAGCAAGAAAAAGTTGCCAGGAGGTTTATGATAAAAGAGACCAGATGAACCGGTTAGAAAAAATTTGGACAAATTGGTTGTATGCTCGATTATTTGAAAAACCGGCTCAAGAGATAAACTATTTAAAGGATCTGATCAGTATGGATGATCAACAACCGCTTCTTCAAATGTTTTTGGCCGATGCGTACAAACGATCTCATGAATATCCCAAAGCAATCTCAGAGATAGAGAAGGCGCTTGAGATTTACAAAAGATGGAAGATAAAGCCTGCAACATTTGGTTTATATTTAAATCTTGGAGACCTGTTACATGAAACTGGTCAAAATAAGAAGGAGAAAAAACTCTATAAGCAAGCGTCGCTTAATTTTCCTGACAATGACCACATTATCGGTTACCAAGCCAGATGCTCATTTGCTCTTGGGGATACGGTTGAAGGAAGAAGACTTATGGAGGAAAAATATAAATCCACATTATATGATCTTCCTTCTGAGGCTGAAAAATTAGTTCAGATAGGAAGAGCTTTTCTTTATTATAAAATACTCCCGGATGAATCAGAGAAATATTTCCGGCAGGCCCTTAACTTAAAGCCTGATGAGCCGGTAATCTTGAATAGGGTTGCCGACGCGCTGATACATTTTGATCGTGATACAGCGAAAGGAATGGAGCTCAATGAGAAGGCATTGAGTTCAAGTCCTGACAATTATATTTTTCTATCTACAAAAGCCGAGGGATTGTTCAAACAGGGAAAATATCAGGAAGCATTGGAGGTCCTGAAAAAGAGTCTGGAGTTAATACCTGAAAATACCGACGAAGTATCCGTCAACTACTTAAAAAGTTTCATACAGGATGTTGAAAGGGCAATTGCCAACCAAAACAAGAAATGAAAAATCAACGGGTATAAACCCCAGGGCAAGCCCTGGATCCATTTTTCAAATTAATCCATGTTCCTGCTGATCCTTGTGATATTCGTATATTTGTGTTGAAAAACAGTCATCACACATGGAAAAAGAAACTAAAACATTTTTGATAAAGGTTGAAAGAAATGCGACTGAGCTCGTGAGTGAATTTGACCTTTTTATTTCGGCATGTGATGGTATTTCTCCTGAAAATATCGCATATTCTGAATGGCGTCTTACTATTAGTGTTACAGTTGGTCAACGAGGTGGTGAAATTGAGCGTATTGACTCAATGAGAATTGGAGATGTTCTTAGGTATAAAGGCAAGAATGACTCCCTGTTCGAGGTTCGTCTGATGACCATCGATACTGGTGCCGATAAATCTGCAGTTTTTGAAGTAAGCGAACTGTAATAAAAATGAAAATAAGTAAGACATTAATTCCGGTGGTTGTCTTATGGGTTTGCATCGCGAATGTGTATGCACAAGACTGGCCCCAGTATCTTGGGCCAGACAGAAATAGTATTTCAAATCAAAAAGGCATTCTACGTTCCTGGCCTCAGAACGGGCCGAAAATACTGTGGACTGCGGATATAGGCGTCGGATTTGCGGGGCCTGCTGTCAAAGACGGGAAGGTCTATTTACTGGATAGAAATGACGAGGTTGGTGACAATATGAGGTGTTTGGATCTTTCCACCGGAAAGGACCTCTGGAATTTTAACTATGAGGCCCCCGGATCGGTTATGTTTCCCGGCTCCCGAAGTGTGCCGGTTGTAGACGGCAATCATGTTTATTCGTGCGGCCCTTTCGGCCATCTGTATTGCATAGATACCAACACACACAAACCCGTCTGGAATAAAAACGTTTGGAAGGATTTCGGCGGTGAGGAAATACCGACATGGGCAATTACACAGTGTCCTTTGGTTTATGGTGATCTGCTGATTCTGGCTTCACAGGCTCCCCGGGCAGGTGTTGTGGCCTATGAAAAGCTTAATGGCCATGTGAAATGGAAAACGCCATCATTGGGTTCTGTCGGATATGTCAGCCCGGCCATCGTGAAAATTGGCGGAGAGGACCATGTGGTTATGATTACCGCTTCAGAACGTGGTGGTCAGGGTGGGTCCGGCGGCAAGGGTAAAGTCGTTGGAATTAGTCCGCTCACCGGGAAAATCCTGTGGGAATATGCGAATTGGGATTGTATGATCCCGGTGCCGGGTGCAGTTGATGCCGGTGATAACAAAGTGCTTATCGCAGGTGGATACGAACTCGGTACAGTTATGATAAAAGTCGAAAAAAAGGCAGACGGGAGCTACACCACAAAAGAACTATTTAAAACCGTAGAATTTGGCGATCATACCAAGCCGCCGTTACTGTATAAAGGTTATTTCTATGCTCAGTACGGAACCAATAACCGGCGTGACGGCCTGGCATGTATGAGCATGGATGGCCGGATAATGTGGAAAACAAAACGTTCACCTGATTTTAATAAAGGCAGTATGATTCTGGCTGACGGGCTGCTCCTGGCTACCAACGGCGCCAAAATGTTGTATCTGATAGAGCCAGACCCATCTGAATTCAAACCAATTGCATCAGCAGAGTTGCTTAAAGAAGGAGGGACAAGCAATGATCCTATGGCCTCAAGAGTTGGAGGTACAACTCAAAACTGGGCACCTTTAGCGCTTGCTGACGGCAAGCTTTTAATCCGGGATCAGCACCGCTTATTGTGCGTGAAAGTTGCTCAGTGAAGCCAATTATAAGCTCTTAAAAACGATTACACCATTTCTGAGTCGATCCAATGGATGACTTCGTCCCGTATCAGTTTAAGCAGTGACAATTCGGGGGCGGCTATTGATTCCACATACGAAGCATGTTGGGGAACGATGGAGAATACCTTTTTGAATCCCATGTCCCCTGTCGATTCGTTCAGACCGCACAGGCAAACCACCGGGATATGATATTTTTCTCCCAGCCTGAGCATACCCAGAGGGACCTTGCCCGATTTGGTCTGACGGTCAAGTTTCCCCTCGCCGGTAATGATCAGATCATATTGGCTGATCCGGCCCTCCAGGCCGGTCAGATCAACCTGGGCATCTATTCCCCTTATCAGCCGGGCATTAAAGCAACTTTTCAGGCAAAAACCCAAACCGCCTGCTGCACCCGCCCCGGGAACATCAGCATCATCCTGTCCTGTCTCCCTTTTGACCACCTCTGCCCATATGGTCATTCCCTCTTCGAGCGATTCCACCATGGCCGGATCTGCTCCTTTCTGAGGTCCGTAAACCCGGGTGGCTCCCCGGGGGCCCAACAATGGATTATCCACATCACAAACCGCATAAAAGGATGCCGCCTGGATCCATGAATCAAGGGCGGAGGTGTCCAAAGCGGCTATCCGGTTCAAAACCTTTCCCCCGTTTTCCTTGATCTCTACACCGCTTTTATCAAAAATTCCCACCCCCATCGCCGTCAGCAACCCGGCCCCGCCATCATTGACGGCACTGCCGCCCAGTCCGATATACACCCTTTCAGCCCCCTGCCGAAGGCCATCCCCGATCAGCAGGCCCAACCCGTAAGTGCCGGCATTCATGGGATTCCTTTCGGATTCTGCCAGTAGGCCCAGTCCGACTGTTACTGCTGATTCTATGATGGCTGTTTTATCATCGGAAAGGATATACTGACAAATGATCTCCCTGCCTAATGGATCCTGGCTGCGGGCCTGGCGCAATTGTCCCGGATATAATCCCTGCAATGAGTCCAGAAATCCTTCCCCTCCATCTGAAACCGGGAGGTAATCGACCTGGTGAGCCGGTGCCAGTTCCTGCTGAACGATCCGGCCGATCTCCCGTGAACTCATCGTGCCTTTAAAGGAATCCGAAGCGACGAGGATTTTCATTGAATCAAATTTTAACTGACCACGTTGACAGGATTTCCATCCAGAAAAGACCGCAGGTTTTCAATGGCAATCTGCATCAACCGGATCCTGGCCTCCCTGGGTGCCCAGGCAATATGGGGAGTGATGATGCAATTGGGGAGTTTCAACAAAGGGTGGTCATCCGGAGGTGGTTCCGTCTGCAGCACATCGAGTCCGGCCGCTGCTATTTTACCAGATTTCAGGGCTTCCGCAAGGTCTTCCTCAACGATCAGCTGCCCCCTGGAAGTATTGATCAGGATAACCCCATCCTTCATTCCGGAAATGGTTTCCTGGTTGATGATCCCCTTGGTATCTTCAACCAGGGGACAATGCAGGCTGATCACATCGGACTTTTCGAGTACCTCATCCAGACCGGCAAAGCGGAAATCCTCGTTAACCAGTTCCGCTTTTGGATCCGGATCCATGGCGATGATTTTCATGCCAAACGCCCGGGCAATCCCGGCCACCTCCCGTCCGATCCTACCCATCCCTATGATGCCCAGGGTTTTATCCGCCAGCTCGATCAGGGGATAATTCCAGAAACAGAAGTCACCGCTCTTTGTCCATCCCCCTTTTTTTACCGCTTCGTTATGGGCCCAAACATGGTGACAGATCTCGAGCAGATGAGCGAATACCATCTGTGCCACTGACTGAGTGCCGTAGGCAGGTATGTTGGTGACAACGATGCCATTCTCCCGGGCAGTCTGGATATCCACCACGTTGTATCCGGTAGCCAGAACCCCGATATATTTCAGGTATGGCAGTGCCCTGATGGTATCTCCTTTGAGTGGAGTCTTGTTGGTCAGTACAATCTCACAACCTGCCGCCCGGAGGATGATCTGATCCGGCGGAGTGCGGTCATAGATGGTGACTTCCCCGAAAGAATCCAGTTCATCCCAGCTCAGGTCGCCGGGGTTTAATGTAAATCCGTCCAGGACAACGATCTTCATGGATCTTGAATTATGCATCCCGAAACTTCTATTATTTGTTTAGTAAACAAAATTTCATGAACGAAATGACCTGTTTTATGGGTTCATCTTATTAATGCATCCAAAGCCTGCTGGTCAAAAACGGTTAAGGTATGCCTGTCGAAAATAGCACAGCCATTATTCCCGGTCGCACCATTATCCCAGTAAAATGGAATGATGCCGTTGGCTTTTGCCTGTTTGGTTACATAGTTGAGGTAATAGGCCCTCGAGTCCAGATGTCTGGTTAAAATATCACCCGTTAACGAAGAGCGGCGGACAACCGAGTATTCACCGAGAATTACCGGAATTCCCTGATCAACGAACTGGGTTTTCATCAGTTTAAAGTTGGCATTAACCGTGGCTTCTTCGCCCCAGGAAGCATTGCGCATGGGATCCGTAACGGAGTGATAATCTCTTCCCCAGTAGTAGAACATCTTGCCCCAACTGGCATCTTCGGTTAATCCGCAAAAATTCCAGGGGGTATAATAGTGGATTTCCACCATCAGGCGATTTTCTATTTGATCCGTGGGCAGTGACCCCATTAATTTATTGGTGGTTTCGATATCGGTTGATGGGCCTTGTATGACAAGAATGCGGTAGCTGTTCTTGCCTCCGGTGGAGCGGACCGCATCGATAAAGGTTTGATGGTAGGATTTCAAAACGGCCATTTGAGCGGCATTGTCCACGTTGGGTTCATTGGTGCCGGCGAAAAGCAAATGCTCGTCGAAATCGCGCAGGTGCGTGGCTATTTGCTCCCAAAAAGCCCTCTGTTTCGCATTGTTTTCTTCCTGTTTGGCCTCCGTGCAGTTGTTTTCCAGCCATCCTCCATCCCAATGGATATTGAGCAGAACATACATATCGCTATCGATGCAATATTGAATCACTTCCCTGACCCGGTCGAGCCACTCCGGTTCCAGTTGTGCTGTTGAAGGATCGGCCATGTATTGGTTCCAGGAACAGGGAAGACGAATTGCGTTAAACCCGTTCTGTTTAACAAAATCGATCAGGTCCCTGGTGATTTTGGGATTGCCCCAGGCCGTTTCGCCGCCAATGGCTTCCAGGCTGTTTCCCATGTTCCATCCCCGATTCATTTTAGCAGCCAGTTCCCCGGTCGTGCTGCTCATCCCGGTTGCATCGGGCCCGGTTGGTGAGGTGTTGTAATTTGGGTATAGTCCACCCTCTTGCGTTACATCGACCCGGATCACCGGGGCAGTTCCGGCACTGATCTCAATAATTGCATACTTAGGCTCTTCCCCTTCGTTTTTCTGAGCAGTAACAGTGATTGTTGTACTGCTTCTGAAACCGGATGACTGGCTTACCTGCAACCAATCGGAAGCCGGATTGTTAACGGTCCAGGATTGGGCATCGGTACTTATCGTAAGACTGTCTATGCCACCAGACCGTTGAAAATAAATCATTAAAGGACTAACTGTCAGGGTGTTCTGTTCCTCATTCCTGCATCCCAGCAACCCGGAAAGACTTAAGACCAGTAGGGCAAGGATCCGGATTCTGTTGATGGTAGCCATAAGTTAACGTTAGGGTGAAAGTATTGTCGAAGTTTTCAGAGCTTGTATCAACAGGCTTGGTTATTGCCTCTTGTTTATGATTCTTAATTCTGACAATTTATCAATAAGCATTTGATGAAGGTTTACCAGATCCAAGTAAGTTTCCTTATCTTCTATTGTTCTGCTTATAACTGATATCAATCCTGATCTTTTTCTTTTAGTATCAGTCAAATAAGAGAGATTATAAAGGTTATGTTTCAGGATTTTGGACCTGACTTTGTCATTCAATAACTTACCCGTTAATACAGGATCATTGCTGTGAATTAAATACCGGTTGTCAAAAACCTGATCACCCACCTCGATTTCCGTCTTGTATAATCTCTTCATGATTTTGTCAAAGAAATCCTCAACCCCGATAACCAGTTCAAAATCGTGCAAGGATTCAAAGCCAACCTCGAACTTGAGTGGCCTGGTGTCCGATTCTGTCAGAATGATCTCCCATTCTTTATAGGGGATTACAATTTTGAATATTGTAAGGGTGTTCCCCTGATCATGGCTTATAGAGAACACACCTCCGAGATTGGCCGCGAGTTCCCTGAAAAGCTCCGTTTTGGCCGAGACATCGAGGACCCCGCTTGTCCGGGTCACATAAGATTGTTTCAGTATTTCAGCTATTCTTTTTTGCAGTATCATGGCTTTGATTTGATTACAAGTTTCACGCTTCCAGATGGCACCTGTCAATTCAGCATTTGTTGCCTGACCCCCAGGATGCTATTGAACGGCGTTTGGATGATCAGCATGTTTGATATCCAAACCGGAATATGTCCTACAGGATCCAGATAACCTTCGAGAACGACATTGGACGAATTTTCCCCGGCTGACGAAACGGTCCAGGTTTGCCGGTAATCCTTGATCCGCACCAGGTTTTTCTGTTCAGGAATGACGCCGGTAAGCGAAGCCGCAACGACCGCGTAAATTCTTTTTTCCGGATCCATGCTGACGGTAACTTCCACGCACAGGTCGCGGTTTGCCACCGGCCAGGGAGTATCATAGACCAGGTAGTACCGCGCCCGCTTGTTCTTTTCATACGCCAGCACCTTGATCTGGGTGAGGTTCTTATCCCACCATGCGGTATGGTTCACGTCTTCGATCAGGGTGAAGACCTTTTCAGCCGGGGCGTTGATGATGGCTGTTCCCTTAAAGGCTCTCAGTGATTTCCCTGCTTCCTGTCGCGTATATATTTTAATGCCATCCTGTTCCCTGATAAAATTCCACGATTGGGCCGCCAGTGAACCGGACAGTACCCAGGTTAAAACAAACAAGTGAATAAAATGAAACCGTAGCTTATGCGTTATTGCCATGGCCAAATTTACTATTTTAAACTCTGATGGCAGAAATGGAAAAGGATATAACTTTAACCAACCGGCGATAGTTAAAGGATTGTTGCTATGAGTTGCGCCTGGTTTCGTTTTTACGAAGAGTTGAATGATTACTTGCCCGAAGGAAAGGGCAAGGTTTGGCTTGAATATGTTTTTTCAGGTGCAATTTCCATCCGGGAGGTATTCCGATCAATGAAAATTCCTGCTGACGAAATTGATTTAATAATGGTGAATCAGCAATCTAAAGGGCTTGATTATATGCTGCACGACGGTGACCGGATATCGGTATATCCGGTGTTTGAATTACTCGATCTATCAGACGTCAGCCAGGTAAGGGTTAATCCACTGCGAAATCCCAGATTTATATGCGATGTCCATTTAGGGCGATTCTGCAAATACTTGCGAATGCTTGGATTTGATACGCTGTATTCGAACCGGTATACCTCCGATGAAATGATTACCATTTCACGTCAGGAACAACGAATTATCTTGTCACGAAACTATCTTTTGACCAGGCACAAGGAAGTAACACGTGCGTATTGGATAGGGTCACCAGATCCTTTGGAACAAATTAAAGACCTGATCAAAAAACTGGATTTATCAAAATTGGCTGATCCTTTGACCCGGTGCCTTAATTGCAATGACAGGATCGTGCCCATTGAGAAACAAGAGATAATTCACCGGCTGCAAGCCGGAACAGCTAAGTATTTCAAGGAATTTTTCATTTGCCCGGCATGTGATCAAATCTACTGGAAAGGTTCACACTTTGACAACATGTCTGATTTTATTCGTAATTCAATTCTGAATAATCGACTATAAATCTGATCCTTGTGATATTCGCTTATTTGTTTTAATGAGGGAGCCAACCGTGCAGACTATTTATCCGGCATTCGTTGCCTGATGCCCATCATTTCCTTTCGTAACGGATCAGCAATGATCCCGGCTTCTCGCTGCATTCCAGCAGGAGTCCCTGCATCAGCTTTTCTCCGTTTTGGGTTGTAACGACTCCGGAATCCTCGATAGTGACGATGTACTGCTTTTCGGGCTCCAGTCCGTGCAGCTTAACACTCAGACTGTCGGTTGAGCAGAGCGGCCGGCGGAATGCCATGACAATGCCGTCACCCTGGTCGGGACGATTCAGTTCGTAAGCCATCCAGATAGAGTCGGAGGTAATGTTGACATTCGGGACCAGGGGATAATAATCGCCGTAATAATACGGCCGCAGCCTCTTAAAGTCGTCGAACAGCGAATCCATCCGGCTGAGCGGCGCGGTTGCATTGGTTAGGTCCCAGATTATCACCAGCCCCGAACTCATTTCCGACCGCAGGGAATATCGGGTGGGTTCGGCACAGCCGACCCCATGAAGGGGCAGATACAGGTTCAAACCATAGGTATGGGATTGATGGCCGGAATGTTCGAGCGAGTTATAATCGGTTACCAGGAGAGGGGTACTGCGCGATACCGTCTCCAGGTCGATCCGTCGGCCCCCGCTGGCACAATTATCGATGATCAGGTTGGGGAAGTTGCCGAGCAATCCGTCCCAGAAACGATATAATCCTTCGATATGCCGTATTTCGGATATCCCGGTCCTGTCTTTGGGATCGTTGTAGTTCCAGTACGGTGTCGGATCGAAATTGAAATCCTGGCGATAATGGTCAATACCGTTCTCGCGTATAAAATTTGAGATATATTCGGTGAGCCACCGGCAGGCTTCGGGATTGCCCAGGTTGAACAGGGCCATGTCGCTGTCATAGTTGACAATATCCGGATTCTTAAGGGTGTCGGGTATTCTGATGAGGTAATCGGATGGAAGCTTGTCGAACAGCGTTCCGGCCGCAACCCGTTCGGGCTCAAACCAGAGAAGGAGCTTGGATCCGGCCTGGTGGATGGCATCCGTTACCGGTTTCAGGCCGTTGGGGAACCGCGTGGAATCGACCGTCCAGTTGCCTGCATGGGTCCACCATGCACCGCAGCCTGCGTACCAGCCGGCATCGATCCAGAAAACCTCCGGCACCAATCCGAATTGCTGATGACGTTCCACCATGGCAACACAGTATTTTTCCGTAATGCAATTGAACAGATCGCATGGGGGAGGTCCGCCATAGCCCAGGGTAAATGAAAGAGGAGGTTCGGCAAAGGTTCCGTTGATCTGGCGGCTGTGGTGCTTCAGAACAAATTGCCTGAAGAGGTTGTGCCCGGCGAGCCGGTCTTCCCCCTTCCAGAACATCAGGCATATTTCAGGAGTCCGGATCTCTTCATCCGGGTAAAGGAACAATTTCAGCCGGTCCATCCCGGCCTCAAGCGACCAGCTTTTGTTATCAGCCTGTTTCACATCGGCATACCACTTACCTGTCCACCCGATAGCCGTCAGTATACCCTGATTACCCGGCATGCTGACGTTAAAGAAAGGAAAAGCCGTACGATTCGACGACCGGCCGTTCATAGGTGCCATCCTGATATTCCTGCCCGCGCCGATCAAATCCGCAGTTTCCTGGAAATCAGACCGTTCAGCGCTGCTGCCTTTTGAGTGATATAATGTGACCTTGCCCTCCAGTGCAAAGCTGAATTTCTGATCGATGGCCTTCACACTCTCCAAAACCGGCGAATTTCCACTCGGGCCATTTCGAAACCGGACTGTCCATTCAACGGCCGGGAAATCCAGGTAACAGGTCACCAGGCAGGTTGCTATGAACCCCGACTTCCGGTCGCGCCAGGAATATTGTACTTCCTGTATCAGGGGAGAGCCCTGCGGCAATTTCTCAGCCCTGAATTCCCATCCGGTGATGAATGATCGCGACTCCCTGCCGCCATAAACAAACGAAAACGGGGGTATCCTTCCCGGAGCGAAATGCTGCTGTGTCCATCGAACTGATTCAGCCACCGTGTTCGCCCGTTTCTCAGGGGATCGGCTTCTTTGCTGGCCAAAAGCGTACAGTACGCACGGTATCAGCAGAAAAATCAAATACCCTCTTTTCATTGTATTCAGCATCTGTTAAAAAGCACTCAATTTAGCGAATTGCCGCGGGATTCGTTAGCTTTGCCGCTTTTATGATCAATGAATTCTGATATGATGAAAACCCGGATTTTATTTGTACTGCTGCTAGCAATTCCGTTTATCTCTGGTGCTCAGAATGTAAATATACCTGATACAAATTTTTTAAATGCATTACTATCTGCAGGTGTAGATGCAAATGGAGATGGCATAATAAGTTCCACTGAATGTGAAGCGATAAAGGATTTAAATGTCATTGGCAAAAACATATCAGATTTAACCGGCATCGAGGCATTTATTAATTTGGAAAATCTGCTTTGCAAGGATAATAATCTGACCTTACTGGATATTTCACATAATACTGCTTTACATTATCTGCATTGCAGTAATAACCGCTTAACCAATCTGGATGTTTCGAAAAATACGGAGATCAGTTGGTTACGATGCAGCGACAACCTGCTCACCAGCCTGAATACTTCCGGCAATGCCGCTTTGGATAATATTGAATGCTATAATAACCTGATAACCAGTCTGGATGTATCCGCAAATCCTGCATTAGCTGAACTGTACTGCTATTCAAGCCAGCTTACCAGCCTGAATGTTTCAGGTTGCACGGTTTTAACTAAATTATATTGCGAGAATAACCAACTTACCAGTCTGGATGTTTCTGATAAGCCGGCTTTGGAAACGTTGGAATGTCATGATAACCAACTAACCAGCCTGGATGTATCCGGCTGCCCGGTATTAAATAAACTAAATTGCGAGCATAACCAATTAGTCAGTTTCAATGTTTCTGACAATACCGGTTTACAATTTTTTGATTGCCATAATAATCAACTAACCAGCTTGGATGTTTCCGGTTGCACGGTTTTACTGGCATTGCAGTGCATGTATAACCAGTTAACCAGCCTGGACGTTTCTGCCAATATCATTTTAGAAAACCTGCTATGTTCAAATAACCGGTTAACCAGTCTGGATATTACCCACAATACCGCTTTAAGGGAAATAAATTGCCGCAATAACCAGTTGACCGGGCTGGATGTCACTTCAGCGACTGCTCTGCAGTTTTTCTTTTGTGATAACAACCGGTTAACCAGTCTGGACGTTTCAAAGAATACTGGTTTAAACACATTAACCTGTGGCAGTAACCTGTTAACCAGTTTAAATTTGTCAAATAATGCAAATTTATTGTCTTCCATTGGTGGAACCATGATTGGATTTTTAAGTTTATCCGATATGCCGACTTTATTTGAAGTATGTGTATGGGTAATGCCTTTCCCTCCAGCAGGTACAGCTGCAAGAGTTGATACTACCGGTAGTCCAAATCTGTTTTTTACAACAAATTGTTCATCCCATATTCAAGTTGATTATACCGAAACTGGTACAATAAATATTTATCCTAATCCTTCAGATGATATAATAAATATTGATATTGAGAATAATAAGAATGCAAGGCTCGAAATATATAATTTAAATGGCACGCTATTATTCAGCAAATCAATAGATTCAGAATCGGAAAAAATCGATGTTTCAGGTTACTCAAAGGGAGTATACCTGATGAAAGTAAAACAGGATAGATCAGTATTTATTAAGAAGATAATTGTGGGGTATTGAGGAAACCCAGACCGAAAAATCAGCCTACGCCTGACTGGTTTGGCCACCTTCCGCCAAACGAAGTGGTCAACGGGATCAGGTTGCTCCCGGCTTCAAAGTCTGTATGAAATCCTGTTTTCCAATAGTGATGTAGTTCGCATAAGAAAATTTATTGCCATGTCCCGGAAAAATCCATTTGAATTCCAGCTTACTCAGCCTTTCCATACTTTGTTTGGCAATGTCCGGCTGATCCATTATGGCATTCAGCATGGGCTTTTTAATATTCGTCAGTAGGTCGCCGCAAAACAAATCACCCTGCGACGTCAAAACCCCAATTGAGCCGCTGGAATGTCCCGGAAGATGGACAATTCCGGCATTTAAACCGAATTCCTCCAAACGGTCATTATCCTTAAATAAAACATCAATGGAAAATTTTTGAATGGTAAAAACGAGTTTAATTAACATTTTGAGGAACCTGTTTCCCGATTTCCTGTTGATGAACATGTCTCTGCATTCAATCATCTGAGAATCTTCAAAGTGTATCGCAATGGGACAGCCGAACATCTTTTTCAGAAATGCACCATTGCCGGAGTGATCGAAATCGCCATGTGTCAGGATGATTAATTTAAGATTACCGGGATTACATCCGTTGCCGGTGATAATTTTTAACAGCCTGTTCCTCTTTGATTTTAATCCGGTATCAATAAGGAAGTAATCTGCATCTTTCCTGATCAAGTAACAATTGCCGCTTAGACGACCCAATTTTATAGTAACCACCTCATAATCGCCAGATATTTTCCTTTTTCCCTGATTCCTATTGATCATCATACAATTGATTTCAGAACGGCGAGAAATGCGACAAAAGCAAAAATCAATAACAGGCCGATCAGTATTTTAGTGGTATCGTCGTGCTTTCGCTGTTTTTCGATGGATTCGGAAACAAATGACAGGATATTGTCATTGAGGTCTGACAGACAGGCAGTAATATGCTTCGCGTGAAATTTTATCTGTGCTTTTATTCTCAGGTAGGAAGTGACGGTTCCAATCAGGCATAAAACGGAAAACACGATAAAACTTAACGTAGTCATTGGTTTCACCTGCCCATAGGCTATGAAAAAGTAGATTAACAAACCCGGAACGAATATCTGAATTTGGGTGGAGGCAACGGTCAATGCATACAGATGTGACTTTCTTCTAAGGAAAACCAGAATTCCTGATAAGCTGTCACGGGTTGGCAGGCCGGGATCTGAAACCCTTTCCAGTTGCCGAAGTATTCTTACCTCGATTGCAGTCATGATTGCTAAAAACAGTATGCCCGAAAGATTGATATAAAAAACAATGGGGGTGTCGTGATAAACCAGAAGATTGAGTAAAAAGGCCAATCCGCTGATCACCTTAATTAACAGATCAGTTTGCAGCATTTGCCTGACTTTGTCCTGTATCAGTCGTGACTTGCTTTTTCTAAAATAATCGGCCTGATTAAAACTGGAATCAGGGAATCCGGTTTCCTCATTGAGTATATGCCAGATAGCTTTCAGCTCATCGTCTTTCATATTTCCAACCCTTTCATTTTTTCTGATAATCTTTGCCTGATCCTGAACAGCTTAACGCTTACATTTGATGTACTTATTCCCAGGATCCCGGCAATTTCCTCATATTTTTTCTCTTCAAGCCATAGCATGATGATAGCCTTGTCGATCTTGTTAAGCAGTGAAATAGCTTTATATAGCAATTGTATCTGTTCTTCCTTTTCGGAGTTATCCCTATCATCCTGTTGCTCCTGAAATTCTTCAACCGGAATAACAATGTTTTTTCTTTTCCTGATCTGGCTGACTGCGGTGTTGATGGCAACCCTGTACATCCAAGTGCTAAGCTGCGCTTCTTCCCTATAACTGCCATATGATCTCCAGAGTTGAAAGCATATGTCCTGAAAAAGATCTTCTTTATCTACCGGATTATTGGTGTAAAGCCTTGAGACTTTGTGAATGATCCCGATGTTTTGTTCCAATAGATCCGCAAACTCTTTCTTATCAGACTTTTTATGCTTCATGTTATCCAATTTGTCGCAGAAGGTTCTGAAAAACTACAAGATGCAACAATTTTCAACAGTTTGATATTCCGCCAAAGTGAATTGTCGATTTTAAAATTACTTCCCAACACCTGGCTTCAAGGTTTTGTAAAATTCTCTTTTCCAATGGTGTTTAAGTTCATGATTTTCTTAATTCCAATTGTGTTCTTGAAATTTTATTTCCATTTTCCAATAGTGATTGTGGTTCAGAATGGAAAAACAGTATACCTTTGGTGGAAAGTTTGGTGATATGAAAAGAAACCTGGAAAACTATCTCGTAGCCTGGAAGGATAGCCCCAAGCGAAAACCCCTGATAATAAGAGGTGCCAGACAAGTTGGTAAAACATTTATTATCAATGCATTTGGGAAAGCTCATTTTGAGCACTATTTGTCTGTCAACCTGGAACAGGATCGCAAGTTGCAGACGGTTTTTGCAAGTAACAATCCTGAAATCATCATCAATGAACTGACCAGCCTGTATAACGTTCCGGTGATAGCTGGAAAAACATTACTGTTCGTTGATGAAATACAGGCTTCACCGGAGGCAATAGCATCATTGCGATACTTTTACGAACAAGCTTCGGATTTGCACATTATTGCCGCCGGGTCACTGCTTGATCACACGCTTAATGAGGTCAAGTATTCCATGCCGATCGGACGAGTGGAATATGCCTATTTGTATCCGCTCAATTTCATAGAGTTTTGCACCGCGCTTGGTGAAACCGGGCTATGCGATTATATAAGAAACTTCTCACCCGATAAAAATTTTAACGTGGCCATTCATTCCAGAATTGCTGATTTCCTGCGATTGTACTTTTTTATCGGTGGTATGCCGGAAGCCATACAAACCTATATAGATACCGGCAATTTAGTTGAAGTTGAAAAGGTCCATTCCAACATAGTAACCTCTCTGCAATACGATTTCGCAAAATATGGAACGCGGAAAGAACAGGATTTCCTGAAATTAGCGCTGCATTATGTTGCCAACAATATCGGTCGGAAAGTAAAATATGTAAATATCGATCGAAATGCCCACTCTTCGCAGCTAAAAGAAGCGTTACTTAAGCTCGAGATGAGCAGGGTAATACATTTAGTGCGAAAAACCAAATCTGTTAATCCTCCTATTACACAGTATGTTGACAATGATACATTTAAGCCGGTTTTTATTGATATCGGACTTGCCAATCACCTGGCGCAAATACGATTAGCCGATATCAAAAACTTATGCACCGATTTCGAAGGTGCCTTGGCAGAGCAGTTTGTCGGACAAGAGTTCATAGCTTCATCGTCTTTCTTCAAGGAAACAAAGCTGTATTATTGGATGCGCGAAGCAAAAAATTCCAATGCCGAGATCGATTATTTATTACAAATAGAAAACGAAATCTATCCTGTGGAAGTAAAAGCCGGTAAAACAGGAACACTAAAATCCCTGCAGGTTTTTTTGGGAACAGCTGACAAACAAACAGGCATTCGTTTTAACCTCGACCTGCCGAATTATGGCAACAGCTTACAGGCTGTCATCCGGGTAAATAGCCAAAACAGGTCCATTTATTATTCTCTTATTTCTTTACCGCTGTATTTTGCCGGTTTGATCGGCGGTATGAAATTAATGTGAGGTGTAATGGACACTTGCCCATCAGGATTTACGCTTCTCGCAAAATCAGGAAAAGTTTCGATGTGATCGAACAGATTCAGTCGGTTTTCAGAATTTCGTACCGACTGCGTGCCTGAACCTCCAAAACACAAAACCGATCTACTTGATTGACTGACAGGTCTCTTATCCTTGTAGACGATTTGGCGGTCTCTAATAATTCTCGTTACCTTTAAGGATTGAATAGGTTTACCACTCTAAAACATAACCTATGAACAGAGCCCGAATGTCCTTCCTGTTACTGGGTCTTTCCCTGAGTACTCTAGCCGGTTTCACCCAGCAATCCATTGTGATCCCGAAAGCCGCCTCAACCCCCAAACTCGATGGAAAGCTAGATGACCCGGCCTGGCAGGGCATAAAACCCTTTACCATGATTTCCCTGAATCCGGCGGCAGGCTTGCCCCCCTTCCAGGAGACGGAAGTCAGGATGATTTATACCGACCGCGATCTGTATGTGGGAGGCTGGCTGTTCGACAAGGAACCTGATGAAATCAGGGCAACCAGCAAGATCCGGGATGATATCGGGCTTACCAACGACTGGTTCGCGATAGCGCTCGACACATACGTGGATAAAGAGAATGCCCTGATGTTTGCCACAAATCCGGCAGGTCTGAGGACCGATGCCCAGCTGTTCAATGACGGGCAAGGATCTGGTCCAATGAAATCCGAATGGAACACGTTTTGGACGGTGGTTACAAGTAGGGACAGCAAAGGGTGGTACGCCGAGATGCAGATCCCCTTGTCGAGCCTCAGGTACCAGAAAACCGGAAACAAGGTGCTTATGGGACTTATGTTGTTCCGTTACATCGCGAGGAAGCAGGAGTGGGATGTTTATCCGCCTATCTCTAATGAATGGGGATTCTGGAGTTGGGCAAAAGCCTCCAAATATCAGCTTATTGAATTTGAAGGAATCGAAACGGTCAACCCGCTGTTTTTCGCACCCTATATTCTGGGCGGCTTTCAACAAAACGCAAAACTCAATGATGCGGGAGATTCTTATCGGTCAGAGTATACCTGGGCGAAAAATGCCGGGATGGATGTCAAATACGGCTTGTCAAAGAACCTAACCCTGGATCTTACGCTTAACACCGATTTTGCACAGGTAGAAGCTGATGACCAACAGGTCAACCTTACCCGCTTCTCCCTCTTCTATCCCGAAAAACGACAGTTCTTCCTCGAAAGGTCACCCATCTTTGATGTTAGTTTCGGCGGCGGTGAACAGATATTCTACAGTAGGCGTATCGGTATATACAATGGCAATCAGGTCCCGTTGTGGGGAGGGGGAAGGTTGACAGGGCGCATCGGCGACTGGGACATCGGGGCCATGTCGCTGCAGACAGGATTCCTCAGGGACGAAGAAACCCATGAAGAGATTTTGCCAACCCTCAATAATTCGGTACTGAGGCTGCGCCGGAAAGTAGGGATTAACAGCAATTCCTATATCGGGGGGATATCCACTCTTAAAATCGATCCGGCCGGAAATTTCAACTGGAATTACGCGTTCGACGCCATCATTAATACTTATAAAAACGATTATCTGAATGTAATCTGGGCCCAGACGTTGGATTCCGATGAAAAGCCGATCAGTTTGTCGCTCCAAACGGCCAAGTTCATGGTCGATTACACGAGGCGCACCCAGGACGGATTATCCTACGATGTGAGTTTTTCCCGTTCCGGGGCACGGTATAACCCGGAACTGGGTTTCGAATTCAGACAGGATTATACAAATTTTGGAGCCTCGGCAGGTTACGGGTGGGATCTTGCCGACAAGCCCGGCTTTATCAATAAGCAAGCAATTTACCTTAGTACGTGGGATTATCTCAGGAATGATGACGGCAGGCTGGAGACTTTTAGTATTCATCCTTATTATAGCCTGGAGACCAAATCTATGCACGAATTTGGAACAGGAGCTGATATCCAGACTGAGAACCTGAGAGATACCTTCTACCTGTCGGACAAAGTTTATGTTCCAGCCGGGAATTACCAGTTCACCAATGCATCTATAAGCTATTCAACACCTGAGTGGAAGGTATTTACCGGAGGCATAAATATGTCGGCAGGGCAGTATTATGACGGCTGGATCAGTTCCTGCGCCCTTTCTCAAAACTTAAGATTTGCAAGCAGCTGGATTCTGGGGCTGACTTACCAGTTCAACAGGATCGGGTTTTCTGAAAGGGACCAGTTTTTTAACACTCACGTGGCTAAGTTCAAGGTTATCTATATGTTCGATACCCGATGGACCGCCTCCAGTTACATCCAGTACAACAGCATGATCGACGGGATAATCTGGAATGCCAGACTACGATACAATCCCCGGGAAGGAGTTGATTTTTTTGTCGTTTACAATGATTTCATCAACACCGGCCGTCAGCGTTCGGAGCCTCCGCTGCCCTTCAGCCTTCAACGGACTTTGTTGTTGAAATTAACCTATACCTTAAGGGTTCGATGATTCCGATGTCATAGTCTGGCTTCGATCAAATGGATTATCCAAATAGTCGATTTGTTAATCTGATTATTCTTCGTTACCTTTTAGGGATGAATGGTTTATACGGAAAATATTCAACCATGACAAATCAATATTCGTCAAATGAAACCACAAAAAGTATCTGGCACATATCAGCAGACTCGTAGATCATTCCTGGCCATAAGCATACCTGCCTGCGCTTTTAGTTGCTTTGGACTGGCACAAAATGCACAGGCAACCGATTTGCCCGATGTGATTAAAAAGCAAGGGCATAAGTTTGACAAAAAGGTTGGTTGGACTTACGAACAGGTTTATCAATTCAGAGCCAAGCTTTTTTCAGACAGGTTGAATCGGATTGCCGAACACCTGGGTCGTGAGAATGTTATTGAAGCCCTGAAGAAATCAACAGAAGATTACTACAAGTCTATTGCATCAAAAACTCCCGGGAGTTCCTTGCAGGATTTTGTTCAGCCATTTTACAAAGATGAAGGTTATCGGGCTATCCTTACAATTGAAGTAATCGAAAATCGTGATGACTTTATATCCTGGAGGGTTACTGAATGCCTAAATGCCAAGGTATTCCGGAAGCTTGAAGCCGCCGACATTGGATATGCCACACTCTGCCATGGAGACGAAGCCTGGGCGAAAGCGTTTAACCCGAACATCACGTTTAGCCGTACTAAAACTCTTATGGAAGGTCATGATTGCTGTGACCACTGCTACATGATGTTAAAGGAATAGATTCTTAGGCCAAGAGGGATATCATTCCGGACATTTTGTGCCAAATACGTACCAGAAATGAAAAATAAAAAACTGATCTACTTGATTAACAGGTAGATCGGTTAAATTCTTTTGGCCATCGATGCTCCAACCTATGGACATCCATGTCAATTTTAATCCCCTACTCAAATCCACCTGTCAAAGACAGGGACAATAGATTATAACCTAATTTCGATCAAATGAGATCATTTAAATGACGATTTGGTGGTCTCAATATTTTTCGTTACCTTTTATCAATGAATGGTTTAACATAAATAATTTTTCAAAGCTGCCCACAATGAATAAACTTAGTTATCTAACTCTTGTACTTCTGACAATTACACTTGGATTCCGGAACAATCCGAATTCTGATTTGCAGTCAAATTATGGTCATGTTATTCCTGTCTCCAAACCTGAAAAAGTAGGACTGTCATCAGACCGTTTAAATCGAATAAAACCTTTCATGCAGAGGTACATTGATGAAAACAAGATTCCGGGCATGATTACCCTGGTAGCGCGTCACGGGAAAATTGTCCATTTTGAAAAGTATGGAATGATGGATACCGATAAGCCCATGCAGTTCAATACTATTTTTGCCATTAAATCAATGACCAAGCCTGTTGTTAGTGTCGCTGCAATGATGCTTTATGAGGAAGGCTGTTTTCAATTAGACGATCCTGTTGCCAAATATATTCCGGAATTTAAGGACCTTAAGGTCTTTTCATACAAAGATAAAGATGGAATTCATCTGGAAGATCAGAAAAATCCAATGACGATACACGATCTTCTTACTCATACCTCCGGACTGTCTTATGGTTGGTATGGGAATACCGTGGATTCTATTTACCGGGCAGCAAATATCTTTGAAGGAACCGTGAAAGACATGATACAAAAGTTATCCAAGATCCCTCTTTTATTTCAGCCTGGTACAAAATTTAATTACAGTGTTTCAACCGATGTCTTAGGTTATCTGGTGGAGATTATTTCCGGCAAATCATTAGATATTTTTTTACAGGAGCGAATTTTTACTCCGCTAAAAATGACAGATACCGGTTTTTATGTCCCTAAAGAAAAGATAGATCGATTTGCAGCTTTATACAGTGTTACTGACAATGGATTTAAAGTCATAGACAAACCGGAATCAAGCAAAATGACGAAACCACCGACACGCCTTTCAGGTGGTGGCGGGCTTGTATCAACTGCATCTGATTATCTGATCTTTGCCCAAATGTTGTCGAATAAAGGAGAATTTAATAGCACACGTCTCCTGGGCACTAAAACTGTCGAATTAATGACCCAAAATCATCTTTCTGAAGAATTGATACCTATTGGCATTGAACGTTTTGGAAAATTCAATGGATATGGATTCGGTTTAGGTTTTGCCATTATGGTAAATAATATCAATTCTCATATATCAGGTTCAGATGGTGAATACGGTTGGTTTGGCATTAATAATACTTATTTCTGGATTGATCCCACCGAGGAATTAATATGGATTCAATTGGGACAATACCAGCCGGCTGGTTATTATCCGATCAATAAAGAATTCAAGGTACTGGTTTATCAGTCAATCATTGATTAATTGAGTCTTGTATATTCGATGAGGACGACAACTTGAAAAATCGAACAACCAAGATTTGACCATAATAATGACCTGTTCATTTGAGGACCTCAGGGCGATGAATAGCCGAAAGAAAACATGATGAAAATCTATTTCCCGGAAAGTTCCTGGTAAACCATAGTGACAAAAGCCCGGGCCATCTTGTCCATTTTTTTACGTAATCCTTGCAGAGGTTCTGTGTTAATAATCTCATCAAGAGTTTTTCCTTCCTTCATCAGGGATACTATCCTTTCTCTTTCGATTGATAACATTTCTCCATATTCCAATAAAGCCTGCCGGTTGGATACCGGTCCATGACCGGGAATAATTATAGTCTTGTCATCACATTGATTATAAAGCTTTTTTACCGCAGAAATATATCCGTCAATCGATCCTCCTTTATACTTATCCAAAAGAGGCAACCCTGCAGGCAGGAACAAATCTCCGGTAAAAAGAATATTGGCATTTCCCATATAACAGATTGCATCACTGCCTGAATGAGCCTTTGTATAATTATTACATCTGATTACATCATCATTAAAATAAATGTTCAATGAGTCGTGAAAGCAAATCATCGGTAAGTATTCAAATGAAAAAGGAGGAGTGACGGGTACTTTTATCCCGCCGATTTCAGGCAAATCCAATGCAACCGTCATCCATTGTCGGGTGCTGTCATGAGCCAGAATGATTGCGCCATTTTCAGCCAGTTTTTTATTTCCTCCGACATGGTCAAAATGAAAGTGGGTATTGAAAACATATTTCACCGGCAAATCTGAGATAGTCGAGATGACGGAATCGGTTATTTCAGAATTTTCTGACATTCCTGTATCAATGATCAACAGGCCTTCTTTCCCGACAATGACTCCTATATTGCAGCCGAATTTAGTGATCATAAAAATTCCCTTCGATACTTCCTTGACTCCAGGTGATGGTCTGGCAGGTTCCTGTGATAATGTCAGGTTACTGATAGAAAGAAAATAAATGGCCAGTAACCACATGTGAGGTATTGCTTTATTAGGTTTCATGATTTTAGAGCTAACAGTCATTTCATATAAAGTTATTCCATTAATCATGTGCTGCCAAAAAAAGTCAGGGAAATCAAAAAACGATCAGAATGAGCCAATAATTTAATGTGTGTCCAAATTTAAACGAACACCAACCCACACTCCCCTCCAAATCCTGACGATGGACAATTTTTGTAACCCAAATTCTAGACCAATATCGCTCAGATGGATCATCCATAAAGACGATTTGGTTTTCTACGGTGAATCCACTATCTTTTTGTTATGAAAGATCTAAATTATTAAATAAATAACCGAAACATGATGAAATCATCCCGTTTAACCATTGTTACTGCCGTATTCCTGTTGCTTTGCGCAAACCTGATGCAGGCACAGACACAACCTGCCACGGCACCAGCCTGCCTGATGAATACCGAGCAGTTTTGGTTGACCTCAAAAAATATGGAAGGTGAAAATTACCTCATCCAGGTCAGCCTGCCTTATGATTATGCCACCTCGGGATTATCGTATCCTGTCCTCTATTTCCCGGATGGTGATGTGGCGTTCGGATTGATAAAGGGAATTGTTGACATGCTGCAGATCGGCCAAAATAACAGGGATATTATTGTTGTGGGTATAGGTTACGGCCAGGGTTTCAACACTTGGGCAACAAAAAGAACGAGGGATTTGTCACCTGACAGGGATACCGGTGCCTTTGCCAGGCAATTCAAGGACCTGGGATGGGCCGATAAATTCATCAGGTTCATGAAGGATGAATTGTTTCCCGTGGTCAATAAGAACTACCGGACAATTCCCGATTCCTGCGCCATCAGCGGAGGTTCATTCAGCGGATTGTTCAATTCATACGTTTTGTGCACGCAACCTGAATTATTCAAGGGATATATCATTTTCTCTCCCTCATTGGAATGGAACAACCAAAGCATACTGAAATATGAAAGCGAATATTTCAAGAACCATAAAGAGCTGAATTGCAAAGTTTTTATTGGCTATGCCTCGCGTGATATTCCGGCATCAATGGAGCCGATCAAAGAGTTTATCCGTGTGCTTCAGATGCATGACTATCAGGGGCTCGAGCTTTCAACGCGTGTATTTGAAGGAGAGACTCACCTTTCAGTCCCATCCTTCGCCCTGACCACAGGACTGAAAACTTTATTCTGGCCCGTAGACCGCTGGAGATAATGTCAATGTACAAACAATAACCACCATGAAAACAATTCGTTTAACCGCACTGATTGGAGCCTGCATGATACTCTGCATTTGTGGATGCACTTCAAAACAGGGAGACCAATTGACAGAAAAGCAAAAAGAACAAATCAAGAAAGAAATAATAACCGTTTACGATAGTATTTTTAGCAAGCTCGAAAAGCTGGATGTTGAGCAATCTTGTCAATATTACACACCCGATTGCATGGTTTTTGGTTCTGATGGAGAGCAAACCTCTTTTCAGGACTATAAGAAATGGGGTATTGATGTCTACAAGTCAGCCACTTCATACAAATGGATTTCATCAGGTCCGGTCTTCATATCCATTACCAGAGATGTCGTCCTCATTTCCCTGGATGGAAGGAACGAAACCCTGATGAATTCGGGAAAAATGTTTGTTACCGAACCATCTCACTATACCTGGGCCTTTAAGAAGACCAATGGTCAATGGAAACTGTTCTATCACCATTTTTCTGGCGCATTCCTGAATAAGTAGGCTGAAAACATCGGGAATTGATTTACCCATAAAGTTCTGTACCTTTGAGAGTAATGACCTGAATGTTAGACTATGTCATCAGTTCTGCCCGGTTTCGAATACGACATCTTCATCAGCTACCGCCAGAAAGACAACAAGTATGACGGATGGGTAACGGAATTTGTCGATCACCTGAAGAAAGAGTTGGAAGCCACATTCAAAGAAGATATCAGCGTTTATTTCGATATCAACCCGCATGACGGACTGCTGGAGACCGATGACGTGCATGAGTCCTTGAAATCTAAGCTGAAATGCCCGGTTTTTATCCCGATCATTTCCCGCACTTACTGCGATCCGAAATCATTTGCATGGGAGCATGAGTTCAGGGCATTTGTTGAACAGGCTTCACGGGATCAATTCGGACTGAAAGTCAAGCTGCCCAATGGCAATGTGGCGAGCCGGGTGCTCCCGATTCGTATTCACGACCTGGATACCCTTGATATTAAAGAATGTGAATCAATTCTGGGAGGAGTGCTGCGTGGAATTGAATTTATCTACAAAGAACCCGGAGTGAACAAACCACTCACCACCGATGACGAAGAAAAGAAGAACCTGAATAATACCAAATACCGGATACAGATCAACAAGGTGGCCAATGCCATTAAAGAGATTATTTCAGGATTGAAAAGAGAGCCGACAGAATCTGCCGTTGAACCAAAAGAAGTTCCCTTGTTAAATGATCGACCAGTTTTAAACGAGAAATCGATTATAGTTCTGCCATTTGAGAACATAAGTCCTGATCCGGATCAGGAGTACTTTAGTGATGGCCTTACAGAAGAACTCATAACAGACCTTTCGCAAATCCATGATCTTCTGGTTATATCGAGAAGCTCAGCTATGACCTTTAAAGGAACAAAAAAGAAAATTGGGCAAATAGCTAATGAGGTGAATGTGCAATATGTCCTGGAAGGAAGTGTAAGGAAAGCCGGAAATAATCTTCGTATCACAGCACAGTTGATAGACGGAACAACTGATACACATATATGGGCGGAAAAATATAATGGAAATCTTGACGATGTTTTTGATATTCAGGAAAAAGTCTCACACTCGATAGTAGATTCACTTAAATTAAAACTCTCTCCTGAAGAAGACCAAAACATTATTTTTAGACCTATTCAAAACATTACAGCATATGACTGCTATCTGAAGGCCAGGCAGAGTTTTTGGTCATGGGATAAAGAAGCCTTGAATCGTGCTGCCCAATTGCTTGAAAACGGTTTGGAAATAACCGGGGACAATGAATTCATTTATGCTGGTTTGGGATATGTTAATTGGCAGATTTTCAATTATGGTTTTGTACCAGAATTTTACTTACTTAATAAGGTACAGGATTACGTAAATAAGATTTTTAAAATTGACAGCAATTCTCCATTAGGATTCAGACTACTCGGATTGATAGCAATATTTAAAGAATCCTTGCAAAAAGCTTGTTATTATTTTAAAAAGGATTTAGAGGTTGATCCCAATGACTCAGAGGCATTAGTGTGGTATTCCATGTGCCTGATCTATTCCGGGAAGACGGAGGAAACCAGATCATTAATAAACAGACTTCAAAAGATTGATCCGCTTACCTGGATAAATCATGCTGTATTAGGCTTACTTTTAATCATTGAAGGGGATTATAACGGGGCACTCAAACAATCTGAGAAAATATTTTCCATGGAACCCGGTAATCCGTACCTCAAATTTAGTTATGCATATTGTCTGGCATATAATAAATCTTATAAGAAAGCATATGAATTATTTGACGAAGCAGCTATTGAGGGGAAAGACTTTTATGTGGGCTCTTTGAGCAAATTTGTAAAGCATGCTTTCCGAAATGAGAAAGCAAAAGCTTTAATGTCAGTAACCCAAGAGCTAAAAAAGAAATCTGAAAATGATTTTGAAATAGCCTGGCAAATGGCAGAATGTTATTCAATGATGAACGAGAAGCGGCTAGCCCTTGATTGCATTGAATATGCTATAAACCGTGGAGTGATAAATTACCCGTTTTTGGCAGAAAAAAATCCTTACCTCCTTAATATCCGTGGCGAGGAACGGTTTAAAAAGTTAATGGAACGGGTCAAAAATGAATGGGAAAACTTTAAAGTTTAAAATCAATTTGCGATATGGCAAGTTTGATTCCCGGTTTCGAATACGACATCTTCATTAGCTACCGCCAGAAGGACAACAAAGGCGATGGTTGGGTGACTGAGTTTGTCGAGGCTTTGAAAACGGAGCTGGAAGCCACCTTCAAAGAGGATATCAGCGTTTATTTTGATGTCAACCCGCATGACGGACTGTTAGAGACCCATGATGTGGCAGCCTCGCTTAAAGAGAAGCTGAAGGCCCTTGTTTTCATCCCGATCGTTTCCCGCACCTACTGCGATCCCAACAGCTATGCTTGGGAGCATGAGTTCGTCGCGTTTATCGAACAGGCCTCGCAAGACCGGTTCGGACTGAAGGTGAAGCTGCCCGGCGGAAATGTAGCCTCCAGGGTATTGCCTATCAGGATTCACGATCTTGAACCGGAAGACATCAAACTGGCTGAAAGCTACCTCGGGTTCATCCGGCCGGTGGATTTTATCTACCATTCCCAGGGAGTCAACCGCCCGTTGCGGCTAAGGGATGATGACCTGGCCAAGCCCAGCCAGCAGTTGGTATACCGGGATCAGATCAACAAGGTGGCCAATGCCATTAAAGAGATCATCAACGGATTGATAATGGGGGCGGCCGCACCGGAGAAGGAAAAGATTCCGTCTGGTGAGCCATTCGATGATGTTTCATTCGTTAAGAAAGGTGAAGAAAGTAAAGAACCAGAAAAAATGAAATCTTCCCTGTTAATCAGGCGGAAGCCTTTACTCTGGACAGCAGCGATTGGTATTTTGGTGATAATTGCTGCAATCCTGACTTATCCGAAGATATTCAACAGGAGTACGCCTGATAAACTGCAATCATCAGATGGAAAGATATCCGTTGCAGTGATGCCGTTCCGGAACATGACCAATGACACTACCTGGAACGTCTGGCAGGATGGGATTCAGAATCTCCTGATCACCTCTCTGTCGAACTCCGGTGAATTAAAAGTCAGGCAACCCGAATCAATCACAAGTTTGCTGGAAAGCAAAGGCATTACCGATTATGCCTCCATCACACCTTCGGCAGCAAGCTCAATTTCACAGAAACTGGATGCCGATGTTTTCATCTATGGCAGTATAAACCAGGCCGGTGGCACCATACGTGTCAATACACAATTAATTGACTCAAAAACGGAGGAAATCGTTAAATCCTTACAAATGGAGGCTCCTTCCGGAGAACAGATGATATTTCACATCACCGATACACTTTCAGAAATGATTAAAAACCATATTCTGATAACAGAATTATCCAGGGAGCAATCCTATGAAACACAGCAATCCATAACAACCAACTCCCCTCAGGCTTACAGGTATTTGATCTATGGAAAAAAATCTTTCAATAACCGGGATTATGCAACTGCAAGAAGCTGGTTTCAGCAGGCAATCGCTGCAGACTCAAACCTGACAATTGCCGCCATTTTTATTGCCATTTCATATTCAAACCAGGGATTATATGAACCGGGAAGAAAATGGTGCCTGCGGGTTTACGAAAAAAAAGACTCAACGCCATTAGAATTAAAGCTCCTGATTTATTGGTTATATGCTGTTTATTTTGAAACACCCCACGAACAGGTTGCCTATCTGAAACAACTGCTGGAAATGGATGATTACAGGCCTCTGATCAATTATATCATTGGTGACAGTTACTCTGAATTACACCAGTATGATAAAGCAATCCCCAGTTTTGAAAAAGCGCTGGAATTACGAAATGAATGGGGCTTGAAACCGACCTGGATTTACAATTATACCGAATTGGGCAAAGCCTATCACAAGACGGGAATGTTTAATAAAGAGAAAACATTATATAAAAAAGCTGAAAAGGATTTTCCGGATGATCCGGTGCTACTGTACAATCAGGCGGTATTGTCATTAACTGAAAAAGATATGGCCCCTGCAGATCGCTATATTGAAAAGTACATGTCTGCCCGTAAGTGGAATTCCGTCCCAGAGGCAACCATACTGACCGGGGTGGCCTCTATTTATTCTGACGCCGGAATTCCGGATAAAGCGGAAAATTATTACCGGCAGGCTTTAACCTTAGAACCTGATAATTCATTGATATTGAATAATCTGGCCTTTTTCCTGATCGACCTGGACCGGAATATTGATGAAGGGTTGGTTCTTGTGAACAAGGCGTTGGAATTAAGCCCGGATGATCACTACTGTCTGGATACCAGGGGCTGGGGACTATATAAACAAGGGAAATATCAGGAAGCACTGGCATTTCTTGAAAAAAGCTGGAAGCTGAAGCCTGTTTATGATCATGATATTTTTGTCCACCTGCAGGAAGTAAGAAAGGCACTGGCGGGTCAGAAAAAGAATTGATCTCCTGAACTTCCCGTTAAAACATGACCAGGACAAATTCTGAAAACCCTCAGAATTTTAAAATAGAGTTTTTATGAATAACAATTCCTTCCAGGGCTTCATAAGGCGGCACAGGAATAAGGAGTTGTTCAAAATTTATGGCAATTATTCAAGGCCCTTTCGGCCACTACCTCCACTAGCACAATTTCCGGCAAAACTTGCCAAATACTTGCCAAAACCCCAAAAACACAAAACCGATCTAATTGATTAACAGGTAGATCGGTTCTAAAAATCGAGGTCACAAGTGTTCTTAATTCACTGATTTTCATTAACTTGAATTGATTTTGGCTGAAATGATCTACAACTTTTAAGGAAGGCTACAAAAAAAGTAAGGCTTCAAGGAAAACTTGTTTTTGCATTTTCAAAAACTGATTCTCCTTATTTCCTTAAAATTTCCTCCAATGTCTTTCCTTTTGCCAATTCATCAACCAACTTATCCAAACAACGAACCTTTTGCATGAGTTTGTCTTCGATTTCTTCCACACGATAACTGCAAATTACACCCGTGATTTTTGAAACATTGGGATTGATTTTTGGTGCTTGTGCGAAAAAAGTTTCAAAATCACTTTTGTTGTCAATGTGTTGCTGCAATGTCAGTTTATTATATCCTGTCAACCAAAAAACAATTTCATCTACTTCCGCTTTTGTGCGTCCCTTTTTCTCCGCTTTTTGAATATACAACGGATAAACACTTGCAAACGACATTTTAAAGACTCTCATATTGTCCATTTTGGTTGTTATTGATCTTCAAATTTATCTAAAAGTTGGTTGTTTCAGGCAGGGTAGCTGATTACTGCCCCAGAATACCCGGCTCGTACGGTCAAGTCAGCCGATTAGGGCAGCCAATCCTGGGATGACATATATCACAAGATCGGTAATAAGATGAGCCATAATGGCTGATACGAGACCGTACCTCATGAATAACCACCCCAGGATCATTCCGGTGCTGGTGCTGGACACAACGAAGGTAAACAACAGACTCAAGCCATATTGTTGAAGCTCCAGTTGGGGGAAATGGGCAGCGGCAAATACAAGGGCGGACAGCAGGTTTCCAATCCAAAGTGACGGTGTATGAACAGCGGGGCTCTTGACAACTGACCGAATGATCCAAACAAATATACTCATCAAACCAAACCGGAAAGCTATCTCTTCCGTCAATGCCGCGCTGAGGCATCTGAGAAGCCGCTCGAAGGTGTTCGGATTATTCAACTCCGGAATCAACACATCCTTCGGCATCACATTCTGGCTGATGAGTCCGACTGTGCCCAGTGCTAGTCCAACCAGCGTCCCGGGCACGAGAGCCAGGCTCACTTGCTTCCAGTATCCGGGCGTTCCTGAGACAAGCTCCCTCAATCCTGATCCCAAGCCTGCTTTCTTGCCAAGCCATACTCCTACCGCCGCCGAGGCTGGTATGAAAAAGAGAAAGTCTATTGCACCCTCCCACCACCACCCCGTTTCGGGATTGTCTCTGAGAACAGCAATGGTCCAAGGCAAGCCCATCAGGACTCCAAACCAGCCGACGAAAAGCACCCATATGAAGAGTACTTTATCGGTTCTCGCACTTACCACTGCATCGTTCATATTTGAAGGATTTTGTATTTCCTACAAAGAGTTGTCGTTTTTCAGGAGTTTCCAGGTAAAATTAACCCCTATCGTGATATTTCTTGATTATTTGGTGGGAAAAACGTACTTGTTGATTAGTCCCCGCCGAATAGAATTGACCAGTCGCTGATCATCTGGTTCGGCGGAAGGTGTTGAACTTGCCCCGGCGATGACTGATTTTTTTGTTGGCGCGTGCACCTACTCCACAGGTTCCGGAACGTTTTATGCCAAGTGCATGCCAAAAAAGGAAAATCTATAACCGGACTACCTGATAATCAGGAAGTCCGGTTATAGATTTGAGGTCACAAGCGGATTCGAACCGCTGTAGCCGGTTTTGCAGACCGGTGCCTAACCACTTGGCTATGTGACCAGGGACGACAAAAGTAATCGAATTCCGGCAATTAGCAAAAAAGATGCAGCGGTTTCTGAGCAGGGGATTACTGCAATATTTGCCATACCTTCGCCGGAAATCTGAACCCGGATGGCCCTGAAACCCGAATGGAAAGGATATGCCTGGATCCTGCTGGCAACCGTCACCGGATCAACCGTGTACGTCTTCAGCAAGGCCGCACTTAACGAGGTCAGCCTCTTCCAGTTCGGATTCTGGTGGTTCTCGATGGCCATCGGATGGAACCTTCTGTTCACCCTGCGTTCACCCGAATCCCGGAAGTTCCGGGCTATCCACCGCAGCACATTCAAGGTGCTGCTGATCATGGGACTGGTGGAAATGGTCGCCACCGGCACGTTCTACACTGCAATTGAAGCCTCTGCCAATCCTTCGATACCTTCGTTCCTCCGGAACATGGAGTACATCTTCATCACCCTGATGGGCGTCATACTCCTGCACGAGCGTTTCCGGGGACCGGAGATCGCCGGAGTTGTCCTCAGCATCACCGGTGCTTTCGTGATAAGCTACCACCGGGGAGGTACCCTCAGCTCATACCTAACGGGCAGCTCGGGCCTGATGCTGCTTTGCACAACCTTTTACGCGATCCGGACCATCCTGGCCAAGAAGTTCATCCATACGATCAGCCCGACCCAGCTGGCCATCAACCGGGCAATCTTCCTATGCACCCTTGCAACCATCCTGCTGGTCATCTCGGGACAAAGCATCAGAATACCCAAAAGCGCCCTGATCAGCATCCTGATCGGCTCGTTCCTGGGCCCGTTCCTTACCTCGATCAGCCAGTACAGCGCCCTGAAATACATCGAGGCATCCAGAGCCGCCATCATCCAGAGCACCACGGCCCTGTTCACTGTTATAGGCGTATTCCTCTATTTCGGAAAACTGCCGATGGCCTACCAGGCTGTCGGAGGGATCATTACGATTGCAGGGGTTATGCTGATTATGGCGGGCAGAAGACTCAAGGCAGAAGGCTCAGGGCTCAAGGCGAAAAAAAAGCTTTTTGCATAAAATTCATTCGGAAAAAAATTTATCTTTAAACGGTTCCGATCAGTTGAACTGATGAGTTCCCTAGCATCAGAACTCAACCGGGAGGTCCGATTTGACGATTAAACCAGATCTATGTACCTAACCATTATTCAAACATGAGAAAATTTACACTTCTGCTGGCACTGGCAGGGTTGCTCCTTGCACCAGTAGTGCACTCCCAAACACCTGGAACAAAAGGAAACGGACAAGTTTTCTTTTCGGAGACCTTCGGATGGGAGAATCCGAATGATCCCAAAGGGTGGACAGCCCCTCTGGGATTTTACATGTATGATCCTGATGATAACGGCTTCAACTGGGAATGGTGGCCCAATGACAGTATCAATGATTACCAGTGGACCCGTGAACCTCCTATGAGGTCCACAACGGCCGAAAACGGATGGATCCTCCTGTTCCTGTCAAGGTACAATCTGCCCCACGTGCTCGACACCCGGCTCCCGGTGAACAATTCAGTCGTTTTTCCGGACATGGACTGTTCTGCACACTCATCTGTCGTTGTAAGCTATGAAACCTGTTTCATGAACTATGATGACAATCCGAATTATGACATGCTCCTGGAGGTATCCGTAGACAACTGGGTTCATGCAGCTGCATTCGATGCCAGTTTCGGAGCCAACTGGAAGCAGCGGCCGCTGCTTAACGTACCCGGTGCACCGGCATACTTCCAGGCTAACATCTCCGAAGTCGCTGCAGGACAGCCAAATGTCAAGATGAGACTGAGCTGGAAACGCGGTACTTTGTACTTCTGGGAAGTCGATGACTTTAAAGTAGCTGAAGCCTGGAACAATGACATGCAGCTGAGATATGCCCAGATGGAATGGACTGATGGAGATGATGTTTCAGTGCAGACCCCATTCTATATGATACCGAAATCACAACTGGTCGGCAATGCCTGCACGAACTTCCAGGCATCGGGTATCAACTTCGGTGAATTGGATCAGGAAGACGCCTATTTCGAAGTGGATATCACCAAAAATAACCAAAACGTTTTCCATGCAGAAGGAACTCACAAAGACCTGTGGTCTCTTGTGATAGATACCACAACCATTACCGAGTCCTACGCTCCGACTGAATTCGGCCATTATAAGGTCACTTACAATTACAAATCAGCGGCAACCGATGATACGCCTGAAAACAATACAAAAAAGACGTACTTCAATGTTACTGACAGCTCCTATTCCCATGCGGATGACACTGCAGAAGAGGCCTACAACTGGGGTGCTTATTTCACTGACAATTTAACACCCCTGGTAAACCAATGCTACGCAGTTAAATATCCCATTTTTACCGATTGTGAGGCTAACTCGGTTTCCATTCTTATTGCCGGCGGATTGGCCGATGGCAGGATCGATTTCCATGCCATGATATATAAGGTGGATCCTACGGGAGTAGAACCGCCCTATGAGCTGATTACATCCGATCAGCATGATTACGATTCGACGATGATCGGTAAATGGCTAACCTACCCCCTGAACAAAGACGGGGAAACGGAATTCCTTAAAGCAGGTGATATTTTGTACGTGGGTTTCGAATACAATAACATGCACCCGGAATATCTGATACAGCGGTACGATAATATCAAACCCGGTTCCGATAAATCCATGAAGATCCTTGATCAGGTAACCTATATCAGGGAAACGGCTGATTGGGGTGCAGTAGCAGTAAGAAACCTTCTGATACGGCTGAATATCAACGACCACAGCAATCTCATTGACGGCGTGGATCTGACACCCTCCTCGGCATGGGTCGGGCAAAACTATCCCAACCCGTTCACGGGCATCACGGTGATCGACTATGAACTTCCAAACGCAGCACAGGTGTCATTTACTGTAATGGACCTTACCGGACGGAAAGTGATGGAAGAAAACCAGGGCATGATGTCTGCCGGCAAACATAATTATACCCTCAAAACCAGCAACCTGGAAGCAGGCGTGTATTTTTATACACTGCAGGCAGGAAGCTTTACTCAAACAAAACAAATGATAATTAATTAGCCTTAGGCTATTTTGAAAAAAGGGCTGCCCAAAAAAGCAGCCCTTTTTTTAACTTGGCCTTAAATATTGTCCTTATGAATGCCTTTCGCCTTTCGCCTTTCGCCTTTCTTCTTTTGCTATTTTCCGCTTGCTCCCACAACCTGACAGACCCTTTCGAACAAGCCTTTCTCAATCCGCCCGACTCTGCCCGTCCGGGGGTCTACTGGTATTTCATGGACGGGAATATGCAGAAGGAAGCCATCACGGGTGACCTGGAGTCGATGAAACAAGCCGGGATCGGCTATGTGCTGTTCCTTGAGGTCAATGTCGGTGTTCCGCGCGGCAAGGTGGACATGCTCAGTGAAGAATGGCAGGAGCTGTTTAAGCATGCGGTTAAAGAGTGCGAACGGCTGGGTATCCGCCTGATCATGGGATCGGGTCCGGGATGGGCCGGAAGCGGCGGTCCGTGGGTGAAACCCGAACAGTCGATGATGCACCTGATGAGCAGTTCGGTTGAGGTGAGGGGTCCATCGGTATATAATAAGATATTAGCCGTTCCCGCCCCGAAAACGCCCATTTTCGGCGATCAGAGTGTCCCCGAAAATCTGAAAGTGATCCGTGATGCATGGTATAAGGATGTGGCGGTCCTGGCATTTCCCACCCCAAAGGTCAGGAAGGAGATCAGCCTGATCGATGAAAAAGCCCTCTTCTACCGGCAGCCCTATACCTCCGTCGAAGGAGTGCTTCCATACCTGCCAACATCGGCTACCTGCGAGGAAACACCCGGAGCCTCAATAGATCAGGATAAAATAATTGATATCACCGATAAAATGAATCCCGATGGCACCCTTAATTGGGAGGCACCCCCGGGCAAATGGACCATCATCCGGTTCGGAACCCGCAATAACGGCGCGGTCACCCGGCCTGCGCCGGTTCCTGGACTCGGATTCGAGGCCGACAAGTTCGATACAGCCGCATTTGATGCTCATTACGATGCCTATATCGGGAAGCTGATCCGAAAGTCGGATCCGCAGAAGTCAGCAACCGGCGGGGGATGGACGATGATCCACATCGACAGCTGGGAGATGGGCGCACAGAACTGGACACCCCGCTTCCGCGAAGAGTTTCAGAAACGGCGCGGGTACGATCCCCTCCCCTTCCTGCCAACCTATACCGGCCGTATCGTGGGGAGCGAGGAGCTGTCTGAACGGTTCCTGTGGGACGTGCGCCAGACCGGCAACGAGCTGATCGTCGAAAATCATGCCGAACGATTCAGGGAGCTCGGACGAAGGAGCGGCTTTCGCCTGTCCATCGAGCCTTATGATATGAACCCGTCTGCCGACCTTGATCTGGGAAGCGTTGCCGATGTGCCGATGTGCGAGTTCTGGACCGACGGGCACGGATTCAATTCCGCGTTCAGTTGTTTCGAGTCCACCTCCATAGCCCATATCCAGGGTCAGCCTGTGGTTGCGGCCGAAGGATTCACTGCCTGGGGTGACGAGGCGTGGAAAAAATATCCTGGCAATATGAAAAACCAGAGCGACTGGGCCTTTTGCGTGGGTATCAACCGGGTAGTTTATCACACCTTTGCCCATAAACCCTACGGTGACTCGCTCAGGCCGGGCGTTTCCATGGGACCCTATGGGGTCCACTGGGACCGCGGACAGACCTGGTGGCCGATGGTTCCCGCATACCATACCTATATGACGCGCTGTCAGTATGTATTATCGCAGGGCACCTATGTTGCCGACATCCTCTACCTCACACCGGAAGGCGCGCCTCAGGTGTTCGTCCCGCCGTTGTCGGCAACGGAGGGAACTGAAGTGATGCCCGACAGGCGCGGCTTCTCATTTGACGGCTGCTCGCCGAAAATGCTTATCCGGAATGCCGGCGTCCGGGACGGCCGTATCGTGTTCCCTGGCGGTACCTCCTATTCCATATTGGTACTTCCCGACATCGAAACCATGACCCCCGAACTACTCACCAAGATCGGCGAACTGGCCGGGGAAGGAGCACGGATCATCGGAAATCCGCCGAAGAAATCACCGTCTCTCGTTGGCTACCCTCAATGTGATTCCATCGTGAAGTCATTGGCACAAAATCTGTGGACTGGGCATGCGGGCATACGGACATACGGGCTTGAGGAAGGAAAAAAAGAAATATATCCTACCTATGAGTATGTTGCTGATATTCTTAGGGAATCGGGATTAATAGAAGATTTTACCGCATCGGGATCGATCCGGTATATACACCGGTCGCTGCCGGACCGGGAGATCTATTTTATCTCGAACCGGACGGATCAGAAAGTGAAGGATACCTGTGTTTTCCGCGACGGGACTATGAATGCTGAGCTTTGGGATGCGGTGACAGGCGAGATCAGGACGCTTGACGAAGTAGCCCCAGTTGAAGGCGGAGTTTCGCTGCCTGTGAAGTTGGAGCCGTATCAGAGTTACTTTGTTGTCTTCGACGTGGTAAAGGCGAAAGGCGAAAGAAGAAAGGCGAAAGAGACTTCCACACCCACACTTCACACCCAAACCCACACCTCGCTCGAGGGTCCTTGGAAAGTTTGCTTTGATACCGCGTGGGGCGGGCCTGAGATGATTGTTTTCGATACCCTTAGCGACTGGACGACAAGGCCCGAGCCGGGTATCAGGTTCTACTCGGGGATTGCCCGGTATCTGATCACCTTCGATTATCCTGGCAGCCATGCAGACCTGAGGAATTCAGAGTTTTATCTCGATCTGGGAACGGTAAAGAATCTGGCACGGGTTACTATGAACGGCAAGGAGCTTGGAACTGTCTGGACAGCTCCCTGGAGAGTGAATATCACCGGTGCATTGAAGAAAAAGGATAACCATCTGGAGATTGAGGTGGCCAATCTGTGGATCAACCGCCTGATCGGGGATGAAGCACAACCCTGGGACGGGATCGAAAAGGGCCGGTGGCCCGGCTGGCTCCTGAACGGTACGCCCCGTCCGACCGGACGGTACACGTTCACTTCCTATCGCTATTATAAGGCGGGGGACCCCTTGTCATCATCAGGACTCATAGGGCCTGTTACCTTGGAGGGCAGAAGGCAGAAGGCAAAAGGCAAAAATTAGTAAGAGGGAAGAAGAAATAAGGAACAAGTGGTTATGCCTAACCCCGGACTTCAGTCCGGGGGACTAGTCAACATACTTAGTATCAAAGAGAAGGGCAGAAGTATGGAACTTCTGCCCTAATTCTTTTTTCTTGTTACTAATTTCTGCCTTCTGCCTTCTGGCTTTAGCGCAGTTTAGCCTCTTCCGCTGCGACGCGGGCCATCTTTGTAGCCACCGCCACTGCCCGGACCACGGTATCCACCGCTGCCACCACGGTTAAAACCACCACGGTCGCCGCCGCCATAACCGCCGCCGCGCGGACCGCCGCCGCCACCGAATCCGCTCTTGCGTTCGGGTTTATCCTCGGCTTTGTTCACAACGATTGACCGGCCTTCAACTTCGGAACCATTCAATTCTTCAATGGCCTTTTTAGCAGCTTCATCATCCGGCATTTCTACGAAACCGAATCCTTTGCTCCTTCCGCTGATTTTATCGGTGATGACCTTCGCGGAACTGACTTCACCGTACGCTTCAAATATCTCCCTTAATTCGGCTTCTGTTAAACGAAAAGGAAGACTGCCAACAAATAGATTCATGATAGATAAAATTTACGTTAGCTTAAAAAACAATTACCAACCCAAAGATAATAAAACTCTGATTATCCAACAGGTATTACTTTCTCCTTTCAAGTTGCACGCTCACTGCCTTGATCTTTCCTCCCATCGGCGGATTAAGCTTTGATACCTTCACCGATGCGCGGTCCAGTTGGGGAAACGCTGCAAACAGCCGGTCGAGTATCCGGCGGGCGATATGTTCGAGCAGGTAACTCTTGCTTTTCATCTCTTCTTTCACCAGGTCGTAGGCGGTCTGGTAATTGAGAGTATCCCGGATATTATCTGTTTTACCGGGCTTTGAACAATCCGTTTCCAGTTCAAGGTCAACAATAAACCGGTTGCCAACGATACGTTCCTCCTCGTAACATCCGTGGAAGGAATAGAACTCCATCTGCTCAATACGGATCAGCCCCATTTAACTTCGATTTGCGGCCCGAAGATAAGTACACTAAGCGATTTCAACAAACCTTTGGATCACACGAACATTAACCGGCATTTAACTATTTTTAGTGCTGGTAATCTAACCTAAACCCGATGAACCAAAGAACGATAGCTTCTTGTATGAAGGGTATCTCCCTGATAACCTTGATTTTAGTATCATCCTGCACCAATCAGTCCAATGACTGGCTGAAGACCGGATTTATACAGCCGCCTGACTCCGCCCGTCCCGGTGTTTACTGGTATATTCTTGACGGGAACCTCGATAAGGAAGAAATAACCGCCGACCTGGAATCGATGAAGAAAGCCGGCATCGGCTACGCTCTGTACCAGGAGGTCAGCAACACACCGCGCGGGAAGGTCGACTTTCTGAGCGAGGAATGGCAGGAACTCTACAAGCATATCGTTCGCGAAGGAGAGCGTCTCGGCATCCGGATCTCCCTTGGCAGCAGTCCGGGCTGGACCGGCAGCGGAGGCCCGTGGATCAAGCCGAGCCAGTCGATGCAGTCCCTGGTTGTCAGCTCCACCGAACTATCGGGACCAGGAACCATCACGGTCACCCTCCCGAAAGGCAGTCCAAAATATGCCTATCCCAATCCCCGGGCCATGAGCCAGGAGATCCGGGCAGCACGGGACGAATGGTACGAAGATGTTGCTGTGATTGCCATTCCTGCATGGCGCTTTCAGCCGTTCGATCAGGCTGATGACAAAGCGATGTTCCATCGCGGCTTCTATTCCTGGATACCGGCGGTCGTTCCCTATTATATTCCGCGTGCGGAATATGCCGGTAAAGTTGCCGGTGCTGTGAATCTATCTGAAATAAAGGATATTACGAGTCTGTTAAAACCTGATGGCAGCATCACCTGGGAGGCTCCTCCGGGCAAGTGGACCCTCCTTCGATACGGCCGGCGGAGTAATGGGTCTTATACTATGCCTGCACCGGCACCGGGATTGGGCCTGGAATGCGACAAGTTTGATTCCTTAGCCCTTAATGCGCACTATGACAGCTACTTAGCCAAGCTAATCAACAAGACACAACCGTTGAAAGTCACCGATGGCGGCGGATGGTACGGGATCCATATCGACAGCTGGGAGGTTGGATCACAGAACTGGTCGGGGAATTTCAGGGAAGAGTTCAGGAAAAGAAGGGGCTACGACCTGCTGCCATTCCTTCCGGTTTTTACCGGGCGGACAGTTGGGAACACCGGGCTAACCGAACGGTTTCTCTGGGATTTCCGCGAGACAAACAATGAACTGGTAGTCAATAATTATGCCGGGCAGTTGAGGAAACGAGGCCAGGCCAACGGTTTGGCGCTAAGTATTCAGGCCTACGACTCCAATCCCTCCGCCGATCTCGACCTGGGAAGTCAGGCGGATCTCCCGATGTGTGAATTCTGGAGCGAGGGATTCGTCACCTTCAATTCATCGTTCAGCTGCGTGGAAGCCGCCTCGATTGCTCATATCAATAACAGGACGATCGTATTGGCGGAAGCGTTCACGGCCAATGACACCGAAGCCTGGAGGAACTATCCGGCCATAATGAAGAACCAGGGCGACTGGGCACTGGCCACCGGGGTCAACCGCATGTATTTCCACACCTTCGCCCATAAAGCCCATGGCGTTACCTACAAGCCCGGAATCACGCTGGGCCCCTGGGGCGTTCATTGGGACCGCAGCCAGACCTGGTGGCCGATGATAGGCGACTATCACCGTTATATCACCCGGTGCCAGTATATACTGTCACAGGGTAAGCCGGTGTCCGAAATCCTCTATCTCGCCGGCGAAGGGGCGCCCCATGCGTTCCGTCCGCCGCAATCCGTTTTTGAGGGAGATACCCTGATGCCCGATCACAAAGGATATGCTTTCGATGGCTGCTCGCCTAAAAACCTGATGAAGACAGCGATCGTCAAGGATCATCGTATCGTATTCCCGGGAGGAATTTCCTACGGACTGATGGTGCTGCCTGCTTTCGAGACCATGACTCCCGGGCTGCTCGCCTTTATTGAAGAAATGGTAAAAACCGGGGCTATCGTGACCGGCAACCCACCCAAAGGATCACCTTCGCTCACCGGTTATCCGGAGTGCGACGAACGCGTCAGGGAGCTTGCCCTGAAACTCTGGGGAAGCTTTGAGATCCCCGGAACCATTACAGAACGGTCGTACGGCCAAGGGAAGATCTTCTGGGGAGGCGAACTCGACGTAACCGGCAAAATGGTCCCCTTCCCAAGCCTGCACAGCATGCCCTGGCCCGCTCTCTATCCGGACTATGATGCCACCGCCAAAATACTTCAGGCGCTGAAAATCAATCCCGATTTTACCTCCGCGGGATCGGTCAGGTATGTCCATCGCACCCTGCCCGGACGGGAAGTCTATTTCATAGCCAACCGCACCGGAAAAGCGGTTGAAAAGACCTGTACCTTCCGCGACGGAACCCTGTCGGCCGAACTGTGGGATGCGAACACAGGGGAAATTATTCCGTTGACGGAGCTCGCCGAAACCTCCGCAGGTATTGCGATACCAATAGAGTTCGCCGAGTATCAGAGCTTCTTTGTTGTCTTCAACTCTTCAAAGAATAAAGACGAAAGAATAAAGAATAAAGAGCCTTTTGTAAAGACTGAAGAACAAAGATCAGAGATTAAAACCCTGGCAACCCTTGAAGGTTCATGGGAAGTATCTTTTGATCCCAATTGGGGCGGTCCCGAGTCAGTCGTGTTTGAGTCGCTTACTGATTGGACTAAGCGGCCGGAAGAGGGAATAAAATACTATTCCGGAATTGCTACGTATAGTAAGACCTTTGACTTAAGCAACAATATAAATCGGGATAAAAACAACAGGATTTACCTGAACCTGGGAGTTGTCAAAAACATGGCACGTGTCAGGCTGAACGGGAAGGACCTGGGGGTGATATGGTGCGCACCGTGGCAGGTGGAGATCACGCAAGCCGTGAAAGCCAGGGGGAACAAACTGGAGATCGAAGTGGCGAACCTGTGGACCAACCGGCTGATCGGCGATGAGAATGAGCCCGACGACGGAGTGATCGACGGCAAGTGGCCCGAATGGCTGCTGAACGGCACCCGGCGTCCTATAAAGCGGTACACTTTTACCACCTATCATTATTATAAGAAAGGGGATCCCTTGATTGAATCGGGACTGATGGGTCCTGTAACCATTCGGAACACCCGATGACCTGAACACTGCCAGTATTAAAAACACACTGAAAATCGAAATGATGAAATCACTTCCTTCTATCCGTTGGGGGCAACTGATCTGCCTGTCGATCTGCGCCTTGGCAATAAGCTGCAAGCCTGTGGAAAAGGACTGGCTGAAAGCCGGTTTCCTGGAGCCACCCGATTCGGCCAAGCCGGGTGTTTACTGGTATTTTCTCGATGGGAACCTCGACAAGGAACAGATGACCGCCGACCTGGAATCCATGAAAAAAGCCGGTCTGGGTTATGCCCTCTTTTTGGAAGTCAACCAGGGATTACCGCGCGGAACGGTTGATTTCCTGTCGCCCAAATGGCAGGAACTTTTCACCCATGCCGTCCGTGGAGGTGAGCGGCTGGGCATCAGGATCCTGCTTGGAACCGGTCCCGGCTGGACGGGCAGCGGCGGTCCATGGGTGAAGCCGGAACAATCGATGCAATACCTGGTCACCAGCTCGGTACAAGCCATGGGACCCATCACCTTTAAAGGACAATTGCCGGTACCCGGACCGAAATATCCCCTCATTACTCCCAAGGATCTTCCTGATTCAGTAAGAATTCAGCGTGAGAACTGGTATGAGGATGTAGTGACGCTGGCATTCCCTTCACCGGCAGTTAAAAAACTGGTCGACAGCATTGATTTCAAGGCTCTGTATATCAGGGGCTGGTATTCATCTCAGGATAAGGTGGTGCCTTTCTACCCCGCTCCGGTTAATTACAAGGATACACCCGGATCATCGGTTGACCCGGGCTCCGTCATCGATCTGACGGATAAGATCAAATCCGACGGAACCCTTGAATGGGAGGTTCCGGCAGGCAGGTGGACGATCATGCGGTTCGGCCGGAGGAATAACGGTATCCTTACCCGTCCTGCCCCCGTACCGGGATTGGGGCTGGAATCCGACAAGTTCGATACTGCATCGGTCATTGCTCATTATCAGGCTTATATAGGAAAACTGGTTGAAAAGGTTAAGCCCAGGAAGGTTGCATCGGGCGGAGGCTGGACCATGCTTCATTTCGACAGCTGGGAGATCGGGCCACAGAACTGGACGAGGGATTTCCGCGAGGAGTTCCGGAGCCGGAGAGGGTATGATCCTACACCCTATCTTCCTGCCTATACCGGACTGATCATCGGGAGCCTGGAAAAGACCGAGCGTTTTCTCTGGGATGTTCGCCGGACATCACAAGAGCTGGTTGTTGAGAACCATGGGCGGAAGATCAGGGAGCTGGGGCAGAAGGATGGTTTAGGTTTCTCCATCCAGCCTTATGACCAGAATCCTGCCGGTGATCTCGACTGGGGCGGCGAAGCCACCGTGCCGAGTTGTGAATTCTGGAGCGACGGAACCTGCTTTGTGACAACCTACAGCTGCATCGAGGCTACTTCCATTGCCCACACGCTTGGCAAGCCGGTTGTCCAGGCCGAAGCTTTTACGGCCTGTGACGAAGAGGCATGGAAAGTGTATCCAACCCTGATGAAAAACCAGAGCGACTGGGCTTTTGCAATGGGCATCAACCGGTTCCTGTATCATACTTTCGTGCATAAAGCCCATGGAGATAAGTATCCGCCCGATATTCCGCTCGGCGAGTGGGGATTGCATTACGACCGCCTGCAGACCTGGTGGCCGATGGCCGTTGATTATCACCGGTATGTTGCCCGGTGCCAGTATGTGTTATCGCAGGGAACAGCCGTTTCGGAGATTCTGTACCTGACTCCCGAAGGAGCGCCGAATGCTTTCAGGGCTCCGGTTTCCGCTACTGAAGGGACAAGGGTACTGCTCGACAAAAAAGGCTATTCGTTCGACGGATGCTCTCCCGTTCACCTGATGGAAAAGGCAACCGTGAAAGATCACCGGATCGTGTTCCCGGGCGGTACATCTTATGGGCTTTTGGTCCTTCCCTATTTTGAAACCATGACCCCCGAACTGCTCGCTAAAATCCAGTCACTGGTTAATGACGGCGCTATAGTTGTGGGTCCGCCCCCTGTGAAGTCGCCCTCGCTGGCAAACTACCCGGACTGTGACAAACAGGTTGCGGATCTGTCCACTAAAATATGGGGTACCCTGGATATCCCGGCCGAAATGACAGAGAAAACATTTGGCCAGGGAAAATTGTACTGGGGCGGCGAACTGATCGTCCGCGACTCCGGCGAGCATTATCCGGCATATGACCTGACCGCCAAGATCCTTCATAAGCTGGACGTCCGGCCCGATTTCACTTCAGAAGGATCCGTCAGGTACATCCACCACTCTTTGCCCGACCGGGAGATCTATTTCATTTCCAACCGTACCGAAAAGCCGGTAACAGAGACCTGCACTTTCCGCGACGGAACCTTCTCTGCCGAATTGTGGGACGCCAATACGGGAGAGATCAGGACGGTGCAAAACCTGACTGCCACCCATGAGGGTATTGAAATCGACATTGAGTTTGCCGAGTACCAGAGTTACTTCGTGGTTTTCATGACTGAAGAACACAGCTCGAAGGAGAAAGGAGAAAGGAGAAAGGAGAAAGATACTTATACTCCCCTCTCCCGCGACCAGCGGGAGCGCGGGAGAGGGGCCGGGGGTGAGGTACTTTCCGGTTCGTGGACCGTTTCGTTTGATCCTCGCTGGGGAGGACCGGAATCGGTTGTTTTTGAGATGCTTACTGATTGGACTCAGCGGCCGGAAGAGGGAATAAAAAACTATTCCGGGATCGCAACCTATAGTAAGACCTTTGATTTAGGCGATGATATCAATCGGGATAAAAATATCAGGATTTATCTGAACCTGGGTGTTGTTAAGAACATGGCGAGGGTATGGCTGAACGGGAAGGACCTGGGGGTGGTATGGTGCGCTCCGTGGCAGGTAGAGATCACGAAAGCAGTAAAAGCAAAAGGAAACAAGCTGAAGATCGGGGTTGCGAACCTGTGGCCCAACAGGATGATCGGCGACGAGAACGAACCCTATGACGGCGTCGTTGACAACAAGTGGCCCGATTGGCTCCTGAACGGCACACCGCGCCCGACCAGGCGATATACCTTTACTACTTACCGCTATTATAAAAAGGGCGATCCGCTGCTGCAGTCGGGATTACTGGGGCCTGTGAGCATCAGTGCCAGCTGGTTGCGGAACTGAAAAGATGAGCCGGAAACAACTATCTTTGCTCCGTTTCTTCAAATTCATCTGAGATTATGAGTGACGAAAAAGATATGCCGAAAACCGATGAACCGCGGGTACTGAATTTCATCGAGCAAATTGTTGAGGAGGACCTGAAATCCGGTAAGCACGGAGGCCGCATCCAGACGCGGTTTCCGCCCGAGCCCAATGGTTACCTGCATATCGGTCACGCCAAGGCATTCTGCCTTGATTTTGGCATTGCCAGGGAATACGGCGGGAAATGCAATTTGCGCTTCGATGATACCAATCCGGTCACGGAGGATACCTCTTATGTCGATGCTATCCGCAAGGATATCAAATGGATGGGATTTGACTGGGAGGACCGGGAGTTTTATGCTTCCGACTATTTCGACCATTTGTATGAATTCGCCATCAGGCTGATCAAAAAAGGCAAGGCATACGTATGCGAGCTTTCGGCCGATGAGGTGAATGCCACGCGGGGCACCGATTTTGAGCCTGATAAGCCCAGTCCGTACCGCGACCGACCCATTGAAGAAAGCCTGGATCTCTTTATCCGGATGAAGAACGGTGAGTTCCCGAACGATTCCATGACATTAAGGGCGAAAATCGATCTCGCCTCGAAAAACATGCACATGCGCGACCCGATCCTGTACCGGATCCGTCATGCCCACCATCACCGCACTGGCGACAAGTGGTGTATCTACCCGATGTACGACTGGGCCCACGGGCAGAGCGACTCTATCGAAGGGATCACCCATTCGCTGTGCACACTGGAATTCGTTCCTCACCGCCCGCTTTATGAGTGGTTTATCAAGGAATTGGAGATCTTCCCCAGCCGGCAGATCGAGTTTGCCCGCCTGAACCTCAGCTATACCATCATGAGCAAGCGCAAACTGCTGCAGCTCGTGAACGAGGGACATGTCAGCGGATGGGATGATCCCCGCATGCCTACCCTGCATGGATTAAGACGCAGAGGTTATACACCGGAATCCATCAGGAACTTTGCCGAGCTTGTGGGCATTGCCAAACGAGAGAACGTCATTGATGTGGCCCTGCTGGAATATTGCGTCAGGGAAGATCTGAACAAGCGCGCACCCCGCGTGATGGCTGTGTTGAATCCTGTGAAACTGGTCATCGACAATTATCCCGAAGGAAAAACCGAACAGCTCGAGACAATCAATAACCCGGAAGACGAATCCATGGGTACCCGGATGCTACAGTTCTCGCGTGAGCTGTATATCGAGCGGGATGACTTCATGGAAGAGCCTCCGAAGAAATTCTTCCGCCTGTCTCCCGGCAACGAGGTACGATTAAAATCAGCCTATATCATTAAAGGCGAATCGGTTGAAAAGGATTCCGATGGCAATATCACCGTCATCCATTGCACCTACGATCCGCTCAGTCTCAGCGGCTCGGAGGAAGCAAAACGGAAAGTCAGGGGAACCCTTCACTGGGTATCGGCCCCGCATGCCCTGGATGCCGAGGTAAGGTTGTATGACCGCCTCTTCAATGATCCGGATCCGGATGGCCATAAGGACCGGAACTTCAAGGAATTTCTGAATCCCGATTCGCTCCAGATACTCACCCATTGCAAAGTCGAAGCGTCCCTGAAAGAAACCAAAGAGCTCGATCATCTGCAGTTCACCCGCATCGGCTATTTCAGTGTCGATTCCGACAGCACGCCCGGGTATCCGGTGTTCAACCGGACGGTGGGACTGAAGGATGCATGGGCGAAACAGAATACTTAAGGCAGAGGGCAGAGGGCAAAAATTAGTCATAAGAGAGAGGAATTAGGAAAAAAGGTAGAGTTTTGATACTTACTTTTTGCTTTGAGGGTCGGTCTTTTTGCAGATAGTGCTTAGGATTTTTACTAATTCTTCGGATTCTCTGTACATCTCCTGTAGATGTTCAACCTTGACATTGGATTCGCTTAGGAAGCAAATCCAATATTGAGATTCTTTCAATTCCTTCAAGGCAATCCTGACCTTATTGTGAAAGTCCTTGCCGGAGCTTGCCGATTGAGCTTCGGAATAATTTGCTCCTGTTGATGTTGCGGAGCGAACGAGCTGAGACGCAATACCAGAAAGGAGAGGATCGTTCTTGATTCCCTGTATTTGCTGATAAACCGTCACCGAAAACCGGACAAGCCTTATCTGTAAGGTATTCATAAATGTATAGATATAGTCTGAAGATATAGATGCCACTCCAAACCCAAAATGGAGACTTCATTCCTTATTTCTTGAGTCTTAAGACTAATTTTTGCCTTCTGCCTACTGCCTTGAAATGTAATGATTCCCCGTTTCATGCGTATTAACAATTGAACTGATATTGCATGCATCAAAGAGTTTTCCTGGAACTGATTGATCCGTTCAAACCCGGTTTGTTCGGATTCGCATACCGTATGCTCAGGGACAAGGAAGATGCGAAGGATGCCATGCAGGATCTTATGATGAAACTCTGGAATAACCGGCAAAATTTGGAGAGCAACAATAATATCCGGACTTATTGCTTCACAACTCTGTATCATGAGTGCGTTGACCGGCTGAGAAAGCGGAACCGGTTCAGGGCTTTTCCGGATGAAGAGATGTTCGAGGTGGCAGATCAGTCAAGGGTGGATCAGGTTTGTGAAAATGATGATCTTATACGGCAGATCCGGTCAGCCATGGATAGCCTGTCTTACAAACAGAAAGTAATCATGGAACTAAGAGATTTTCAGGATTTTGATTATGAAGAAATCGCCCGTATGATGGAGATGACCGTCAACGCGGTGCGGGTCACAGTCACACGAAGCCGTGCAACCATATCGGAAAAAATGAAAGAGGAGATTGGCTATGGAACAGGAACATTTTGACCCTGAATTTCAGCGGATCTACGATCAGTATATCCGGAAAGAAAAGGAAGAGGCTGCCAATGTTTATTCCGAGATGCTGCCGGAACTGAAACTGCCTGCAAGGCGCATACGCTGGTGGTATCCGGTTGCGGCAGCCGTTCTGATTCTGGCAACGGGTACTGTTTTAATAACCTCCGATCAGAATCCGTTCAGAACCAAATCAAAATACACCGACGTTGAGGTGAGGGAATCACTTGAAAAAACGATCCATGCTTTATCCACCTGCAGCAAAACGGTCAGGGAAGAGTTTAAGCGAATTGAGGATCTCACTGCGATGACCGAAGCCATTAAACCGGGCAGGAAACCGAATCCCCCGGTCGATCAGAAACACAATACACAAACATCAAATAACTGACACCCATGAAAAAAACAACATTTTTCCTTATCGTGATGATCCTCCTTCCCCTGGCATTGAATGCCCAGTCCAGGCGAGCCCGTGCGAAAAACCTTGATGAAATCCAGATAAGCACAACCCTCAGTGAACCTGTTGACATTCAGTTAGGCCAGGAGTATGAGAAGAGGGATCTGGCGAAGCTGATGGAGGAGTACTCCCTAAATCCGGATTACAGTTCTTTTGAGATTAACGAAGAAATGTTCAAGGCTTTCAGCGAGCTGGATTATGCCGACTCGATCACCAAAGCCTTATTTGAAAAGATCAAGTCGGTCAAAATGATCGAGGTAAGACAAAGTGAAGATTGCGAGGAACAGGCGGAAATGGATCCGTCATCCGAGGAGACTTTGAATACCGAATTCTATAATTATGTGACGTCTGTCCTGGAATTAAGCGATTACAACACATTGCTTAAATCGAGCAACAGCCATTCAGTTACCCTGTTGCTGAAAAAAGAACTTGGGGAGGGTAACAATGAATTTCTTCTGATAACTGACAAGGTACTGATTGATATTCAGGGCGATATCGTGATCAAGACCATTTACCAGATGCAGGAGATGATGCAGTACGTGCAGCAGATTTTACCTAATTGATTTATTCCACAGGTATTTTGAATCCCAGCCACCGGCTCAAAGTATCATATATCTTTTGCTGTTCTTCGGCCGGGAATGCCCGTATGCTGCTTCCGTGATGCCCGCCTTTGAGGGTCATGGTGAGGGCATCGGCAGGACCGGTGATTTTAGTTACGCCGGTTGCGGTCCAGGTATCCAGTTCGCCGTAGATGTAGAGCATGTGATCTCCCTTGTTCTGGACAAAATCGTTCAGGAAATGAAGGATTGTCGGGTTGAAAGTTGTATCGAGGCCGTAAGGCAGTAGCGTGAAATCGTAAGTGATCGGCTGAGTATCCTTCATGTATTTGCTGAAGGGCTTCACATCATACCCGTAATAGCCCATCTCGGTCATAGCCTGATAATAATGGGGCAGGAACTGTTTCATTCCGGAATCGCTGAACCACATCAGGTCGGTAACCGGTACCATGGCATCAAACAGTTCTTTTACGGGGGCCGATGCTCCCGGCAGGTTCATTGGTTTTATTGCACCATACTGCCACAAGGCAAAAGGATACTCCAGGACGTTCAGGTCATATGCCCGGTCGATACCCATCGGAAAGGTCCAGTTCTTGTTCTTGCAATATTCCTCCACCAGCGGCATCATTGCCTTTTTCTTCTCAAACAGGATGATCTGGTAATCCTTAACCCGCTGACGCTCTTCGGGAGTACCTACATTATCGAGGAAAGTGAAGATCCGGGGGTCCACTTTTTCGCTATTTAGCGGGGCCACATAGGGAATGCTGACATCAATATCATCCGGATAATAGGCTTTGAACATCATCGCAGTCTGGCCGTCTTTGCTGGCACCCGTGGAAACCCATTTCCCGTGGTACAAGGTTTTGAATAGTTTTACTATCTCATGATGATCGCTGGCTGCCTGCCAGGTGGTGAGGTATTTCCAATCGAACGGTTCCGGAACAGATTTTCCGAAATAGCGGTGTTCTACGCGTATCATGTTGGCTTTCAGCAATCCGGCAGGTTCGGAGTATCCCAATCCTTGTGCCTCATAGCCTGATGTGCTCAGAACCATGGGTTTATCAAAACCGGTATGGCCGATGAACATCCGCTGGGTGAATATCGGTCCTTCAGGATTATTATGATTAACAGCCTGGGTAAACTTTATTTCATAAGCTTCGGTAAACTGCCTCCCGTTACGGCAAGGTCCAACCACCTCAATCCCTTTAAGATTCTTTAACGCTTTCAGAAGAACCGAATCCTGCGCAACTGCAGTTCCGGTAACACATAAGCTAAGTACCAACCAAACAATGAATTGCCTTCTCATTCTTTAAGTACGTTTAGTAGTATGTAGTGCCAAACGGCAGCTAAAATATGCAATTTCTTGCATACTTCAATAAGCTGTACGGCAGGAAAATAAGATAAAATAAAGCTTTCGGGCTTTCGGGCTTTCGGGCTTACGGGCTTACGGAAAAATTAGCACATTGGCACATTTTGGTCACTCATCACTGTTGGATCGACCTCACCGCCCTTTCGATCCGCGCAATCGTCTCTTCCGGTCCAAGTACCGCCATGATATCGAAAACTCCCGGACCCATCGGAGCGCCCACCAGGCAAAGGCGGAGAACGTTCATCACCTGGCCGACGTTCAGGTTGTTAGCGGCAATGTGGGCTCTGATTAGAAATTCGTATTCATCCGGCATAAGTTCATTCGGGCTTGCGGACTTGCGGGCCTGGAGTTTACCCCGCGAAAGCGGGGGGCTTGCGGATTTAAGAATATCTATAATTTCCTTAAGCATTTGAGGGATTTCCGGGGTCCAGCGCTTTTTAACGGTGGCATCATCGTAAGTGGTGGGGGCTTCGAAGAAATAATAAGCTTGACTCCAGAGTTCTTTCACAAAATCAACCCGATCCTTTACTAAGGATACGATTTTTACGATTTTCTCTTCCGTAAGCCCGTAAGCCCCTATGCCCGTATGCCCTAAAGTTAGCTCTTCCGCAATCTCCTCATCGCTCTTCCTGAGTATATACTGATGGTTGAACCACCGGGCCTTTTCGGGGTCGAAGCGGGAGCCTGATTTGCCTACTCTTTCAAGGGTAAAGGCAGCGATGAGTTCCTGCATGGAGTAGATCTCTTTATCGGTACTGTCGTTCCAGCCCAGCAAGGCCAGGATATTCACGAAGGCTTCGGGGAAGTAGCCTGCTTCACGATAGCCGCTGTAGACTTCATTGGTATCGGGATTGTTCCAGTTGATCGGAAACACCGGGAAGCCCAGTTTATCACCGTCGCGCTTGCTAAGTTTGCCGTTTCCGCTGGGTTTCAGGATCAGCGGGAGGTGGGCGAATTGCGGCATGGTGTCGCTCCATCCGAATCCCTTGTACAGCATAACATGCAGCGGCATTGAAGGGAGCCATTCCTCCCCGCGGATTACGTGGGTGATCTCCATCAGGTGATCATCCACCACGTTGGCCAGGTGGTAGGTCGGCATACCGTCGGATTTAAAAAGAACCTTGTCATCCAGCGTGTTGGTATTAACCCGGACTTCACCACGGATCAGGTCATGCATTACGATTTCATGATTCTCCGGCATTCGGAAGCGGATTACAAAGTGCGTTCCGGAATCCAGCAGCCGGTCAACTTCATCAGCCGATAAGGTCAGCGAATTTTTAAGTGACTTCCGCGTATGAGTATCATAAGAAAAAGTCTCCTTGCGGCTTTCATATTCTTTCCTGATATTCTCCAGGTCAATGGCCTCATCGAAGGCATAGTAGGCCCATCCGTTCTCGAGGAGCTGATCGGCATATTTTTTATACAGATGTTTCCGGTCAGATTGCCTGTAAGGCCCGAATTTTCCACCTTCACGGATCCCTTCATCAATTGTGATCCCGCACCATTCGAGCGATTCCATGATATACTCTTCGGCTCCCGGGACAAACCGTCCCTGGTCGGTATCCTCAATCCGGAGGATCATGGTGCCGTGGCGTTTGCGGGCAAACAGATAATTGAACAGGGCGGTCCGGACACCGCCCATGTGGAGCGGACCTGTAGGGGATGGGGCAAAGCGGACGCGAACGGACATAACTTAACTTATTACTTGCGCAAAGTTACTGATTAAGGCAGAAGTCAGACTCTGAGGAAAATCTTCTTCCTGTAGAGAAACAGCAAGAACAGCCATTCCACCGCCAGTATCCCGATCCACAGGATCAATTCGCCCCAGTTTTCGCCGGAGACATTGGAGAGGCCGCCGAGGAAGAATTTACTGACAGAACTGAAATCGAAGATCCGGGCGCCAAGATAGATGGTTATGGAGTTCATTCCGATAACGGAGAAAAAGAACGACCATTTGCGGAAACGCCATACATCGATGACGAGATAGAAGAGCGACAGCATCAGGCAGGCGATCCCGCCGGCGAGCAGGTTAAAGGTGGTGGTCCAGGCGGCTTTGATAATCGGATAAACCGGTTTCAGCAATAATGCTATGATGATGAAGGAGACTCCTGTTACACTTAAAATCAGTAATTTACGATATTCTGTAAAGGTCTTGCTTCGAAGCAGTTCGCCGGCCAGCGCACCCATGAGGGTAATGCCGGTTGCGGACACGATGCAGAGGAGCCCTTCGGGGTCAAAAACTCCGGTATAGACCCTTCCGGGAAGCAGCATCCGGTCGATATAGCCGTTGATGCAACCTTCCGGGGTAAGCACGCCGGCGCCTACGCCCGGTACCGGAATGAAATTCTGGATGATCGCATAACCGAGGAGAATGCCCCCGAGCCAGATCAGCCTCCACGTATACTTTTTGGTGTACAGAACGATCAGTGAAGCAAACAGGTAGGCCAAACCGATTTGGCCCAGAACGCTCGCAAAGCGGAAACCTTCTTCACCATATTGAAGGTCAAAGATCCCGTTGTACACAAAACCCAGGACCACAAGTGTCAAGCCCCTGCGGACGACCTTCCATGCCATGCGTGACTTGCTTAAGCCACTATGGAGCTTTCCCGGAATGGCATAGGCAGCGGCTACACCGGAAATGAACATGAACAACGGAAAGATCAGGTCCTCGAAATGGAAACCGGCCCACGGTACATGGTGCTGCTGCGCGGCAAACCATTCGAGCCAGTTCCATCCGGTAACCTTCGAGAGCGCAATAAACAGCTCACCCCCGCCGATGATCCAGAACATATCAAATCCCCTCAATGCATCAAGAGAGAGGAGCCGGTGATCAGTGGATTTTGGTGTTGACATGGACTTAAGGTTAGGTTTAGCCAACTAAGATACGAAAAAAGGGCTTACGGGCGATAGGGTGTGAGTGTCTGTGTGGGTGTGGGTGTGAAATACAGAACCCCCTCCCTGGTTTCAGGGAGGGGGCTGGGGGTGGATACTTTTGCGCATCACGCATCACGCATCATGCATCACGTTTTGCGTCACTCGTCACTAAATCAGTCCCTTTGCGTGTTTTTCCCCGATGACCTTGAGCATATCCACGGTCATGGACGAAAGGTCGTATTTCGGATTCCAGCCCCATTCGGCGCGGGCGCAGCTGTCGTCCATCTTATTGGGCCAGGAATTGGCGATGGCTACTTTCACCGGGTCGGGTTCATAAGTCATGGCAAAATCGGGAATATGCTTTCTGATCTCGGCATAAATGATCTCGGGATCGAAGCTCATGGAGGTGACGTTGAAGGAGTTCCTGTGCACCAGCCGGGAAGGATCGGCCTCCATGATGTTTATTGCAGCATCCAGGGCATCAGGCATGTACATCATATCAAGGAAGGTGCCGGCCGGCAGCGGGCAGACAAATTTTTTTGTTTTTATGGCTTCGTAATAGATCTCCACGGCATAATCCGTTGTGCCGCCGCCCGGAAGGGTATCGTTTGAAATGATGCCCGGGAAGCGAACCCCGCGGGTATCGACGCCGAAACGCTTGAAATAATAATCGCAGAGCAATTCGCCGGTCACCTTGGTAATACCGTACATGGAACTCGGCCGCTGGATCGTGTCCTGGGGAGTGAAATCAAGCGGAGTGGTGGGCCCGAATGCCCCGATGGAGCTCGGGAAAAAGACGGCGCAGTTATTTTCACGGGCAACTTCCAGGACATTATACAGCCCGTTTACCCCGATTTTCCACGCGAGCTGGGGATGTTTCTCACCAACGGCCGACAGTAAAGCTGCCAGATGATAGATGGTGTCTATATTGTACTTTTTAACCAGGGCGGCTATCTGGCCCGCATCCGTAACGTCCATGGTTTCCATCGGCCCGGTCTCGGCCAGGGGGCCGGAGGTGATCACCCGCTTGTCGCTGCCGATCACGTGATTGTTACCGTACCGTTTCCGAAGTTCTATCGTCAGTTCCGAACCAATCTGACCGCCACATCCGGTTAAAAGTATGTTTTTCATGGTTAAGTGCTTATAATCAATGACTTACAAAATCTGGATTCATTTTTTAAAAGTACAGATTCCGGACAAACATTTCAATTTATCGCTGCCTTATTTAATGATATAAATCAGCAATATTCATGAGATTGAATCCTTTCTATTCATGCGCAAAGTTTTAATTTTGGCGCCGTAAAAGGAGAGATGTAAAAAGCCATGTATAATAAGTTCCAAAAACATTTGCAGCAGCAATTGAGTGACATTGAAGCGGCAGGGTTATTCAAGAATGAGCGGATCCTGGTAACACCGCAGGGACCCAAGATCAAGACTGCTGCCGGTCAGGAGGTTTTGAATTTCTGTGCGAACAACTACCTCGGATTCTCCAATCATCCCCGGCTTGTGAAGGCAGCAAAGGAAGCGTTGGACACTCATGGCTACGGGATGTCGTCGGTCCGGTTTATCTGCGGCACCACCGATCTGCACAAACAACTGGAAAAAAGCATTTCCGATTTCTTCAGTACGGAAGATACTATCCTTTATGCAGCAGCTTTCGATGCAAACGGGGGTGTTTTCGAGCCCCTGCTCACCGATGAGGATGCCATTATTTCGGATACCCTGAATCACGCTTCGATCATCGATGGGGTAAGGCTTTGCAAAGCCCAGCGGTTCAGATATTCCAACGCCGATATGGAGGACCTTGAGGACCAGCTGCAGCAGGCCCAGCCGTGCCGTTACCGGTTAATCGTAACTGACGGGGTTTTCTCAATGGACGGTAACGTCGCTCCTTTGGATAAGATCAAGGCATTAGCCGAAAAATACGATGCCATGATCCTGGTCGATGAATCGCATTCGGCCGGGGTCATTGGCAAGACAGGCAGGGGCACTACCGAGTATTTCAATATACGGGGCCAGGTGGAAATCATCACCGGCACGCTTGGAAAATCATTCGGCGGTGCCATCGGCGGATTCACAACCGGTAAAAAAGAGATCATCGCCATGCTCCGTCAGCGATCAAGACCCTACCTGTTCTCCAACTCCATTCCGCCAATGGTAGCAGCCGCGGGAATTGAGGTTTTTAAAATCATGAGCGAATCAACGGAATTTCTTGATAATCTGCATAAAAACCGGAGCTATTTTGTAGAACAGATGACGCGTCTCGGCTTTACGATCAAACCGACCCAATCGGGCATCTGCGCCATTATGTTTGGTGATGCCAAACTCTCCCAGGATGTAGCTTCCCGGTTGCTCGATGAAGGCATCTATGTGATTGGCTTCTATTTCCCTGTTGTTCCCAAAGGTGAGGCACGCATCCGTGTTCAGCTCAGTGCCGCCCACACCCATGATCAGCTTGTCAGGGTGGTCGCCGCCTTTGAAAAGGTCGGGCGGGAACTAGGGGTCATTTCGTAAACTTTTAACTGAGACGCATAATCATGCGTGTGTGCATAGTTTGTTATCTAAAAACGGGTATATTTGGGTACTAACCGTTTATTAACCTATCTATGCATGCATTCAAATCCTATGAGGAGAGGATAAAGAATTTCTCGTGGGCTGAAGCCGGGCGTGAGCTTGGCTACAACCCTGGTGATGTGATCAACATTGGCTGGTACTGTTCCGATCGGATCTGCCAGCTTGGAAAATCTGAAAAAACAGCTTTAATCTGGGAAGGCAGAGGAGACGAAGTCAGGCGGTACTCCTATAATGACATCCGCCTGTTAAGCAACACGATCGGAGCTTTTCTAAAGGGACTCGGTATTACCGATGGCGACCGCGTTTGCCTGTTCATGGACAAGGTGCCGGAGCTGTATATCGGCCTGGTGGGAATCCTGAAGATCGGGGCCATTGCGCAGCCGCTTTTTTCTGCCTTCGGCGACGAATCGCTCTTTATCAGGCTGGAAAATGCCGGTACCCGTGCAATCATCACTCAACGCAAGCACGCGTCGAAAATCCAGAAGATTCTCGATCAGCTTCCAAACCTGGAGTTTATCATTGTGGTGGATGATGACGGGAAGAAGCCTCCGAGGCCGAAAGAGGTCCTGTTCCACCTGGATCAGGCAGAGCGGGTTGAACAGATAGATATTTTCCCCTCAAAAGCCGAAACCCCGTCGATCCTGCACTACACATCCGGTACCACCGGTCAGCCGAAGGGGGTTAAGCATGTACATTCCAGCCTGATATCACAATATATAACTGCCAAATGGGTGCTTGACCTCCGGGATGACGATATATACTGGTGCACGGCCGACCCTGGCTGGGTAACCGGTACTTCCTACGGGATCATTGCCCCCTTTGCGATGGGGATTACCCAGTGTGTGATGGACATCGGATTTTCTGCGGAAGCCTGGTACCGGTTCATTGAAAAGCACCGGGTTACCATGTGGTATTCTGCACCGACTGCTATCCGGTCGCTGATGAAAGCCGGCGATGAGATCGTCAGGCAGTTCGATCTGTCGAGCCTCAGGTATCTGGCAAGCGTAGGCGAGCCATTGAATGCAGAGGCCGTGGTATGGTCGGACCGGATGTTTGGAAAACCATTTTACGACACTTACTGGCAAACCGAAACCGGGTCTATCATGATCAGCAATTTCCCGGGAATGAAAGTGAAGCCGGGCTCCATGGGAAGGCCGTTCCCCGGGCTTACCGCTGCTATCCTGGATCCGGACACGTTTGAGCCGATCCATGAAGTCAATAAACCGGGCCTGATCGCTTTCCGGTACGACTGGCCCGCACGGATGCGGACCTATTGGAACAATGAAGAGACCTTCCTGAAGAAATTCAGAAACGGGTGGTATCTCACGGGTGACCGTTCGACCATTGACCAGGACGGATACTACTGGTTTATCGGTCGCGACGATGATGTGATCAACACCGGGGGGCACCTGGTGAGTCCGTTCGAAGTGGAATCCGCCCTGCTGGAGCATCCGGCCGTGGCGGAATCCGCCGTGGTGGCTAAACCCGATCAGGTGAACATGGAGGTGGTAAAAGCTTTCGTCACACTGAATCCCGGTTTTAAACCTGATGATGAGCTCGAGCTCGATATCATGAATTTCATCCGGAAGAAGCTCTCCCCACTGGCCATGCCGCAGGAGATCGAATACATGGACCAACTTCCGAAAACCCGCAGCGGCAAGATCATGCGCCGGGTGCTGCATGCCCAGGAATGGGGAGAAGAGATCGGCGATATATCAACTTTGGAAAACGATTAATATCTAAATCAGAATAATAATGCCAGAAATTAATGAATTGAAAGAGGTGATCCTCAAATACGTTATCAATGAATACGCTGAAGAGGATTACAATTTGACCTACGACTCTCCGCTGATTTCCAGTGGATTGATTGACTCCTTCTCGATGGTTTCCCTCAAGCGGTTCCTTGAGGTGAAATATAAGATCTCGATACCTGACGACAAAGCCACTCCGGAGGCTTTTGACAATGTCAGCAAGATTGCCAGCCTGGTGACGAATTACTTATAAAAACCACCTATGGGCTACAGTGATAAAACAAAAAAGGTCTACACCGATCAGCTTGATGCCATTGCTGCTGCAGGGCTTTTCAAGCAGGAACGGTTTATTCATTCGAGTCAGGCCGCGGATATCGAGGTAGAATTCCCTGCCGGTTCAGTCACCAAGAAGGTCATTAACATTTGTGCCAACAACTATCTCGGGCTCTCGAGCCACCCCGATGTTATCAAGGCGGCCCACGAGGGGCTCGATACGCGCGGGTACGGGATGTCGTCGGTGCGGTTCATCTGCGGAACCCAGGATATTCACAGGGAGCTGGAGCGCAGGATGACGGAGTTTCTCGGAACCGAGGACACGATCCTCTTTCCCTCCTGCATGGATGCAAACGCGGGCGTTTTCGAAGCCCTGCTTACACAGGATGATGTGATCATCTCCGACCGCCTGGTTCATGCTTCGCTGGTCGACGGGATCCGTCTCTGTTCGGCCATGCATGACACCTTCAAGCACTCGAACATGGAACATCTCGAAGAGAAGCTCCAGCTTCATGCCGATAAGCGTCTGAAAGTCGTTGTGAATGACGGGGTTTATTCGATGGACGGGGATATGGCGAAGGTCGATCAGCTGGTCGCATTGTGCGAAAAATATGACGCGATGCTGCTTGTCGACGAATCGCATGCATCGGGATTTATTGGGAAAACTGGCCGGGGAACCCCCGAACACTGTGGTGTCCATGGCAAAGTTGATATTATCACAACGACCTTCGGGAAAGCGCTTGGCGGAGCTTCCGGGGGATGCGTTTCGGGGAGGAAGGAGATCGTTCAGATGTGCCGTCAGAAGGCCCGTCCTTATCTTTTCTCGAATACCATTGCACCGGTAGTGGTATCAGGTGTACTGAAGGTTCTCGACATCCTCAGCGAGAGCACTGAGCGGCGCGACAAGCTGGAACGCAACACCATACTTTGGCGCAAGGTACTCACCGAAGCCGGATTTATCATCAAAGAGGGCACGACGCCGATTGTGCCGGTAATGCTTTTCAATGCCAAGCTGGCGCAGGATGTATCGCGTGACCTTTACGAAGAAGGGATCTATGCTGTGGGATTCTTTTTCCCGGTGGTTCCCAATGGCCAGGCCCGCATCCGTACGCAGATATCAGCCGGCCATGAGACCAATCACCTGCTTAAGGCACTCGACCGGTTCATCAAGGTAGGCAAGAAGTATGATATACTCGGGAAGACGAAGGAGGAGATAATAGAACGCTACGGCCAGTAAAGGTGAAAGATTAAAGGCGAAAGGCGAAAGATAATGGTTCTTTCGCCTTTCTTCTTTCGCCTTTCGCCTTATATTTATCCCATGATTTTCGGAATTGGAACAGACATTATCGAGGTTGAGCGCATCCGCGGTTTTATTGCCAAGGGAGATGCGTTCAAGGAGCGGGTGTTTACCCCGGATGAGATTGTTTACAGTGATTCCTTTCGCGATCCCGCTCCGTTTTATGCAGCACGTTTTTCCGCCAAAGAGGCATTTGTAAAAGCCTTAGGCACAGGATTCACCAGCGGCATTGCCTTCAACCAGATCGAAGTCTATCACGTGGAACTGGGCAAGCCTGAGATCCGTCTTACCGGAAAAGCCAGGGAAATAGCCGAAGAAAAAGGGATCACCAGAATATTCGTATCCATATCCCATGTCAAGGAGTGGGCTAATGCGATCGTAATACTTGAAAAGTAAAATAGGGCAAAAGGGCAGGAAAGCAGGAAGTAAAGTTTTAAATAATTAAGAATTAAAACTTAATCCTTTCCTTTTTGCCCTTCTGCCTTTCTGCCTTAACCTGCTTAATTTTTTATGAACCTTCGGCTCACCTTCGCTCCCTCCTCATCGGTCATCACCATCAGGTAGAATCCGTTTTGCAGCTTCGATACATCGAGCTGGTGAGTATATCTTCCGCCGGCCGGATAGTTTTCAGGGATGTCTTCATCGGATATCAGCCGTCCACCCAGGTCGAGCACCCGGAACCGGATCTGCTTGGCTTTCTGCAGGACCAGGTCCACATTGAGCTTATCCTGGACCGGGTTCGGATAGAGGTTCACATAGTCCAGCCCCGATAAGGATTCGCACAGGTTGGAGAAATAAACGCAGGGAACCGGCTCGGTTTTTCCATCAGAAGTGTCCTGCTGTCCTGCACCCTCCGGAATTCTGATCGGCACTCCCATATTATAATCTTGCCGGCGCTGTTGTTCGCCGCTGATTCCGATGCTATACCCCAAATTAGGTACAAAATTGGGATCCATCCGTTTTTTCTGATAATTGAACTCCATGCGCATCGGCCGGGCAATATCAGGGGGAAGGCACTGGAAGAAACGTTCGTTGGGGTAAATCCAGAAGATTATATCCCGATCATTTTGTTTGGCCCATTGAATATCAACCTGTAACGGAATACATAAATCAAGGTAATCCTGCCAGGTTTCAACCTTGACTCCGGTTTGCCTGTAAACCCGGGTCGGCATATCAATAAGCTCCATTCCCCCGAAATTGGAAATGCCCATCAATATGATACTTTCGGTGGTCGGCATCAGTGTGTCGGAAGGATTCCTGATCGGATGTACTTCGTCGGCGGAACCTGTTATCGTAACTTGTTTATTAATAAATAGTTTCATTGTGAACCAAAGCTCAATAGCGCGGAACTTACATTCTATAACGGTGTCTCCGATGTTGATACCCATGCACTCCATGACATCCCGAGAGACACGTATGGCATTCGCCGGTTCCTGGCTTAAGTTTTCCTGAGTGGTCGTTACTAAACCTGATTTAGCAGAATCCTGTTTGGAAATCCTGAAGGTTTGCTTTGGATACTCTTTCGCGGCAATCGGAATAACTGGTCTATCGACATTCAAGACGACCGGCTGTTCGGTTGGTTTGATCCTCTCGCTAGCTATTCGTCTATTTTCTCCCCCTGGATTCAGGATCAACAGGGCGGCTGTTATAATGACAATTGGTGTGATCATGACAATAAGTTTTAACGGATTTAACAATTGTGTGATCCGTCGGGGCCTGAACGAAGGCTTGGAGGCCAGGGGCGAAGTTTTGCCGGATTCCACCAGCGATCGGATCTTGCTGACCGGAATCTCCGGCGCCGCTTTGCGCGCCTGTTCAAATAATTCGGAAAGACTTTTTTCTTTTTTCATTTGTCTTCCTCCTTCCTTGTGCCTTGAGCCTTGTGCCTTGAGCCTTCCGACGGTTCTAGCCATAGTCGCAATTGTTCCCGTCCACGCTTAATGCGCGATTTCACTCCTGACAGCGTTCCGCCCTGCAGTTGCCGGATTTCTTCGAGCTTAAAGCCCGAGAGTTCGAACAGTACCAGTGCTTCGCGCTGTTTGGATGGAAGTTTTCCAAGGAGGTTGTAAAGAACCTCCACATCATGCAGTATTTCCGGTGTCGGATCCGAAGCCGGCAGCATTTCGGCCCCTGCTTCGCTGTACTCTCCCCGGAACTTTCCTCTCCGGTAATGATGCAGTCGCAATCGTCGGGCCACGCCGAACAGATAGGCTTTGAAGGAATCTTTCTTCCGGAGTTGATCCAGATTCTCAAAGACGATCAGCACAGCCTCACCCGCCAGATCCCGGGCATCCTCGCGGTTACCGGTTAATCCGCGACAATACCCGGTGAACGCCTGGTGACAGGGAGTGTACATCTCCATGAACACCTCTTGTTTTGTTGAATTCAATTGCGACTATTGGTTTCCATAAGTTAGTGCCTTTGGGCCCAAGAAAGTTTCATCGGAGTAAAACTTTTTAAGGCAGAAGGGCAGGAAAGCAGGAAGAAAAGGGGAATGAAAAAAGCTGCAAGTTCAGAGTATAATCCTTTGACCTACAGCCTTTTATCTTACTAACTTTCCTTTCTGCCCTTTTGCCTTATGCCTTCCTGCCCTTCAAATGCAGCTAGCTGCATTTGCTGTGTCCGCAATCCTTGCAGGTGAGGCACCCCTCCTGGTACATCAACTTGTCGCTGCCGCAATGTTCGCACTTCTGTCCCTTGATAGCTTCGGTGCCATTGGGGATATATTGCTTGAGCGCGCGGGCTACGCCAGCTTTCCACGAGTTGATGTTTTCGTTGTCGAGACTCAGTGAAGAGACCAGGTTTACCACATAGGGAATGGGCATACCGTGACGGAGGACTCCGGAGATCAGCTTTGCATAATTCCAAAACTCTTTATCGAACATATAGGACAATCCGCCAACGGTGCAAGGATTGCCGTATTTATCGGTATACTGAAAATCATAGCGGGCGCCTTCGGCGGTTTTTATCTTGATGATCTGCCCGCGGGTGATGGATTTGGGGATCAGCAGTGTGTCCTCTTCGGCGCGGCCGGTGAATATCTCATAAGGCTGGCCGTTAAGCATCCCGACAAAGGCGAACCAGTCTTCATCCTCGTTCTTGAACCGTAGCAGCTCGGCTTCCAAAACCGGCGGGCGTTTATGGCCTGCATGAGACTGATGGTGGGGTTCTTCTTCCTTTTTCTCTTCGTTTTTGATCAGAACCCCGTCGCGCGATCCTTCGCGGTACACGGTGACGCCTTTGCAGCCGCTTTCCCAGGCTGTTTTATAAACTTCCGCCACGGTATCTTCGGTTGCATCTTTCGGCAGGTTGACCGTTACCGAAATGGAGTGGTCGACCCACTTCTGGATTTCCCCCTGCATGCGCACCTTGGCAACCCAATCGATATCGTTTGAGGTTGATTTATAATAGGGAGATTTTTTTACCAGCTCCTGAAGCTGTTCATCATTATAGCTTTTTACGGCTTCGGCATCGTATCCGTTACTGGTGAGCCAGTCCATGAATTTATGATGAAACACGTTGAATTCTTCCCATGAATCGCCCATGTCATCCACAAAGGAGATCATGGTCTCGGGATCACTGGGATTGACTTTCCGGCGGCGGCGGTAGAAAGGCATGAATACCGGTTCGATGCCCGAAGTGGTCTGCGACATCAGGCTTGTGGTTCCTGTCGGGGCAATGGTAAGGAGCGCCAGGTTCCGGCGGCCGGCCACTTTCATCTCTTCGTACAGGCCGGGATCTGCTTTACGCAACCTGTCGATGAACGGATTATCCTTTTCCCGCTGTGTATCATACATCGGGAAAGCGCCTCTTTCACGGGCCAGGCTAACCGAGGAGCGATAAGCTTCCACCGCAAGAGTTTTCTGCACCTCTACGGCAAAATCAATGGCGATATCGCTACCGTATGTAAGGTTCAAGGCGGCCAGCATATCACCTTCTGCTGTGATGCCGATACCGGTACGGCGTCCCAGTTCGGTTTTCCTCCGGATATTCTCCCACAGTTTCAATTCAACCCTTTTCAGTTCATAATCTTCGGGATCGTTATTGATCTTGGCGATGATCCCATCGATCTTTTCTGATTCCAGATCGATAATGTCATCCATGATCCGCTGGGCATGATGAGCATGTTCCCTGAACTTATCGAAGTTAAATTTTGCCTTATCGGTAAACGGATTGTCGACATAGGCGTACAGGTTGATAGCCAGCAGCCTGCATGAATCGTAGGGACAGAGCGGAATTTCACCGCACGGGTTGGTGGAAACCGTTTTGAAGCCCAGGTCTGCATAGCAATCCGGAACCGACTCACGGATGATGGTGTCCCAGAAAAGGACACCGGGTTCGGCCGATTTCCAGGCATTATGAATGATCTTCCCCCATAGTTTCCGGGCGTCGATCTCCTTCAGATGTGTGGGATTATCGGAATCAATCGGGAATTGCTGCACGAACTTCCGATTGTCGATGGCAGCCTGCATGAATTCATCGGTGATCTTGACCGAAACGTTGGCTCCGGTTACTTTCCCTTTAAGAGTTTTTGCATCGATGAAGTTCTCTGAATCAGGATGTTTGATTGATATACTAAGCATAAGCGCTCCACGGCGGCCATCCTGGGCCACCTCACGGGTGGAATTGGAATAGCGTTCCATAAACGGAACTACGCCGGTGGAAGTGAGTGCCGAGTTCATAACCGGACTCATCGTCGGACGGATATGGCTCAGGTCGTGGCCCACCCCGCCCCTTCTTTTCATCAGCTGCACCTGTTCCTGGTCTATCTTCATGATCCCGCCATAGGAATCAGAAGGGCCATCGTTACCGATGACAAAACAGTTCGACAGTGATGAAATCTGGAAAGGATTGCCGATACCGGTCATGGGACCACCTTGAGGAAGGATGTAAGTGAAATCTTTCAGAAGCTGGTAAACCTGCTCCTCGGTCATCGGGTTCGGATACCTCTTTTCGATCCGTGCAATTTCACGGGCCATCCTCCGGTGCATGTCATCCGGAGTCTGCTCATAGATGTTTCCGTGCGAGTCTTTTAAGGCATACTTGTTAACCCAGACAGTAGCAGCAAGCTCATCACCACCGAAATATTTCCGGGAGGCTTCAACAGCCTCTTCCAATTTGTACGTCTTCCGACCCGTTCCCGTTTTCACTGACATTTCTTCAATATACATGGCACTATAAAAAAGTGTAGATCAATTGTTTAGCTTAAGGAAGTAGAAAAACAAGGGGGCGTGTGCCCTGTTATCAAATTTAGTGGCAGCGGGAGAGATCGGAAAGCCTATTTTATTAACATAAATGGATTATCGGAGATAACCCTGCTGGTTATCTGCTGTTTATCCCGTTCATATCCATTTATCAACAGTAGCTGTTGAATTTTTTTCCATTAAATAGCTAATAATTAGGTCGGTAGACCCTGTCTGACTTTTCATGTAGTTGAGGGCCAGCTTTCCACTGTCGGTGCGGTAATTTGCATCCGTTGCAAATTTTTTTATCAAAGCTGACAGCTCTTCACCGTCATGAAAAGGAAACGCTGATCCGGTCCGGATCAGGTCGTCTGCCTCCCTGAATTTCCGCCATTCCGGACCGAACAGGACCGGTAAACCAAAGGCCGATGGTTCCAGGATATTGTGGATCCCTTTGCCGAATCCTCCGCCTATGATAGCCAGGCTGCCATACCGGTATAATCCGGCCAGTTGCCCGATCGAATCCACGAGCAGGATCTTCCAATCCCCCTCCTCAATATCTTTAACCTCACTATACCTCACTACACCTCCACTATTTCTCACCACACCTCCACCATACCTCACTTCTATCTCTTTCAGATGATTTTCACTGATATCATGCGGGGCGATGATCAGCCTCCAATCCGCCAGGATATCCTTAAACTCCGGCGAGAACCACACCTCCGCGAGCATCTTTTCCTCCGGCGGCCAGGTACTCCCCGCGATTAAAACGTGATCCGTGATGCGTGATCCGTGATGCGTGATCCGTGATGCAACCGCGTCGACTCTTGTATCGCCGGCGACGGTCACCTGCGTGATCCCATAACGGTTAATCAGCTCTCTGGAGGATTCGTCCTGAACGAAAACATGATTGAACCTGCGGATCTGTTTCAGGAATGACCTGCCCCACCATCTGAACAGATACTGGCTCTCGCGGAACCGTGCCGAAACCAGGTAAACCGGTATTTCATGCTGATAAAGACAGTTCAGCAGGTTGGGCCAGAAATCATATTTGACCAAGATAAACAGATCGGGCTTGATTTGCCGGATAAGCCGGTCCATGTTTTTGCGGGTATCGAGGGGAAGGTAGAACACCCTGTCGGCCAGGGGATAATCTTTCCTGATATTAAAACCAGATGGGCTGAAGAAGCTGAGCAGGATTTGATCTTCCGGATAATTTTTCTTCCATTTTTCGATCAGCGGTCTACCCTGCTCGAATTCCCCAAGGGAGGAGACATGCATCCACAGGATTTTATTCACGGGATTGCCGGCAAAACCATCGAGCCGGTCCCGGTATTCGCGGCGCCCCTTGATCCATCCTCGTGCCCGCCTGGAAAAAGGCGAGGCAAGTAAGATCAGGAGGAAATAGATCCGGATGCCGGTCTGGTATAGGAAGAGCACCTGTTAATAGTAATAGTAGGTCCCGGTTGCTTTTTTATTCACGGGGAAGATCCAGCCCAGGCGGATCCCGAACAGGAAATCATGGCGGGCCAGATTTTCCGGTCCCTGGAGGTTGTACAGCCAATCGCGGCGGCAAGAGGTCCAGGCCTGGTGAAAATCCAGTCCCACATAGAAATTAAGCGGTTGCTGGTCATCGAGGTGCATATACCCGATGAACTGGTTTATGGCAAAGCCGTTCGTCAGATAGTCAAACATCTTGGCGTAGTCATCGGTGACAACCGGTATATTGTTTTCCTCCTGCCTGATAAAGGTCTTGTATTCCAGGAATCCTGCCGAACCCATGACCACGATACCTGAGTTCTTGTTTGGGCCTATGACCGGAAACAATTTACCGGCGCGGATTCCGGCATAATAACCCCGTTCATAGGTGCTGATCCCCATCTGTTCACCATAGGTATTGATAAACTGGCCGTAACTATCCCTGACGCCATCAAAAATGGAGTCTTCCTTGAACTTGCTTCCGAAGAAATAGGTGAAATCCGCGGAAACGATCCAGTTGGATTTGGTTTTCAGCCAATAGGAAGCGCCGACTCCTGTGTTAAGGCCGTATCTTTTGGCAATATCGCCGGCCGGGATATGGCCGCTCGCGTGAAAAGAGAACATACTCAGGGTTATGGAGCTATCCGGCACGCTTTGCGCCTGCAGCAGCAGGGGAAAGGAGAGGAAGACAAGGGCCAGGATTCTCTTTGCCATCTTTATGCTGTTTAAGGCCGTAAATATACAAAAACCGTGCTTAACATTTTTTAACGGGGGCACACCTGCCTGTCATACAAAGATTAGTACCTTGCATCAATAACCTACATACAATTAAAACCCTTATGCGAAAAGTATCTGCAACCATTAAAGGCCTGACAGGCATGCTGATCATTGGCCTTACGATCGGATTTACCCAGCCGGTCGACAAGAAGACCGCGAAGGAAGAGGCCAAAAAAGATCCGGTTTCATCCTCAACCTTCAGCGCATTGAAATTCCGTAGTATCGGTCCCGCTTTCACTTCAGGGCGCATCGCCGATATAGCAGTGAATCCGAAAAATTTCAGTGAATATTACGTTGGCGTTGCATCCGGTGGCGTTTGGAAAACCTCGAATAACGGCACCACCTGGAAGCCGGTTTTCGATAACAGCGGCTCCTGGTCGGTTGGCCCGGTTGCCGTTGATCCCAACAATCCCAATATCGTATGGGTAGGCTCGGGAGAGTATAATTCCCAGCGTGCTATCGGTTATGGCGACGGAGTCTATAAATCGACCAACGGCGGGGAGTCCTTCAAGAACATGGGACTCGGCAAATCGGAACATATCGGGCGCATCCGTATCGATCCCCGCAATTCCGATGTGGTTTATGTATCCTGCCAGGGACCCCTCTGGGGCCCGGGCGGTGACCGCGGACTGTTCAAAACGGCTGATGGCGGCACGACATGGACCGAGATCCTGCATATCAGTGATAATACAGGGATCTCCGATATGGAGATGGATCCGCGGAACCCGGATGTCATTTATGTAACTGCCTATCAGCGGAGAAGGCATGTATGGACACTGGTTGACGGCGGTCCCGAATCGGCAGTTTATAAAACGACCGATGCCGGGAAAACCTTTAAGAAGATCAATGAAGGACTGCCCGGCGGTGATCTTGGCCGGATCGGACTGGCCCTATCACCGGTTAATCCCGATGTGCTCTATGCAGTTGTTGAGGCGCCTGCCGGTACCGGAGGCATCTGGAGGACAACCAATTGCGGTGAAAGCTGGGAAAAAATGAGCGATCACCAATCGGGTGTAGGCCAATACTATAACCGTATTTACTGCGACCTGTGGGATGTTGACCGTGTATATGGAATGGAAACAGTCGCCGCAGTCACCAATGACGGTGGCCGTACCTGGACCGATCTCGGGGAAACAAGCAAGCATGTCGACAACCATTGCTTCTGGATGGACCCTCGCGATAAGAACCATTATATCATAGGATGCGACGGGGGACTGTATGAATCCTTTGACAGGGCCAGCACATGGCAATTCAAGGGCAACCTGCCGGTAACCCAGTTTTACCGGGTGGCCGTCGACAATAACCTGCCGTTCTATAATGTATACGGAGGCACCCAGGATAACAATTCCTTCGGAGGTCCCTCACGCGTATTCCGGAATATCGGTGCCGTCAACGATGACTGGTGGGTAACCTGTGGCGGAGACGGGTTCTTCCAGCAGATCGATCCCACCAATCCCGATATCGTCTATTCGGAATCCCAGTACGGCGGGCTTGTCCGGTACGACCGGAAGAGTGGCGAATCCGTCGGCATTCAGCCTGTGGAAAGGCTCGGCGAAGCTTACCGCTGGAACTGGAATACTCCTTTGCTGATATCAAAATTTGATCATAAAACACTCTACTTTGCCGCCAACGTGGTCTTCAAATCAACGAATTACGGCAACAAGTGGGAGGTGATATCCCCGGATCTTACCCGCCAGATGGACCGGAACAAGCTGCCGGTTATGGGCATCATTCAGAATATTGATGCCGTGGCCAAGAACAATTCCACATCCGTTTGGGGCAATATCGTCTCGATGGCCGAATCACCCCTGAAGCCGGGAACCCTTTTTGCAGGAACCGATGACGGCCTGATCCAGATCACAACCGATGACGGAAAACCTGGACCAAGATCGAGACTGTTCCCGGCGTTCCGGAGATGACCTATGTCAGCTGCATTTTACCCGATAAATTCGATCCGAATACCCTTTATGTCAGCTTCAGCAACCTGAAACGGGCTGATTTCAAACCGTATGTTTTCAAGAGCACCGATTTAGGAAAAACCTGGAGCTCCATATCAGCCAACCTTCCCGAGAACGGACCGGTTCACGCCCTCCAGCAGGATCCGGTTAAAAAAGAACTGCTCTTCCTCGGAAATGAATTCGGTTTCTGGTTCTCGCCCGACGCCGGAGCCAAATGGATCCAGCTGAAAGCCGGCATCCCCACCATCGCCATTTATGACATTGCCATCCAGGAACGTGAGAATGACCTGGTTGTAGCAAGTTTCGGCCGGGGTTTCTATATTCTCGACGATTATACCCCGCTGCGCAACTTTGTGCCTTCCATCCTGGATAAGGAAGGGCATCTTTATCCGATCCGCGAAGGCATCATGTTCAGTCAGACCGACGGAAAGTACGGTCAGGGAAGCGCCTACTTCAGTGCACCCAATCCGCCTTATGGGATCACCTTCACCTATTTCGTAAAAGATCAGGTTAAAACCCTGAAAGAGATCCGTAAGGAAGCCCAGGCAAAAGCAATAAAAGACGGCACTCCTCCGCCCTATCCGACCTATGCCGATCTGCGTGCGGAAGAGGAAGAACAGGAACCTTTCCTGGTTTTTACCATCAAGGATTCCAACGGAAAAGTGGTGAAAACCATCAAGACCGGGCAGAAAACAGGTATGAACCGGATCAATTGGGAATATGACCTGGAGGGAACGTCAACCATCAATGTTCGCGAAAAGGCCAACCCGATGGGAACTCCCCCGGCCGTGGCAACTGCACTTCCGGGTAAATATACCGTTGAGCTGGCCCGCAATGTGGGAGGCGTAATAACTCAGCTGGCCGGTCCCGAATCCTTCTCGGTCAGGCTGATCAACAATTTCACCCTGCCGGCCAAAGACCGTGCATCCGTGATCTCATTCATTGAGAAAGGCACCAAACTGGTGAACAGTGTTACGGCGACCATTTCGAAAATGGAAGACTATTCGAAGGATGTCCAGTATGGTAAACAGCTCGTCTTTACCTATGGCGGTCCTGATGACCTGATGAAGGAACTGAAAGATCTGGAGACACAACTCAAGGATCTGGAAATCCGGTTTAACGGCAATGGGATCATAAACCGCCTGCAGGATGCAGCTGAACCAGGCCTGCGCCAGCGTACCTGGGGCATCCGGTGGATCAGTCCGAACCAGGATGTTCCTGAAAGCGCAATGGAACAATATGACATTGTTACGTCAGAGATGACAAAAATCCTGCCTCAGATCGAGCAGATCGGCCAATCGATCGAACGGCTGAGAAAAGAGTTTGACAGACTTGGCTATCCGTGGACGCCGGGGAGAGAAATACCGAAATGGAAATAGTAAAGGCGAAAGAAGAAAGAAGAAAGACTAAAGACCAAAGATCATTGATAAAGAGTAAAAGAATTAAGAGAAAAGAGATTTAAGTTTATTTTATAACGTTTATTAGGGATAAGGATTCAGGTTCTTATCCCTTTTTCATTTTGGCTACTTTTGTTTTATGCGATCACGATTCTTGCTTAGTGAGGCCTCGAGGATCGCCAGGCTGAAGCCTGGGGTTAGTGATCTTCTTCTCCTTACTTTCTCCTTTCTCCTTTCTCCTTTCTCCTTAAGCAGCCAGTCTGTCAAAACCCTGAGGATTACAGGCGACACCATCCGTATCGACACCCTCTCGCTCGTTCCGGGCTCCTGGAAGGTAATGAAGATGGATAATACAGTCGTACCGGATTCGCTGTACCGGGTCGATTGGCTGAATGCGCTCCTGATCTGGAAAGGGGATATCCGGCCTTCGCAGGATTCAGTCAGGGTAGCATACGAGTCTTTCCCTATCAGGTTAAATAAGGTTTATCAGCATAAGGACCTGAATTATAACCGGATCGATAAGCCTGTCTACAGGCCGCCGGGAATAGAAAGCATGTATGACCGTTCCGGAGGGTCGGGCACGAGTGCCCTCCGGAGCAACGGGAGCTTGTCGAGGGGTCTTTCGCTGGGTAATAAAAGGGATGCCTCGCTGACCTCGAACCTGAACTTGCAGATGGAAGGTAACCTGAACCGCGACTTCCGGATTGAGGCCACGCTCACCGATGCCAACATCCCGGTTCAACCTGAAGGGAATACACAGCAGATCCAGGAGTTCGACAAGGTCTTTATCAGGATATATAATCCTAAAAATGAGATCCTTGCCGGTGATTTTGATATCCGTCCCGCCGATGGTTATTTCCTCCGGATGAACAAGCGCGTGCAAGGTGCGCGTTATACCACCGAAACAAAGAGCAAGGAAGGCAAGGCCGCGTTCCGGACCAGCACCGGCGCGGCGGTGGTAAAAGGGAAGTGGGCGCGGAACGCCATCCAGGGCCAGGAGGGAAACCAGGGGCCTTATGTCCTGACCGGGGCATCCGGGGAGAGTTATATCCAGGTCATTGCAGGCAGTGAAAAGGTTTATATCGACGGGCGCCCCCTGGTGCGGGGCGAGGAGGCCGATTATGTGATCGATTACAACACCGCCGAACTCCGGTTTACGCCTAAAATACTGATAACCAAAGACAAACGTATCCAAGTCGAATTTGAATACACGGAACGGAGCTATGCCCGGTTCCTCCTGTTCAACGAAAACCGGTGGACCACATCCGGCGGGGCCTATTATATTAATCTCTATTCAGAGAACGATGCGAAAAATCAGCCGGTGCTGCAGGACCTGACCGATTCGGGCAAGGAGTTGCTCACGAACATCGGCGACCAGGAAAGCCTTGCGAGGATGAGCGCCATCCGGGAATCGGTTTTTCAGAACGACAGGGTCATGTACAAGCTGACGGACACCCTGGTAAATGGTATCCGCTACGACAGCATACTGGTACAGAGTTTCCATCCCGACAGTGCTTTATATGAGGCCCGTTTCACTTTCACCGGAACGGGAAAGGGACATTACCAGCCCGCTCAGTCGGCAGCCAACGGCAGGGTTTTCGAATGGGTGGCTCCGGAAGACGGGAAATTACAGGGAAGTTATGAGCCCGTAACCCGGCTGGTTATGCCTCAGAGCAAGCAGGTTTTCACGGCAGGGATGCAGCAGGCCCTTGGAAGGCGCATGAGTTTGGGAATGGAATGGGCGATTACCCGAAACGACCGGAACACCTTTTCAGCAAAGGATGATCAGGACAACTTTGGCATGGGCATGAAAACCAACCTGCTCCGTAAGGATTACCTGAAACGTGACAGCACGCTGGCATTGGAGTCTTATTTGAATTACCGTTTTACCGGATCGAGGTTTGATCCGGTGGAGAGGTACCGCGAGATCGAATTTGAGCGTGACTGGAACGTCACGGATGCGACGGACCGGTCGGAGCATTTGCTGGAATCGGGATTCAGGCTGGTATCGCGCGACAGCCTGTCGGCCCTGTACCGGATGCAATACCTGAACCGGTTGGGTGGGAACGTTGGCTTTCGTCAGCTCACGGAGGGCAGGATCATCCGGAAGAGCTGGGAGACCGGATGGAACGGAAGCTATCTACTCTCATCGGATAGTTTTCGGGATACCCGTTTTCTGCGGCATACGGCTTATTACCGTCAACAGATAGGGAATGTACGCCTGGAGGTATCGGAGAATGCGGAGAACAACCGCTGGCAGGCTGCAGGGACTGATACGCTCATGAGCAACAGCGCGGGTTTTCAGGAGTTCCGGATTGAGGCATTGCAGAAGCGGGGAGAGCGGCAGCCATGGGTGGTGAGGCTTAGTGAACGAACCGACCTGCTGCCGTCGGCCGGCCGGCTGAGGCCGGCCGGCCGTGCACTGGAGGCCGAAAGCTGGTTCGATATCGCCAGGAATCCCTCCCTTCCCCTCAGGGCAGGATTCCACTTCCGTACCCTCCGGACCGACAGTACCCAGTCGACAACCGACGATGGCGGCCAAAACCTTACAGCAAGGATCGACGGCCGATGGAAAGCCTTTAAGGGCCTCATCCAGTCACAGACCTTCTTCGAAATCGGATCGGGATTCGACCGCAAAACCGAATACTCCTACCTCGAAGTGGCAGCCGGCCAGGGATACTATACGTGGAACGACTATAACAACAATAATATTAAGGAACTGGATGAATTCGAAGCTTCGAACTTCCGTGACCAGGCAACCTATATCAGGGTGTTCCGCCTGGGTACCGAACTCATGCCGATCCTTGTCAACCGGTTCAACCAGGTATTCACCATCCAGCCTTTAAAAGGAGTTCTCTCGAAATTCACCTCGCAGCTTGCTTACAGAATCGATAAGAAAACAACCCGCGACGATTTCATCGGATTTCTCAACCCTTTCACCATCAATCCTGCCGATCAGTCAATGATCAGCCTGAACTCCCAGCTCCGGCATACCCTCTCATTCAATCGCGTCAATCCGAAATTCAATGCCGACCTGGTCACCCAGAAACAGTCCACCCGCACCACTCTGATCAATGGAGCCGAAGGAAAGGTCAACTGGTCAAACTCCCTGCTGATCCGCTACAGGTTCCACCCGGCGTGGCAGCTGAATGCAACTACCGATCTTTCAACCCGCAAATCCATCTCGGAATTTTTCTCCACCCGTAATTATTTCATAGAAAGCCTGTCACAATTGGTCCGGATTGAATGCGAGGCAAGTGATAAGTTGAGGATCAGCCTGAATGAAGAGGTCAGGTCGGAAAAAAACAATACCGATGCAACCAAACTATTTGCAAACTGCGTTGAGGGTATCCTTACCTGGCAAATCCCCGATAAAGGACAGGTGAGCCTGTCGGTCCAGCATGTCTACATCCGGTATAACGGAGCAACCTCCTCTCCTTCGGGATATGCAATGATGCGCGGATTCAGCAATGGGCATAACGGTGTTGCCCAACTATCAGCCCGCTATAAACTGGGTAAGAACCTTGTTCTTGAAGCCATGTACGAAGGAAGGATCACCGGCAGCGGAAAGCCTGTTCATAATGCACAACTGCAGGTGAAGGCCGTTTTTTAAAAGGCCGACAGGAGCAGGTCGATGTCGTTGGATGGTATACCGAACTGGTTGCCGATCAATTCATTGGTAAGAATCCCGTTGTACAGATAGATACCCTGCCTTACCCCGCGGTCCTCTTTGATCAGCTGTAAAATGCCACCGCATCTTCCCTTATCCAGAAGAATAGGCATCAGAACATTGCTCAATGCAATAGAGGCGGTCCGTGCCACCTTTGCCGGCAGGTTGGGTACCATATAATGCAAAACCCCGTGTTTCTGGAAAACAGGCTGATCCGGTGTGGTATAGATCCCGGTCTCAAAGCTGGAACCCTGGTCGACATGAATGTCAATAATAACCGATCCGCGCTTCATCGAAAGGACCATATCTTCAGGGACCAGGAAAAAGGATTCCTGGTCAAGCCGTTGTAAAGTGCTGATAACCAGATCGGCAGTTTCAAAAGCTTTTTTCAGGACCGGCGGATGCATAACTGAAGTGAAGAGCTCGCGGCCCACATTGTGTTTCAGCGCCCTAAGACGCGGAATCGACTGGTCGAATACCTTCACGGTTGCACCCATTCCGATAGCCGTGCGGGCAGCATTCTCTCCTGCCGTATCGGCGCCGAGAATTACAACCTCTGAAGGTGTGATACCTGTGACTCCTCCCAGGAGAATGCCCTTCCCATTGTTTTCGCTACCGAGCAGGCTCGATCCGATAATGACCGCCTCGGTTCCGGCGATCTCGCACATTGCCCTCAAAACAGGCATTTCCTGTACTTCGTCCCGGATCAGCTCAAATGCAATGGCCGTTACTTTCCGCCTGATAAGTTCCTGAAAATAGGTGTCATCCCTTGTGGCAAGCTGAAGACTGGAAAGTATCGTCTTACCCTGACTGAGCAATTGAACCTCCGATTTAATCAAGGGAGAAACCTTGATCAGTATCGAAGCTTCATTAATGGCAGTGCGCGAATCAACAAGCTCCCCGCCTTCTTCCGAATAGTCCTTGTCGGAGAACCGGGCACCTTCACCGGCCCCGCGCTCAATCAAAACACGGTGACCGCCGTCAATCAGCATTCCGACACCCTGAGGGGTAAGCGGTACGCGGGTTTCATGCACGTCACTCTCCTTTAGTAATCCAATAACGATCTGCCTTCCCTTTTTTTCCCGGTCAAGGGTTTCTTCCTTGGGAATCATCCCCGGCTGAAAAAATGATTTTGGTTTACCTGACTCTTCCATGGATTCCTTAATAAAATCGCAATAAGAAGAGCAAGTTACAAAAAATCGGGCAAATGGTCAGGAAGGAATTTGCATCATGATGGCGCGGCTGCCATCTTTATGAACCTGCAGCGACAGCCGGACCAAAGGCTCCGGCAACAGCTCCTCAATTTTTTCCGGCCATTCCATCAGGCACCAGGATCCACTGTCGAAATACTCTTCAATTCCGAAATCGAGCGCTTCACTCACCTTATTTACCCGGTAAAAATCAAAATGGAACAGGGAACCGCCCGGTATGAGATACTCATTGACCAGTGCAAAAGTTGGGCTGGTAACTTCCGATTGTACCCCGAGAGCATGACAAACGGACTGAATCAGTGTCGTTTTGCCGGCTCCCATCTCGCCATAAAAAGCCAGCAGCCTGTGCTCACCGGATTCCCGGATGATACTCCTGGCAATGGCCGGCAGGTCCGACAGGCTCCGGGAACGGAATGTAATCTCTCTCATCGGCAGATTATTTGGGCTGGAGTACGATAAACGGGATGATCATTTCCTCAAGGCTGATGCCTCCATGCTGGAAAGTATTCCGGTAGTATTTAACGTAATGGTTATAGTTGTTCGGATAAGCAAAGAAGTCCGATCCGGTGGCAAAAATATAACGTGTGCTTACATTCGTGCGAGGCAGATGAACATCTTCCGACCTGACAATTTCAAAGACCTCTTTCGGATTGTAATTCAGATTTTTACCTTGTTTGTATCGGAGGTTGGTGGTGGTCATGCGGTCACCGACCACCTTGACCGGATCCTGTACCAGGGTGGTGCCGTGGTCCGTGGTAATAACAACCGTAACCTTATAACGTGACAATTCGCGCAGAAGTTCAAGCATCGGCGAATGCAGGAACCAGGTCTGGGTCAGCGTCCGGTACGCGGCCTCATCATCGGCCAGCTCCCGGATCATGTTCGTGTCGGTCCGGGCATGCGAAAGCATGTCGACGAAATTATAAACCAGCACCGACAGGGGCTGGTCAAGCATGGTTTTCGCATTTTCCGCCCATTTCTTACCAACCCGGTTTGAGCTGATCTTGTCATAAATGAATTTCCCGGGAATATTGTGCCGCTGAAGGTTCGAACGGAGAAGCTCCTCTTCGTACATATTCTTGCTTCCCTCTTCGAAATCCTCTTTCCATATATCCGGATAGATCTTTGAAATTGCCAGGGGCATCAGGCCTCCGAACAGGGCATTGCGGGCATACTGGGTTGCAGTCGGCAGGATGGAATAATAGAGATCGTCCTGTTCAATGGAGTAATTCTCCGAAACAACCGTTTCCATGATCTTCCATTGGTCGTAACGCAGATTATCCACCACCAGAAGAACGATCGGGATTTCCCGGTTCATCAGGGGGAAAACCTTGTTTTTCAGTACATCCGGTGATAGCATCGGCCTTTCGCCCAGATCCTGTGCAAACCACCCAATATAGTTTTTCCTGATAAAGCGGGCGAAACTCTGGTTAGCCTCCGTTTTCTGCATCCGGAAAACCTCGTCCATCGGAGTATCACCGGTCCCTTTCAGTTCCAGTTCCCAGTAGACCAGTTTGCGGTATACCTGGATCCAATCCTGCCAGCTCAGGCTCTCGCTGATCTGCATTCCGATCTTGCCAAATTCGGTTTGATAGGTGGAGGTTGTCTTTTCGCTTACCAGTCGTTTGGTATCGACGAATTTTTTAATGGTTAGAAGTACCTGCTTTGGATTCACCGGCTTGATGAGATAATCGGCTATTTTCGAACCGATAGCCTCATCCATGATATCTTCCTCCTCGCTCTTGGTTATCATGATCACCGGGATATTCGGACGGATCGACTTGATCCGGGTCAGCACCTGAAGGCCGGTTAGTCCGGGCATGTTTTCATCCAGGAAAATCAGGTCAAAATCGCGTTCGTTGACCCGGTCGATGGCATCCTCACCGTTATTGGCCGTCACTACTTCAAACCCCTTGCCCTCAAGCAGGAGAATATGCGGGCGCAGGAGGTCGATTTCATCATCAGCCCAAAGAATGGAAACGGATTTGGTCATGCGCAGGGTTTTAGTCGGTCAGGTAATTTTGACGGAAGAAATCGAGATATTGGGCAACATTCTTATTCTTGTAAAACCGGGTGTAATTATCCTTGGTGATCACGAATTGACGAAAATCGATCTCCTTCACATCCCCGTAAACAACAGGATCAGCGGTTATCGCCCAATAATAAGCCATCGCCGATTTCTTGTTGGTGAAGTTCTTGACCGTAATAACCTGGACATCTCCGTCGAGGACCGTTGACGCTACCTCAAAGAACTCTTCGTCAAACTTTTCGACGTTGAAGTTGGAAATCCGGAATTTTAGCTTGCCTACATCAACTGAATTGCCCGAAACTACCGCAACATAGAAATGGGTAGCCGGATCGTCGGGAGAATATGACACTGAGGTTTCATCCTTATTGCCGGCATCGACCTTACCGATCTGCATTTTCCGGGAGGTTTTACCAATCGCACTGGATGGTCCTTTCTGGATATAATTCAGAAGGTTCTTCGCGGGATCGGCCACTTCACTTTCCGGATATTTGAAAAGCAGATCATTGATGGATTTAACCAGGCCGGCAGTGTCTGACGGATTAACCCGGGCATATGCCATAATCTTCAGAAGCCCGAATTTATCGCGGATCGGATTCAGTGCAAATGCCGTGTCTGCTTTGGTGCAATTGTCAACGACCGTTGCAAATTTGTGATCCTTATAATCCAGATAGGTCTCCTGATAAAAACTCATGACCTCGGTGCGGGCATCCTCGAGTTCCTTGAAATAGTTGGGATTGCTGATGATCTTGGCCGACCGGCTGTCAGGGAACTTGGTCAGGATCAGCTCCTTATATCGGTTTACCTCGGCTTCAACGTTCAACTCCTCATAAATCTTATAGAGATTATAATAGGAAAACAGGAGTCGTTCATCCTGAGGAAACCGGTTATTGAGCCAGTCGAAATACTGGATAGCATCATTGGGCCTTTTCAATTCATCCTTAAAGATCTTGCCAGCATTGAAAAGAGCCTGTGCAACGCGGTCATTCGACTCTTTCATCAGGGTATCGTTGAGGGGGATCTCAGCAAGATAAAACTCTTTCTGGGTAGGCTGGAAGGTATTGGCCTTTTTGGCACCGGCAGCGGGAGTGGATATCTCTCCCGTCTCGCCTTCGCTCGAAAGGTCGCCGGCTTCGGTGATCACCTTTTTGTTGGAGCGCCGCCAGTTGTCTTCCAATTTTCGGCGGCCCCATTTTTTTATGAATTCCGATGTACCGAAACTTGCGGCTGAGGTATTATAGAAATACCAGCTGCTGACACCCGTAATACTGGCATCCGTACCTGAATAAGCTGTCTGGGCGACATTGGTTGTTGTTCTGTTTCGCATCGAACCCCCCGCACCCATTTCGTTGCTCCTTCCGCTTTGCATACTGAGCCGTTCTTCTTCCTCGGCAGCTTTTTGCTCTTCTTCGATACGTTTTGCCTCCTCGATCTTTGCATCGATCAACTTGTTCCGTTCTTCCTCAGGCATTTTTGCTATTTCCTGAAGGCTGTCTTCACGTTTCGCTATTGACAGGTTTTGCGCCAGCATGGTCACATCCTCTCCGAAAGAGATCAAACGTGCATAACCGGGATAGGTTTCAGGCAGTGATTGGCTGCAACTATCATAGAAAGATCCGGCAGGGATAAAATCATTTCTTTCGCAATAATATTCAGCCAGTGCAAGAAAGGATATAGCTTTCTGGGTTTCGTTGGTAGTATTTGACTCCACCGACAACTTATAGTTTTTAACGGCATCCTCCTCCCGTCCATCTTTCATATCCAGCTCGGCAAGGGCATAGTAGATCTGATCGAGGTAATCAATATTCTTCGCGTCTTTCAGCATCTTCATCAGTTCCTTGCGAATGTCAGCCGATGTTTCCTCTCCCCCCTGATACAACCTTGCCCAATTGATCCGGGCGTTAAAGGCCATTTCATACCCGGGATTCATGTCGTTCACTTTTTCAAACCAGGCAGAAGCATTGACAGAATCTTTGTTCTGTTCATACAGTTGAGCCAGGACGTATGACATTCTGGTTTTTTGCAGATTGGACGGATAATCTGCAATAGCCTTCTCCAGCAAGGGGATGGCCGATGCAATATCTTCCTGCCGCAGATACCAGTCGGCATAAACTGCATTCAGGTCCGGGCACAACTTATTGCTGAATTCCGGTGTTCCCTGAAGCCGGTTGAGTATTTGCTGGGCTTCCGGGTATTTTTTCAGTTCAAGATAGGTACGAGCCAGCCAGAGACTGGCTTCATCGGTGAGATCCCCGTCAGCGAACTGGCGAAGCAGATATTCAAAATTTTCAATTGCCGGGTAATAGTCATGCTTGTAGAAATAAGCTTTCCCCATCAGAAGAAAAGCATCATCCACCCATTTCACGTATTCATTCTTCCTGTAAAATTCCTTCTCCTTGTCTGACCGGTTACCCTTCTTTATTTTTGGTTTTGCTCTTATTGAATGTGTTCCGATCACCTTTGAACATTTCTTGATAGACTTGTCCATGTCGCTCAGAACCATCCGTGCTCCCTCCTTGGTATTGACGGTATAGATCGGCAGCATCGCATTAAAATCGTCCTTAAACGAAGTTTCGATCTTCTTAATGCCTTGTAAATAAATATCATAGGCATTAAAATACACATTGTAATGCGAAGTCAGATTATGATAACTCCGGGTAACGACAGTATTTTTTTTAGTCGAGCAGGATCCGGCCGTTAACAGAATCAGCGCCAATATGGCTAATCGGAAAAACTTATTCAAGGTTCTTATATCTGTTATTCACTACATATAAACTAACACAATGCAAAATTATTTCAAAATATTAGTATTTTAGACTTTTTGACTGATATCTGAATAAGCCGCCACCCGGAGCTAGAATGAAAATTTTTGTAGTCGAGGACGATAAATTTTATAATAAACTGATTGAACATCATTTGCATCTCAATCCCGATTTCGAAGTTGAGACGTTCTTTGATGGAAAATCGTTCCTTGATAAACTGGGCGACAATCCTGACATCGTGACTCTGGATTATGCGCTTCCTGATATGAACGGGGATTTCGTTCTGGAGAAAATCAAGAATTATGATAACGGAATCCAGGTAATCGTGATTTCTGCCCAGGAGGATATAAAAACAGCCGTTAGCCTCCTGAGGGAAGGTGCCTATGATTATATTACCAAGGATGAGAATATCCGGGAAAGATTGCTGAATGCAATACACAATATCCAGGCAACCGAGAAACTAAGGAAGCAGGTCAGGCATCTCAGGAACCAGATTGAGGAAAAATACGACTTTTCCAAAGCCATTATAGGGGAGAGCAAAGCCTTGAGAAAGGTTTTCACCCTGATTGAAAAGGCTATTTCGGTGCAGAACATGACGGTTTCCATTAAAGGTGAGACCGGCACCGGCAAGGAACTGGTTGCGCGGACTATCCATTACAACTCATCCAGAAAAGACAAGCCTTTTGTCGCGGTCAACATGGGTGCCATCCCGCGGGAGTTGCTGGAAAGCGAATTATTCGGGCATGAAAAAGGGGCCTTTACCGGAGCTTTCACACGGAACATCGGAAAATTTGAAGAGGCAAACGGCGGTACGATTTTTTTTGATGAGATCGCAGAAATGGATATCGATCTCCAGGTAAAGATACTCCGCGCAATCCAGGAACGGGAGATCACACGCGTTGGAGGCAACTTGGTGATAAAAGTCGACGTCAGAATCATCACTGCCACCAACAAAGAACTGCATGAAGAAGTGAGGAAGGGAAGGTTCCGCGAAGATCTGTATTACAGATTATTAGGACTTCCCATTATGCTTCCGCCGCTTTCCGAAAGGGAAAATGACATCATCATTCTCGGTAATCACCTGCTCAGGGAATTCTGCCGCGAGAACAACCTGGCCCCCAAGGAATTTTCGCCCAAGGCAAGAGTCAAGCTGTTATCCTATCATTACCCCGGCAATGTGAGGGAACTGAAGGCTATAGTTGAACTTGCGGCCGTAATGTCGAACAGCCAGGTCATTGACGAAGAAGCGATACTTTTCAATCCGACCAACAGCGGGATTGACATTTTTGCACAGGAGATGACCCTCAGGGACTATGAAATCAGGATCATCAAGCATTATCTGGAAAAAAACAATAATAATGTCGTCCTGGTAGCCAAAAAACTGGATATTGGCAAGTCGAAAATCTATAATATGATTAAAAGCGGCGAGCTTTAAACCGCTTCCACCGATTTAACCTCGGGCACCTGTTTTTTAAGGGTATTCTCAACTCCGGCTTTCAGAGTCATCGTACGCATCGGGCAACTTCCGCAGGCCCCGGTGAGTTTTATTTTAACCACGAGATCATCGGTAATCTCCGTAAGGGTAAGATCGCCTCCGTCGGCTTGAAGATAAGGCCGAAGCTGTTCGAGAACGTTCACGATTTTTGCTTTAATTTCTGCATTTACCATATTCAGGCGTATTTATTTGTTTATCTGTACAATCTGGGTGGGCTCGAATGAAGCATTCCGGATTTCCACCTGTCTGACCGTTTCCCTGGCGAGTTCAAGAAAAGCTGATCCGGTAAGTGAGTTTTCGTCTGCCGCAACCGGCATTCCGGTATCTCCTCCTTCACAAATGCTCTGAATCAGCGGAATCTGTCCGAGAAGGGGCACATTCATCTCCGCTGCCAGTTTCTTACAACCCTCTTTCCCAAAGATGTAGTATTTGTTTTCAGGGAGCTCAGCAGGAGTGAACCAGGCCATGTTTTCGACCAGGCCGAGAACCGGGACCGCTATTGACTTCCCAGTGAACATGCTGATGCCTTTGATGGCATCAGCCAGGGCTACTACCTGCGGAGTTGATACAATGATCACCCCGGTCACCGCGAGGGTCTGAACCAGGGTCAGGTGCACATCGCCCGTCCCGGGAGGCAGGTCAATCAGAAGATAATCCAGCTTTCCCCAGAATCCGTCGTGGATCAGTTGCTTGAGAGCAGTAGTCGCCATCGGGCCACGCCAGACAAGAGCGTCTTTCTCATCCACAAAAAAGCCGATCGACAGGATCTTGACACCATATTTTTCTACCGGGATGATCCGGTCCTGACCATCAACCTGTTTGAGAAGCGGCCTCGTCCCTTCCTCGTGAAACATTTTCGGAATCGAAGGACCGTACACATCCGCATCAATCAGACCAACGGAATACCCTAACCGGACCAGCGAAGCGGCCAGGTTCACGGCAACTGTTGACTTGCCCACACCGCCTTTGCCGGAAGCAATGGCCACAATGTTCTTTACATCAGGCAACGGCCTCTCCTGATGAACTACTTTATCCGCATCAAGTGAGATCTCAACGGAAGCATTCTTTCCGAACCGGTCAGCGAGCACCTGCTCGCAATTCTTTCTGATCGAACCGGCAAAAGGATTTTTTGATTTCGGGAATATCAGGGCAAACCGGATTTTGTTTTCTTCGGCTTTCAGCTCCCTGACCATTCCCAGGCTAACAATATCTTTCTCGTTCTCAGGATTGATCACGTCCCTGAGAACATCCAGCACCGCTGAAGCAGTGATTATCTCCATCTATTTTTATTTAATTTAAATAAAGACAAAACTAATCATTCTCCGGGTATGGCAAACCGGGTTCATCCATTTCTTTCACCGGATCCCAAAAAACCCTGTCGAAATCAAGGATCTGGTTTTCTTTGACCCGTATGCCCTCCCCTTCCAGTAACTGCCTCATCGTATCGGAATATCCGAAGTAATGGCGGCCTGTGAGCAACCCGTTTCTGTTAACCACGCGATGGGCCGGGATGAATTCTCCTCCCGAGAATGATTTGTTTAGGGCCCATCCAACGCTCCTCGCTGCCTGAGGCGAGCCCAGGTAGCGTGCTATGGCTCCATAACTGGTAACCCGGCCGCGTGGGATCAGGCGGACGACCTCATAAACCAATTCGAAAAAACCCGGATCGTTCATTGTTCTGATTTGACGACTGGCGGATCTGAGAGAATCATTCCGCCGGGAAGCCTGAAACGCAAATAAGCTATGGGATTACCCTTTTCGAGATAGCCTGATTCGTAATAGGTCCGGATCGACAGGATATCATTGGCCATCCCGGATCCATACAGATTGTCGGTGCTGATTTCAGGCCGGATGCCATTGAGTTCAAGCACCGCTAAAGTATATTCAAACACGATCCGGCTGTCGGTTTTAAGATGAACGGTGGAATCCGCTTTGAGAAACCGGTTATAGAGGGTCAGGAACCGTCCCGAGGTCAGTCTTTTACGCGGTTTCTGCGGCTGGGGATCCGGGAAAGTAACCCAGATTTCATTCACTTCCCCGGGTGCAAACACCCGCTGGAGGAATTCTACGCGGGTGCGGAGGAAGGACACATTGGTCAAGCCATCATCGAGGGCTTCACGGGCACCTTTCCAAATCCTGGCACCTTTTATATCAATCCCGATATAATTTCTGTCGGGGTACTTCCGTGCCAGTTCGATGGTATATTCACCTTTTCCGCATCCGAGTTCAATAACGACCGGATGGTCATTGCCGAAGAATTTCTCATTCCACAGCCCTTTCATATAAAAATCAGTTGTCAGGATGGTCTTGCCATCCGGCTCAAAAACATGCGGAAACGTCCGCATTTCATCGAAGCGTCTGATCTTGCTGATCCGTCCCAACTCATCCGGCTTTTTCGATCCTGAGGCCCAGATCGGTGATGTAACTTAGTTTTTTTGTGCGCATTCCATGCTCGATCTCAAACAGGTAGGTACCCTTTTCAGGGAACCTGACCTGGTAGCGGAATGGAATTTCAAGGCTGAAACGTCCGCCTGAGCCCCTGCCCAGCCAGCGTCCTTCCTCATCGGCAAGCTTGCATTCGAGGGTATCGCGGAGGGTAGCTCCGGTAGGGGAATAAGTGGTGATGAACAGCCAAAGGTTGGAGGTCTCGTACCGGCCGTCATTCCTCACCTGGAGAAAAATAGTATAAGCCCCCAGAATATCTGTGACCGGAACCTCGAAACGGATAAACTGGTCGGCCGGCCAGCCATCCTTATCGAGGGGGACGTTTTTCATATAGAGATTGTCCTTCCCGCAGGATGTGAGCATTATGGCTCCAAGGAGCAAAAGGATCGTCCCGGTCAGGCGGTTCATTACTTCTGGTTATTTCTGGGTTTGGGGCGGAAGCGGACCTTCCGGTCACCTTCCTTTTTCTTGTCAAACCGGGTCAGGCTTTCCTGGCCCGCAGCATTCATATAACCGATCTCGTCATTGATTTTAACTCCGTCTGATTCCAACAGCTTCTCAACGATCACACCCAGGCGGTTCTGCTTGATGATTTCCCTGACCCGGTCAACCGGTATGGCAATCAGGTTGGTAGCAGCGTTGGCATCGAATGAGTACCACATGAGCCGTTTGAAAATGTCGGTTTTCTGATGATAAGCCTTCCCTTCCATGGTTTCGAGAATGATTTCGGCAGAAGGAAAGTCTTTTTGAGCATCCAGATAGGCATCCACCTCATAATTCAGGCAGCATTTCAGTTTTCCGCACTGGCCGGCCAGTTTTTGGGGATTAAAGGAGAGCTCCTGATTTCTGGCAACCGTAGTGGTCACCGTAACAAAATTGGTTATCCAGCTGGAACAGCATAGTTCCCGCCCGCATGAACCGATGCCCCCGATCCGGCCGGCTTCCTGGCGAGCACCGATCTGTCTCATTTCCACACGGATATGAAATTCTTCGGCCATCACTTTTATAAGCTCGCGAAAATCGACACGGTCATCGGCGATATAATAAAAAATGGCTTTCGTCTTGTCTCCCTGGTATTCCACATCGCCGATCTTCATATCAAGGTTCAGTTTCTGAGCAATTTTTCTCGATCTAAGCATGGTCTGATGCTCAAGCGCAATAGCCTCTTTCCACTTGTCAATGTCTACCTGCTTGGCTTTCCTGTAAACCCTGCGAAATTCATATTCGGCCGGATTGATGTGGTATTTTCTGAGTTGATTCATTACCAGCGGACCGGTAAGGGAGACCATTCCGATATCATGACCCGGAGAGGCTTCCACGGCAACCATTTCACCGGGAGCAATGTTCAGGCTGTTGACATTCTGGTAATAGGCTTTCCGGGTATTCTTAAACCTGACTTCTACCAGATCGTTTTCAGATATCCCCTGCGGGATATCATACAGCCAGTTAAAAACGCTCAGCTTGGTGCAACTGTTCTGGTTGAGGCAGGGTTTGCCTTCGGATTCCGTATCTAACCGGGGACATCCCCTGAAAAGTATCGCGTCCTGTAATTTATCCATGACGGCAAAGATAACAATTACGTGGATTACAATGCAATTTGAATGACTTAAGACGGTCAGCCCGCGGCCGGTATCCTGAGGAGCCGGTTAAGCTGAAGGCTCATATCGGTAAACAGGATTTTTGGATTGGCGTTCATGCCAATCTGCGCAATCGAGACATTGAATTCCTTCATCAGGCCGGTGATATTCCCGGGATGAATGAATCGGCTGAACTTAACTGCGAATTCGGCTTCCACCGGATCGAACGTGACCAGTTCCTTTAATCCCTGATTAAACAGGAAGTTCTCGCGCAGCATTTCCAGGGAGTAAGACAGAAATAGTTTCTGCCGTTCACGTCCGATTTCGGTAATCTCGTCCACCCAGGAAATGATGTCTTCTATTTTTAGGGCAAAAGAAATTCTCATCCACTGGATGAAGCGGTCACGGTTTACCTGAGCGGCCTCGCTGAGCCCTATCATATCACGGGCAATGAGATAATCCCCCCCCGATCTTTTGGCAACGCTTTCGAGTTCGCTTTCCCTCTCGGGAAAATCAACGAGGAGCTTGTCATGAAGATCAACAACGCTGATTCCCGGAACCTTTATCAGCTGGGTCCTCGACAGGATCGTCGGCAATATGTCATCTGTATTTTCAGACACAAAAAGGAATACCGTATGATCAGCCGGCTCTTCGATGATCTTGAGAAGCTTGTTGGCGGCTGAAGGATTCATTTTTTCAGGAAGCCACACAATGACGATCTTGTAATCGGATTGATAGGATTTAAATGAAAGTTTCCTGAGGATTTCCTCTGCTTCCCGTTTAAAAATTCCGGCCTGCTTGTTCTCGATTTTCATGGCTGAAAACCAGTCGTTCATCTCTGGAAACGGATTCCCGGATATATACTCTCTCCATTCTTCCAACAGGTCTTCGCTGATAGGTTCGCCGGGATTTTTTATTGTACGGGCAACCGGAAAAACATAATGGATATCGGGATGAACCATTCCGGCGGCCTGATGGCAGGAAGCACATCTTCCGCAGGAATCCTCCTCAGTCGGATTTTTGCATTGCAGGAACTGTGCAAAAGCAAGGGCAATGGCATAGTTTCCTGTCCCTGCAGAACCGGAAAAGAGGAGGGCGTGACTGACACGGTTTGCCCTAACCGCCTGAATCAGACGGGATTTGATTTCATATTGACCGGGAACCTCCCTGAATTGCATACCGCCAAAAATAACCAACATTTTTTAACTTTGTCCGTCTTAATCACTGTTGAAAAATCGTAAGCACAATGGAAACAATGAACACTTTCAACTTCGCCGGTAAAAGGGCGATAATCAGGGTCGATTTCAACGTCCCGCTCAACAGCAACTTACAAATCACCGATGATACACGGATCCGGGCAGCCATCCCGACCATTAAAAAGATCCTGGGTGAAGGCGGTTCCGTTATCCTGATGTCACACCTGGGCCGCCCGAAGGAAGGTCCCGAAGATAAATTCAGCCTTCGGCACCTGATTCCCGATCTGAAGCAGAAACTTGGGATTGAAGTGAAATTCGCTCCTGACTGCATCGGGGAAGATGCCCGGAAAATGGCATCCGCACTGAAACCCGGTGAAGTACTGCTCCTTGAGAATCTTCGCTTTTACAAGAATGAAGAAAAGGGGGATCCCGAATTTGCACAGAAACTGGCCGATCTGGCCGATGTTTATGTAACCGATGCGTTTGGTACGGCTCACAGGGCTCATGCTTCAACTACCATTATTGCCAACTGTTTCCCGGGAAATTCCCTCTTCGGATATGTGATGGAAAACGAGGTAAGGAGCATCGACAAAGTGATGCGGGATCCTAAAAAACCATTTACCGCCATCCTCGGAGGAGCCAAGGTTTCTACCAAGATCACCATAATCGAGAACCTGCTCGACAAGGTCGATAACCTGATCATCGGAGGCGGAATGACCTATACCTTCATCAAGGCAATGGGCGGTAAGATCGGCAATTCACTGGTTGAGGAAGATCTGATCGAAATGGCCCGGAAGGTCATGGCAAAAGCCAAAGCCAACAAGGTGAACCTGTACCTTCCGATCGACGGGGTCAATGCCGATAAGTTCGACAACGATGCCGCTACTTCGGTATCAGCCATCGATCAGGTGCCCGACGGTTGGATGGGGCTCGACATTGCCGAAGGGACGATTAAGAAATTCTCAGATATTATTGAAAATTCATCAACGATCCTTTGGAACGGCCCGATGGGTGTTTTTGAAATGCCCAACTTCCAAAAAGGTACCGTCGAGATAGCAAAAGCCATCGCTCGAGCAACTGCAAAAGGTGCCTTTTCACTGGTCGGCGGCGGAGACTCAGTAGCTGCCATAAACCAATTCAATATGGCTGATAAGGTTTCCTACGTTTCAACCGGCGGAGGAGCATTACTTGAATACATTGAAGGACAAGTTCTCCCGGGAATCAAAGCAATCAGGGGATATTAATCAGGATATCCGAGATAGAGTCTTCAATTTAAAAAAAATTGAAGACTCTATCAATACCTTCCGTTACCAGGCCTCCGGAAATCCGATATATACAGAATATCTCTGTCTGATCGGCTGTAATCCGGATGATCTGAATTCAATCGACAGCATTCCCTTTTTGCCGATAGAATTCTTTAAGACTCACCGGGTTGTCACCGGTGCCGGAACGGAAACCCGGATTTTTAAATCCAGCGGAACCACCGGCAATCCGGTGAGCTCTCATTATATTCTTGACGAACAGGTATATATCGAGAGTTTCACCCGTTGCTTCCGGCTTTTTTTCGGCGACCCGTCCTCTTACTGCCTGCTTGCCCAGCTGCCTTCCTACCTTGAACGCCAGGACTCCTCACTGGTTTTCATGGCCGACCACCTGATCAGGCTTACCGGCCATCCATTGAGCGGATTTTATCTGGATAACCTGGACGAACTGGCTGAAAACCTGCGCCGGCTCGAAAAATCGGGACAAAAAACTATCCTGATGGGGGTTTCATTTGCGCTTCTTGATTTTGCAGACCAATTCCCGATGCATCTGACCAGTACGAGAATCATTGAAACCGGGGGAATGAAAGGACGCCGGCAGGAGATCACCCGCGACGAACTGCACGAAATTCTTCAAAAAGCTTTCAGGGTTAATACCATCGGCTCAGAGTACGGGATGACCGAGCTTTTATCCCAGGCATGGTCAACCGGCAGCGGTTTATTCAGGACGCCACCCTGGATGCGAATTGTTATACGCGATCCGTATGACCCTCTCCGGAATTTGCCGGCAGGAAAAACAGGGGGAATTAACATTATCGACCTGGCCAACTATCGTTCCTGTTCTTTTATTCAAACACAGGACCTCGGCCGGCTGCATGATGACGGATCCTTTGAAGTCCTTGGCAGGATGGACAACAGTGATGTCAGGGGATGCAACTTATTCACGATTTTTGGTTGATGATTTACAATTTTCAGCTGAAATGATTACATTAGAGGTTGGGCTGAAAGGTTATGACATTGTTTTATTAGTTTTGTACAAAGGAGGAGAAATATGAAGTACGAGAAATACAAGAAGTATCCCCTGGTTTACTTTTTGTTTACCCGGCTGATTACATTTCTGGCTAAAAGGGTCTCTTTTACTTTCGCAATAGCCCTGTTTTCAGTGATAGGATCCTGGTTTGCCGTTGTTTTTGCCATCATGCTGGTAACCAGCTTCCATCATTTTCCTCCTGACCTGTTAAAAACAGGTATCTGGATCGCGGTTATGACTACCGCCTTTACAACACTGCT
>JAZDPC010000018.1:0-2832 GCA_043797975.1 Bacteroidota bacterium
AGAAACTAACACGACGTCAGGTAATTGCCGCAACATCAGCAGGTGTTTTCGGCACAATTCTGGGATTTCCCTTCAGATCATTCGGGATAAACAGCAAGATCCAACAGAAAAAACTGGCAATTAATGGTGGAGAAAAGATCCACACGGGATCATGGCCCGGATGGCCTTACTGGGATCAATCCGCCGAACAGGGTATTATTGAAATGTTCCGTTCAGGCAGGTGGTGGAGGGGCAACGGGGAACATGAAGCGGAATTTGAGAAGAGATATGCTGAACTGATGGGAGCACAGCGCTGCCTGGCAACTGCAAGCGGCACTACAGCGCTTATTACCGCCCTGCAGGTTCTCGGCGTGGATGCCGGCGACGAAGTGCTTGTCTCTCCATATACTTTTATTGCAACCTATAATGTCATCTTCTCGCATAAGGCTCTGCCTGTCTTTGTTGACAGCGATCCGGAAACCTTCCTGATTGATCCGAAAAAGATTGAGGGGAGGATCACTGACAGGACCGTCGCCATCGTTCCTGTTCATATTTACGGTTTACCTGTGGATATGGACAGCGTAAACAATATAGCAAGAGGCCATAACCTGAAGGTTATTGAAGATGCCTGTCAGGCATGGCTTGCCGAATACAGGGGTAAGAAAACCGGAACTCTCGGTGATCTTGGCTGTTTCAGCTTCCAGAATTCAAAACATCTTGCTGCCGGTGAGGGAGGCGCTATCCTGGGGAATGATGATTACATAATGGATCGCTGCCATGCCTATCATAACTGCGGCAGGCCTTATGGCAGCATGAAAAGAGCTCCCGGCAATCCTCATAATGGAATGAACTACAGGATGCAACAATCGCAGGCATTGATACTTATGTCTCAAATGAATCGCATCGAAAAGGATAATGATGTTCGTCTTGCCAACGCCCTCTACCTGGATAAGAAGCTGAAAGAGATTCCCGGGATTGTTCCGTATAAACCGGCTGAGGGAGCCACCAGGGCGGTATATCACCTCTATCCGTTCAGGTACATAAAAGAGGAGTTCAATAATGTGCCCAAAGAAAAGTTTCTGCAGGCTCTGTCGGCCGAAGGAATTCCATGCAGCGGCGGATACGGAAAACAGAATAAGGATGGACTTATCGAAGAAGTATTAACCTCAAAAGGGTATAAAAGAATTTATTCTGAAACAAGATTAAAACAGTGGCGTGAAGAAAACCAGTTGCCGGGAAATGATCAACTGTGTGATCAGGCAGTTACATTCTATCAGAGCATGCTGCTCGGCACCAGGGCCGATATGGATGATATCGTAAATGCCATAACAAGGATATATGAGAACAGGGCTTCCCTTGTATAGCAAATTTCATCAAGCCCCGAAAAGAGATACCTGAGAAGTGAGCCATTTGATTTTCAACGCGGTGAGGTTGAATGGGAAGGCGGAAATCTCTATTGTGATGAAATGAAAATAGAATATACAAAATGAAAATTAATAAGCTGATTCCATACCGGCCGGTACTTAACATCATCCCGATCCTGTTGTTTCTTACAGCAGGCTGCCACCGTCCGGTCGCGGAAGATTTTAAAAGTGAGATAGATTCAATTGCAGTTCAGTGGGCTCCGGATATCCGCGAAGCTATCTTTGACGCAAAGCTCATCTCGGTCGGCCCCGATATGATTCTGCAAGGAGAAACAGATATTCCGCAGGCAAAAGAGGCTCTTACCGGATTATTGAAAAACAAAGGAATCATATTCCTCGATAGCCTTAAGGTGCTGCCCGATACCACGATAATTAAGGAAGCATGGGGTCTTGTCAATGTGAGTGTATGCAACATAAGGGCTGCATCATCGTACGGCTCAGAACTGGTTACACAGGCACTGATGGGAACGCCTGTCAAAATCCTGAAAAAAGATGGCGGATGGTTTATGATCCAGACTCCGGATCTTTACCTTGGCTGGGTTGATAGTGACGCAATAGAAACAATGAATCCGGATGAATACAAAGTCTGGGAATCTGCCCCAAGGATCTTCTACCTTAAAAAAACCGGGGATGTCTTTGCTGAACCATCTTCAGGAAAAGTTATTTCAGATATCGTCGCCGGGTGTATTATTGAATTAACCGGCGATCAGGAAGCATTTTTTGAAGTCCGCTTACCGGATGAACGCAAAGGGTTTATTAACAAAAATGAAGGTGTTCTGCTTGATGAACTAACTGCTGAGACATATCTGACTCCTGAAAACCTGGTTTCAACTGCAGAATCCTTTATGGGTATCCCGTATTTGTGGGGAGGAACATCAGCAAAGGGTTTTGACTGCAGCGGTTTTGTAAAAACAGTCTATTTTCTCAACGGTATAATTCTTTCAAGGGATGCATCGCAACAATTCAGGAATGGCCTCAGGATCAGGAGATCATCTTATCCCGACTCCTGTAAAGCGGGAGACCTTCTTTTTTTCGGCTCAACAAGGTATGGAAGACCAAGAGCAACGCATGTCGGTATGTACCTGGGAAACTCTGAGTTCATCCATGCAGCAGGAATGGTTAAGGTAAACAGTCTGGATTCGACCCGACATAATTTCAGCCGTTACCGCAGGGATACATTTCTTGGTGTCAGAAGAATTATCGGAGCAGAACCCGGAACGGGGGTCCAGCTTGTTTCAGATCATAAGTGGTATCATTAATAATCAGCCATGAATAAAAGAGAATTCCTGAAATACGGGGATACCTGGTTGGCGGAACTTTATTAAGCAAACCCTTCTCCACAGGCATTCAGATTTCTTCAGATAGTATAAATAAAAAAAAAAAGGAAAACCAAAGGAAAGCTGATCCTGCGCTTCATGCCATATACCCT
>JAZDPC010000071.1:0-47409 GCA_043797975.1 Bacteroidota bacterium
GATCAGCCTGGGCAATCTCGAATGGTGTCAGGGTAACCGGAGTGCCGCATTGGAATTATACCGCCGCAGCCTGTCAACCGGATCCATCGATTTTGACGGTTTTATATCGCTGTTTGAATCGGACCGCGAACAATTGATCAAACACGGTGTCGAGCCGGATGATATCCCGATCATGCTTGATCAACTCCGGTATGTAAGTATGGACTGATGTTCGTATCTTTATCGCAACTGGACGTATGGAAAAGTTGCGATACAAACTGTTGATTATCTTGTTGCTGATATCAGGATCGGCCTCATTTGCCGATTCCCCTGCTAACAGTTATTATCGGCATGGCCATAATGATCTGGCTGTCATTGTCAATTTTCCGGACCATCCGATCCGGATCCCCGATTATCGCAGTTTCTGGAACTGGTGGGCTCACGTCTTTGATTTTAACAAGGATAATAACCTCCCCGTGGGCCATACCGGAGTGATCCTTGTGAACGGATCCACCGGTGAATTGCAGTATTTTGATTTTGGAAGGTACGATGACCGGAATGACCTGATGGGGCCGCGTCCGGCTTTTTACGGTGTTGTCCGTTCAGCCGCGCACGTTCCCACGCTGGAGCTTAAGATTAAGGCCCGTATGGAAAACGGCTGGATTGCCAATCTCGATTCCATCCTCCTTCGCCTGGGTTCAAAGAAAATATTTAAAGATTACGGCAAGATGGAAATTGCCATCGTGTACCAGCTTGACTTTGAAAAGATGATCGCAAAAGCCCGGTTTTATGAAGATCGTGGCTATATTTATTACGGTGCCCCGACTCATCTCTATTGCACCAGTTTTGTCAGGAAGGTGATCGATGCCGGCGGCAGCGCTTTTGGTTATATGAATTTTACAGGTTCTCAAACTGTCCGGCATGTTAGAAAGAAATTCAAACAATTAGATTTGTAGTGCCATGAAAATCAAAAAGGTAGCAGTTCTGATCATTCTTGCTCTGATTTCCGCACTGAGCTTATCGGCAAAAGAGCGTAGAGTATTGGTTTACACAAAAAACGGAGAAGGCTATATTCATGATAACATCGCCGCCAGCGTTGAAGCGCTTAAAAAGCTCGGAGCCGAAAACGGTTTTAAGGTGGATGTATGCGATGATCCGGCCTTGTTTACGGATGCAAATCTGAAGAAATACAATGCGCTGATATTCAATAACACCAATAATGATGTGTTCGCCAATGATGAACAGCGTGCCGCTTTTAAAAGATATATCCAGTCGGGCGGTGGTTTTGTGGGGATCCATTCCGCTTGCGGGACAGAGCGAAACTGGCCGTGGTTCTGGGATATGCTGGGCGGAAAGTTCATCCGCCACTGTCCCTATCAGAAATTTACCGTAAGGATCATAGATCCCGGTCATCCATCGACCTCCATGTATGGTAAAACATTTGAATGGGAGGATGAGGGTTATTACCTGACCAACCTTAATCCTGATATTCATGTCCTGATGGCCCACGATCTGACGACCATCACCGATGAGGGAAAGGTTCAGTTTCCCGGTAATGTTTTCGGAGAACTGTTCCCCTCGGCCTGGTGTCATGAGTTTGATGGCGGCCGTGAATGGTATACTTCCTACGGCCACAATCCGGTTCATTATCAGGATCCGCTGTTCCTCAGGCATCTGCTCGGTGGAATCCGCTGGGCAATGAACGTTAAATAGTAACCACGGCCTGTCAGGCCGGGGAACACATAAAGTCAAATGAAACCAACCAACATCAAGCGCCGCGACTTCCTCAGGATCAGCTCGCTGGCAGCAGCCGGAACGATTATCGTCCCGACTATCGTTCCTTCGTCGGTTTTTGGAAAAAATTCACCATCCAACCGGATCCAGATCGGTCAGATCGGTTGCGGTCGCATCGGCCGTGAAGCGGATATGCCGGGCGTGATACCGTTTGATTCCGTAAGAATCATCTCGGTTTGTGATCTGGATTCATTAAGACTGAAAGCAGGCAAACTGTATATCGAGGAATATTATCAGAATAAATACGGTGGCAAAGAGGTTGAGGTACGAATGTTCGACGATTACCGCGAGATGCTGCTGAAGGCTGATATCGATGCGGTTGTCATCAGCACTCCCGATCACTGGCACTCACAGCCGGCTATAGAGGCTGCACTCGCCGGCAAGGATATCTATCTGCAAAAACCAACTTCCCTGACGATCGCCGAAGGCCGGATGTTGAGCGATGTGGTTCACCGCACCGGAGTGATTTTCCAGATTGGCAGTCAGCAGCGCTCATCCGAACAGTTCAGGTATGCCTGCGAATTGGTACGGAACGGGCGGATCGGCAAGCTGCAAACCATACAGATCGGGCTGCCGGGCGATCCTTCGGGTAATGTCGAGGTTGAAATGCCCGTTCCTAAAAACCTGAATTATGAAATGTGGCTGGGCTCAACGCCGGAGGTCTATTATACGGAGAAACGGGTGCATCCGCAGGCTGATTTAAGCCGCCCCGGCTGGCTCAGGTGCGAGCAGTTCGGTGCAGGGATGATCACCGGATGGGGCGCCCATCATCTTGATATTGCTCATTGGGGAATGGGAACCGAATATTCGGGACCGGTTGAGGTGGAGGCTAAGGCCAATTTCCCCCAAAGCGGCCTGTGGGATGTACATGGCGATTTCGAAGTGAAAGCAAAATATGCGAATGGCGTAACCATGTATGTCAGCGGCGACCGGCCTAATGGAGTCCGGTTTGAAGGATCGGACGGTTGGATCTTTGTGACCCGGGGAAACTATCAGGCTACCAAAAGCGATCCGGTAGCTGCCGATACCAACCGCAAAGCGCTCGATGCCAGCGATCCGAAGATCATTACTAGCGGGATCGGCGAAAACGAGATCCATCTGCCGGTTAGTGAGAACCATTACGGCAACTGGATCGATAGTATGCGGAACCGCACTCAGCCGATCGCACCGGTTGAGGTGGCACACCGGTCTTGCTCGGCTTGCCTGTTGAGCCATATTGCCATGAAGATCCCCAAGAAACTCAAGTGGGATCCCGTTCACGAACGGTTCATCAACAGCGATGAAGCCAACGCCATGCTGAAAAGGCCGCAGAGAAAACCGTATGGAACGGACTATATTTAAGGGCATACGGGCATACGGGCAAACGGGCATACGGGCATACGGATCACGCATCACGAATTTCCCGTCACTTAGCACTTATCACTCGTCACTTTTTTTTGGCATGATATCTGCTTTGGTTCATCAACCAAATCATACAATTATGAAAAAAATCGTTACTCTATTAGTTTTCGGCCTCCTGTTCACTAGCCTGCAATCGTTCTCCCAGGTCGGGATAGGTATCGGATCCAGGGGAATGAATATCCGAACGAACCCGGATTCCAGAAAAGGCCTGATCATCAGGAGCGGATTCGGTTTCAAACTCCTGCCCTGGGGTTACCACGTCGAACCTGAAGCTGCTTTTATTCGCCGGCATCACTATTCCGAACACACGCAACTCTATTACGGTCTGGGTGTTGCAGCCGATTATGAATTCGACAATGATGAATTTACTTTCGGCTATGGCGCTTTTATTCCCGTTGGACTTGAAATTTTCCCTTTCGACCGTAATCCCAGGATCAGTTTCAGCCTTGAAACCGGACTCCGGCTCATGACATTCGGGAATTACGACGACAAACGCTTTGATCCGTATAGCCTCCTGGAGATCACCTTCTACCTGGACGACAGGGGAGATGATTACTTCGAAGGGCTGTAAAAGGCTCGCTAAAGTTCGCTATTTCTCTTGCCTTTGTGGCCAGCCAGTATTTTGCCAGCATATTCGGGACCTCCCACTCAGGGAGGTTTCCGTTTTTCAGATAGGTCAGAAAATTACGGGTGACCTGGGCGAAATGCGCTTCGTGTCCCACTCTGTAAGATTCCGGAATCAGGATATGATATTCCGCATTCATTGACTCAAAAGAAAGACCAGGATATTTCGCAGTCAGGATTTTTACTGCGGCAGATAATTTATCCTGATATTCCGCGGTGTTCTTTTGGGGAACAAGATACAATTCAGGTTTGAAATTCTGATCAGGTCCCTGGCGTATTTCCAGCCGCGCACGGCTGCCGTTCATGATGGAAAAGTTAGTATCCCCTCCGCCTTCAGGAGGCTTATAATTCCAGATCACGGAAACCCGGACATTGACACCTTTAAGCCGGTAATTGATCTCCCCGTTGCAGGCAACATTGAGGATTGTATCCCGATTGATTGCCTTTTCCAGAAAATCAGGATAGGCTGCTAAGCCTGTGATCTCATTAAACTGTTCCGGCAGGATGGTAGTGTTCCATCGCCGGCTGCTGTTGATGGTAATATCAGTATGATAATCAATGATCTGTTCCGGGAAGCAGGTCCATTGTATCAGATCGATCAGATGAGTCGTCACATCGGTAAGCCCGTCTCCCTCCTGCTCCACATCGAAAAACCATGCGGGGCGCATCAGACGGGTGCCGGAAACAAACTTGAAGAAATGGTGGACACTCTCCTTGGTAACAGCCGGTTCATCCTGTGTACCCGGGAGCAGATCTCCGAAAATATCCGGAATCTGCAGGAATTCCTTCTGCAGGATCGAGCTGATCTCAAATCGTTCGGTCATGATATCATAGAGCAGCAATCCCTTGTCACCTGCCGTCTTAAAGGCTTTCTCGAGAATGGCAAAATCATCGGAATTGATGGCCATGGGTTTATCGGAATATACATTGATCCCGTTTTCGATGGCCCTTCCGATGTACTCTGTTTTCCGCTGGTTATTACCCGCCAGGATGAGTACATTTCCGGTCTTCTCCCTCAGCATCCGGTCAAAGAAATCAATGCCCGGATAGGTTTTCAGCTCCCAGCCGGCCGGATTCTCAGTCCGGTTTCTGTATGCATCGACCCGTCCGAGAAAATCATTCAGTTCCGGTCCTTCAGGTGCATAAACATATACCCGGGGATTTACCTCATGATACATGGATTTCAGGACGAGAGCCGCGTGAAAATGACCCGGTTCCGCCACCATAAAGGTGACTCCAGACTCCTTCCTGTCACCGGTGCATGATGCAAGAAACATCGACATGATGATCATGATGCGTGACGCGTGATGCGTGATGCGTGACTCATCAGTATCACACACACACTCACACCGACACTCACACTCTGGTGCCCGTATGCCCGCTATTCTGTCTTGTTCCATTCCGGCGGAGTTTGGCCGAGAAGGTGCCTGACGAAGAAGTCAATACGACGGCGGTCGCCGTACGGGCCACCGCTTGAATGGCCCATACCCGGAATTACCAGCATCTCAAAATCCTTGTTGGCTTTAATCAGGGCATTGACAACCTGCATGGTGGAAGCCGGATCGACATTTTTATCCATTTCGCCGACCATCAGTAAAAGCTTGCCTTTCAGGTTTTTAGAATTGACAACGTTTGAAGACGTTTCATAGGACTCGTCGACCGGGTAACCCATCCATTGCTCATTCCACCAGATCTTGTCCATCCGGTTATCCTGGCATCCGCAGGAAGAAACGGCAACATCATAAAAATCAGGCTGGAACAATACTGCGCCCGTGGCGTTCTGGCCACCAGCCGATGTGCCGTAAATACCTACACGGGTGGTATCCATGTAAGGATATTTCTCAGCAGCAGCCTTGATCCAGAGGATCCTGTCAGGGAATCCGGCATCGCCCAGGTTTTTCCAGGCTACATCATGAAAGGCTTTCGACCGGTTGCTGGTTCCCATGCCGTCCATCTGCACGAGGATGAATCCCATCTCTGCATAGGGTTGCATTCCGTTACCGGTTGAAAAGGATTTGGGCACATAGGAATCCTGGGGGCCGGCATAAATACTTTCGATGACCGGATATTTTTTGGCCGGATCGAAGTTCAGCGGTCTGACGATGATGCCCCAGATGTCGGATTTTCCGTCACGGCCTTTGGCCACGAACACCTCAGGTGCTTTCCATCCGGCAGCTATCAGCCTGGTGATATCGGCAGTCTCCAGTTCCATTAAGAGTGAACCATCCGTAGCCTTGCGAAGCACCGTCACCGGCGGTTGGCTGACGGTTGACCAGGTATCCACAAAAAGTGAATGATCCGGGGAAAAGGTCACCTGATGATTCCCGGTACCGCCGGTTAGTTTTATCAGATTTGAACCATCAAAATTGACCCGGTAAACATTCATGAAATACGGATCAATATCCGGCTCTTTCCCACTGGCATTAAATACGATCTGCTTGTTTACCTCATCTACGAATAATACATTTCGTATCACCCATTCTCCTTTAGTAATCTGGTTCAGTAAGTTTCCGGTTTTTCCGCTGTAACGGTAGAGGTGGTTCCAGCCATCGCGCTCGGACGCCCAGATGATCTCTTCGCCGTCACTGACATCATAACGGTAGCGCTTCCCGCTGTAACAAATAAAAGTGGGGCTGGTCTCCTCTATTATCGTCCGGATCGTGCCGTCGGTTGCATTGATTTCGAGAACCCGGTAAACCTGGTGCCCTCTTTGATTGTATTCAAACATAAAGGCCCGGCTGTCTTTGCGCCATTCGAACCAGCCGATGTCAAATTGCTTGTTGAACAACTGGTCATCAGAGTAGAACTGTTTCTTCTGATCGACCAGAAAGAGGGTCGGAACCTGGTGTGGCAGCTCATCACCCGGCTTGGTGTATTCAATGGAACTATATTTAGGCTGAACCTGATCAGCCGGTGAAGACTCCACATAGTTGATCATGTGCTTGGCTGCCGGCCGGAATTTGATCGCCACCAGTTTTTTGGAATCAGGTGACCAGTGCATATAGGATGAATAAAAGAATCCTGCCGTACCATCATTGCTTAGCTTTGTTTTATTCTTCCCGTCGCGGTCACTTACCCAGACATTGAAGTCCTGGATGAATGCCTCCCGGATACTGTCCGGAGAAACCACGGGCTTGCCTTCCAGCTCATCGCGGCTTTCGCTCCAGTTTCGGGGGTCAAAGGGCGGCCGTTGTGGCAATGCTTCCCCTTTTACCAGGGAATTTTTCCTGATATCATATTTCCAGTTAAAACCCTCATATCCGAAGGAGACGGTTTTCAGGTCATCTGAAAAAACCGGCCGGCGGAGCTGCAAATCGCTTGCATTGGCAGTTTTTCCAACACCTTTGGTGAGTTGATCAGCCAGTTTGCCCACCTCAAAAGCCATTGTTTTTTTTACAGCATCGCCGTTGACCAGGAAATACTCCATCCCCTTCTCAGTCCGTGTCTGATACCAGAAATTGTGTGTTTTTCCGATCCATTCGGGACGAATACTGCCGTACAGCATTTTATCACCGAATTTCTGATTGACCTCCCTGGCCTTTTTGTAATCATCAGGAGTCAATTGTGCCGTCAGGCTGAAAGCACTACCGGAGAGGATGCTGACAATCAGCAAAATCCGCCAAGGCATTTGAAATGATTTCATGGAAAAATAATTGAGTTTCACGAATAAAGCATACACATCACGCCTTACGCGTCACGCATATCGCATCACGATTTACCAGTCACAGCTATGCTTCGTACAACATATCAAAGCCGTACAGCATCGCCAGGGTCTCCACCTCATGCTTCAGATCGCCGAAGAAGGTCACCCGGTGCCAGCCCCACTGATCCCATTCGTTCAGAAGCTTGTAAACGTCACCTTTCACTTCCACTGCAAGTTTGCTACGGCAGGCCATATCCTCGTCGACATTCTCGACGGTAACACCCTGATGGAAAATCACCATCTTCTTGGCATAATCAAACTCGATAGTGGTGGTCATCCTGCCAAGCGGCATGAGTGACCGGATAGCTGCACCCTTCCGGTCCTCGGAATGGCTCCGGATATGGAAAGGATTATAGGGTCCGTCAGGTCCGTACACTTTGCTCGGGGCCACGCAATGGGCATAGATGATTTGATTTTTCGATGTGTCAATCACGGGATCCGATATGAATCCGGGCCTGCCGGTCTGATACGACATGATCAGCTTGGTGATCGTGGAACGCTGATCCGCTTCGCAGGCTCCAACGAAGCCCATATCGTCCAGTTCCATAAACCCGATGCAGGGATAGGCGCAGACCATCTTTTCACTGTAGATTCCTCCCAGACAGTTCACTGTAATAGCCTGTGCATTGTGGTCCTCCATAACTCCTGCCATGGCCAGGTACATGGCAGCCGACTTCCGGATCTCATCAACCTTGGGTTCGACCACTTTCTTTGAACGTTTGATCCATTCATCTGCTTTAGCCACATATTCTTTTTCGGGCACGGCATTGTACCGGTTGTTGATCTCAGAAAAATCGATTCCCTTGACCGTAACACCATAAACTTCCTGGAGTTTCAAATCAGGTGTACCGCCGACTACGAGCATCGTCGAATTCCGGACCAATTTCAGGGTAACGATGTATGAAACAGCTTTCAGAACATCATTGAAGTCCGATGAAGAAACCGCAATGACCGGAAGCTTTTTCCGACGGGAAGCGGAATAGGCAGTCAGGAATTCACCTGAGCCGGCGTACAAATGATCTACCATGATCATCGGTTTTCCGCTCTCGGCAAGAGTTTCCGAAAGGTTCCCCCAGATGCAGCCAGCCAGGAAATAAAGATAGCCATCGACATTCGGATCCTCATTCACTATCCGTTTGGTTTCTTCGGCAGTGCCGATCATCGTGTTCATGAACTTGAATTCTGCATTCTTGCAGCCTGCCAGTAATTTCTGTTTCTGCCCGGCTACCCAGGAGTCAAAGTCATACCCGATATTGGGCCAGATTGGGCCGGATGGATCAGGATAGGCAAAAATGGTTTTGATCACAGGCTTAACCTTAGGCCTTGACAGGATCGGCATCGGGTAATAGTTCATTGCCTGACTGATCATCGGATAAGCCGACACGCCGGCTGCGCAAACAGCGCAACGGCCAAGAAAATTTCTGCGGGAGAGTGGGTTTGGTTTCATGGTAAGTTAATGTGCTAATGTGCCAATGTGCTAATGTGCCAATGTGCCAATGTGCCTTTCTAATTGAACTTGCTTTTCTGCTTCATAAGGGCTTCAATCTCTGCTACTTCCTTCGGCACCTCGGAGGTAATGACCTCATTGCCGGTAGGGGTAATCAGAACATCATCCTCAATACGGACACCTATATTAACATATTTTTTAAAAATCGGCTCCACCTTTTCAATAAAAGCTTTCCACTGTTCCTGGGTGAAACCGCGCATTCTCGAGTAGTCCGTTTCCAGATGTCTTTCGGGGAAATACAGGCCCGGCTCGACGGTATAGATCATGCCCGGCTCAAGTACTTCCGGTTTACCAGGTACATAAGGCCCCGAAACATCATGAACCGCAAGCCCGATGTGGTGTCCCCATCCATGGATGATCCATATTGAATTCTGCCAGGCCTGGGTGGTATCGGTGATCAGTCCAAGTTCGTAAAGACCCTGGTTCAGGTTACGGGTTATTGCTTTATGCACATCATTCACCGTATTTCCGGGTTTCATTGCTTCGATGGCGGCTTTCTGGGCTCGTAAAACGATGTTGTAGATATCTTTCTGTTCCTGTGTAAATTTTCCCGAGACGGGGAAAGTCCGCGTAATATCGGCAGTATAATATTCCAATTCAGCACCCACGTCTGTCACCAGCATATCTCCCGTCTGCATGGTCCGGGTGTTGGTATCGTAATGGATGATCGTCGAATTTGGGCCGCTGCCGATTATGGAGCCGAATCCAATACCGGTTGAACCCAGCTTTTTCCAGGTGTAATCCAGGATCAGTTCGATATCCTTTTCATTCATCCCTGGTTCGGATGCTTTCATCGCTTCAACGACTCCCATCGCGGTGATCTGTGCGGCTTTCCGGATCCTTGCAGTTTCCAATTCGTCTTTAACCGGCCTCATACCGTTGATCAACGGAGTGATATTCCGGATGGTCTCCAGTCTCATCAGGCCAAATCCGGCTTGATCGAGGAGCTTCAGCTGCCCCATTTCCATCCAGAGGACCGCATAGCCGTACAGGAGCCTGGGGAGATCCTTGGCAAAATCCTCGGTTGTTTTCAGTTCAAACCCTGCCGGAGCTTCTGGTGGCGGCCCCCAGGGACGGGTTTTCCTATAGATCGTTGATTGTCCTTTTTTACCGTCAATGACAAGTACGTCATCAATGATGTTAATGCCCGTCAGGTAATAAAAATTCATGTTTTCCCCGGTGGTCGTAACGTAATCCTGGCCTCCGTTGTTGACAACGATGATCAAACCTTTGTCTGTTTTTTCGATCAGCTTGTCGCGCCTGGCCTGGTAGGGATCTGTCTGTGCCTGAACCTGGACGGGAAAGATCAGTAAAATGAGAAGGAGAGATTTGAGTGCTTTCATGGAATGGCAATTTTTATAAAGGTATGAAATCGAAATTCCGAAATGAATGCTGCCGAACAGGAAGTTAAGTAAGTGCTTTCCGTAAGCCCGTAAGCCCCCCGCTTTCGCGGGGTAAACTCCAGCCCGTAAGCCCGTAAGCCCGTATGCCCTCATGCCCTTAGGTCCGGTAGAACACCGTTACCTCCGAGTTGCCAATTGTTTCCCTGGCTGCCGGAGCATACGGAAATTCCGGCGCCTTCACCCCACACCCTAACCAGCCGGGACCGGTAAAAACCCGGACCTCGTCCCATAAACCCGCATCGATCAGCGTTTTGAAAAGGGTAGGGCCGCCTTCAATGAGTACTGATTGAATATCACGCTTGTAAAGATCACCCAAGACCTGCGGCCAGACGGGCTCATCAGGGCATATCCGGATAAATTCAAGATTGGGTTTACTGCTCTTATCGGTACAGGTATAGATCAGGGTAGGGACCGTTTGGTCGAGCAGGTTAAAGGATAACGGGATCCTCCCCTGTCTGTCGATTGTAATCCGTACCGGATCCTTTCCGGACCATGCCCTGACATTCAATTGCGGATTGTCCATCAGAACGGTATTGGAGCCGGTGAGGATGGCCGGTTCTTCCGAGCGCCATTTATGGACCAGGCGGCGGCAGACATCGTCAGTTATCCAGGTTGGTCTCTCCTTTCCGGTTTCGTTGCGCAACGTATCGACAAATCCATCCCGGGTCTGAGCCCATTTCAGGATCAGGTAGGGGCGCTTTTGCTCATGGAACATATTGAAGCGCCTGTTCAGGAACCGGGATTCCTTTTCAAGTACGCCGGTGATGACCTCAACTCCTTTGTCAAGCAGCCGGGATAATCCGCTGCCTGCTACAAGGGGATTGGGATCGGCCTGGCCGATAACTACTTTCGGAATTTTTTTCTGCAGAATCAGTTCCGTGCATGGAGGAGTTCTCCCCTGATGATTGCAAGGCTCGAGATTGACATACAGGGTCGATTTTTCAAAGAGATCGGGATTGCCGACCTTGTTCACCGCATTGACTTCGGCATGAGCCTGTCCGCATGCCTGGTGAAAACCTTCCCCGATGATCCGGCCTTCATGAACGATCACCGCACCAACCATTGGATTGGGTGCTGTGCTGCCCAGCCCGTTCCGGGCCAGATCGAGGCATCGCTGCATGAAAACTTCGTCCCTGATCGTCATAAACGCAAATGTAGGGAAAAGTGACTTGTGATAAGTGACTGGTGACTGAAGATATGCCATTCCTCATTCATCACTCATCATTCATCACTCATCACTCATCACTCATCACCGGTAAGTTACTACCTTTGGAGAGGTACGAGATAATGTCCGATGATTTATTCCGATATACCCAGAATGCTTAGCGAGACTCTTGGAGAACTCTATCCCATCAGGGAATACGAGTCTATCGGAAGATTGATTGCCGAAGCGGTAACCGGCCTGAGCTGGATCCGGATCAGGATCGATAAAGATTACCTTTTTACCGCTGATCAGGAAAACCGGATACGAAGTATCATTGCCCGGTTAAAGATCCGTGAGCCGATCCAGTATATCCTGGGTGAAACGGAATTTTGCGGCCTCAAGTTAAAAGTGCGCCCAGGAGTGCTGATTCCCAGGGGAGAGACGGAGGAACTGGTGGAATGGATCCTTGAATCAAAGGGGCCTACGGGCATACGGGCATACGGGCATGCAGGCTTACGGATGCTGGATATCGGTTGTGGAAGCGGAGCAATTGCTATTGCTCTGGCCAAGAGTCTGCCTGATGCCGAAATCGCCGCTGCAGATATAGCACAGGAAGCACTATCATTAACCCAGGAGAATGCAGTGCTGAATGAGGTTATTATATCAATTTCATATTTTGATATTCTCACACCCACACCCACACTCACACTCACACCCAGTTCTCCGCAAGCCCCCCGCTTTCGCGGGGTAAACTCCATGCCCGCAAGTCCGCAAGCACGATTTGATGTTATCGTCTCCAACCCTCCCTACATTCCCGAAGCTGAGAAAGGGGCAATGTCCAGCCACGTGGTTGATTATGAGCCGGCTTCAGCCTTGTTTGTCCCGGATGATGATCCTTTGATTTTTTACCGGGCTATTGCAGAGTATGCCATTGAGCATTTGAAACCAGGCGGACAGGTATATGTTGAGATCCACGACCGGTTGGGACCGGAAACGGAGAGTTTATTTAACCCGTATTTTAAAAAAGTGGAATTGAGAAAGGATATTCACGGTAAAGACCGGATGATCCGGGCATACAATGGATAAGAAACAGGCATTGAGTAAAGCGATGGCTCTTTGTGCCCGCCAGGAATATTGCGAATCGGATATCCGCGGCAAGCTTAAAACCTGGGGAATACTGGAAGCCGACAGCGATTCCATTATTAAGGAGCTGATCAAACAAAAATTCATTGACGATTTACGATTTACGATTGCTTTTTTAAGAGATAAGATCAGGTTTAATCAATGGGGCAGGATCAAGATCCGGTATATGCTCACAGCCAGGAAAATTCAAGGTTCCATTATTAACCAGGCACTTGATGGAATTGAAGAGGCCCTTTATACAGAAACCTTACGGGATCTGTTGCAAAAAAAGGACAAAACCCTTCTCCGGGAAACCGATCCGCGCGTCCGCCGGGAAAAACTGATCCGGTTTGCCCTCGGCCATGGATTTGAGATGGACGAGATCCTGAAAATCCTTAAAACTGATTAGAATTACAGATTCAACCGGTAAGCTCTCACACGGTTGCTGTACAAGCCTGGGATAATCAGCATTTTATTATCCTCGATCCACTCGAAATCGGCCAGATTGACCTGAATAGTGGTCGTGTTGAGAATTTCGCGGTATGATCCAGGTTTATCGAGAATGAACAGGTGCCCGTTGAAATCGCTGAAAAGGATACGGCCGTCTTTCATCGGCTGGATCCCGTCCATGATGGCACCCGGATAAAGCTGTGCCAGCAAAGTAACCTTCCTGGATTTCAGGTCAATGGATTTCAGTGACGGGTCCCCTGAACAACCGACAATCAACTGGTCCCCGTTGATATGCAAGCCATTGGGTTTATTCAGCTCCCCTCCTTCCATCCAGATTATTGCCGATCCATCCTTAACCTGATAGATCCGGTTGGCTTCATTGTCGCTGATAAAGAGTACTCCGTCAGTATTTACCGTTATATCGTTCGGGAAGATGCAGCCTTCGAGGACGATACGGCTAGTGATTTCTCCTTTTTGCGGATCAATCTCGGCGATCCCGGTTCGCTCCACCGCGTAAAGCATACCTTTTGACAGGCACAGGCCGGTCGGTTTGCTTAGCCCTCTGATCCATTCCCGGTTAATGATTCTACCATCGGAAGAAATCTGTGAAATAAACTCCTGTTGTCCCTGCAGGAAATTCGAAACATAAAGGAGCCCCGTTGCCGGATCATAAACTGCTGACTCCGGATAATTGAGCTGATGCTTGATTTCCCAAACAAAGGCAAGTCCGGGATCACTATCGACGGCTTCCCCGTCACGCATCATGAAACCCCAGCCGCCAAACGCTTCCCCGATAAGGAGGGCGACTTCATTGTCACCTTGATTCAGCGGGAGCAGAAGCTCGTCAAAGAATCCGATCAACCCCTGAAAACCGGGATCCCTGCTCAGATAAGCGTTCGTGCTAGTAAAAACAGGGATTCCGTTAATGAAAACGGTGATATAGTCGCTGTATCCCAGATGAAATCTGTGAACAGCCGTCGTCTCAGATTTAACGGTGGTTCTTGCATAGATCCATCCCGGTTGAAGCATATTACGTGTGACGAATCGGTCAAGAGGCACCAAACCGGTTGATTCCGCAGTTACCGGTGTCCAGGTAAGGCCGGCACATCCGGTGTAATACCGGTACGGATCGGTCTCGCTGTTAACCATGGGTTGCGTGATTTCCCACTCAAGCATCAGTCCCGGGATTGCGGGGGATGACAGTAATGGTGCCGGAAGGTTAACCTTCACTTCCTGATAGCGGAAGTTGGAGAACCAGGCCGACCCGTCGGCCGGTCCTTTTACTCCTATACGGCCGCTGATTTCACCCAATTCCAGACGGTTGATCAGCATGGTCTGTGGCGTTCCTCCTTCCATGCTGATCCTGGCCCGTAAACCGTTTACTTCCAGTTTGAAGTGGATCCACTGGTTCACCGGTATTTCGGCAGTCGAGGTATATCCATCCCCGTGGTATAGCTGCCAGCATGAAACTCCATGATAAACAGGTGTATACTGAAAGGCATCCGCATTCAGGCCATTGCCTTTATGCGGCCTGACATAAAACTCTTCATAATCACGCGTCGGCTGCTGATGAAAAACAATCCCGGCATACGAACGTTTTCCGTTTACCCAGATATCCCACTCGATCGTACCTGAACGGAATTGAACCTCTTTTAATAAAGCGAGACCGGCATAAGCCTGCCTGCCTCCGATCTCTTCGGTTTTGCCGCCAAATAAGTCCCACTTATCTGTATTGAATGGAATAGTTTCCTGGCCGGTTGAGGCGATGGATGCACTAAGAGCCAGGCCAGCTAAAAACAATAATCTTTTCCCCATGAACTTTTTTTCTAAAGGTAAGCAGTTCAGGGGAAAGGATTGTGCCTCTACATTAATGTTTTGAAAACGAAATCATCAACGGTAACGGCACCTTCCCCTGTACCATAGATCCCGAGTTTCAGGCTCGAAAAACCGCCAAGCACATTTTTCTGGTAACCCGAAACCTCAAGAGCGATCTCGTAGGGTTCCCACTTTTTACCGTCGGTGCTGTAGGAGAGGTAAAGCGTGTAATGATCAAGTTTGACTTTTAAAAATTTTATATCCGGATTTTTAACTTCCGGACCCCAGTGTTTCCTTCCGTTGAACAGGTCGAACAGGACTCCGTTTTTCAGTCCGAGACCAGCAAAATAGTCATCGGTGAAATAAACAATCAGCCCGGCTTCGACATTTTCACTGGTTTTAATGCAAACGGAAGCTTCATAGTCCGGAGTCCCGGGTACCACATGTAAAACATGGAGACGATCTTCTTCCGTATTGAATGTCAGTTTACCGTTTTTGATCTTGTAATCCTCCCTGATGGTAATCCCGCTGAAGCTCCATTGCAGGTTGAGCTCCGGTTTGCTGAAATCATCCGAAGTAATCAGGTTATTGTCGATAATCTCATAATTCAACTCTTTGACCTGTGACTGGTACCATCCATCCTGGGTCCATGTGACCGGTTCGATCATGGTGCTGCGGCCCATCGGCAGATGACTGTTCTGGTAAGCATGGTAAACGATATACCATTGATCACTGGTATCGGAGAAAACTGTCCCGTGGCCTTTTGATACCCAGGGCTCAGATGCTTTCCAGGTTTTGATCACGGGATTGTAGGGGGAGTTTTCCCAGGGGCCTTCCGGTGATTTTGATCTCGCGCAAACCGCCATGTGTGAGGTCGCCGGACCGGAGGTACCACCTTGCGCGGAAGTCATATAGTAATAGGGTTCCCGATAGAGCATTTTTGGGGATTCGAGGCAGAAACATTCCACGCCGTAATCAAACGGGTAAATCCAGCCATTATATACCTTTTTCATTTCATCCGTTACCGATAATCCATCCGGAGCCAAGGGAGCCATGCGACCTCCACTCAGGAACAGGTAACGTTTGCCATCGGGAGTGACTATATGTCCGGGATCGATACCCTGAACATCGATATGCACCGGCTCGCTCCAGGACCCCTCGGGGTGGTCTGCGATTATGACAAAGTTTCCGCCCAGATTGGTCGGAAAATAGATGTAATACAGGTCTTTATATTTAACCATATCGGGCGCCCAAACCTCACCAACGTTTGTATTCAGAGCGCGTGTCACCCTTTCCCAATGCTTTAGGTCCTTGGATTTCCAGATCAGCAGACCCGGAAAGAAATCATAGGACGAATTGGTCATATAAAAGGTATCGCCGTCACGGATGATTGTGGGATCAGGGAAGTCGCCTCTCAGGACAATGTTGGTTACCGGTTGCGCCTGGGCGATTGAGCAGAAAAGGAAGAAGGATAATGGAAGAAGGAGAAGGTAGCGTTTCATGGTTCTGGATTTGAATTGTGGATAAAGATGAGCAATGATGTGGTGGTGAGGCGTTACCGTACCACCGGAAAACTGGATATCCTCAGGCGTGCTGCACCCATTGGAACGAGAGATATGGATTCGGCCGGCTGGTCCGTAGTCACAGGACTCTCCGGGAGTGAACCTACCTGGAAAGTCTCGTCCATGGCCCAGGCGGGAATCCTTTTCCCGGTTGTCCTGATCTCAATGGGAGCGGTTTCAAGGGTGAAAGGCATGTTTGAGGCCGGATACTCTTTTTTCACAACCTCAAACGTTTTAGCGGCATTTGCCGGATCCAGTTCCAAGCCGTAATTCCAGGCACTTGCAGGATAAACTTCCCAGTTTGGCCACCGGTCGGTTCCACCCGCACGGGTCCACTTCTCGTCGATTTTCAATGAAAATGTGAGTGGGCCGAAATCAACCGAAACGCTATTTTTATTTCCCATCCAGGTCCTGATGCCGACTTCCATAGGAAGGGTGAGGCTGACGATATCGCCCTGTTCCCATTTTTTCTCAATCCGGATCAGATCCGATACTTCACGGATAAGGAATTCTCTATCATTAATCCGGACCACCGGTTTTTTACACCAGCCGGGTATCCTCAGATAAAGAGGGAATTGTACTGATTTCGAAGGATTTACAGTAAATTCGATTTTTTCATCGAACGGATAATTAGTCTTTTCCGTAATGGTAACGATGATACCTTTTCCGACCTTGGCGGTCACCTCATTCCCGGAATAGAGTGCGGCAGCCAAACCATTATCGGAAGTGGCAAGCCAGAGATGCTCGGTGAAATAGGGCCAGCCCTGCCCCTGATTGTGCTGGCAGCAACGGTGCCTGTGAGGTGTATAGAGGAACATCGGCCCGCTGTTTTGAATACCCGGGCTTTTTGACGCCGAGTCTGACTGCACAAGGTTTGGTGAAGTGAGGTACCTCAAACCGGTCATGTCGGCCGTAAGGGCTGCCGGATAGGTATTAAAAGCCACGTCTTCGCAGCGATCGGCCCATACCGGATCGCCGGTGATGGTGTAAAGGATTTCAGCGGACTTCATCATTTCCACAATGCCGCAGGTTTCGATTCCCTGCCTCGGATCAGAATAGCCGGCGCGGCAGTTTTCGTCACCGCCGAACATGGCACCCGGAACCTGGCCGTACAGCCTCCGGATCTCATCATAATTCCGTCCGGAAGCTTTCAGGTGTTTGGGATCTTTGCTCTGCATGTAAAATGTGGTTGGTTCGCCGAAATTCTGCGATATATTCACGTTATGCCAATCGGGGATCCCATCGGTCCAATTGACCGTTTTCCGGTGCACTTTCTGGGCAAGCTCCAGCAAAGCCGCATCCCCTGTGCGGTTATATAACCAGTAAACACTGTAAAGCAGGTCTCCTCCGCGGTTGGAAGGCCAGTAACCGATCAGAAATTTTTTCTCCGGGATGTCCTTCAGGTAATTGAAATAGCGGGTCATCAGGGTGATCACCCGTTCATCCTTCGACCAGGAATAATAATCCTGCAGGATAAAGAGCATGATCATGTTGGGCCAGAGGTCGTCGCGGCCCGTGAGGTCCGTTGCGGCCCCGGTGCGGCCTTTATCAGGGCCGAACCAGCCATCTTTTTTCTGGCTCCTGATAACGGCATCGATCCAGGTCTGGGCTTCAGCGATCATCTCCTTTCGTCCCAGAATCCAGGCCAGATTGCTGTACCCCTTTAACCAGTAAGGTACTTCCTCCCAGCCGTGATCGCCCGAACCGTCCGCGCTCAGCCAGGAGTTATTCTTCTTGATAAGGTACTGGCTGATTTCCCCCAGATGGCCAAAATAGCCTTCTGCCTGCAGTTCCAGTTGTTTCAGCAGCCATCCCTGCGGTTTGACCGATCCAGCCGGAAGCCTGATAAAAGGAGTAGTAAGCAGGGGCTCTTTGTTTCCGATATAGTTACTGTTATTCTGTTTGATGTCGGGGAGGGCAACCGGGGAGACAACCGGAGCCTGATTGTAACCAGCGACAGTGATCATCATTAAAGCAGTTAAAACAAAGAGATTTTTCATAGCCGGATGATTTAAATTGATCCTGTTAAAAATAATAATTAGTCAACAGGCTTTGCACTTAATTCACCTATCAAATCGGCCTTTTACCGAAAAACCTTTGGCAGGCTCCTCCCGCCTGGCTATTTTTAGTGATTATGACCAGAGACTTCCGGTTAAGCATACAAAAGAACAGGAGATTGATCTTCTGGGCCACCCAGTTGTTCATCTGGACGTTTTACTTCATATTCGATGTTGAGATCATCCACCGGTATAACTATGGAGCCTTCCGCTCTGCCGACCTGCATGTCTACCTGCAACCGCTGCTTTTCTGTTTTTTAGGATTACCGCTGACCCTGATCCTGAAAGTGATCATTGATTGGTATTTCGCTTCCCAAAAGTCATCACCCCTTTTTTGGATACTGGGACTCATCCTCCCGATTGCACTGGGAATAGGCTGGTACTTTTTCGGAGAATGGCTGGAGACCTTGTTTCAGCCCCATGGCGGATTTGCGAATAATCTGGTTGACTTTTTCTGGAATGTATTCATTGCCAGCATGATCCTGATCACATGGAGCGTGGTTTACCTGTTTATCAAGTTTTGGGAGGACTGGCTGGAGCAAAAGCTTAAAACAGAACAGGCCCTGCTGCTCGCCGAAAACGCCCGCCTTAAGATGCTTCGTTACCAGGTAAATCCGCATTTTCTCTTCAACACGTTGAGTTCCCTGCGCGCATTAATTCGCAAAGATCCCGAGCAGGCTGTCGACATGGTCGGCAGGATTTCCGAATTCATGAGGTATTCCCTGGGGGGAAAAACAGATCTCTTTGCACAAGTTGGTGAAGAGATTGAGGCTATCCGGACCTATATCGGGATCGAACAGGTCCGTTTCGGAGATAAGATGGAGGTATCCTTCGAAGTCGATGAATCAGCCAAAAGCTTGCTGATTCCGGGTTTCATTCTACACCCGATTGTTGAAAACGCCGTAAAATACGGGATGGAAACCAGTGAAATGCCGCTGAAGGTCACGATCCGCTGTAAACTCACCGGCATGCACCTTTTAATTTCAGTGACAAACTCGGGCAAATGGTTGCCGGAGGACAGCAACCTCCACGGCACGGGAACCGGGCTCCGTAATGTCAGGGAGCGTTTGTCCTGCCTGTATCCCGGCGAACATGAGTTTGAGATCGAGAAAGATGCTGGCAGCGTTAAAGTGATCATTAAAATTGAAAATCCCACTCATGGATAAGATATATACGGCACTGATCGTTGATGATGAGCCGCTGGCCCGGACTGATCTGATAGCCGTCTTATCTGGATTTGAAGAGGTGACGGTTGTTGGAGAGGCAGATTCCATTGCATCTGCGCGTAATCAGATTGAAAAACTCGATCCGGAAATCATTTTTCTAGATATCCAGATGCCAGGAGAGTCGGGCTTCGATCTGCTCCCTTATGCCGGCTTTAATGCCAACGTTATTTTCGTTACTGCTTACGATGAGTATGCTATCAGGGCTTTCGAGGTTAATGCAGTGGATTATCTGCTGAAACCGGTCAACAAAGAACGGTTGGCCTTGTCCCTTAAACGGCTGTCTCAGCCAGGAACCGAACCTCCCGGTCCCATAAAGGCTTTGGATAAAGAGGACAATATTTTCGTCAAGCTGACCAACTCATACCAGTTCATCCGGTTATGCAATATCATCAAGATCGAAGCTGCGGATGATTATTCGGTGGTTTTCCTGAATAACGGCGAATCCCATGTTGTACTCAAACCAATGAAAGAGTGGGAGATGAGACTCCCGCCCAACACTTTTAACCGTGTACACCGTTCCACGATCATCAACATGGATCAGGTTGTCAAGCTGGAACCCTGGTTTAATCAGGCCTATAAAGTATACCTGAAAGGATTACATGAACCGGTTACCCTGAGCCGCCGGTTTTTCCAGGATATACGCCGGCGGCTCGGGTGATGTGTATCATACCCGTGAAAGGACGATTATTTTAATCCGGTTACCCCTCTCACGGATCATCACTTTGGGAGCCTTTAAAGTGAACAGGGGAGTGGTGATGGTCACATTTGTATAGGTGCCTGATTCGTTTTGAGATTGATATTCAATAGCATAGTTTTTTTTTGATTTTCCAGGATTGGTATCCACAACCTTGAAGTAATAGAGCTGGTTGATCTCCGTGGGTACCGGTTTCATATCAAGTACGATTCCATCGAATTTTACCGGTCCGGTTCCTTCAGGAAACATTTCCATCAGGCCCAGTTTGTAGGTTGGCTTGGTTTTGTCAGCTAATCCCGGCAGGTATTGCTTGATTGGTTTGAAGTTGATCACATAGACCTGGCCTTTGCGCGAAATGAACGACCGGTAGGTTTCGTTCCTGCCATTGATGATCTTCTCATGTTTGTTCTTCAGGTCGTCAATCTGGTAATTATCACGGAACCGCTCTAATGATAAAAGACTATCCTGTTTTGATATTTCCAGCCTTTCCCTGAGAACCGGATCGAGCCAGGAACCGGCCTCAATCTTCTTCTGCCATTCCGGGAAGTATTTCTGAAGCATAAGTGCCTCGAAACATCCGTAGTCATAGTTTTTCTGATAAATCTCCAGGGTTTTGCCGGAGTTTTCCTTGAGCCGGTTTATATATTTATTGAGGTACCGGTCGATATCTTTAAACCTTTGATATCCGGGATCCATCTCTGCTGTCAGGTTGCTTTTAAATCCGTTTTTAATATTTTGCAGGATGGTAACCTCCGAGTAAACGGCTTCTCCTTCGCGGAATTCATCACAGCGCGCCTGGTTTATCTCTGATTCATCCATACCCTGGTACTTGAAACTTCGGGCAACACAGAAATCCTTCAGAAACGGTATGGCTTTTTCAGGTGAATCCTGCTCAAAGGCACGTTGCAGGGCCAATCCTTCTATTTCCGAATAGAGGGCGTGCTTCAGATCGGGATTGAGGCTGAGGTTTCCAAACATCTGAGGCATGATCCTGGCCTGGTAACAATGCATGAGTTCGTGAATAAATACGAGGATATGATATTCGGCATCCAGGTATTCGGTTTTACCGGCCGGATCGTCTGTGGCGCTGATCAGGTTAAGATCGACAATCGTTACCGGCTGGTTGTTTTTATCAGTGCCATAAGGGAGAACACCCCCGCCGCACTGGAGTGGCTGATGGACAGGGAAATTATTAAGCTTGGAGGTGTCGATGCAAACCGATAAATCATGAATCGTGAGCTGCGGATAGGGAATAAATCCTTCAGGCGGATTGGGATGCCCGACCAGTACCCGCAATCCATCCTGGAAAGTCATCAGAAAAGGAAAGTTCAGATAATCATCCCATCCCGTCCATACCTTTTCGGCAAACTGATCGAGTATAAGATAGGCTTCATCGAGGCGGTTCAATTCAATCATCACGGGTTTTGGTAACGTGTAATCCGATTGGGTTTGTGCACCGGAGGTGTGCGGAAACATCAGCGTGATGGCAATTACGGTTGTTATTATTGTAGTACGCATAGTGGTATTCGGTTTGGTTTGTTATTTTTTGGCTTGTTTGGCTCCGGCAGGCAATTCAAAGATATTGGCTGGCGCAGTGGCCGGTTCGAGTTTTTCAACTATGAACTCGGTTTTAGCCGGGGGCGCTATCGGATTCTCAAGCATCTCAACGATCCTGACAGGTACACGGTACTTGTCCTTTTTCAGCATGTCAACCAGGGGCTTACGCGTCTTGTTGTAGCTCATGCTGTTCTGTATGAGCTTGTTGAATAAACCGGCCATTTCCCGGTTACCCGGTTTTGCCAGCCAGAACTCCAGGGCTACCTGATCGAAATCAGCATCCCCGTCTGCTGTATAGTGATCAGCCTTGAATAACCCGGACTGATCATTCTTCGACTTTTTCCCTACGACCCAGTCATAATCCGATACCATCCTGTCCACTCCGACATACCGGAAATCAATCTCTTCAGTTGTTTTTTCCTGAGTCTTTTCAGGTTTTATGGTATCAATATAATATTCGTTGCTCCGGACGATCAGGGTATAAACCACTCCCAGGTCCTTCCTTTCGATGGTGATGACCCGGCCGTTCGAAATATACGTTTTATCCTTAGTGAACCAGTAATCCGATTGGGTATTCCGGCTGACATCCATGTAGGTACGGGTGCTTGAAATAACCGCATGGTATGCCGGAAAATCCCGGGCTGCCATAGCTTGCCAGGAAAGCAGCAAAATCAAGATCAGCTTTGAAGTCTTCATTTGATAACAGTTTTGATTTCAAAAGTCAACAATGGCTGATAAAAAAACAAAACTGATTCGGTAAGAGGTTTGCTGTTTCGGTGGAAAACCTGAAGGGCCGATGCGTGAAATATGTCCTTGCCGATCGGAAAAAACTGCCAATTGGCTGCTGCTGGATACTATTGTTGCCAAAATCATCTGACCATTATATGAAATTACAAACTATTTCATCAGAATGTTCAAGGAGGGAATTTCTCAGGAAAGCAGCTATCGGCTCAACCTTTTTTGCTATTGCCGCATCCTCTCCGCTCGGAAAACTGGTTGCCGGATCCACTGCCTTCGGGAATCCGGGCTTTACATACCGGTATAGTTCCTTTTCAGTTAAGCACGTAGAGGAGATACGTGATTGGTTTGAAGGATTGAAAAAAGACAAAAAGATGGGTTCAAATGCAACCTTCCTGTCATACACCGCCTTTGGATTTGACCCCGGTAAAATTCTTGCAAATGCCAGGTCAGCTATCATTGTTGCACGGAAGCATGGGATGGCTTCAGTCACTTTCAGGGTAAAGGGAAAGGATATTATCATGATCATCCCTTCCGGGTACTGGGATGACGGCTTTTCAATCGATCAGGCTAAGGAATTTTTAAAAAAGGATGTCTTCAATGGCCGTGATGTTGTACTCGAATGGTCGAAACTGCCTTTGAAGACTTCCGCCGTCAGAAGCGGTCTGGCCGAATATGGCCTGAATAATATATCATTTGTGAAGGAATTTGGCAGCTATCATCAGTTGCTGGGATTTTATACCGATCAGGAAATGGAAGACCAATGGGGACCTTTCAAAACCATGCGGTATTGCAAGGGGTGCTCGATCTGTAAAAAGGCGTGCCCCATCAAGTGCATCCGTGATGAGGAATTCGTGATCGATGTCGATCATTGTCTGACGCTCTATAATGAATTGCCCGATGCATTTCCGGATTGGATTCCTGCAAGTGCACATCATGCCTTGGTGGGATGCACGAAATGTCAATGGGATTGTCCTGCCAATAAACCGTATAACAACCAGGTTGAGAACCTGGCTGTCCTGACGGAAGAAGAAACGGATCTGATCCTGGGTCAGTCGAAAGATGAAACCCTGCAGAAACAGATTCAGGAGAAACTCAAAAAATATCCGTCGGTTGCTGATTTTAATTACTTCAGGAGAAATGCCCGTCTTGCACTAACTAATTTGATAAAAGCCTAACGAACTGAATCACCCGGGATGAATTATCAGAAACTTCGCCGGTTGCGGATAGCGTCGCAACTACTTTTTATGGGCTTGTTCCTGATCCTCTTTTTCTGGCCGCAGGATCAAACGGAGCCTGGCACATTATCAAAGCCATTCCTCCTGATAGATCCACTGCAGTATCTGATCTTGGTCACAACTACTCATAAATGGATCAGTCTGCTGGCATTGTCCCTCATTCCTCTCGTCCTGACCCTGGTATTCGGCCGCTTTTTCTGTGGCTGGATATGCCCGATGGGTTCCTTGCAGCATTTTATGTCCTTCCTGATGAAACCATTCAGGAAGACAGGCAACACTGTGACGGGAGGTTCTTTATGGGCGGTCAAATATGTGGTCTTCATCCCGGTGATTCTTTTTCCGGTTCTCGAATTGAACCTGGCCGGCTGGCTCGATCCGCTGTCTTTGTTGACCCGAAGCCTGGCCGGCCTGTATAATCCGATCCTACTGCTGATTTTTATTGGAATTATTTTGCTGAATATCAGGCGACACCGTTTTTTTTGCAGGGTGCTTTGCCCGCTGGGAGCCCTGTATGGTTTGGTCGCCAGATTCCGCCTGTTCCGATGGATTCCACAACCGTCCTGCACAGGTTGCGGGAAGTGTTCTTATTCATGTCCTGCCGGTATGGACCTGCCTCAAGAGCATGCTTCGTCGGAGTGTTTGTTATGTATGAATTGCGCGAATGCCTGTCCGGAAGGTGCTTTAAAATTAAAGCGTCAGCGAAGTGACAAAGTACTTGAGGTGAAATATTTGCCTAAAAGAAGGGTGGTGATTACTACATTGGCAGTGTCGGCCGCCTGGGCGTTGTTGCCCAGGCTTACGCTTGCTAAAACTGCAATCCGGCGCACAACGCTGGTCAGGCCTCCGGGTTCGCTTGCCGAGCCTGAATTTCTTGATCGCTGTACACGATGCGGTCAGTGCATGCAAAGCTGTCCTACCGGATTTATCAAAACCGCAGATATCGATGAGGGCATCGAAACTTTATGGACACCGGTCTGCTCAGGAGAATCCGGCGGATGTAACTGGGAATGCGTCAATTGCACTTATGTTTGTCCCAGCGGGGCGATCCGGAAGCTTAGCCTGAAAGAGAAGCAGAAGCTTAAAATCGGTACCGCAGTCCTGGATAAGAACCTGTGTTATACTTATGCCGATGGATTTAATTGCACTGCCTGCTATGAGTCCTGCCCGGTCCCGGGAAAGGCCATCTCCTTCCGTCAGGCTGAAATGATCGATTTCAGGGGTGATCCTGTTACCGTTAATCAGGCTTTTATTTTAACTGATGAGTGTACCGGTTGCGGACTCTGCGTGAAAGCCTGCCCGCGCACCGACCGGTCCGCCATGCAGATTTTGCCGGATGGTGAAGACCGCAATAATCCAGGGATGTAAGCCTAGTTACTGAGTTCCTTTTGCTTCAGATAATCTCCCGGAGTCATCCCGGTATTTTTCCGAAAAGTTGTGTAAAAGGTTGATTTTGAGCAAAATCCGCTGTCAAAGGCAATGGCCTGAAGAGTATATTGCTGGTTGGTCGAGTCGCTGAGCCGTTTTTTCACCTCTTCAATCCGGAACTTGTTGATGAATTCAAAGAAAGTGAGACCCATCTGGTCATTCAGGACCTGCGACAGTTTATGGGTGCTGGTGCCAATAGCTTCGGCCAATGATTTGAGATTCAGGTTTTCGTCGAGGTAGGGTTTGTTCTCCACCATGTATTCATTCAGCTGCCGGATCAATTCATCCGCCTCTTGTTCAGTAAGGCCTGATTTCCGGTATCTGTCGGTGGCCGGCAGGGGTTCGCTGCCGCCCTTGCCGGATTCGGAATCTTTGATGAAATTGTGATAATCTCCAAACTGCGGTAAGCGGAGGATCCCGATATACCCTAACCCGAAAAGGTAAGCGACCAGGATCGCAGGAGTGTAACTATAAATACTGAAGGGTAAAGTCAGGTTGAAAAATTTGCGAAGCATCATACTGATCAGGCCGATGATCAGATAGGCGCCGAATCCGATTGTTACGTAATAAAGCCAGCCAAGGTCAACCTTCCGGGTATTCGAAAAAAAGGAACTGATCTTCCGCCTGTGCCGGGTCAGTAAAACCAGTGCGGCCACAAAATATACCGGCGAGACAAAAATGAAAATGTAATATCCGGCTTTAGTAAAAAAACCAGGGTTGTTATTCAGATACTTACCCAAGGATCCCTCACCCATGTGATTGAACAGGAAATCCGAAAACGCAGTGAAAACCAGCAGTAGGGGCAGGAGGTGAATTAAATCGGTCCATTTCAACCTCTTTGATCCCCGGAGGGTGGTGCTGACGAAAGTGAACAGCAGCGGACCCAGCAGGCACCAGTAGAAAACATCCCCGACGGTAGTAAAACTGTTTAACGATTCCCAGCCTTTATAATCCGCAGCCAGGCTGAACAGCTTCATGCCGATCAGGAGAATGAAAATAAGAAGCAGGTAGTCGCTCAATGATTTATTCTTCCGGATCCCCAGCAACGAGAGTATGAACAGGGCCTGGGCAAAACCGATCAGTGAAATTTCAGTCATAACTGTTTTTTATAAAAGTACGTGCAATACTTAAAGTTTTTTTAAAATTTCAGCGATGGGCTTCCGTGTCCGGACCTCGAGTTCCCGCTCCCTGAACGGAGAGTCCAGCTTTTCCGGATCTCCGCGGTATCCTAAGGCTATGCACGCAACCGGCTCATAAACAGAAATATCGATTCCGATAGCTTCAATGATTTTCGCCTGATCGAAACCGCCCATCAGATGGCCGTAAATGTTCATTGATAGGGCTTGCAGGATCATCAACATGTTGGCTGCACCCAGGTCATGTTTTGACCAGATATTCGGTTTCCCCGGTTCCCTTTCCTTTTTGGCCAGGCTGACCATCAGCACCGCGGCATTCTTCGCCCATACCTGGTTAGCCGGAACGAGGCAGTTCAAAATGGTATCAAAACCGTGAGTACCGCACTGACTATAATAATAATACCAGGGCTGCAGGTTGCTGGCGCTGAACGACCAGGATGCCGCTTCCAGTAAGGTATTCATCTGGATTTCAGATATCGGATCAGGGGTAAAACTCCTCGGACTCCAGCGTTCCCGTAACAGATCCAGTACGGGGAAAATGGTTTTGGCCTTTTTGTGCTCTGATTTCATAGCTTGATATTTTTTCCAGGCACCAGTCACCCTGGCTTTTTACACAAACTTACATAAATGGTACGTCCGGATCTCCCCATTAGCTCCGGTCTGGTGTGATTTAATAGGATAAGGTTTTTTTAACCATTAAATTCTCAATATATTCAAAGGCCCAATATAGCTCCGGATAATATGCATAAACTTCTTAACACTCTGGTAATCACCACAACGGTTTTCTTTTTGTCATCTCAAGGTATGCAGGCGCAAAAAAAAGCCGCTCCTGTTTTTGTTGACGGGATGACACAGATCGTTCCGGAATTTCAGGATCCCGCAAACTGGATCGTCCATGATCTCTGGGTTGAAACGGAATTCGATTCGGATGGGGACGGCAAAATGGATCGCATGCATGTCGATGTAACCCGTCCGAAACAAACCGAAACGGAGGGACTAAAACTCCCGGTAATCTATGAGTCGAGTCCCTACTTCGCGGGAACCGGAACCGGCGATCTGCAGTATTTCTGGAATCCGAGGCAGGAACTGAATAACCAGCCCCAGCCGAGAAAACGGTTCCCTCCGATCAAAATTCGCATCAACCGTCCGGTCATTTCAAAAGACTTTGTTGAACAATGGGTTCCCCGGGGTTACATCGTGGTACATTCATCATCGCCTGGAACAGGGCTCTCGCAGGGTTGTCCTACCGTCGGCGGCGATAACGAATCCCTGGCGCCAAAAGCCGTTATCGACTGGCTGAACGGCCGTGCGAAAGGTTATACCACCCCGGAAGGGAATGAAGAGGTAAAAGCCTACTGGACAACCGGCAAGGTGGGTATGACCGGCACTTCTTACAACGGAACACTGCCCCTGGCTGCTGCAACAACCGGTGTCGATGGCCTGGAAGTGATCATTCCTGTTTCTCCTAATACTTCCTATTACCACTACTACCGGACCAACGGTCTGATACGGCATCCCGGAGGCTGGCTCGGGGAGGATATCGATGTATTGTATGATTTTATCCACAGCAACCCGGAACATTGTGCGTGGTGCGATTCGGTCATCCGGGACAAGGAGATGGTCGGCCACCACGATCGTGTTAACGGGGATTACAACGACTTCTGGGCCGGACGGGATTATCTGAATGACCTGGGCCCGATGAAGGCAGCACTGCTGATGGCACATGGTTTCAATGACTGGAACGTGGTTCCGGAGCATAGCTACCGGATTTACGATGCAGTTAGAGCCAAGGGCTTGCCTTGTAAGATTTATTATCACCAGGGAGGTCATGGCGGAGAGCCTCCGTTCGGGATGATGAACAAATGGTTTGCCCATTTCCTTCATGGCGTCGAAAATGATGCCCTCGAAGGGCCGAAAGCCTGGATCGTCAGGGAAAACGATAAAAACGACCAACCCACCCCTTATGCAGATTATCCGAATCCTGAAGCCAGGCCGGTCAGTTTTTACCTGACTGCCGGAGCTCCGAAGACCGGTACACTGGTGACCGAACGGAAGGCTGACCAGGGTAAAGAAACTCTTGTCGATAATGTTTCCTTCAGTGGTTCCGTGCTGGCTCAGGCTGAATGGACCAACCACAGGCTACTCTATCTGACTCCGGTCCTGAAGGAGCCGGTTCACCTGTCGGGCATTTCAACCATCACCATCCGGCTCGCCTGCAGCAAACCGGCTGCAAACCTCTCTGTATGGATGGTTGCCCTTCCCTGGACCAACAACCGGGAAGGAAAAATCACGGATAACATCATCAACCGCGGCTGGGCCGATCCGCAGAATTACCGGTCGCTCACTAAAAGCGAACCGCTGAAACCCGGGAAATTCTATGAGATCACATTCAACCTTCAGCCCGATGACCAGATCATCCCGGCCGGCAAGCAGATCGGGCTCATGATCTTCTCCAGCGACCGCGATTTTACGCTTTGGCCGGAACCAGGCACTGAACTGACTGTGGATCTCGACGGAACCTCCCTGGTGATGCCGGTGGTGGGAGGCACGGATGCATGGGGGAGGGCGGTAGGAAAGTGATTAGTGACGAGTGACGAGTGATGGATTTGATATTTTCGATTAAAATGAAAACATCAGGAATCATTCAGATCACTTTAAACAACGGGTAATACTATCAGAAAAATGAATAACCAGATAAAATCACTTTTTGTGTGCTGCCTGCTACTGGCCTTTGGCTCAGAGTCACCTGCACAGAACCCGGATACTGTTAAAACTTCCAAGCCTTTAAACTGGGGATATTTTGCCGGAGGAACGATCCATGTGATCGCTTCCAGCCACAATGACATTGCCTGGTTTGATACGCCCTCGGAAACGATTGCTCGCAGGGATCATGCAAGCATTACACCGGCATTGAAGAAGATGAGCGAGCGGCCGGATGTGACTTTTTGCATGGAAAACGTGCTTTATCTGCTCGAATATCTTGACCGGCATCCTGAGAAGATGGCTGAAATCAGCCGGCTGACCACCAACGGCCAGTTCGACTGGGGAGCGACCTATAATCAGCCTTATGAAGCATTGCTCTCCGGAGAGCAACTGGTGAGGGAAGTCTATTATGGTAAAAAACTGATATCCAAAATGATACCAGGTACATCAGCAAAAGTTGCGTACAATGCCGATGTTCCCGGACGAACCATGCAGATGCCGCAGATCCTTTCCAAAGCCGGCATCCCTTATCTGCTCATCAGCCGGCATCAGGAAGGACTGTTTAACTGGGGAAGCCCGGATGGCAGCACCGTACTTACCTGGTCGATGGGCCACTATTGCAACATGATAAGTGACAGGATCCTCGATAGCACTTATGCTATGAATAGCCAAAAAGTGAAGAACTATACCGATAAATGGTCAAAAGACTACGCTGCACGGAATATTCCGGCTCATTATGCTTTCCTTCATTCAGCCGATTATATCCCGCCAGCCGATTATGATAAACAGATTGCAGATTGGGAAAGCAACCGTACAGCAATAGTTGGTCTGGGGTTGTCGAAGGAATTCACTCCGCCGACTCTGAAATATTCTTCGCCGGCAGTATTCTTTGATGCCGTGTCGGCCAATTCCCCTTCATTTAGAAAGATAGTCGGCGAACGGCCGAATGTATGGCTTTACATCCATGGCCCGACACACCATAAAGCCATATCGGCCAAACGTGAGGCAGGGATTCTCCTGCCGGCTGCCGAAACTTTCTCTACGATCGATGCAATCCTGGCAGGCAGCTTTAATAATTACCCCGCTTACGAGTTGGGAACTGCCTGGCAGGCTTCGATCTATGATGATCATGGCTGGGGTGGTGAGAACGGTGATGTTACCGATGAAGTGTTCAAAACGAAACTGGTCTTTGCCCGTGATAAGGGTGATGAAATCCTCAAACGGTCGCTGCAGAACATTGCGGCCCGGATCAAAACCGGGAAAAGTGACGCAGTTCCGATTGTGGTGTTCAATGCCCTGTCGTGGTCCCGGACTGATCCGGTAACGGTCAGCATGAGTGTTCCTTTTGATGAATTTCATCTGGAAGACACAAAGGGTCAGGTTGTTGCAATCCAGGTCGGTAAATCGGAACAAAACCAGAAAAAAATTCAGTTCATCGCTGAAAACGTGCCTTCGGTCGGATATAAAACGTACTATCTGAAAAGAGGGAAATCCAAACAGGTTAATCCTAAAACAGTCACGATTTCGGATTCCGGATTCGAGAACAGGTTCTATGCCATTAAGCTGGCTGAAGGCGGAATAAAGAGTATTTACGATAAGCAGCTCGGGCAGGAGATCCTGGAGACCGGGAAATTCCTTGGTGGTGAGGTTTTCACCATGCAGTCGGTCGGAAACGGCGCGGGTGAATTCAGCCGGGTCCAACAGCCTACGATGGAAGGTTTCGATCAGCTGAGCAAACATTCACCCCGATGGATTCTGAGTAAAGAGCTCTCGGGTCCCGTATGTACGGTCTATACCCTTGAGCAGAAATTGGAAACCTGCACGGTGGAGCAAAAAATCGTGATATACCACGATCTGAAACGGATCGATTGTGAAATCTCGCTGTTAAACTGGGACGGAACCAAATCGCGGGAATTCAGGATGGCTTTGCCGGTCAATATGACGAAAGCCGATATCGCTTATGAAGTTCCGATGGGCGTTGTGGAAGTGGGCAAGAGCGAAATGGAAGGTGCGGCCGGATTTACTTATGAAAATCTGGACTATGATCAGGACTGCAAAGAGGCTCGGCCCCGGGAAGTTCAGAACTTCATCACAGCCAGCGACGGTCAGTTCGGCGTAACCATGAGTTCAAGCGTGGCCGTATGTGACTGGGTCGATCCTACATCCAGCCCGGTCAATAACCCCATACTGCAACCGATCCTGCTGGCTTCGAGGAAAAGCTGCCATTGGAAAGGCAACTGGTATCTTCAGCCCGGCGATCATCAGTATTCATTTTCCGTATTGTCACATCAGCCCGGCTGGCAAAACGGATACCATTTCGGAATGCAGGCCAACAATCCGTTGATCGCAATTGCCGGGCAAAAGCCCGGACGGGAAACCTTCCTGCCGGCAGAAAAGAGTTTCTTTTCGGTTTCACAGAACAATGTTCTCATCAGTACAATTAAAAAATGCGAGGACGACAACAGCTTGATTGTCAGGCTGTATGATATCGAAGGAAAAGACAGCGAGGTAAAACTCAATACCTTTTTCCCGCTTACCGGCGGAGAACACACCAATATCATTGAAGAGGAAGGAAAACCCATGCCGGTCTCCGGCCAATCATTTCAAACAAAAATTGGCCACCACGCCATCGAAACTTTTAAACTATTTCTCAAAGATTAACCTGATACCCGAAATCTGAAATCTAATACCCATGAAAAATCCTTTATCAATCTTGTTGTCATCAGCCCTGATGCTGATGCTCTTTTCCTGCACCACCAATACTAATCCTGATATTGGCCTGGCTGCTGTCAAGGAAGGGCGGTCGAGGGCCGTTTCCTCGCATGCACCCGGTTTCAGCAATGCCGACAGGCTGGGATCCATCAAACCCGGTGAAACGGCCGTGTTGTTTGATGTTCAGGGCACCGGAATCATCAACCATATCTGGCCGACTTTCAACGAGGCCATACCCAACTGGATCGATAAAGCCGGCTCAGCTACCCCGGCTGAACTGATCATCAGGATGTACTGGGATAATGCCTCCGAGCCGGCAGTTGAAGCCCCGATAGGCGATTTTTTTGCATCCGGATTCGGGCTTCGCAAAGAAGTTAAATCAGCGATGGTCCTGGTTGAGGGGGGCGACGGTTATAACTGTTACTGGCCCATGCCTTTCCGGAAGGCAGCTAAAATAACCGTCACCAATGACGGGAAAAAGGCATCAAGGAGCTTCTATTATCAGACTGATTATACCGAGCTGAAAAGGCTTCCCAAGAATACGGCTTACTTCTGCGCCCAATACAGGCAGGAATTTCCTGAAGAGACTGGTCATGATTACCTGGTTGCCGATATTGAAGGCAAAGGACATTATGTCGGAACAGTCATGTCGGTACGCTCCCGGAGCCCGTATTGGTTCGGTGAAGGCGATGTGAAATATTATGTCGACGGGGAAACCGAGCCATCAACCTGGGGAACCGGAACCGAAGACTACTACCTGAGTGCCTGGGGATTTTTAGAGAATCTCAACTTCTATTCCGGGTGTTCCTATATGAGTAAGGGAGAAGAGGACCTTGGAGCAAAATATACCCTGTACCGCTGGCATGTTCAGGATCCCCTGAGGTTTAACAAATCCTTCCGTTTTGAGATTGAGCATACCGGTTGGATGACTGCCGATGAAACAACAACGGGTAAAGTTGCCGGCCATGTGGAAAGGGAGGACGATATGGCTTCAGTGGCTTTCTGGTATCAGCAGGGGCAGCCCAAGCGCTTTGCAACAATTCCGCCATTTGAAGAGCGTGTCCTGCCCAACCTGGAAAACGTGATCGGGGCAAAAGATATGATTGCCTCTGTGCGCCACTCCGCTGGAGAAGTCAGGCTGGAGGACGGTTTTTATTTTACAGACTATGTACAGATCCTTTTTACCCCTTCGACGAACAATGCGTGGATGGAAGCCGATTTCAATATCGAAAAAGAAGAGTACCAGGGTATCCTGCTGAAGATGAGTCATGCATCTGATTACGGCAGATACAAACTGTTCATCGACGGTAAGCTCATTACCAGGGTGCCCATGACCATTGATTTTGACTTTAATGATCCCAAGGCAGAAGCAAGGATTCTGAATTTCTATTCCGAAAAGCTGGATGTGTACGACTACTATCTGGGTAGTACAGCGCTGAAACCGGGCAAGCATACCATCCGCTTTGAGCAGGTGGGCGCTGACGCCCGTTCAACCGGCAACTCCCTGGGATTCGACTCGTTCAGGCTGATGAAGAGATGGGAGAAGAAGCGCGCGCCGCTTAAGTGATGAGTGATGAGTGACAAGTGACGGAAGCACCGTGATGCGTGATGCGTGACGCGTGACACACTCACACCCACACCGACACCCACACCCGAGTCCCCCAACCCCCTCCCTGAAACCAGGGAGGGGGCTGTTGTTTCACACCCACACCCACACTCACACAGACACCCACACCCGATCGCCCGCAAGCCCATAGCCCGCCACGCGTAATATTTTTCTTGGAGTTTTCCCAGAAAGGTCTTACCTTTATTTATCTCACCGTCTATAATCGTCCCCCCGGTTGAGTGCAAACCTAATATACCGGGATCATGTCGCGCTTCTTTTTTTCAGTAATCCTGCTTCTTGCGGGATCTTGTGTATCGCTTAATGCTCAGGTGCAAAGCTTCTGGCGGCTTACCTATGGCGATACCAGTATGCCCTGGCGGGAAAGACCGGAATTGATGAATCCTTCACCGATACAGGGAGATTGGTCTTTAGATCACTCAACAACCTATGTTTTACGCTCCTTTGGCCGACTTGATGCTTGGGATCACGAATTCTGTGATTGGACATCCCCGTTTAAAATGACAGTAAGCTATTCAACAACCCTCATTGATTTTGTGTATGTTCCCAGGAATGAATACACCTTCGATAACGAAGGCCGTATCCTCCAAGTAAAACGTTGGAATAATAAATGGCCTTACATTGAAAACAAACTCTATAATTCTTGCGGGCAGATGGTTTATCACGATTTGTTGGTTTACGATTCTGCTTCACTGGTGTGTGGTGATTATTATGAACTGGCTTACTCTGATGATGGAGACCTCCTTTGGGAAACCTCCAGACTCGATTGCGATAAAACAATATTACCAGGAAACTATGATTCTGTTGCCTATGTTTATGATGATGAACGAAAATTGACGGATCGATCCGGTTATTCGGGAATTAAAGGTGAGCCACTGATACCGCAACAAAGAGTTTCGTACTCCTATGATTCGTTTGGCAGGTTGTCGGAAGAAAGATCCCTGACCTGGATGCCGGAAACCAATTCCTGGTTTACTGAGAAATTGATTGATTATCAGTATGGAACCCGGGACCGGCTTTCACGAAAGATAACAACCACCTATGCGGAGTCCGGCTCGGTTACGCTGACCAAACTTCTGTATTCCTATTCGGATGACGGCCTGGAAACGGTGCAAACCGGTCATCTTTTTCAGGATAACGTTTGGATGGAAAACTATTATCTCCGGGAAGTCATGAACGAAAGCGGACAGCCGGTCGTGATCGAGGAATTCCACCGGGATACCAACGGTAATTTATATGTAAAAAATCAGGGCCGTAACCATGGTTTTAGCCGGCTTGACACTGACCTGAGGGGAAGGTGCACGTTTACCTACGATGACAATGGATTACTCAAGTCTTTTTCCAACTATTCCTCAATGGATCAGCCCGATTCACTGCCCAATATGAGAAGAGACTTCTATTGGAAACCTCGCTTCTCCGGAAAGGATGATCTGATAACTGTAACAGACATCCGAATCTATCCCAATCCCATCACCGATCAGATAACCATCGCATTACCGAATTTTCCGGGATCAAATATCAGTATTGAAATTCTGGATAGTACAGGAAAAGTTCAAACAGGATATACCGGTTTACCCTCCGGAACCGAAATCCAATTGCCGGTAACAAGTTTAGCTCCGGGGATATACTTCGCCCGGATCGTAACGGATGGTAAAGTACAGGTTTTCAAGCTGATTAAAAACTAATTTTCCGTAAGCCCGCAAGCCCGTATGCCCGTATGCCCTCGTGCCCATTACTGCATTCCCGGCTGCCCCGTGGCTTCCAGCACGTTCCACCAGAGCTCTCCGTTAATGTCGATTTTCTGCCGTTTGCTAACGGTTATCGGGATCGGGATCAGGGTGAATTCATTATTCCAGTGACCGACCACAAAATCGGTCTTTCCAGCCATCACGGCATGAACGGCATTCAGGGCGAGGAGGCTGCAGAATTTGCTGTCGTTCGCATTGGCGGGAGAACTGCGGATAATATAGCTCGGATCAATATAACGTAACGAGAAGGGGAAACCGGTGCTTTTGTAGGCCTCCGAGATCTTGCTTTTCAGGTAAAGGCCGATATCCTTCAGTTTAACATTTCCGGATGCATCTTTTTCCTGCTTTTCATTGGCAAAAAAATTCTGTCCGGCTCCTTCGGCGACAACAATCAGGGCATGGTGCCTTTCTGCTAACCGTTGACGCAGGACTTCAATGAACCCGTTTGGTCCTTCCAGCGAGAATTCCATTTCGGGAACCAGGACGAAGTTGACCTCCTGGATAGACAAGGCGGCATGAGCTGCAATGAAACCGGAATTCCGGCCCATCAGCTTGACCAGCGCAATCCCGTTATAGGCTCCCGATGCTTCGTTGTGGGCATTGCTGATTACTTCATTGGCAATGGTAAAGGCTGTTTCAAAACCAAAGGACCTGTCAATCAGGTTGATGTCATTGTCAATGGTTTTCGGAATGCCCGCAACGGCAATTTTGAGCCCCCTTTTAACGATTTCCTCATGGATCGCATGAGCTCCGCGAAGGGTACCGTCACCGCCGATGCAGAAGAGCACGTTGATGTTCATCATCTCGAGGGTGTCCACCATTTTCGGGACACTCTGATTACCGCGGGAAGTACCGAGGATAGTCCCGCCGATATGATGGATCGGGTTAACAACCTGAGGAGTCAGATCGATGACCGGGTGATCATAATCGGGATTAAGACCTTCGTAACCATACTGAAAACCTATCACATTCTTGACACCGTAGCGGTAATGAAGGCCCATGACAAGACTCCGTATCACATTGTTCAGCCCCGGGCAAAGACCCCCGCAGGTAACGATACCTACTTTTGTTTTGGCCGGCTGGAAATAAAGAAAATCACGGGGCCCTGCTTTCTCAAAGGACAAGGGCTGTTCACTTTTCATCCGGGCTTTTTCAAAACCCGAGAGCGAGGTGTCATACAAAACCCGATCCTTGTCGGTGACAAATCCGAAAGTGGGTTTGGTCCTTGTAGTATCGTTCAGTGGCGACCGGATACCAGCCTTTCCCAGTTCCTTAACATCAAAATCTCCGGGTTTCATTACTTTTACTCCTAGTTTGTCTTAACTTCAAAGATATAAAAAATGGCCCCGCAGCCATATTTGAACCTCTTTTGGTTTTTGCACCCCATTAAACCGTAACTTGCCCCCGAATTAATAAAAGTTTTAATAATGAACCACTTAGGTAATCCTCATACCTTCCATATACCGGTCATGGGCATCGGCTATTCAATAGATACAGCGGTGCGGGTCGCTCCCTATGGCATTTCATCCGTGATTTCACTAGTTGACGATATCCTGATTGAGAAGATGAGGGAATTCTACAGCCGCCAGCTCCATCTCACTTTTGAGCCAATCTCCCGGCGGATCAAAGATTACAGAGCTTTACGGATAACATCTTACCTGAACCTGGTTGACCGGATCGTACGCGATAAGTTCGAGATTTTGAAAAAATCAGTTTTAGAGAAAAAAGGGGAGTTTCAGGAATATATCGAAATGCTCCCTGATTTTTCAACGATCAAGCGCGAATTCAATATACTGATGGCTGGAAAACCGTCAGCATCCAGAGTATTGCAGTGGGCCAAAAACCGGCTGAAACCGGGTTCGATCGATGTTAACATCATGACCAAGCTCGATAAACAGAATTACTTTCAGGGCGAGATTCTTTCGCAGGAGTATAATGATGCGCATGCTGCCCTTCGTGGTTTTGCTGAGAGCAATCTTGAATCCTCGGTCGTTCTTTCTGCCGGGATGAATCCCCGGTTGTATGCATACCTTGAAAATTTCGACGATTTCTATCCGGATCAAAGTGGGTATATCAGGAAGAAGATCATTTTGAAAGTCAGCGATTACCGTTCAGCGATTATTCAGGGTAAGTTTCTGGCAAAGAAGGGGCTCTGGGTTTCGGAGTACCGGGTTGAATCGGGACTGAACTGCGGCGGACATGCTTTTGCTACCGATGGCTCTTTACTGGGCCCGATACTGGAAGCCTTTAAGAATTCGAAAAAAGAACTGGCCAAAGAGGTCTATTCGCTTTGGTCATCTGCCTTGTTAGCAAAAAATAGGGCTATACCGGTGGTTTCACCGGAAATCCGAATCACTGCTCAGGGAGGTGTTGGAACCGCTGAAGAACAAGAATTCCTGATGAATTATTACAACCTCGATTCAGTAGGCTGGGGCAGCCCTTTCCTGCTGGTACCTGAGGCCGTTGCCATGGATGAGGAAACAAGGGAACAACTTTGCAACACAACGGAGGAGGATCTGTACCTGAGCGGGATCTCTCCGCTGGGTGTCCCTTTCTATTCGATGAAGGGTAATACCAAAGACGTGGAAAAAGAGGAGCGGATCCATCTTGGGGAACCAGGCAGCCCTTGCCCCAAGCGATATGCATGTTTGGACACTGAATTTACTGAGAAGCCCATCTGTACAGCCTCACGTGAATATCAGGCGCTGAAGATCAGACAGCTTGACACGATGAATCTCGACCCTGCTGAGTACCGGTTGCGCTACGACCAGATTGTTGAGAAATCCTGTATCTGCATGGGACTGGGAACGACCTCGCTTCTGGTTAACGACCTGAATCACAAGGTCGAAGGTTCCGGAGTATCCGTTTGCCCGGGCCCGAACCTGGCCTATTTCAGCCGAAAAGTCAGCCTGAAAGAAATGGTCGGGCATATTTACGGCCGAAACAACATCATCCAGCGAACCGACAGGCCCCATATGTTTATCAAGGAACTCAGCATTTATATCGATTACCTGAGGAACCGCCTTTTACCGAAAATCAATCCTGATAATCCGAAAGAAAATAAAGCTTTCGAATCATTCCGTGACAATATCCTGGACGGGATCCGATACTACAAAGAACTGTTTTCCGGAAAACTGACCAAGCTACAGGGTAAAGCGGAGGATCACCTGAAGGAGCTGGAGATCAGGGAGTCGGAGTTGGGCTGATCTTTCAGTCTTCCTCCCAGATCCGGGTCAAACGACCATTGTGTCTGATGACTGTATAATGATTCTCCTGAGCAAGACGGAACATTTTCGCCCTGAAACGACGAGGATAAAAGTTGGATACAATATTCCTGAAACGAGGCAGCGGTTCAAATAATCCGATCTGGCTTAATACATCATAAGTTGCAGAAGCACAGCGCATTCCAAAGAAAGCATAATCGTAAGGTGTTTTTTCGATGTAATCCATCAATATCGTACGGAGTTTGACATACTGTTCCTCGGTCAACGGTACCATGAAAATGACAACCTTCTTGGTCTGCAGCTGATTCTCGTAGTTTTTCAGGTATTCCCAGTAGAACAAACTCTCAAAATCATCCTTGTCGTTAAAAAGATGAAGATGTTTGCGGTTGGTGAATCCGAATTCCAGAGAGTCGATACCGAGACTTACATGGCCTCCGTAAAGACCGCCGATTTCTTCATATTCAACCTTTTCATATCCATGGACCGGGATGGAACCGTAACGAAAAATGACCCTGATAATATGCTCTTGCTGTGAATAGAGTCCTGTTACAGTCAGGATCATACCTATAACCAGCAGCCATCTCTTGATTACCATGATAGTAAAATTGACAACAACCAGTTCGACTCGTAAAAAGACGGGAAGTTTATTTCAACGGCTTCAGGGTTACATTTACCAGCTTTTTCGTTTCACCCTGGTACCAGTCTCCATCTCCGTCAATGAATTCAGGATCGGTGAATTCAACCAGCGTATCCCGCGCCGTGAATTCCCCATTGATCGCACCGTCAACGTCAGAAAAATTCACCAGATAGGACTGACTCACCGGAAAATTGATGTCCGCAACTTCAAATTTACCAGTGGCATCACTGTAAGCGGTATCATTTCCCATTATAACCCTGATATGGTCAATCGGGGCATTGGTTTCTTCGGATTGAACCGTACCGTTAACGATGAACTTTCCTTCAGGTGTACCGTACTCGGAGGTTATCGGTGAGCACGCAATCCCCCATACCGACAGGAACCAGGCAATCACCGAGTTCCATCTGAGCAGGAAGCTTCGTTTAATTCGTGTCATATCAGGTTTCGGGTTTTTGTGAATTAGCACATTAGCACATTAGCACATTAGCACATTGGCACATTAGCACATTGGCACATTGGCGCATTGGCACATTACTCAACAATCACCTCATCAGCAAACAACCAGGCACGGCTCCCCGCGCCATGATGCCATACCGGGCATAAGCCGATGCTCTGCGCTTTAACTTTGACAAAGCGTGCCGGATTTCCATAGATCAGTGAAGAAAAATAGCGAACTCCGTCGGTCATGGTACTTCGATCAGGATAATTATCGATGACCTCCATCATCCGGTACTCTTTCCCGTCTGCGGAAATGGAAAAGCTCACCTGGACCGGGTGGAAGATCCACACTGCCAGGCTTTGCAGATAACCGGCCGTGATTCGCCAAACCGGCATGGTGCGGCCCAAATCGATCACGACTTCCATGTCTTTCCCTTCGAAGCCCTGCCAACGACCATCGGTGTAATCAGAGGAGCCCGTTCTCCCGTCGACAAGGCCCTTTTCGCCACCGGCTGAGTATTTCGGTGAATACATACCATCCGTGATTTCACCCAGATAATCCCTTTCAAACGGGGGAGCGAGGTAAGTGACCCTTGTTACCGGTGAATCAGGTTTGATCGAGCTGTCATACAGATCAGCCGCGGCCGTTTCACTCTCCTCGTAACCCTCCTTGAAAGCCCTGGCACGGATCCTTGAAGTCCGGTCGATTTTAAAAGGCTTGTCATAAACGGGTGAGGTAATCTTTGGCTCGGTGCCGTTCTGGGTATAATGAATGGTGGCGCCTTCCGACAGGCAGCTCATTTCGATGGTCATCGATGAGCGGAACGAAGTGCTGCTGTATTTGATATATGGCATGAACAACCGGTTGGTCCCGAGGGTCTGCAGTCTGTTTTCCGGTTCAATCGGTGTTGAAGAGGGCCGGCATTCGGGTGCCTCTCCCCAGCTTTTTTGCCGGGATGAGCCCATGGTAAAGTTGATTTCCCCGCCTTTCATAATATCAGAATGCCTGATATAGGAATAGGGATAATCCGCTCCGTTCAAGGTTGCCGAAACAATCACTTTCTCCTTGCTCCTTTCTCCTTTCTCCTTTACTACAAATTCTTTTCCGTTCTCAAGGCGAATGGTCACCTTGTCAAAGATCGGGCTCCCGATAACATACTGGTCAGATCCCGGGCAAACCGGGTAGAATCCCATTGCGCTGAACACGTACCATGCAGATAGCTGGCCGCAGTCGTCGTTTCCGCATAGCCCATCGGGCCTAATGGTGTAAAACTCATTCATGGCGCGTAATACTATCTCCTGAGTTTTCCAGGGAGCGCCTGCGTAGTTATAGAGGTAAGGGATATGGTGGCTTGGCTCATTACCGTGTGCGTACTGGCCGAAGATCCCTTCGAAATCAGAAATTTCATGTTTTTCTGGCGACTGAACCGTGAAATAAGAGTCCAGCTTCTGGATAAACGCATCATCGGTCCCATACAAGCTGATCAACCCGGGTATATCTTGCGGTACGTAAAACGAATAGTGCCAGGCATTGGCTTCGGTGTAATCACCCTGGTCGAGCATGGAAACCTTAAACGGATTGAACGGTGTAAGCCAGCGTCCGTCGGCAAACCGGGGCCGCATGAGTCCCGTTTCGGGATCAAACTGATTACGGTAGAACTGTGACCGCAGAACATATGCCCGGTAAATCGAATCGTTCCCGGCCGATTTGGCTACCTGTGCAACGCACCAGTCATCGTATGCATATTCCAGGACCTTGGAAACCGAATTGGTGGAATGATCTTTCGGGATGAACTGATATTTACGGTAGGAGGCGATCCCTTCGGTACTCTGAGTCCCGCTGGCAGTCATGGCTTCCAGCACCTTATTCACGTCAAAGTTCCGGTTGCCCTTGAGCCAGGCATCCGCAATGACCGAAACCGCATGATACCCGATCATGCAGTTATTCTCGCATCCGGCCAGCTCCCAGACAGGCAGCAGTCCGGATTGATCATATTGCTTAAGCATGGTCCGGATAAAATCCGTGTTCCGGTCGGGCTGTATCAGGTTGAATAAAGGATGGACTGCCCGGTACGTATCCCAGAGGGAAAAGACAGTATAGTAATTGAATCCTTCACCCGGATGTACCTGGTGGTCCATGCCGCGATACTGCCCATCCACATCGGAAAAGAGGTTTGGGGACAGCAGGGCATGGTACAAGGCGGTATAGAAAATAATAACCTGATCCTGTGACCCGCCTTCCACGTGGATCTTGCCCAGTTCCTTGTTCCAGGCTACTTTAGCGTCCTTAACTGTGCCTTCAAAATCCCAGCCCGGCAATTCCTTGTCCATATTTTTACGTGCACCCTCCGCACTGACGGCCGAAAGTGCAACTTTCACCTGAATTTGATTTGAATTCTTCAGGTTGAAAGAGAAAACCGATTTAACCGATTTTCCCCTGATCTCCTGCGGCTTTTCCTCGAACGGTTCCGAGAATCGGGCTACAAAAAAAACATACTGATCGGGTGCCCAGCCGCGTGAATGGCGCAAACCTTCGATCTCGGTGCTGCTGATCACCTTCAGGTAACAATCTTCCCTGGGCTGATCTCCCTCACCGGCAATGCCATGCTCGAGATCCACCAGGATCTTTGCCTGTTGGTTATCCGGGAACGTATACCGGTGGAATCCCACACGATTGGTTACCGTTAATTCGGCTTTAACCTGATAATCATCCAGGATCACACTGTAATACCCGGGCGAGGCCTTTTCATTTTCATGCTTAAAACCTGAAGACCTTACTTCCTGCCCTCCTGCCTTCCTGCCCTCCTGCCCTTGTGCCTCGGTGAACGGCAGTAATAAGATATCACCGAAGTCGGCACACCCCGTTCCGCTCAGATGGGTATGGGAAAATCCGAGGATCCGGTCATTGGAATAGTGATATCCTGAGCAGCAGCCCACATTATAGGTATCCGGGCTGAGCTGGACCATACCGAACGGCATTGACGCACCGGGAAAGGTATTTCCGGTGCCGGCGGTTCCGATCATCGGATCCACATTGGAGAGTATATCCGTATTAGCCTGATGGTTACAAGAAGTAGCCAACAAAAAGATCAGGCTTATTGACAGGAAGACTCTCATTGTGCGTAAAGGTTGGTGCGATACCACAAAGTAACCGTTTTTTCCCCGAATCGGCAGTTTTAAAACAGCAATCCCGAAGAAATATTTTAATCGTATATCAAACTTCGTAAATCGTCAACCGAGCCGAAGGCGAGCTCGGCGGAGCCAATCCCTTCCTTCTGCCTTAACTCTTCCACCCCTGAATCCTTGTCCTCCACCCATTCCCGTATCCGGGGCGTGCCGTTGATCCAGTCGAATGCGAGCCCGGTAAACTGATATTCATAGGGTGCAGTGTTCCAGAAGGGGTGGATACCGGTGTTATGATACAGGTATTTGAGAATCAGGAGCATCAGTTTCCAGGGAGTAAATAGGGCAGGATCGGTAACATGAATCTGAAATCCCCCACAGACCTGACCGGCAAACTTCTGGAATGCCGGCTGAAACCATACTGGTCGCAGTACGAATCCCGACTGCTGTTGTTTATCCAGAAAGTCTGACAATCCAAAACGGATTGCATAGGGATCGATATCCGGATGGCCGAACTGTTCCAGGCTACGTGTGGTACCGCGGCCTTCCGACAGGACCGTTCCTTCCAGCAGCACACTTCCCGGATAGATCAGCGCACCTTCCGGGGTTGAGAGGTTGGGGGAGGGATTCACCCAGAGACGGCCCGTATTTTTCCAGAGCATCTCCCGTTTCCATCCTTCCATCTGAACAACATGAAGGTCGGAATCCCAGTTATTTAGTTTTTTGAAATAGAGAGCCATTTCCCCGATGGTCATGCCGTGCCGCATGGGTATCGGTGCCATGGCTACAAAAGAGTACCATTCCGGATCCGGCAAGTTGCCTTCTTTCAACTGCCCGCCGATGGGATTGGGCCGGTCAAGTACAATTATCCTGATATTCTTATCAATACAGGCCTCCATGGTAAGATAGAGGGTCCAGATATATGTATAGACACGGGTTCCCACATCCTGCAGATCAACGATCAGGGTATCAATTCCTTCCAGCATATCACCCGTCGGTTTCCGGGTTTCGCCATAAAGACTGTACACGGGAATTTTATAAGCCGGATGAATGAAATGATCCGTCTCGATCATGTTGTCCTGCACCGCGCTTCCGAAACCATGCTGCGGTCCGAAAACCTTTATCACCCGCTTCCCGAAAAGTCCGACCAACTCATCCAGGCCGTTTCCCATCCGGTATGAGACGGATGCAGCATGGCCCAGGTAGGCGATTCTGCCTATAACTTTCTGCTGTACTTCAGCGGAGCGGAAGAGGATGTCGAGACCGGTTGAAACCATAGCTATCTTTCCGTAAATATCGTATTTTTGCCCCAAATTCACTACTATGGTCACCCTCGAACAGGTAAAGGAGATGGCAGAGCGCGGGACCGCGCTCAGGAGGTATCTTTGACATCGATACCAAGCGTAACGGAATAAACGTAGAAGAAGAGAAAACCCATTCCGCGGATTTCTGGAACAATCCCAAAGAGGCCGAAAAACATATGAAGCTGATCCGGAATTTGAAAAGCTGGATTTCGGCTTATGATACTGTTGCATCCAGTTTGGGTGATCTCCAGGTGATCTTCGATTTTTATAAGGAAGGGGAAGCCTCAGAAGAGGATATCGATAAACAATATGCCGAAACCGGACGGCTGGTCGAAGAGCTCGAAACCCGTAACATGCTCCGGAAAGAAGAAGACAACATGGGAGCGATTATGCGAATCAACTCGGGAGCCGGGGGTACTGAGAGCCTCGACTGGACCGGTATGCTGATGCGTATGTATCTCCGGTGGGGTGAAATCAATGGATATAGAGTAAAAGAGCTTGATTATCAGGCCGGTGATGAGGCAGGAGTGAAATCGGTAATGCTGGAATTCGAGGGCGACTTTGCTTACGGGTACCTTAAAGCCGAGAACGGGGTTCACCGGCTCGTAAGACTATCCCCATTTGATTCAAACAATAAACGTCATACCACATTTGCTTCCGTCTTTGTATCCCCGGCAGTGGACGATACCATCGAAATAGATGTAAATCCTGCAGACATTGAGTGGGATACCTACCGTTCGGGTGGTCATGGCGGACAGAACGTGAACAAGGTTGAAACTGCTGTCAGGTTACATCACCTTCCTTCCGGTATCGTAATTGAAAACAGCGAAACCCGCAGCCAGCTGAAAAACAAGGAAAACGCCATACGACTTTTAAGGTCGCAATTATATGAGTTGGAGCTCCGCAAACGGATGGAAGAGCGCCAGAAAGTGGAGGCCACCAAGAAAAAGATCGAGTGGGGCTCCCAGATACGCTCCTACGTGCTGCATCCCTATAAAATGGTCAAGGATCTCCGCACCGGGTACGAAACCGGCAACACCCAGGCTGTCCTCGACGGCGAGATCAACGGATTCATCAAAGCGTTCCTGATGGAGTTCGGGAAAGACCTTTAAGAAGGGCATACGGGCGATCGGGTGTGGGTGTCTGTGTGAGTGTGGGTGTGGATATGAAACAAAAGCCCCCTCCCTGGTTTCAGGGAGGGGGATGGGGGTGGGTACTACTTACGCGTCACGCATCACGGTTTTTCCGTCACTTGTCACTAATTTTCTTTGTACATTTAAAGATCAAACCAATCTATCATACCCATGGAATACCGCACAGAAAAAGACACGATGGGCCTCGTTGAGGTTCCGGCCGATAAGTATTGGGGTGCACAAACCCAGCGCTCGATCAATAATTTCAAGATCGGCGAACCGGGATCCATGCCCCGCGAAATCATAATGGCCTTTGCCTATCTGAAAAAGGCTGCTGCTCTCACCAATCAGGACCTGGGGGTTCTGCCCGAACAGAAAGCCAAACTGATCGCAGAAGTATGTGATGAGATCCTGGCCGGCAAACTGGATGACCAGTTTCCGCTGGTGATCTGGCAGACCGGATCAGGTACCCAATCAAACATGAACCTGAACGAGGTGATCGCCAACCGGTCCCATGTGGTTTTGGGGAATAAACTGGGTGAGGGAACAAAACTCATCCACCCCAACGATGATGTGAACAAGTCGCAGTCATCCAACGATACTTTCCCCACGGCCATGCATATCGCTGCATATAAGGTGCTGATTGAAAATACAATCCCCGGCATCGAACTGCTCAGGAAAACCCTTGCTGCCAAATCGGAAGAGTTTATGGCGATTGTCAAGATCGGCCGTACCCACTTTATGGATGCTACTCCGCTGACCCTCGGTCAGGAGTTCTCGGGATATGTTTCGCAAATCGATCATGGTTTGAGGGCACTGAAAAACACCCTTGCCCACCTAAGCGAGCTGGCGCTGGGAGGCACGGCTGTTGGGACCGGGATCAATGCCCCAAAAGGATATTCTGAGAAAGTGGCAGCAAAAATCGCTCAGCTCACCGGTTATCCGTTCATATCCGCGGAGAATAAATACGAATCACTGGCCGCACATGACGCTATAGTCGAATCCCATGGTGCATTGAAAATGCTTGCGGTCAGCTTTATGAAGATGGCAAACGATATGAGGGTGTTGTCATCGGGGCCGAGAAGCGGGATCGGCGAGATCCGTATTCCCGAAAATGAACCCGGTTCTTCCATCATGCCCGGCAAGGTCAATCCTACACAGATTGAAGCCATGACCCAAGTTTGTGCCCAGATCATCGGAAACGATACGGCTATCTCGGTTGGCGGAATGCTTGGCCATTTTGAGCTGAACGTATTCAAACCGGTGATGATCGCCAACTTCCTGCAATCGGCCCGTCTGTTGGGTGATGTCTGCGTATCATTCAATACAAACTGCGCTGTCGGTATCCAGGCCAACCTGCCGGTCATCAACCGTCATGTTGAAAATTCCCTGATGCTGGTAACCGCCCTCAATCCGCATATCGGCTACGAGAAATCTGCCGAGATTGCCAAAAAGGCCCACAAGGAAGGAACTTCCCTCCGTCAGGCCGCACTGGCTCTCGGATACGTTACTGATGAGGAGTTCACGGCATGGGTGGATCCGAAGAAGATGGTAGGCAACCTATAGCTGCCATTGTACCTTCGGCGACCTGTAGTAATTGATCCCCATCGCTTCAAACCGGGCTCCGTGTTTGGCCAGCCGTGTTTTATATTCATCCCATGACCTTAGCAGGGCGGGAGTCCAACGGAATTGATAAGAAATTCCATTTCGCAACCTTTTTCTCATCTAAATAGTATGAAATCCGATTTAGGAGGTAATAAATATATTACATTTGCTATGAAAAGTAAAGAACTGATAAGACTCCTGATGCAAAATGGTTGGTATATCGTTCGTCAACCCGGAAGTCATATTATTATGAGGCATCCTGATAAAACCAAGCAGATCGTGGTACTAATGCATGGCAATCAGGATATGGCGTATGGTTTGTTAAAGAGATTATTAAAAGATACTGGACTACTCTAGATCACCTGAAATGAAGAAGATTGTATTTATCGTTGAGAGAACCAATACGGGATACTCAGCTTATGCTAATGATTATATGGTCTATACTGCTGGTTCTGATTTAAAAGAACTGAAGGCGAACATATTAGAAGCAGTAAACCTGTATTTCGAAGAAGAAGGTCGTATGATAACTCCGGATGAAATCAAGATTACGCTGGACCTTCCGCAGTTCTTTGAGTTTTATAAA
>JAZDPC010000002.1:0-7378 GCA_043797975.1 Bacteroidota bacterium
GCTACGACAAACTACATTTTGAAAAGCGCAAGGGAGCTATGATATGATGCTTGAAAATCCACCCACAATAAAACAGGATATGACACCAGCGGCCATGATTCAGCTTGCCATATCCCAAGGCCAGAGCCTTGAACAACTTGAAAGGTTGCTGGAACTGCAAATCCGATATGAAGCTAATTGTGCTCGAAAAGCGTATCATGATGCAATGGCGAAATTCAAAACTGATCCGCCCAAAATCGACAAAGACCGCCATGTGAGTTTTGCTACCGCCAAAGGCAAGACCGAATACCGCCATGCCAGCCTTGCCAACGTAACCGAGAAGATCAATTCGGCCTTGAGCGCCCAAGGACTTTCAGCATCCTGGATTACAGACCAGGAAGGCGATAAAATAAAAGTAACCTGCAAAATCACCCACATCTTAGGGCATAGCGAAACGACAAGCCTTTCATCGGCGGCTGATACTTCCGGCGGCAAGAACATGATCCAGGCCATAGGTTCAACCGTTCGTCTCATTATGTGTTTCTCTCTGATCTCCCGACTCCTGTCTCCTGGCTCCTGACTCCTCAACAAATTTACTACTTTTGTGCATCCATCAACCCCGTTTGTGAACACCGAGCTTTTCATCGCCAACCGTATGGTCTCCAGGACCAAAACCAACTTCTCCAGGCCCGTGGTGATTATCGCGATCATAAGCATTGCCCTAAGTCTTTCGGTCATGTTTCTTTCCATTGCCATCCTGAGCGGATTTCAGAAGGAGATCCGGGATAAGGTGATCGGTTTTGGCGGGCATATCCAGGTGACTGGCTTTGAAGAAAACCAGTCGCTTGAACCAAAACCGATCCGGAAAGACCCGAACATTTTCTCCACTCTTCATCAACTTGAGGGGATCAGGCACATTCAGGTATTTGCCACCAAAGCCGGGATCATCAAAACCGGAGACCAGATACAAGGAGTTGTACTGAAAGGAATCGGGAGTGATTATGATTGGTCGTTTTTTAAAAATAAAATCAGGGAAGGCAGACCCTTTGTTGTCAGTGACACCATTCGTACCGACGAAGTGATCCTTTCACGACAACTTTGTAACCTGCTGAAACTGAAGCTCAATGATGACCTCCGGATGTACTTTATTTCCGGAAATCATGTCCTCGGCAGAAAGTTTCGGATCGTAGGAATCTATGAGACCGGACTGGAGGATTTCGACAATACCTATGTGCTTGGAGATATTCATCACATCCGTCGCCTCAATCAATGGGACGAGGGAGAAATTGGCGGACTGGAAATTCTCATAACCGATTTTGATGAACTCGACCGGCTTGGCAAAGAAGTCTACCAATCCATCGGCTTCGATCTGGATGCCTCCACCGTTAAGCAACTCTACCCACAGATCTTCGACTGGCTCTCGCTTCAGGATATCAACGTACTCATCATTCTTTCGCTGATGGTTCTGGTAGCCGGGATTACGATGATATCCACCCTACTGATCCTGATCCTCGAAAGAACAAACACGATCGGGATATTAAAAGCGCTCGGAATGCACAACCCCTCCATTCGGAAGATATTTCTCTATCAGTCGGTGGTTATCATCGGATTGGGCATGTTTTTCGGAAACCTCATCGGACTCGGACTATCCCTTCTGCAGAAAACGTTTGGTCTGATTACGCTTCCGCAGGAATCCTATTACATGTCGGTGGTTCCGATTTCCCTTGACGGCTGGGACATCCTGTTGTTAAATGCAGGAACTCTGGTTGTTTGTTATCTGATGTTGTTGGTTCCTTCGCTGATCATAACCCGCATTACCCCGATAAATGCGATCCGGTTCAGCTGATCTCAAAGCTCACTCAAAACAGCATTTAGCTCTTCCAGTTTAAACGGCTTGGTGATGTAACTGTTCATTCCGGCCTCGTAACACTTATCCTCATCCTCCTTGTGGACATTGGCTGTTATCGCGCAGATATGAACCGGCTCGCTCCCCCGCTCCGATTCAATTTCCCGCATGATCCGTGCGGCCTCCAATCCATCCATTTCCGGCATAAAAATATCTAGTAAAACGAGGTCGTACCGGTTTTCTTTGAAAAGTTCCACCGCCTTTTTGCCGTTCTCGGCAAGATGTGTTTGGTGACCAAGTTTGCTCAGTGTGACTAGGGCCACTTTCTGATTGATCAGATTATCCTCTGCCAGAAGGATTTGCAGCAGCTTCTTCTCGGAGTCGATGAGTTCCTGTCTGTCAAAGTCGCCAATGGTTGAGAATGCTTCTTGTTTTCCTGAAAGGAGGAGCTTCATGGCTGAGAGCAATTGTTCCGGCAGAAACGGCCTTCGGAGCATAGCTCTGAAGCCGGCTTTTTCAACCAGTTGTTCCGGGACAGTTTCTGAATGATCTGTAACCAGAATCAAAGGCGATTTCTGCCACTCGCTTCCCCGGAACGACTCGTCAAGAGCAATCATTTCGTTTCCGAAAACCGTATGATCTATGAAGATCAGATCAAACGGCTTTTCGATACCGATTTGTTGCCGGGCAGCCTCCAGTCCGTCCTGGACCGTCTCTTTCTCTTCTACTTCACAATCCCAGATCAGCAGGTAATCCCTTAAGACCGATCGGCGCACCGGATCGCGGTCGACCAGTAAAATGCGTTTCCCTTTCACAGCACCCGTATCCAGATGGGTCTCCTGTTCCACCAGGCGGTCAAGCTCAACCGTAAATGTAAAGGTGGAACCTTTGCCTTCTTCACTCTCTACCTCAATCGAACCGTTCATGAGTTTCACCAGGTGATGGGCAATGGCAAGACCCAGGCCGCTGCCGCCATATTTTCCGACTTTCGTATTGACGCGCGTGAAGGACTGGAACAATCTTCCCTGTTCTTGCCGGGGAATGCCGATACCGGTATCGGCGATCCGAAACCGGATCCGAATGCTGTCTTCATCCCATTCTGCAAATTCAGCCGAAATGATGATCCGGCCCTCGTCCGTAAACTTCACAGCGTTGTTGATGAAAATCTGCAGCAACTGTCGAAGCCGTTTCGGATCGCCCATTACATGGTCAGGGATATGGGTATCGATAAAGGTCAGCAATTCCAGGTTTTTCTGCCGGCACTTCTCGATGGTTTTTACTGTGATCTCCTGAATGATCTGTGTGATACTTACCGGGGAACGGGAAAGCTCAATCTTCTGGTTCTCAACCTTGATGAATTCCATGATGTCATTCAGGATCGACATCAGGTTTGAGGCCGAATTCACAATGATATCCAGATATTCCCGTTGCTCCTGGGTGAGTGCCGACTGCTGCAGTATATCAGCCATTCCGACCACCCCGGCCATCGGTGTATAAATTTCATGAGACATGTTTGCCAGGAAAAGGCTTTTGGCTCGACTGGTGGCATCAGCCAGGTCGCGTGCCTCTGTCAACTCTTGTTCGGCCAGCTTCCGGTCATTGATATCTATCAACACCCCGGAGATAAGTACTGGATTCCCCAGGATATCTTTTTCGACAACCTTCCCACGGTCGTAAAACCATTTCCATTCTCCGCTGTTGTTCTTAAGCCTGTATTCAGCTTCGTAACAGGGTGTTTCACCGGAAATATGACTTCGGATCCCCTGAACAGCCGCATCAAGGTCGTCGGGATGGATCTGTTTTTCGAATTCATGAAAGTTTTTCGGAAGTTCCTCCGGACTATAGCCCAGCAGTCTTGCCCGCTCAGGATTATAATAGAGGGTCCCCGTTTTGTATTCCCAATCCCACCAGGCCAGGTCTCCGGCCGTAAGAGCCCGCTCCATCCGTTCCTTGAGCTCCTTCAGCATCCCTTCGCTGTTCCGGAGCTTTTCATAGGATTCAAGGAACATTCGTTGAATATGATCCCATTGTTCAGCGGCAGATTTCAGGATCTTTTTTTCGGTTTCAAGTTCCCCGATCCGCTTTTCCAGTTCTTCTGACATATATGCTGCAATTCTGTTATTTTAAATCCGGATAAAGAATATCAAGGCCGCAATTCAACCTGCTCAGATAGTCTAGTGCGAGCTGGATAAACTCCCGGGGGATGATCCTTCCGTGCTGCGGCAGAATGGCATCCAGTTCCAGGTGCTTGATGCGGTTTACGAAACCACGCGCTGCTTTGTTGGAAGCCATGTAGTCGACATGGAAGAGATTGAGTTTCAATTCATGTTTGCTGAAATCATCCAGCACCAGCGTCCACTCCATATCCAGGGCTGCCCAGATGTCGCCCGAAAAGAGGAATTTTGAAGTGGTGTCGTAGGTAGTAAAAGCTCCCGGCGAATGCAAAAATGGGCTGGGGATGAATTGAACGGTTTTTCCGGAAGTAAACCGGAATTCCGGATGTTCCTGGATATTCAGGTGTTCATAGGAACAATCCCTGAAGTGGCTGAGTAATGTATTGGTGCGGGGGGAAGCAATCACTTTACTGTGCGGATTCACATCCACCCAAAAGGGAAAGGAAGCCGCTACATCCGGATCCGGTTGTGAGAGTACCTGGGCAATGACCCGTTCCGGGGGTAGAATCTGCGCCACCCGGTCACGGACAAACTCAAAATATCCGGCTCCGCCGGGGTCCACTATGATCGCCTCATCGTTATCGACAATCAGGTACGAATTGGGACGAAAAGCCGAAGCTTCGGGGATCCCCAGCCAGTAAATCCGGTGCCCAGTATCCTGGAAAAGGACAGTTGGATCGCGGTAATCCTCCCTGAATCTCTTGCCCAGTTCTTTCAGGTCAATGGAGTTCATTTGCGTGAATTATTTGTTATTGACATGCAATCCGCATTCTTTTAAATCAGGATGTTCCCACCACCACCGTCCCGCCCGGATAGGTTCCCCGGGCAGGATGGCCCGGGTACAAGGCAAACAGCCGATGCTCGGGAACCCTTTATCATGAAGGGTATTATAGGGGATTTTATGTTCCCGGATAGTATCCCACACCTGCTTGTCGCTCCACCCGATGAGTGGATTGACTTTAATCACCTGCAACTCCTCATCCCATTCAACCGGCCGGGTATCACCCCGGGTCGCCGATTGCTCCCTCCTCAGGCCGGTTATCCAGATTTCCATCTCCTGCATGGCACGCTTCAACGGCTCAATCTTCCGGATATGGCAGCAAAGTTTCCGGTTTTCAATTCGCTCATAAAAGAGGTTGATCCCTTTTTCATTGACCATTTTTTCAACCTGTTTGGCATGGGGGAAAAAAATCTCAATGGGGATCCGGGATTTCTGGCTGGTAATATCCAGCAGCTCGTACGTCTCCTGGAACAACCGGCCCGTGTCAAGCGTAAAGATCCGTACCGGAACCCCGATCCCGGCAAGCAGGTGGGTGATTACCTGGTCTTCTGCTCCCAGACTGGTGCTGAACGCCACTTTCCCCGGATGCCGGTTCAGGAAATAAGTCAGGATCTCAACCGGCGATAGCGCCAGGGTTTCGTTTTGGTATTGTTCCAGGTTCCCTTTTAACTCTTCCTTCATCAGGTTCCGGCTTTCAGGTATTTAATTCCGTGTGAAATTACAAAATTTCGTCCTGCACAGGCAACTTTCCGCATACAAATAAATAGTATTTTTACCTTTTAACCCATTTTTATGAGAGTTCATTTCATCGCCATTGGGGGTAGCGCTATGCACAACCTTGCGATAGCGCTGCATCAGAAAGGGTATACCGTAACCGGTTCCGATGATGAGATTTTCGAGCCGTCAAAAAGCCGGCTGTCAGCGTTGGGATTACTCCCGACCGCTGAAGGATGGGATCCCGAGCGAATCACACCACAGTTGGATGGGGTCATCCTGGGCATGCACGCCAAAGCTGATAATCCGGAGCTGCTCCGGGCAAAGGAGTTGGGCGTGAAGATTTTCTCTTACCCGGAATACCTTTACGAACAGTCAAAAAATAAAATCCGCATAGTGATTGGCGGAAGTCATGGCAAAACGACTATCACTACAATGATCCTGCATGTACTCCAACGGGCCGGAATCAATTGCGATTACATGGTGGGAGCGCAACTGGAAGGATTTGATGTGATGGTTAGACTCACCGAAGATGCGCCAACTATGATTTTTGAAGGCGACGAATACCTCACCTCTCCCCTTGACCGCCGGCCCAAGTTTCACCTCTACAAACCCGATATCGCCTTGTTAAGTGGAATCGCATGGGATCACATCAATGTATTTCCAACATTCGAAAACTATGTGGATCAATTCATTCAGTTCCTCCGGGTAATTTCTCCCGGCGGAACATTGATTTTTTGCTCTGAAGATGAACACCTTCAACGAATTTGCTGGACCACTCGCGATGACATTGAAATCTATCCCTACGGACTCCCCGATTCCGAAATCAGGGAAGGCAGTACCTGCCTGCGTGCCAACGGCAATGTTTACCCGCTACAGATCTTTGGCCACCACAACCTGTTAAATCTGAACGGTGCTCGCATGGTATGCAACCGGCTCGGCGTTTCCAATCAGGTTTTTTACAACGCCATTTCCTCTTTCAAAGGTGCATCGAAACGCCTGGAACTTGTGGCCAGTGGCGAAAGTTGGGTCATCTACAAGGATTTTGCACATGCCCCGTCAAAAGTTCAAGCAACGATTGGTGCAGTGAAAGGGCAGTACCCCGGTTGGAAGGTCATGGCCTGTTTAGAGTTGCATACCTACAGCAGTCTGAGTGAAGCGTTTCTCTCTCATTATAAAGGTACGATGAGCGAAGCCGATATTGCCATTGTATACTTTAACCCCCACGCCATAAAACTGAAACGGCTTCCGGAAATCTCCCCGGAGCAAGTAAAAGCGGGCTTCGGGCGATCAGACCTGGAGGTGTACAACGATTCTCAGTTGCTGAAAGAAAGGCTTTTTAAGAAACCAGAAGGGAAGACTATTCTTCTCCTGATGAGTTCGGGAGATTTCGACGGACTTGATTTAACAGGAATGGAACGCGGATGACACAGATGCCTTCGGCAGCGCGGATTTTCACGGATTTTTTTGAACTTCGTACTTCTAACTTGCATTCGTACTTCGTACTTCTGGCTTCGTACTTCAAATTGGCTTGGGCGCATGGGATGAATGATTACGATCATTCAGTGTCGTATTATCCGAGTTACCGGGCGAATGCGTTTAGTGTGAGGTGTTTGCGGGATTGATTTCACCATCTCACCATTTAATTATGGAACGCGGATGACACGGATGCCTTCGGCAACGCGGATTTTCACTGATTTTCTTGAAGTTCGAACTTCGTACTTCTAACTTGCATTCGTACTTCGTACTTCTGGCTTCTGGCTTCCCTTTAGCTGTTCATCGAAATCAAAAACTCCTCATTCGTATCCGTGAATTTCATCTTCTCTTTGAGAAATTCCATCGCTTCGAGCGGGTTCATATCTGCCAGGTGATTCCGGAGGATCC
>JAZDPC010000006.1:0-78072 GCA_043797975.1 Bacteroidota bacterium
CCGCTGGATGAAAAGATCGCGGTCCTCCGTATCGATGATCGCCTTGACCGGGGTTCCCAAAACTTCGATCCCGTATTGTTCAAGCACCCCCGACCGATAGAGTGCCACTCCGCAATTCAGGGCAGTCTGGCCACCGAAGGCAAGCAGGATTCCTTCGGGCCTTTCTTTTCGGATGACCTTCTCAACAAAATAGGGAGTGACCGGCAGGAAGTAGATCTGATCGGCAATCCCTTCCGATGTCTGGACGGTTGCAATATTCGGATTGACCAGAACGGTCTCGATACCTTCTTCACGCAAGGCCTTGAGTGCCTGTGATCCTGAGTAGTCAAACTCGCCTGCTTCTCCGATCTTCAGGGCTCCTGATCCCAAAACCAGGACTTTGTTGATCTGTTTCTCTGTTTTTGGCATCTTATTTTCTCAATCTTTCAATACTGGCAATGAACTCATCAAACAAGAACTCGGTATCCGTCGGGCCGCTGCTCGCTTCGGGATGGAACTGGGACGAGAAGAAAGGCTTGCTCTTATGGCGGATTCCTTCATTCGTTTGGTCGTTCAGGTTTGTGAACAGGGGTTCCCAGTCATCAGGCAATGTATGGTCATCGAGTGCAAAACCGTGGTTTTGGGACGTGATAAATGCCTTATTGGTTCCCTCCTGAAGAACAGGCTGGTTATGACTCCGGTGCCCGTATTTCAGCTTGTAGGTATCGCCGCCGGCAGCCAGTCCCATCAACTGGTTCCCCAGGCAGATACCGAAAATCGGAATATCATCTGATAAAGCGCTACGGATATTCCCGATAGTAACCTGGCACTGTTTGGGATCACCGGGACCGTTCGAAATGAACAGGCCGTCATATTTAATGGTTGTTATATCGAAATTCCAGGGAACCCGTATGACTTCTGTATCGCGCCTTACCAGGCAGCGAATGATATTATTCTTGACCCCGCAATCGATCAGGAGGATCCTGTTCCTGCCGTGTCCATAACGTATGACCTCTTTTGTGCTGACCTGGTCGACGAGGTTGGCTTTATTGGGATCGTAGATAGGGATATCATCATTTTCGAACAATATTTTACCCAGCATGGCACCTTTTTCCCGTAGGTGCTTGGTAAGAGTTCGCGTATCGATCCCGTAAATGCCGGGTATGTTGAACTCAGTGAGCCAGTCGGAAAGGCTCTGATCAGCGTTCCAGTGACTGAAATTAAAAGAATAGTCTGATATAATAAGGCCGCTGATATGGATGACATCGGACTCGAAGAATTTCAGCATCCCCTGTTCGCGCTGTTTTCCCGGTACCCCGTAATTGCCGATCAGAGGGTAGGTCAGGACCAGTATCTGTCCCCGGTAGGATGGATCGGTAATGCTCTCGGGATAGCCGGCCATCGCAGTGTTGAATACTACCTCGCCGGCAACGGCCGTTTCAGCGCCGAACGACCAGCCGCTGAATTCCGTTCCGTCTTCCAGTAAAAGTTTAACCGGCTTGCTCGCCGGATGGAGGATATGATTGTGGGTCATGATTCAGTATTTCATCGGAATACCAGGTATTCACTTTTTTTCTCAGGTTATAGGAAGAACTCATGGTTTCACCGTAGGCTCCGGTTATGCGGATTGCTATCAGGTCACCTCTCCGTGTTTCGGGTAAATTTACTGATTTCCCGAAGCAATCCGATGATTCGCAGATGGGGCCGACAACATCATAGGTTCTGGCCGGTCCTTTCGAGGTGAGGTTTTCTATCGGATGGTAGGACTGATACAGAGCCGGCCGGATCAGTTCGGTCATACCGGCATCCAGGATAGCAAACCGCGTTGTAACGCCTTCCTTGATGAAAAGGACCCTTGAGACCAGGCTGCCCGATTGGGCAACCAGCGCACGGCCGGGTTCAAAATGGAGTTTCTGGCCCGGTTTTAAATCGAGATGCTTCCTGAAGAGGTTGAAGTAGGATTCAAAATCCGGCAGTGGTCCGTCGGGGTGGGAGTAATCCACACCCAAGCCTCCGCCGGCATCGATGATCCCGGGGAAAAGATGATGGTTGGCAAACCAGGCACTGATCTCATTGATCCGGGTGCAGAGGCCTGCAAAGGTATCGGGACTGGTGATCTGGGAGCCGATATGAAAATGTAATCCCTTGAAATCAAGGTTGTCAGAAGTCGACAAGACATCTGTTACAACTTCCCATTCCCAGGCGTTGATGCCGAATTTATTTTCGGCTATGCCGGTGGTAATGTAACGGTGGGTGTTGGCATCGACATTCGGGTTGATCCTGAGTGCAACAGGGGCCTTGCAATTTTTCAGCTTCGCGAGTTCATTCAGCAACCGCAATTCCTGAACCGATTCGCAGTTGAAACATCCTATTTGCATGTCTAAACCCAGATTGATCTCCCAATCGGCCTTTCCGACACCGGCGAAGAAAATCCCGGAAGGAGAGAAGCCGGTTTCGATTGCTTTCAGTATTTCGTAACCACTCACGCAATCGGCTCCATATCCCATAGCACTGATCAGCCTGAGTATCCGGTCATTGGCATTGGCTTTTAAGGCATAATGGATCTGATAATCCGATTTTTTAGCCAGGGATGCAACCAGTTTCAGGGTTTGATCCAGCCTTTCCAGGTCGTAATAATAGAATGGTGTTTCGAGACCTTCAAACTGCTTGATGGGGAAGGCTGTTTTCATCAGTTCCGGAACAAGTGGTTACTTAATGAATTCAAAGCCTCTTTTTTATCCCCGGTTTTGATCAGCAGCGAAATGTTGTTGTTACTGGAGCCGTACGAGATCATCCTGACAGGAATGTCTTTCAGCGCTTCCAAAACCTGTACAGCCATTCCCTTGCTGTCGGCAATCATGTCACCGACTACGCAAATGATACTCTGGTCAGGTACCACCTCCACTGAACCATAGGATTCAAGGTCATGAATGATCTCATCCAGATGTTCAGTGTTGTCAATGGTCATGGATACCGATACTTCGGAAGTGGCAATCATGTCGATGGATGTACGGTGGTTTTCGAATATCTCAAACACCTTACGCAGGAATCCGAAAGCCAGCAGCATGCGGTCGGAATGTATCCGTAAAGCCGTTATCCCGTCTTTGGCGGCGACTGCCTTCATGCCGGAACCTGAAGCTTCGCCGGTTATAAGAGTGCCGGGTGATTCGGGACTCATCGTGTTCTTGAGCCTCACCGGGATGTTTTTGTCCTGGGCAGGCCGGACGCTCGTCGGGTGCAGGATCTTGGCCCCGAAATAAGCCAGCTCCGCAGCTTCCCTGAATGATAACCGGTCGATACGCTGTGTATTCTTAACAAACCGGGGATCATTATTATGGAATCCATCTATATCGGTCCAGATCTGTATTTCATCTGAATCAATGGCCGCACCAATGATTGAGGCGGAATAATCCGATCCGCCCCGTTTCAGGTTGTCAATTTCACCGTATGCATTCCGGCAGATGAATCCCTGGGTGATAAATAAATTGCTATCGGTGTGCTGGCTGAGTTCCCGCCTGAGATTCTGTCTGATGTAATAATTATCCGGTTCCTGGTCCTTGTCGATCCTCATGAAGTTCAGGGCAGGGAGGAGGATGTTATCCCGGCCGGTCTCTTTCAGGTGATAATGCATAAGCGCCGTGGAAATCAGCTCACCCTGAGCCAGTACTGCTTTTTCCTCGTACTGGGTGAAAAGATCCTGATTGAATTCTTCAAGATGCTCAAAATGAGTGTCAATCAGTTTCTTGCCAATGTTTTTATATTCGGTTGATTCAAACAGCTCATCAACCACGGTATTATACCGGACTTTTAAACTGCTTAGGAATATTTTTGCGTTTTCGCTGTCTTTTTTGTATAAATATTCAGCGTAGGTAACCAGGTCATTTGTGGTACCCGACATGGCGGACAAAACAACTATCTTTGGGGTTGGATCCGATATTAACCGGCCTACTTCCCGGATTCTCAAGGGGGTACCCACGGAAGTTCCCCCGAATTTCATTACACGCATTCCTATCAGTTTAATAAATCCGGGGCTCAAAGATAGCTAAAAAACTTAAATTTGTCGATTTGAATGAATGAGCCAATGATCAAGAGGTTACTGCCTTTCATTATTATTATTCTGATAGCTGTCCCGGTTGCACTCTTTTTCCTTGGTGACCGCGACAAGGAAGTAAAAGTGTATCAAAGCGGTGCCATCGGCCTGGTTCCGGATGATGCTTTCTGGATCATTGAATCGGCTTCGGTCCCGGACCTCCTGACAACCTTGTCGCAGTCAGATCCCCTGTTCCCATCCCTGCAGATGTTTGGAGAAGCTTCACCTTACCTTTTGGCCATGAAGAGGATAGACAGTCTGATTGATCACAGTCCCAGATTTAAAGAGGCTTATGCCAACAGCCCGGTCGTACTGTCAATGCACCAGACTGCTAAAAACATTTTTCAGTTTCTGATTGTGATTGAAACTCCCGGCACCTCCGGAGTGAACAAGCCCGGAGAAATGTTTTCCGAGCTGTGCGGCAGGGCGGGACAGTGGTCGGAACGGACTTACAATGGTCAAAAGATTCACCGGATCAGCTTTGGGGTTGATGCCCTCATTCAGGGAGTATCTCTTGTTGAGTTGAATGACTACCTCATTATGAGTCCATCCCCGGTTCTTTTGGAAAATGCTCTCAGGCAGCAGGCCTTGGGGAAAGGACTGACCGATAACGAATCATTCAGAGAGTTATCACAAACCCGGGGTGCTGAAGCACTGGCACATTTGTACGTCAACCTGAAAGGAATTCCTCGTTGGCTCGGGGCCATTATGAATCCGGCTGTCAAAAAGAAGATGGATGCCTTTACCCGATACGGAGACTGGGCAGTGCTGGACCTGAGAGTGAAAAGCGATGCCCTTTGTCTGACTGGTTTTGCGTTGGAAGGGGATACCCTGAATTCTTACCTGGGAATATTCAAAAACCAGGAGCCTCTAAAGCTCATGGCCGAACAATTCCTGCCATCCAATACGGCTGCTTTTTATACTATCGGAATTGAAAAATCTGAACCTTATTTCCGGGACCTGTCAGATTTTATGGGAGGAGGAGAATCGGGCAGAATCAGGCAGCGTGCCCTCGATCTGGCCGGTGAACTGACCGGTGAGAATTTTATGAAAGCCTGGAACGAGCTCGGATTTTCAGAACTGACGATAGGTTATTTAGCCGGTACTGCAGATGAAAGCGTCAGTACAGTGGCCCTGGTCAACACCCGGAACAAGAATCAGACCTCGGACAAACTGTTGAAATGGCTTGATGCGGTGGCAGGAAAAGTACCTGGAAAGACGAGGTTACAGCGTCAGGCTTACCGGATCGACAGCGAGACTGAATATGAAATTTATCCGATGCCAGTGGAAAACCTGCCTCTGATCCTGGGAGGAGGTTTTTTTAGTCCTGTACGTGGTGAATTCTATTCCTTTGCAGGAAATACTCTGGTCCTTGCGGATGATTTGCAGACGCTCAGGGATGTCCTGCATTTCTATACGATCGGCAGGGTTCTGGCCAATGATCCGTTCTACCAGTCGGTATCGGATCTTATATCCAGCCGGTCCAACGTTATTTTTTATGCCGTGCCTCATAAAGTGCGTCCTCTGCTGAAAAAATTGCTCGGTACCCGATCATTGGAAACCCTCGCTACAGATGAGGAGTTCCTGAAACAAACCGGTTCTGTATGCATGCAGTTTCATTCCCGGAACGGCATGTTTCTTCATAACATCTTTGCGCGTTTTATCGGTATGGATTACTCCAAACCACAGACCATCTGGGAATCCAGGCTCGATGCCAGGATTGCCGGTTCTCCCGAGTGGGTTATCAACCATACAACCGGCGAACCTGAAATCACCGTTCAGGATGAAACCGGCAACTTCTACCTGTTGAATTCATCAGGAAGAATATTATGGAAAAAAATGATCAGCGAAAGGATCAATTCTGCCATCTATCAGGTGGATGTAATGAAAAACGGCAAGTTCCAGTACCTGTTCTCAACTCCATCGGCTATCCACATGCTCGACCGGAACGGAAACTACCTGCCGAGATTTCCGCTCGCTCTTCCGTCGGTAGCGACCAACGGCCTGGCAGTGATTGATTTTGATAAAACCCGGGATTACCGGTTAATCATTGCCGGAACCGATAAACGGATCTATTGCCTGGATAAAAATGGTAATGCTGTCAAGAACTGGGAGTTCAAGGAGACTACCGGGCCGGTTACCCATCCCGTTCAGCATTTAAAGATCCAGAACAAGGATTTTCTGGTATTCACTGATGATCTGAAAGTTTATATCCTCGACCGGAAGGGGGCTGTGAAAGTCAAACCCGATAAGGATATCCCGATATCAGTCAACAATCAGCTGCAATATGACGGACAAGCATCCGACAAAGGCTCAAGGTTCCTGATCACCGATGTCGACGGAAATATCTTTGCCATCAACCTTGACGGAACGGTCGAATCAACAAAACTGGATACATATGGGCCAAACCATTATTTTGCCTTTGAAGATATGAATCAGGACGGGCTTAAGGATTACCTGTTTATCGATAAAAACCGGTTGGATATTTTCGGTCAGAACGGTGAAAAGCTTATCACGAAGAAATTTGACGGCCAGGTTTCCGGAGCTCCGTCTTTTTTTATTTTTGACTCTAAAGTGAAAAAAATCGGTGTTGTCCTGTCCGACAAGAATGATCTTTTACTGATCAACGACGACGGTACCATTCATGACGGATTCCCGTTGAAGGGTTCAACACCTTTTGCGCTGAGCGCTCCTGAGAAAAGGACAGGCTACAGAAACCTGGTTGTCGGGAGCAACGATAAGTTCCTGTTTAATTATGCTTTTAAATGAGATATCCATGTTCAAGATCATTCTGCTCGTAATACTCTTTTGGGTTATCTATCGCGTGATCCGTACAGTGACTGTAGTTTCACATGTTACACGCAATTACCGTATCAACCGGGAAGAGCCTTCCACCACCGCTGAAACTCAGAAACCTACAAAACTGATTGCGGAAGATGAAGGTGAATATGTTGATTTTGAAGAGGTTAAATCTGATAAGCCCAAAATCGATTGATAGATAATAACTGATTAATAATACCGGACTATGGAAAGTATCCTTCGTTTCCTGACTGATCTCGATCAGAACAATAACCGTGACTGGTTTCGTGCGCATAAAACGGAATACCTTGAAGCAAAGGAAAAGTTTGAGGATTTCACCGGCAAACTGATTGTGCAAATCGGCCGGTTTGATTCCCGGATCAGGGGGATAACTGCTGCCGGTTCCATTTTCAGGATTCATAGGGATACCCGGTTTTCCAATGATAAAACTCCGTATAAACCCAATTTCGGGGCACATATGTCAAAAGGCGGAAAGAACAGCGGTGATCCGGGGTATTATTTGCATATCCAGCCCGGGGAATGTTTCGTTTCGGCAGGCATTTACATGCCGTCATCAGACAAACTCAAATTGATCCGGAAGGAGATTTTTAATTTCCCTGAAGATTTTAAGGCATTGATCGAGGACCTTGATTTTAAGAAGGATTTTGCACTGTCCCAGGACAGCAAGCTCAAGAGGCCACCGGTGGGCTTTCCGGCCGATTTCGAATTGATCGATTACCTGAAATACAAGCATTATTGCCCCTGGATGCCTGTTCCCGACAGTACGATGTCATCCCCTGACATGATGGATTTTGTAGTTAATAAATATAGCAGGATGAAACCATTCAATGATTTCATTTACAGGGCACTGGAAGATTAACTAACCAGGCATCAGTATGAACACAATCAGGAAGGTCATCCGCCTCTTTTTTTCTATGACCTTTATGGGCATTGCGGTTATCGTCCTGGCCCTGGCGATGGCTGCTGCTACCTTCATCGAAAACCGGAACGGTACTATTGCCGCTAAGGCTTTAGTTTATCAGTCATGGTGGTTTGTGCTGGCCATCGGCCTGGTGTTTATCAATATCCTGGCCAATATCGTAAGGGCAAAATTGTATAACCTGAAGCGATTGCCGGTCTTTGTTTTTCACCTGGCTTTTCTGGTCATCATCATTGGAGCAGCCTTGACCCGGTTTGTCGGAAAAGAAGGGATCCTGCATATCAGGGAAGGGGAGACCACTTCATCCTATATCAGTGGCGATAGCTACTTCTATGTGAAAGCTGAAAGCAGGTTCGGTCAGGCTGAGCGGTATCAGAAAGTCTGGTTATCACCTGTCAGCCGGAAGCAGGTTAATCTGAGTTTTCGCCTTGGGAATGACCATATCAGGATTAACAGTATCGAATATATCACAGGCGACCAGATGAAGATGGGCAGCCGGATGAATGGGATGACAGGTAACCCGGATTATCCGGATATTGTTCAATTAAAGATCACTGTTAATGGCAGTGACGAAAAAGTTTTGGTGAAGGGAAAACAGAAAGAGGGTTTTATCCCGAATGAAAGTGCAATCAGCGGGATCAGATTTGTCTTCTCTTTTGGTTCCCGCCAGATGGCACTACCATTCGCATTAATCCTGAACGATTTTCAGCTCGACAGGTATCCCGGTTCCAACAGCCCCTCCTCTTTTGCGAGTGAAGTTACTCTCACTGATACGGACAAACAGGTGACGAAACCCTGCCGGATATTTATGAACAACATTCTGAAATACAGAGGTTATCGATTTTATCAGTCATCGTACGATCCGGATGAAAAGGGAACGATTCTGTCTGTCAACCATGACGATTTGGGCACGACTGTAACCTATACCGGTTATTTCCTGATGTTTGCCTTTATCATTCTGGCTTTTTTTACTCCGGGAAGCCGTTTCAGGAGACTGTTGAAAGAGAGCCGGAAGGCTCCGGTTGTTGCGGGAATTGCATTGTTTCTGTTCCTCCTGCCGGGATTTCGTTTACCGGCACAGATTTCTCCCGGAAAACCTGATGCAGCTGAAGCCAGAGAATTCGGGAAGCTCTGGGTATCAGGCAATGAAGGCAGGATCAAGCCCGTAAGCACCTTGTCACAGGAAATGATCCGCAAGGTTTTTGGCGAGAACCGTTTTGCCGGGATGGCTCCTGAGCAACTCTGGCTGTCCATGCTGATGGAACCTGAGAAATGGGCTGATATGCGGATCATAGAAGTTAAAAATTCAGATTTTATCAACCGGCTCGGGATTCAGGGTAAAAAAGCCTCCTATAATGACTTTTTCAAACACGACCGGTACTTACTGGGTGATCCGGTCAATAAAGCCTACCTGAAAAAGCCAAACCAGAGGAACGGATTCGACAAGGCAGTTATCAGGCTTGATGAAATCCTGAACATAGTGTTCATGAGTTTTACCGGCCAGCTGATGCAGATTTATCCGGATCCCGGGGACAGTAAAGCCAGGTGGCTCCTTCCGGGCCAGGCTCGGTCAGGATTGATGCAGCAGGATTCTCTAATGATCCGGGTTTCCCTGGCTAACTACCTTGAATCACTTCTTTCAGGTGACTTGAACCAGGCAAGCGTAATCAGGGCAGGCATAGCTGATTATCAGAATAAATATGCTGCTGATCTTTTGCCATCCGTTACAAAGGCCAATCTCGAGGTGTTGTACAATAAAGCCTTGATATTTGAGCGATTAACGGTTTTTTATGCGCTGGTTGGTTTCTTGTTCCTGCTTATTCAAATCTGGTCACTGTTCAAACCGGCACGGTGGCAAAAGACATCGAACCTGGTATTCGGGTCCCTGCTGTTTGCCGGCTGGATCCTTCACACCGCGGGGCTTGGTTTGCGCTGGTACCTTTCGGGTCATGCTCCGATGAGCAACGGATATGAATCCATGGTCTTTGTGGCCTGGGGTACCTTGCTGGCCGGTTTTCTGGCGGCAAAACGTTCGCGACTGCCACTTGCCCTGACCGGCGTGCTGGCTGCCCTGGTTCTTTTGGTAGCCCATATGAGCTGGATGAATCCACAAATCACCCCTTTGGTTCCGGTTCTTAAATCGGTATGGCTGACTATCCATGTCGCGGTTATCATGACCAGCTATTCCTTCCTGGGGCTTGGAGCCCTTATTGGTTTGATTACCATGTTTCTGTATATTGCCAAGACTAAAAGTAACCTGGATCAGATCAATGGGCATATCCGGCAGCTTACCCGGTTGAACCAGATCGTTCTGATCATCGGTTTATACCTGATCACCATCGGTTGTTTCTTGGGAGCCATCTGGGCCAACCAGGCATGGGGCCGTTACTGGGGCTGGGACCCCAAGGAAACCTGGTGCCTGATAACTATCCTGTTATACAGTTTCGTTTTGCACATGCACCATATCAAAGGCTTTGAAAAGGAATTGGCATTCAATTTCGGCTCTGTCATGGGATTCGGTTCAGTGCTGATGACCTATTTCGGGGTCAACTATTTTCTGGGCGGAATGCATTCCTATGCAGGCGGTGGGACACCCTCGGTGCCCATCGGCCTATATATCGCCCTGATTGCTGTTGTGGTGCTGGTCTATGCTGCCTGGTTCAGCGAAATGCGTTTCCAACCTAAGAAAAACAAGTAGAGGCGGATCATCCGCCTCTATCTGTTTAATCTTTTATGCAGCGTACGCTTAGACCGTAGCTCTGAGCCAGGTTCATTTTGAACAGGTTGTCCTTATCCTTCTGAATAGAATAGACCCATGCATTTTCTCCTGCAGCTTTGGTTGAACTCCAGAAGGTGGTTACTGTCTCCTGGAATTCATAACGGCCATTGAGGGAGCGTTGTCCGGCAAAGAGCATTCTGAATTCAGAATCTCCTCCCACTACCATCCGCTGTTTGGCAAGAGTATCCCCGAGGTAGTTGAAGAGTTGTTCCCATTCCGTGATGGCCGGTATGTGCCAACCGGTAGGACAGATGCCTTTTGCCTTCTCGGTGATGGCATAATTCATGGCGTTTGTCCAGGTGTAAAGGCCGCCGTATTTGGTACAGTTGGTCGATTTGTTGCTGTAACAATACTTGGTCGTTGCCGGTGCGTTCAGGTTTTCCGACATCCACCATTGATTGCCGATTTTTATCGTGCCGTAATAGGCATTGTTGGTCTTATCATCAATCAGACCTGTTTCATTGGTTCCTGAGGAAACATAGACCATCAGGCTCGTGGTATCGGTCAGCTCACCGCTGTCAATAACCTCTAATTTAACCTGGTAATCACCTGCCTGGGAGTATTGGTGAGTGGCGGTCTTGGTTTTGGAATATTCAGTATCCCAATGGCCGTCATTTTCAAAATCCCAGCGGACCCTCATCTGATCGATATAGTCTTCCTGGTCGCTGACCTGTCCGGCATTGAAAAAGAAACTGGTGGTCAGGTTACCGAATTCATACCCGATCAGGAAAGCAGCGGTTGGCTTCAGGTTGGAATGCAGGATCCAGATTGTAGTATCCTTCTGGTTGATAAGCCCCCATTTATCGCGTATTTCCAGAATCATGGAATTCTCGCCTTCAACCAGGAATTGGTGTGTAACCGTCGGGCTGTCGAGATATTCCGTATCAAATTCATCATCAGCGTCGAAATCCCAACGATATTGAAAAGTGTTGTCCGCATTTTCAGGATCGCGGCTGGGCGAACCATCAAAAAGGACGGTGTCTGAAGTGGTGGGTTCAGCCGGTGACCAGGTAAAGTTGGGTATCAGTTTGTCGTTCAGTAGAGTAACAGACACTGGTTTTCGTAAATAGGCTGATACATTCTGCGGATCAATAACCTGTAATCCGATATAATGGATTCCGGGTGTGTCAAACATCCGTGTAAAGAGTGTTTGATTCGTAGTTTCATTTTCATGAATACCATCGCCGTCCCAGTCCCAAACTAACCTGAGGGAACTCAGGCTATCTTCGTCATCCTTTGTCAGAGATGCATCGACAGTGAATTCCGTCCGAAGGTTGCCGCTTGCGGGAAATATGGTAAAAGAAGGCTTTGGGGCACTGTTTCCACGGTCGACCTGAACGGTCAACTGCATGGTATCACTTAATCCACCTTCGTTCCTGACTTCCATGCGAGGGTTGTATGTGCCAGGCTTATAATAACGGTGTGTATAAGTTCTTGCCCTGGAAAATCCGGTATCCCAGATGCTGTCGTTATCCCAATCCCAGCGCAGGAAAAGCAGGGTGTCATCTTCCATAGTGGCGGTGGTTGCTTTAGCATCAAACTGGAAGGTTGTAGTGGTCAGCCCGTTGATGGGTGACATTTTGAAACTGGCCACCGGGGGAGTCGAAAGAACAGTTTCCTTTTCGCAATCCGTGAACAGAACAAACAGTAAAACAAGGGGTATGAATAGAAAGGCCTTTGTCTTTTTCATGCTTTAACGAGTGAATTGAGGGGTTACATGAACCGTTTCATCTGCAACGACTGTGGCTGTTCCAATAGCCCATTTCATGCCATAATGTCCTCCGGGAAAACCGGCTGCTGAACAGGAATCTCCTCCGGCGAGACAGACGATGCCGGCCTGATAGTAATAGTTCCCGGGCGGGATGTCAAACGTGTACACCAGCTTGCTGTTATACACATTGGCTACCTGGTAGAAATGTCCTTTGTAAAGATCTTCAGCGGTTTTCGCAATGCTCAGGTCGGCACGAACCACCCGGTTTGCAGGAAGGTAAGTGCTGGGGACACGAAACTCCACCTCAAGGGTACCGACAATTTTAGGGGTTCCGCCATCATCCGGATCATCGGGTATCACAGGCTCTGTACATCCGCCGATCAGGAACATCCCGGCAATCATCGGTAAGAGTATCCTTTTTATCATGAGCTTAAACATGGTGTCTGATGCTTTAGTTTTAAATTTCTTCTGGCTCCAGCGGTTCGTTGGTACTATCCCGGTCACCTGTATGGTCAAGAAAACCCAGGTCCCTTGTATATTGACCGTAGGCAATGCTGTCAATGCTCACTCCTGAAAGGAAGAGCCCGTTAACGTCAACTTCGGAAATCGTGCTGAAAACGCCTAAACCATTGATGATATTGGTATAAACAGGCTTTTCCATCAGGGCACCTTCGGTTGGTGCCGTGGATTCCATATAGTATTTTAATTCGATTGCTCCGGTCATGACTTGAAAATCAACTCCTTCAACTGTTCTGACAATACCCGCCTCACTCATCAGGTTTTCATCCAGGATATGTGCCAGACGGGCGCCGCTGATGTCCTTGCTAAGATATTCCTCGGAAGTTCCCGGAGTTATGTAATCCTGTGACCAGTTGATATGTTTGGAAGTAGTGATGCCATTGCGGGTTTCACTGTACCTGAACTTTACAACAACCTGATAAAGACCTGCATCTTCCACCGGTTCCCATCTGCAGGTATAATTGCATCCGTTATACAGGCTGATCAAACGGACGGGAAGATTCATCGGATCAACAACCGTCAGCTTGCCAAGGGACGAGGTTTGAGCATAGACCACTTTTTCCTTGCTGCCCAGGTAGATGTACAACCGGTATTTCGAATTTGCCTTAATGACAGCATTGGCCTTGTACAATACATGTTTCTCGGTTGGGAAGAAACCACTGTCTTTCGTTATTTCAGTGGTAGGCAAGAACCGGTAAGTTTCCAGTACAACATCATTCTGCAGCCTTTCCATCGTTACGACGATCTCACCCGGAAAGACCATGCTGTCGGGGTGCGGAGGATACTCCAAAGCGGCCTGGTCAATCAGGTAGGTCTTTTGCAGCCTGACGTACTGAACAGAATCTGAGGTGTTTAGAATGCAATAAACAATCGGGGTCTCCAGGTTGTCAGCATTGATATCAATATCGGTGCTGCATGAATATGATCCTGCCAGGAGGAGTACCGCCACCAACCCAATAAAACATAGTTTTTTCACGCTTCAATCTTCAATCATGATATATACTGAACAAAAATTATACCCGACTACTTTGGTTGGGGGCGTCCAAAAAGTCGCGTAAAAATACGATACTCATGTGCAAAAACAAATTCCTGTCTCAATTACAGGCGTTTTTTCACATTTTTTAAGACTTGGGATGGCCTGAAAGGTTTAAGAACCGGCTGATAAGTTTTTTTTGCGGGACCTAGTCAGGGTGAGTGACTTGATTGCCGAAGCCAGCAGGTAGATGATCACCAGTGAAAAGATGATTGAAGCACCGGAAGGGATATTCAGGGAGTAGGAGAAGATGAGTCCGGTAAGTGAGCCCAGGAAGCCAAACAATATGGCCAGCCACATGATCTTCTTGAGATTGTTTGAGAAAAGCATGGCGGCGTTCTGCGGAATAGTCAGGAGCGATAATACCAGAATGATGCCTGCCACACGTATGTATATGACAGCAGTCAGGGCCACCAATCCGACCAGAAGGTATTTGAAAAGGCTGACCGGCGCGCGGCTGGTCCGGGCAAAATCCTCGTCAAATGTAATATACTGTATCAGCCGGAAGAAGGGAACGAAGAGAGCCAGGACTACCAGTAACAAACCGGCCATGGTTAACAGGTCCCCAATGGAAACGCTCAGGATATTACCAAACAGGTAACTCATCAGGTTTGGGGCATATCCGGGTGTGAGATAAATGAATATGATGCCTAGTGCCATTCCAAAGGACCAGATCATCGCAATCACTGAATCTTCCCTGATTTTCTGATATTTCGAAACGAACTCAACCCCGAGTCCGGAGAGCACTCCAAAAATTGCGGCTCCGATCAGGGGATTAATCCCGATATAATAACCGATGCCCAGGCCGCCAAAAGAGGCATGGGTGATCCCACCGGTTATGAAAACCATTCTTCGTGAAACAACATAAGTGCCTATTATTCCAGCGGTTATGCTGCCCAGAATGGAAGCCAGGAGAGCATTTTGAATGAAACTGTATGACAGAAAGCCGGTGATCATGAGAGATGAGTGGGTAATACACGATGCGGAACGTGTCCGTGAGTAATCAGGTCAATAGGGCAATTGTACGATTCGAGTATCTCCTCGGTGATACGGTTGCTCGGATGGTAGTGCAAATGCTTGTTGACACAGGCGATGGTCTTGACTGATGAAACTATCTGTCCGACATCATGGCTGACCAGCAATATCGCCGAATACTGACTGATTGCTTCGAGCAACTGGTAAAGTTCCTGTTCAAAACGGTTGTCAACATAAGTCTGCGGTTCATCCAGGATCAGAAGATCGGGATTGGAAATAAGGGCTCTGCCGATGAATACCCTTTGCATCTGGCCTCCTGACAGATCTCCTATGCTGCGATGGGCGAGCTCCAGCATGCCAACCTGTTCCAATACTCCGGTTGCTTTCTTTCTCTCCTCTTTTTTTATCCGTGCAGCAATATTCCCTTTTTTCAACAGCCCTGAAAGAACAACTTCTTCAACCGAGATCGGGAATTTGTTGTCAAACTCATGATATTGAGGAAGATAACCGATGTTGATCATGGGTTGAAGATAAACCTCCCCGTTCCAGGGCTCCAGTAATCCCATGATGATCTTGATAATAGTGGATTTTCCTCCACCATTTGGACCGATCATCCCAATGAAATCTCCCAGCCTGATTACGAGGTTCACCCCTTCAATCACCGTTGTCCCGGAATATCCGAACGAAATATTCTTCAATTCAATCAGCCTGTTCATCTGCCTGCTTGTTTTTTCGGATAAGTTTGTCCTTCAGGTTGCTCATTTCATTCATCCAATCGGCTGACATGGGATCAATGGAGACTATTTCCGCATCGATTTCCCGTGCAAGAGCCCGGGCATTTTCCTGGTCATACTCTTTCTGAACGAATATGATACTGATGTTTTCATTTTTTGCGAGGTCAACAAGATCCCTGAAATGGGAAGCTGTAGGCTCTTTGCCCCCCAGTTCCATGGAATGCTGGATCAGGTTGTAATCACGGGCAAAATAGTTCAATGCGGGGTGAAAAATGATGAAGCTCCTGTTATCCATCCCCGATAAAGCCTCGTTTATTCTTGCATCCAGACTGTCAAGCCGGGCTAACAGTATCGCCAGATTCTTTTCAATTTGTTGTTTGCTCTGAGGATCCGCCATGATCAATCCTTTGGACATAGTGCCTGCCAGTTTCTTTATTTCACGTACCGATAACCAATAGTGCGGATCCGGGCCTTCATGCGAATGGCCTGCATGCTCAGCTTCATGTTCAGGCACGCCTTCAGAACCTTCGACGGTGATCAGATCAATCCCGTCCGAGAGGTCAACGACCGGGAGTTGCGGAATGTTACTCCGGATCTTCGGCAGCCAGGTCTGCTCAAATCCCAGATAGCCATTGATAAACAAGGCCTTTGATTTTTCCAGGTCCTGTAACTGTCTGGGAGTGGGATCGTAAGCATGATGACTCGTCCCGGGAGGAACCAGAACGTTGACATCAAAACGGTCACCTGACAACTGTTCGACAAAATACCGGAATGGCAGTATGGTTACGGTTACGATGGGCTTATCAGCGTTTTTCGATGGATCAGTCCCGCAACCGGCAATCAGGATCAGTACCGGTATCAGAAAAACAAGACCTCGTCTGATCATTATTTGAACGGAAGAAACTTTTTAGCTGCCTCCATATTGATTTCATTGACCACATTGCTGCCTTCAGGAGTATACATCAGCTCTATTTTATCTTGATAAACCTCCAGAATTTTATGGCGGACCATTTTCATCATTGAATTGAGTTGCAGGTTTTGCTGGGAGAAGGGTTCACTCACGATCTGGAAAGTTGAAGGAATCCATTTTTCCGGAAACTGATTGCGGTATTCAGCGGTCTCTTTGAACCGGTAGAAATCCAGCTTGATCGCTTTGATCAGGATCTCAGCATCTGCAATCTTGTGCTGTATGGCATATTTCCCCACTTTAGTAGCATCCAGGGTGATCAGTGCTGTGGTGCATTTCCTCATATCGTTGTAAATCATCACCTGCGAAACCATCTCAGATGAGTTCTGAATGGCTTCCTCGATGCCTTCGGGTGAGTATTTTTCACCATCGGCCGAAATCAGGAGGGCCTTCTCCCTTCCGACAACAACGAGGAATCCATCTTTATCATAATATCCCAGGTCTCCTGTAAACAGCCAGCCATCCTTAACGGTTTTGGCCGTCGACTCCGGATTCTTATAATAGCCTTTCATGACGTTGTTTCCGCGAATTACGATTTCACCTTTTTCTCCTGCGACGGCATCAGTTCCGTCCGATTTAACTATACGGCATTCCACATTGGGCAGCACCTTTCCCGATGTTCCCAGCTTATGGATTTCTGTTGTGTTGGCTGAAATGATCGGAGTGGCTTCGCTTAAGCCATAGCCCTGGTAAACCGGTACTCCGAGTGTGTAAAAGAATACCTGCTGACGTATATCGAGGAGAGCTCCTCCTCCCACGCAGTAACGTACATTGGTACCGAAGATCTTTTTAACTTTCTTGAATATCAGGGCCTTTGCAAGCTGATAAGGAATGAAGTTGACCAGGCGGATCCATAGGCCGGCTTTTTTATAACCATCACGGTGGATCCTGATCCCTGCATTAAGCCCGGCTGTGAAAATATTGTTGATCAACTTGCCTTTTGCTGCAACCCCTTCCTTGATCTTGTTCATGAAATTGCCCGATAAGGCCGGAACGGTGAGGAGGAAGTGAGGATTGGCCTCCAGCATATTGATCGGAATATTCTTCAGTGTTTGAACACCCCCACCTCTGGCATCAACGAAATAGAGGCTGAGTCCGCGCAAAAGGCCGGCGTAAATCGCAACAGTGTGGGCGAAGGAGTGATCAAGTGGCAGGATAATATACAGCCGGTCGCCCTGTGCAACATTAAAAAATTCCATCGCATCGGTGCAGTTGGAAAAATAGTTCAACTGAGTCAGCATGATACCTTTGGGATCACCCGTTGTTCCTGATGTATAGGATATGGTTACTACATCGTCTTCTTCGATTTCCTCCTCAATGCTCTCCAGGACCGGTTCATGAACCTCCCAATGGAACTTGCCTGATTCCATGAGGGTTGAATATTTGATGATGTCTTTATCCGGATTAATCCCGAATTCCTTGCATTCGGCTGTCACGAATTTTATGTTATCCTCAAGAAAGATGATTTTCCTGGTGTGTTTCAGCTGGGTCCAGATTGAAGCCACTTTATCGAAGGTCCCTTTGGATACTACAACAGCCTTTGATTCCGAATGATTCAGCCGAAACAGAATTTCATCCGGAGTCAGCCTTATCGAGAGAGGTACGCTTGTGCCCCCGGCAAATAAAATGCCGTACTCGATAGTCAGCCAACGATTCCTTCCCTCGGCCAGGATAGCGATATTGTCTCCTTTGCGGATTCCTTCCTCGTACAACCCTGATGCCAGGAACCTTGACTCATTCAGGACTTCCGGGTAAGTCATTCCAACCCACCCCTTGTCGTCTTTTTCATTCGTGTATGCTGTTGACGGATACTTCGAAGCGCTCTCGCGCAACATACGGAGGACAGTACGTTTCATATTGATTCAGTTTTATAGAATTCCGGAAATATAATAAAAATACAATTTAACTCCGGAATCCGATACTTGGAAACGGTTTTATCCGTAAGCTAATTCCTGAAGACCAGGCCATCATTCCGGGCATCCACCAGCATTGTCTGATCGGGAAGAATTTCCCCGGCCAGAATCTTTTTGGATATCTCGTTCAGGAGGAACTTCTGGATCAGTCGTTTCACAGGCCGGGCACCGAATTGCGGATCATAACCATGCTGAGCGAGCCAATCTATTCCTTCCGCTGTCACACGAAGATTGAGCTTGTTGTTAAGCTTGCCAATTACCTGTTCAATCTGAAGCTGAACAATCTGCCTGATGTCCTCACGGCTCAATGGAGTAAACATGATGATCTCATCGATCCGGTTCAGAAATTCCGGGCGGATGGTCCGTTTCATCAGTTCAAACACCTCATCACGGGTAGTTTCGAGAATTTTGTCGCGGTTCAACTCGGTTAAACCCGATAATTTTTTCTGGATAATATCTGATCCGATATTGGAAGTCATGATGATGATGGTATTCCGGAAATTGGCCGTACGGCCCTTATTGTCGGTCAGCCTGCCGTCATCCAGTACCTGCAGCAGGATGTTGAAAACATCCGGATGGGCCTTTTCTATTTCATCCAAAAGGATAACCGAATAGGGTTTCCGGCGGACGGCTTCGGTTAGCTGACCGCCTTCATCATACCCGACATATCCCGGAGGTGCCCCGATCAGTCTGGAAACTGAATAGCGTTCCTGATATTCACTCATATCAATACGTGTCATCAGGTTTTCATCGTCGAACAGGTATTCAGCCAGGGCTTTTGCCAGCTCCGTCTTGCCGACACCGGTAGTACCCAGGAATATGAACGAGCCGATAGGTCTTCGTGAATCCTGCAATCCGGCCCGGCTCCGGCGCACAGCATCGGAGACGGCCCGGATAGCTTCGTCTTGTCCCACTACACGCCTGTGAAGTTCTTCTTCCAGGTGCAGGAGCTTTTCCTTCTCACTCTGCATCATTCGCTGAACGGGAATGCCGGTCCACCGGGCCACGATTTCGGCAATATCGTCTGCATCGACTTCTTCCTTGATCAGTGCCCCGTTTGCATGGAGCTGAGTAAGGGATTCGTTTAATTCTGATATGGAACGCTCGGCTTCGCGGATCTTACCATAACGAAGTTCGGCTACCCGTTCGTAGTTCATCGACCGTTCGGCCTGGATGGCTTCGGCTTTGTAATTCTCAATGGAAGCCTTCTGCTTCTGTATTTCATCAATGATCTTTTTCTCACCTTCCCATTCGGCCCGCATACCAGATCTTTTTTCATTCAGGTTGGCCAGTTCTTCGGTGATCTGGTTCATTTTGACCGCATCATTTTCCCTTTTAATAGCCTCCCTTTCGATCTCGAGTTGCCTGATTTTCCGGTCAAGTTCATCGATCTCCTCCGGAACGGAATTAATTTCGAGCCTTAAACGGGCTGCTGCTTCATCGATCAGGTCGATGGCCTTGTCCGGCAGGAACCGGTCGGTTATGTACCGGTGCGACAATTCTACTGCTGCAATCAGGGCATCATCCTTGATCCTGACCTTGTGATAGACCTCATATCGCTCCTTAAGGCCACGGAGGATGGAAATGGCAGTGGCCATATCGGGTTCGTCCACCATGACTTTCTGGAACCTTCTTTCGAGGGCTTTATCTTTTTCAAAGTATTTCTGATATTCATCCAGGGTAGTGGCACCGATTGCACGCAGTTCACCACGTGAAAGAGCCGGTTTCAGGATGTTGGCTGCATCCATGGCCCCTTCTCCCTTTCCGGCGCCTATCAGGGTGTGGATCTCATCAATGAACAGGATCACTTCGCCTTCGGCGGCGATCACTTCCTTCACCACACCTTTAAGCCGTTCCTCGAATTCACCCTTGTATTTTGCCCCTGCGATCAGGGCACCCATGTCGAGTGAGAATAGCTGCTTGGATTTCAGATCTTCAGGGACGTCCCCGCTTACAATCCGGTGCGCGATGCCTTCGGCGATTGCTGTCTTACCGGTACCGGGCTCACCGATCAGAATAGGATTATTCTTCGTTCTACGTGAAAGGATCTGCAGGACCCGCCGGATCTCCTCATCACGTCCGATCACCGGATCGAGTTTGCCTGCCCGTGCCTGCTGGTTCAGATTGATCGCAAACCGGTTCAGGGAATCGAATGTCGATTCAGCTTCCTGTGAAGTAACCTTCTGACCTTTTCGAAGATCAGCGATGGCTGCTTTGATAGATTTCTCCGTTATTCCGTTATCCTTCAGTAACCTGGCAACATCGTCACCGCCGTCAAGCAGTCCGGCCAACAAGTATTCTGCGGATGCGAACTGGTCGCCTCCATCCTGCGACAGAGATAATGCCTTCGTCAGAACTTTGCTGGCCTGCTGTGAAAGATACGGTTCGCCTCCGGTAACTTTCGGATAGCGGGCAATCAACCGGTCAACCGTTTGTTCAATCACCTTTGTATTGGATCCCAGTTTGGATAAAAGAAATCCTGTCACGTCTTCCGCTTCGGAAAACATGGCCTTCAGCATGTGCCCGGTTTCAACTGCCTGCTGCTGATTACCCTGGGCAATTGTAAATGCCTGCTGGATAACTTCTTGTGCTTTAATGGTAAAATTGTTCAGATTCATAAGTCAAATCCTCCGGAATTGGCCAACAAGACTACAACCAAATCATTATAAGTGACAAAATAGCATATAAAAAGTATTAAATAAGTGACAAAATGACATATTTAATAAATGCTCTTTTCTTCTGATGATTTAACTAATTTCAGGAATCATTAAATTGGATTATTATGAAACGTTTAATTGTTGTAATAAGGTTCATTATCATCAGCGGATTGTTATTGCCGGGTATTGGCTTTACCTGTTTGGGTCAGCAAAGAGTCGCTGACTTAAAATATCACGAGATGCAGAACTACAACTGGATGCGCCTGGCTCAGATCGTACCGGAGGTTACCGACCGGGTTATTTTACCCGTCGGGACCGTTGAGTCTCATGGGGCTTGTCCTATAGGTACGGATAATTTTATTCCGGAGAATCTGGCAAACCTGGTCTGGAAGGATGTCAACGCCCTGATAGCTCCGGCCGTAAACCATGGAGTCAGTGGAACCTCTATATCTCAATTTCCCGGTACGGTGATGATCCGACCCGAGGTTTTTCAGGAGTATATATATGACATTCTGAAAGATCTGGTAAGGAGCGGTTTTAAAAACGTCCTGATCATTAACGGTCATGGGGGAAATACCGAGCCGATGCAAAAGGCGATTGCTAAACTCCATGTTGAAACCGGTGCGCGTTTTATGATCGTCAATTGGTGGGAAGCTGCCTGGAACCTTGCCGAAGAGGTTTACGGACAAAAACCGATCCAGTCGGGTCACGGAGATCTGGAGGAAGCGGCCCTTGTTATGTCGGAAACCCCTGATCTTATTGACCGGGAGATGTATGAGAAGCTTGGAAAAGACAATCTGGGACATGCCGGTACCGAAAAAGGAGTAATCCTGATGCCATCCTGGGCTACCACCCGGCTCCCTGAAGCCGGCGCAGGCTATCTGGATTTTGATGTAAAAAAGGCAAAAGAATATACCCTCAAGAAAGCGAAGTATATTACCGATATTTTCAACGAAGCGGTCAGCCGGTGGGAGATGATGGAGAGCTGGAAGTAGGGGCATAAGGGCGATTGGGTGTGGGTGTCTGTGTGAGTGTGGGTGTGAAAATAAGAGCCCCCTCCCTTGGCTAAGGGAGGGGGCTGGGGGTGGGTACTTTAAACGTATCACGCATCACGTATCACGGATCACGCGCCTCGAACTTCCGGAAACGTAACTAATGACTCCCTTTCCCGTCTAACGGACAAAACATTTGATTACATGAATAAGTTTTCCTTTCTCTTTCCGGTCCTGGCCTGTGGCATGTTGTTGCAGTTCCCCGGTGGTGCAATTGCGCAATCTGCAGGTGATGCATTTATCTTTCACGATCCTTCAAGGAAGATCCTGGTTGCTGAAGCCACACAGAATGGCGGCAGGAAGCTGACCGGACGGGTGCTGAAAAGCACGGATTCACTTGCCATGCTGGCACTTGATGATCTGGGAATGCCATTTAACAATCAGATGATCCGGATAAGCCAATGTGCAAGAAACCTGGTCGGGAATTCAGCCGGGCCGAACCTGCTGTTCCTGTCGAAAAATGAAGGAGGATTTCCCCGTACAGGGATCTGGCTAACGGAAGCTGATGGCAAGGAGATGCATTATCCCGATCTGCAGTTCGTCGACCTGGTTCTGGATAAAGACCGCATCGAAAGGGGAGACCTCTCTATCTATTCGCACGAACTCGGGCATGTGATGATGGGGCTGATCCTGGACGAAACCCTGGAAAAACTAGACCTGGGACGCTCAAAAAAGCAGCATGTGAGTATGGGAGTAACCGATTACATAACTGCTTTCAGTGAAGGGTGGGGAGTACATTTCCAGCGCCTGGCCTATGACCAGACCGCCAAATACCGCCAGGCCTTTGATGATAAGCTCACTCCGGACCGCTCACTGAGCCTGGTCTGGCACTCAGGCATGGATGAATACCTGCGTCTGCAGTTCGTTAGGGACAACGGCTATATCTATGAGAAATTCATCCAGTTAGGAGTGGATCACGACACCTTGAGTCAGGAGCAGAAGATCCTGCTGGAACATACCAGTCCCGCATTTGACCACACCCGGATCAAGAATGCGCAGCAGATGTTGTCGTGCGAAGGAGTTTTGGCTACTTTGTTCTATCAGATCAACTCCGATAAAAAGCTGGCTGGTAACTACTTGCCCTCTGAATTCTATGCTCCTTTTCTGGTTCAGCCCCTGCCGGCGGATCTAACGCCGGAGCAGGTTTTTACGCCGCTGGAGAATATGATGCTTAAGAATTTATGGGTCTGGAAGCGAATGACCCAAAGCGGATTCCAAGGTAACCCGTTCATTGCCTGGCTGGATGAATGGTGCCGTCAGTTCCCTGAGGACCGTGAGGAGATCCTCAAGCTCTTTATTCAGATCACCAAAGGGGTAACCATCAGTCCTGATCTTGCCCGTTTAAGTGAAACGATTTCCTATGTGGGTCAGGTTGGTGATTATCAGTCCTTTAAAGGCTTATTGCCCGGATATCAGGAGATGTTGAAGAACCTGATTCAGCAAATTCTGACTGATCCGGTAAAACTCACTGCCAATATCGGGCCTGAATTATGGGTAACATCCAAAAAGGTGATGGTTCGCCGCGGACTCTGGATGCCCGAACCAAAATCGCCTCTTTCGGTGAACATGAACAGTGCCGGACTGTCGGAAATAGAAATATTCACCGGTAAAGAGAAAGCTTTTGAGTTCATCCAAAAGCGAAAGGAACTGGGGTACTTTACTTCGATCGAACAGATCAGGGAATTGGGATTTGAAATCGTTCGCTAAAAATCACTTACTCTTCACTCCCAGCATAACCGGTACCGGTCTGTGCTTTTGATCTGAGGGCCTGTTCATTGTGCGAACTTCCCGGCCGGATTCTCGCACCAGCATGATGCTGCTGCCTCCTCCATCCAGGTTTAAAGCCCAGGTGCAGCCGTGTTCGCGAAACAGGCAGGCCAGCTCGTAAAGGGAAATGCCCTCGCTGTATCCGGGCTGACGTCCATCAACCACCATCATCAGGAGCCATCGGCCTGAATCATTAAAACCTATGGCTGTTCGGGGATGATTAGTAAGAACGACGGAATCGGGAATAATGCTGTCGTTGATTATAAGGGGGCTGAACCAGTCAGAAACCGCCATTGAAACTGAATCTCCGGTTTCGGGATTCCCGATATGCGGCCGGTTATCGGCAGATAACCAGAACGCTGTCCGCCCTTCCTCAACCGGACTGATTGTCCTGCCTTCCGAAACTACCATTCCGTGAATATCAACCGGACGGCCTTCATACCATCCAATTCCGAACGATTTATCATTGGGAATACCGGTAAAAGCGTTAGTATTGATGGCGGCAATCGCATCAGCCTTTTCAAGCAGATCAATTGGTTTGGTGAGCTGACTTTCAGCCGGACCTTCCCCATCGGGATCTTCCCCCGTCAGGGTGATCACTTTCAATTCCGGATCCCGCAGGTTGACTTTCAAACAGAATATCTTCAGCAAGCGAGGTGTCGCAAGGCTTTCTGACCAGCAAAGAAGTGAGCCGGGGTGATCAGGGAACAGATCAGCGGTATCCTGTGAGAACCCATTCTGGTTCAGCCAAAACATTCCTGAAACAACCAGAATGAGAACGTTTTTCAATGCATTAAATCCCTTTGGCTAAATGATAGTACAGATCATTCCATCGCAGTTGATTCTTGAACTCATTGATTTTGGTATCCTTATCGATTACAACGAATTCAACTCCGGCCATTTCGGCGAAGTCCGTGATGTATTCGGCAGTGAGGTTCTGGCTGTAGCACGTATGGTGAGCGCCACCGGCATAAATCCAGGCTGTGGCTGCTTTTACCAGATCGGGTTTGGGATTACATAAAACCCGTGCCACCGGAAGTTTCGGCAGATCGTGTTCAGGCTTGACAGCCTCAACTTCGTTGGCCAGTATCCGGAACCGGCTGCCCATATCGAGCAGGGTTACATTAATCGCAGAACCGGCTGCTACGTTGAAGCAAAGCCTTACAGGATCGGCTTTTCCGCCGATTCTCAGCGGATGGACCTCGCAGGAAGGTTTACCTTCAGCAACGGATTCGCAAATCTCAAGCATATGAGCGCCTAAAGACAGCATGCCTGAGGGATCAAGATGATAAGTGTATTCCTCCATGAATGTGTTACCGCCGGGCAAACCGGTAGCCATTACTTTCATGGCTCTCAGCAAGGCTGCCATTTTCCAGTCGCCCTCGGCACCGAAACCGTATCCGTCGTTCATCAGTCGCTGAACAGCAATGCCCGGCAACTGGACCAAACCCCGGAGGTTTTCAAAAGTGTCGGTGAATCCCTTGAAGTTACCTTCCTCCAGAAACGAACGCAGGCCAATCTCAATCCGTGCTGCTTCGCGGAGGGATTCGTTTTTGACTCCTCCTTTCCGCAAGGCCGGCGCCACGTTATATCGTGATTCATATTCTGCCGTAAGGGTGCTAATTGCGGAATCAGATACTGCATCAACATGCTTTACCAGATCCCCGATTGCGAAGCCATTTACCGACCAGCCGAATTTAAGCTGGGCTTCAACTTTATCGCCTTCCGTAACGGCTACCTCCCTCATATTATCACCAAAACGTGCGAATTTTGCACCCTGGGCATCGAGCCAGGCGTTTGCTACCCGGGACCAGACCCCTATCCGGGCCTGAACATCCGAATCCTGCCAATGACCAACCACGACTTTACGCTCCAGGCGCATCCGCGTCAGCATAAAACCATACTCGCGGTCGCCGTGGGCCGACTGGTTCAGGTTCATGAAATCCATATCGATATCCGACCAGGGGATATCCCTGTTGAATTGAGTATGTAAATGAAGAATAGGCTTTTGGAGTGCTTTCAAACCAGCGATCCACATTTTTGCCGGTGAGAAGGTATGCATCCAGGTGATAATACCGATACATTTTGCTGACGAATTGGCCTCCTGGCAAACCTGATAGATCTCCTCAGGACTTTTAACGACCGGTTTAAAGACAATCTTTACTGGTATGGCAGGGGTATCATTAAATGCATTAACCATTTTCCTTGAATGATCAGCAACAGACTCAAGTACCTCAGGACCATACAGATGTTGACTTCCGGTTATAAACCATGCTTCAAAAGCCTTCAGATTTTCCATAATTAGTGTTGGAATTACATTTAATCCGCTAAAGTAAACTTTTTCACGATTTCCTAAATCAGAAAATCATTTTATTTGAGCGGACTGATTTTTATCATAGCTACGCCATGGCGACCAACTGTGGTTGACCAGGATTCTTTGAACTTACCGAGATCCTTTTGACGCCACAGGTCGCGGACTCTGTGTTTGCCGCTAATATTCAGATCGGCCCAGCGGGCGGTCACTTCAGTTGGGTTCTCGCCACGGTTGAACAGCCCGACGGCTATGGAACCATCTTCCAATTCCCGCTTCCATACTTCAAGGTCCCCCTCTTTGGATACCCTGTAACCGGGTTTGCCCAGGGGATCCTGGTCAACCTCGATGATCTCATCGTTGGTGAGGACATTCAAGGTAAATTCATCTGCGCGTGTGATGTCGCCGCTGAAAATAAGCGGAGCAGCTACCAGGGACCACAGTGACATCTGGGTATATTGTTCGTTGGGGGTTAATGGAGTTGGCACGGTCTGGCCGTTCCAGTTGCTCAGGTATCCAAGGAGCAGGTAATCCGGATCGTTCCAACCGCCGGGACCGGCATACAGGTGCAAACTGTCCTTGCTGTACCGGTCGAAACCATCACGGAACAAGGCTATGCCGATTTTCTCAAACGAACCGCCCAGGTCACCTGCCGTTCGCCAACTGTGGCCGCCAACTTCTTTGCCCCATTTCCAGACATCTCCCTGTCCGTACTGACACAGGTTTAAAACGATATCACGGGATTGCCTGACAAGAATGCTGTCGATCAGCCGGTAGGGTTTCTGAAGCTCCGGAAGGCTTTGGTCTTTTGCAATCTGATAATAATAGCACCAGTCATATTTCAGGAAATCAAAACCCCAGTGGACAATGCTGTGGATGTCCTGCTCTTCATGGCCATAAGCGCCAACATGTTCCTGACATGTCATAGGCCCGGGTGAGGTGTAAGTACCGGCTTTCAGACCCTTGGAATGGATATAATCTGTCAGCGCTTTCATGTCGGGAAACCGTTTGTTCGTCAATAGGTTGCCTGCCTCATCCCTTCCCGGGCCATTCAGTTCGGGATTGTCGGATGAGGGTTTGACCATCCAGCAGTCATCGATATTAACATACATATAGCCATGATCGATCATGCCGTTCTCGACCATTGCATCGGCAGCTTTCATCATGATATCCTGGGTCACATGGTTTTCCCAAACATACCAACTGTTCCATCCCATGTGCGGGGTTAAGGCCAGTTCACTGCCACAGACCAGTTTGAATTCCCGTTCGGCGCTCCCTTTAGCATTGGAAACCCTGAAAGTCATTGGATAAGTACCGGCTTTTTCCAGGGTGCCCGAGATCATACCTGTGGCAGGATCAACGGCAAGAGAGGCCGGAAGATCAAGCACCTCATATTTCAGGGGTTTGTTGCCGGTAGCGGCTATTTTGAATAAAACCGGGCTTCCGGGACGAACCCCGAATATCTTCGCACCGTTGATACGGGGTTTCGGACCGGGTTTGGGTGTCAGGATCACTGCTTCTTCAACCAGTGGTTTAATGATCTGGGCGTTAGAGGGCTGATCGGAGGAAGAGGAATCGGAGGTTTTATTTTGATTGTTACTACAGGCAGAACCTGCGATTAGGAATGCCGCAATCAAAAGTGTTTTAAAATCAAAGTAATGCATGATAAATTAATTAGGTTAGTCAGGTTTACTACAATGTTTAAATATAAAAAAGTAATCTTAAACTCGCTGACCTGATTGCAGGTTTGGATGAAGAGTTATATCTTAACCGATTGAGGTAATATACACTTCCTATGACCTATGAATCATAAACCCGTACATTCAATCCTGGCATTTACCTTGCTTTTGATGCTGTTGCCCGCCTGCAAGGAGAGAACTGATGGGAAAGAGGGAAAAACTTACCTGCCATCCGGTACCATCAGTTCTGATACGGCAGGATTGCGTGAAGTGACTTTCCTCCCGTACTGGGTCGCCAATGCACAATTTGCAGGTTATTATATGGCCAGGGAAATGGGCATATATAAGAAATACGGCATGAATGTGGAGATTGTCCCTTATCAGCCTTTTTATACCACTTCCGATATGATCCGCGACGGAGAAATCGATTTTGCCGCGTTGTGGCTCCTGAATGCCATCGGGATGAAAGCTTCGGGTGTCGACATCGTGAATATTGCCCAATTTTCCACCCGGTCGTCCCTGATGCTCCTTACCAAAAAATCAAGCGGGATCAGTAAACTGGAGGACATGAATCATAAAAAGGCCGGTATCTGGACCGGATATGAGCTTCAGCCGAAAGCACTGTTCAAGAAATATAACCTGGATGTCGAAATTGTACCTATTGGCAGCACCAACAACCTGTTCCTTAAGGATGGAGTGCAGATAACCAATGCCAACTGGTTCGACGAGTATCATTCCATTATTAACTCCGGATATGACGCGGAAGATCTGAACACTTTTTTCTTCGCCGATTATGGATTGAATTTTCTGGAAGACGGGATTTATTGCCTTTCTAAAAAAATGAAGGCTGATCCCAAGCTATGTGCGGATTTTGTAACGGCTACCGAGGAGGGATGGCAGATGGCGTATGCCAACCCGGAGCAGGCTATTGATCTGGTAGTTGTCTATGCCCAAAAGATGAAGCTTCCGGTCAACCGGGTACATCAACGCTGGATGCTCGACAGGTACAAGGATTTGTATAATCCGGGAGGAGAGGTCCCGACCACTCTGTCGGAGAAAGATTACCTGTTTGCAGGAAATATCCTGAAGGAAAGCGGCCAGATTGCGGAAGTGCCGCCTTTCGAAAGCTTCTTCCATCATTACAACCAATCAGAAGAAAAATAATCCAGATGAATAAAGTATTCTCCGGCCTGCTAAGAATAACTCATCTAAAGAGAGGATTGGCTTTCAAGTTCATTGTTTTCATTTTTTCCAGCGTAGCCCTGATTTTTACCCTTATAGTCGTTTACAATTACTCCATTTCAACCAAAATGGTTGAAAAGAACCTCAGGATGAATGCAGAAAATCTGACTAAAAAAGCGGTGGCCCAGATCGAAAAAATCCTGACCGGAATACAGAAAATTCCGGATAACTACTCCAGGATCATGGAGAATACCGATTACTCAAAGGAAACACTGATAAGTATCCTGAAGAATGAGGTCGTCTCCAATCCCGATATTTACGGAGCCGCCATTGCTTTTGTACCTTATTACTACAGTAAAGATGAAAAGTACTTTATGGCCTATTTCTATCGGAAAAATGATACAATAGCACTGAAGTACTTACTGGATGAGAGCTATGACTATTTTACGATGGACTGGTACCAGATACCGAAAGAACTGGACCATCCCGACTGGAGCGAGCCTTATTTTGATGAAGGTGCCGGCAATGCGCTTATGGCAACCTATTCAGTGCCTCTCTACCAGACGATAAACGGACAAAGGCAGTTTATCGGAATACTCACAGCCGATGTGTCGCTGGACTGGCTGGAGAGGTTTGTGAATTCCATCAAAGTATACGAGACCGGTTACGGATTTGTCATTTCCAAGAACGGGACCATTGCAACCCACCCGATGAAGGAGATGATGATGAATGAGACCATTTTCAGCATAGCTGAAGCTCAGAAATCACCGCAATTGAGGACCATTGGCCGGAACATGATCCGGGGAGAAGAGAGCTTCGCCGAGCTGGTATACAGGAACATAAAAACCGGAAAACTGAGCTGGATCGCATATGCGCCCATCACACTGAATGGCTGGTCCATCGGGATCGTTTTCCCGGTTGAGGAGTTTATGGCTGACGTGAACGGCTTGTTTTACAATATTATAGTACTGGGAGCCGGTGGCCTGATCATTATCTTTTTGGTGATCCTCTTCATCTCGCGCTCCATCACCCGTCCGCTCCGGAACCTGACACAGGCCTCGAAAATAATCGCGGAAGGGAATTTTAACGTGGTATTGCCGGAGATCAAGACCAGGGATGAGATGATGGAGTTGCATGACTCCTTTGATTACATGCAGAAAAAGCTGGCAGAGTACATAATTAATCTTCAGGAAACGACCTCGGCACGCGAAAAAATTGAAAGTGAATTGCGAATCGCCCGGGAAATTCAGATGGGCATGATCCCCCATTTATTCCCGCCTTTCCCCAATCTCTCCGAGCTCGATCTGTTTGCGGTACTAAAGCCTGCCAAAGAGGTGGGTGGTGACTTGTATGACTTTTTCCTGTTAGGCGATGACAAATTGTGCTTTGCCATCGGCGATGTATCCGGAAAAGGAGTTCCGGCCTCATTGTTCATGGCTGTCACCCGGACATTGCTCCGCTCCGTTGCTGACAAAGATGGGTCTCCTTCCGCATTTGTGACCTCACTCAACAAATCACTTTCATACAACAATGAATCCAGCATGTTTGTTACATTCTTTGTGGGCGTGCTGAACCTGCATACCGGCGAGATTAAGTATTCTAATGCAGGACATAATCCGCCCATCATTATTAGGGACAATGGTGATGTTGAAATGTTCGAACTTTCTAAATCCATACCTGTCGGACTATTCGAAGACTTTACTTACACCGAAGCCTCAGTTGGATTGAATAAGGGAGACAAGATTTTCATGTATACCGACGGCGTCACCGAAGCAGAAAACTGTGATAAAGTTTTATATTCACCCGAGCGCCTGGTCACAATTCTGGAGGCAAATACGAAGGCTTCCCCGGATCAGCTGATCAAGTACGTGGAAGAAGATATTATGCTCCATGTTTGCACAAATCCCCAGTCGGATGATATAACAATGATGACAATTATCTACAATGGATAAAAATAATCTGACCCGATCCATCATCCTGGAAAACAGGATGGCGGAGCTTGAACGCATCCTGGTTTTTATCGAGGAATTGGCGGAAAACTGGAATATTTCTTTTGCGATGTCCAATACGCTGAATCTGGCCCTGGAAGAAGCTTTTACCAATCTGGTTAAATATGCTTACCATGATGAGGAGACTCATTCAATCGAAATACAATTTGAAAGGCGGAGCGATCGCGTGGTGATCACGCTCATTGACGATAGTCCACCTTATGATCCGACCGGAAAAGACGATCCGGATATCAGCCTATCGGCCGAGGAGCGTCCTATAGGCGGATTGGGAATATTCCTGATAAAAAAGCTGATGGATGAGATTGAATACAAGCAGGTTGGAACTATGAACCATTTTATTATCACTAAATACATTCCGGCATGATCTTAACAACAAACAAAGTGGGTGACTATCTGGTAGTTGCCATCGAAGGACGCCTCGATACCTCTACTGCCGGTGATTTTGAGAAGAGTATGATGGAACTGCTCGAAGGGGGCAATACAAAGATCATTCTCGATTGCAGCGATTTGCAATATATCAGCAGCTCGGGTTTAAGGGTATCGTTGATCATCCAGAAAAAAATGATCCCCCGATCAGGGCGGTTCAAGATTTGCAGCCTTCAGCCTTCAATCAGGGAAATATTTGATTTATCAGGCTTTTCGATGATCTTCACGATATATCCTGATTTACAAACTGCCCTGGAGGCATAATCTTCTAAACCGGTTACCGGTCTTTCTGAACGAATCCGGAATCTTTGTGATCCCGCACCATGGTGCGAAGCGAATGGATCATCTCTTTCAGATTGCCAATCCCGCCAACCGTGAACCAAATGGCCACCATGATTGAAGTAATGAGATAAATCCAGGTATATATCTTCCAGAAGTTCATCCATGATTCATTCCTGACTTCTGTCGTCAGATTATAAATGGTCCCGATGATGAATACAATGGTCCACACTCCTGTCCAGGTGTAGGTGGCAATCACCACTCCCTTGTCATTGCGTGTGAATTCTTTAGTTGTCCCCATGACTCTCCATCCCTTGACGGATTCTTCCTTAATGACATTCGTTTCGCCTTCCATAGAATATTGGCCGCGGTGCAGCATTTTATCCATATTGAAAGGTTCGCGGCAAGTAAGCAGAGAAACGATGAAATAAACTGTACCTGCTGATACCATGGCAATGAACCAGAACCACTGCCCGTTTATCGGGAAGTCGGAATAAACAGCGTTCAGCACGATCCCGCCGGTGGCAACAACTGCTCCCGTGATCATTGCCGACCAGGCAGCCGCCGTGGTTCCCCTATTCCAGTAGAGTCCGCCTATGATCGCGGCACCGGATCCCCCAACGAAAATAGCTCCCGAGATGGCCAGGAACAGGAAGATTTTTTCGGTCTGCTGAAACAGGATGCTGAGGATAAAAATCGTGATCCCGACCCCGAGAATCGAAAGCTTCAGGTATTTCAGGTGTTCTTTCTGCTCAAAGGGTTTCTTCCGGAGCGGCATTATACAGTCCTGAATGAATATACTGCCCCAGGAGTGCATATAGGTATTATGGCATGTGATGGCTGCAGCCAGCATGATCGCCGCAAAAGCTCCTTTGAAACCAATCGGGAGCAGGTAGTTGAGGACCATGGGCACACGGAGCTGACTTTGCACGGCATCGGTACCCGCACCGGCCAGAGTGCCATTAATGGTGTCAGCTACTCCCTTGAAATCAGCATGATTGAAGATCGTATAGGCAACAACCGGTATGAAAACAAGGAAGAGGCCCCATTGCGGAATGAGCCTCCAGTTGGTAAGCAGGTCGGCCATCCTGGCCTCATGTGCATTCTTGGCGGCCACATTAAAGGAAGAATTGCCCTGCCAGGCCAGCTTGGTATAGACGAGTCCGAACATCCCGATAAAGAAAAACCAGATATTAAAATCCTGGACCTTGCTTGACTGGAAAGGATTTATAAGCGAGGCATCCTGGGGTGCTGCATCCATGGCCGAAGCAATATGGGCCCAATCGACCTTGAGAAGTAAAAGAATTACAATGGCTACAAAAACGATATTGACAAACACCCCCTGAATGAAATCGGTAAACATAACGGCAATATGACCGCCGGTAAGAATAAAAAAAAGCGGGATAGCGACCATGAGTCCGGTTATCAGTATAAAAGTGATTGAATAGGGTCCTATATAACCGATCTCCGGAATTCCGCAGAAATAGATAAAGAATCGTGCCGTGACCGATGGGAAAATAATCATATTGACCAATCCCGATGTAAAAGCCAGGAAACCGGAAAAGATGCGGAAGCTCCTGCTATACCTTACCTCGAAAAATTGGGCCATGGTCATGACCCGGGTTTGGCGATACCTGTAAACCACCCATCCGGTTATACTCATTGTGACCAGGATGATCGCAGTGAGCATTTCCCACCAGCGCGCATTGAAACCGGCTGAGAAATTCTGCTCCAGAGCTCCGACAACGGTAATGGCACCCAACGCTGCAGTACCCTGAAACATGGAAATGATGTAGCGCCCGCCAGTACGGCCGGTTGCCAAAAAATCAGTGACGCTGCGCATCAGGCTCTTGCTCAGGAAAACCATCCCGAACATCAGCGCAAGCAACGCTCCCACGATCAACCAATCCCAAATACCAAGATTCATAATATGCTAATGTGCTAATATGCTAATGTGCCAATTCATCACTCATCACTCATCACTCATCACTTCTTCTATAAGCTCGCTTACAGTGGTCACTGCCAGCCCCACGCAAGTATCCGCAGCCCCGTAATAGACGAAAACCTCGCTGTCAGGTTTGGCAAATCCTTCGGTATCGAACTCTTTCACAATCCATCCGCTGGGAAAGACCACATTCGGCACCTGGCCCGTGAGCTCCCAGATTTCGCGGGGTTCAAGAATGTTATAGAATCCCCGGCTGATCACTTTCGATGGATCTTTCAGGTCGAGGAGCATGACTCCGGCCTGATAGATATTTGCGCTCCCAAAATGGGTTGCCACTCCGTGATAGATGTGAAGCCAGCCTTGTCGCGTCTTGACAGGCGGGGGACCGCTTCCGATAAACTCATCCCAATAATGGAACCGGCCATCGATGACCGGCGCAACCGGTTCCCAGTCGATCAGGTTGGAGGATTTGGAAAGCCAGATGGTGCTCCCCGAGGTCGGACCGCTGGAATGACGTGCTTTATTCGGCCTGTCGAGCCTGAGATATTTGCCGCCGGTCTTTTCAGGGAACAGGACTCCATTCCTACTATCTTCATTGGAGACAATCCCCAGAAACCTGAAATCCCTGAAATCATCCGTCCGGCCTAATCCCAGCTGGCATCCGGCATCCATGTCCATGGCGAACAGGATATAATAAGTGCCGTCAATAGGAGTAATCCGGGCATCATAAATATGATAGATCTTCTCCTTGATCTTTTTAATTCCCTTGAAATCAACGATATGATCCTCAACCGTAAAATGAATGCCATCCGGGCTTTCAGCCATCACCATAAAGGTTTCCCTCGAACGGCTCTGTGTCCTGAGCATCAGCAGGTATTTATCCCCAAACCTGACGGCACCGGGGTTGAAGACCGAGCTGCAGTCGACCAGATGAGGCGGGATATCGGGGATATCGCTGCGGGTGAGGATGGGGTTGAATGGATGGCGTTTCATTTTAGTGACAAGTGATGAGTGATGAGTGATGCGTGAATGTCTCCGAAGTTACATGGTTACTTCAATTTTGCAAATCTTGTTGTTTGTCATAGGAATTTGATTGCCATTGATTCGCAGACCATCAACCTTAATTTCGGTTATCCCCTGTTCTTTTCCTCCTGGATTTGTTACGTGAATGATATACCGGATTTCGCGATATACTCGTTCCATGGTGAATTCCTTCCAATGCGATGGGATAACCGGGTCGATGATAAGTCCATCGTACCCGGCGCGGATACCGAAAATGTAATCGAGAACCACGCGGTACATCCAGGCAGCGGTGCCGGTTTGCCAGGAATGACTTGCCCTGCCGGCGGTTTCATGCTCGTCGCTGGTGATGTATTGTGAATAGACATAAGGTTCGGCATGGAAAGTATCGGAATCGATCCGGTTGGGCAGCATTTTCTTATAGTAGCGGAATGCTTCGTTGCCATGGCCCAGCATGCATTCAGCCTGGATCAGCCAGGTAGTGGGATGCCCGAATATGGCTCCGTTTTCCTTTTTGCCCCACACGCAGCGGGTTACAAGGCCGATCTTCGGATCGATCTCGCGATAGGCCGGGGTACATTTCTTCGGTCCCTGTTCGCTGTCAAGATGGGTTCGGACACTGTCAAGAGCTTTTTCACGACGCTCCGGGTCCAACCCGGCCAATACGGCCCATGTTTGTGTGTTGATAAAGATCTTCCCGTACTTATTGTCTTTTGAACCGATCCGTTTCTGATTCTCACCAAAAGCCCGGATATACCACTCTCCGTCCCAACAGTGCTCATCAAGCGATTGAACCATTTTACGGCTTACAGCCTCCGTTTCAGCTTTCAGTGCCGGTTGGCTGATGCGGTCAAGGAGTTCGGCCAGGAGATTCAGCATGGTTACGTAAAACATACCACCCCAGACGCTTTCGCCGCCATCATCACCACCAATGTAATCCAGCGTATCGTTCCAGTCGCCCCGGCCGAAAACAGGCAGTCCGTGTACGCCCAGGTTTCCTTTAACGAACTTGACCACAGCCATCAGATGATCGAGAATCGTTCCCTGTTTATTATCGATAAATGGCTCGGATTTTTCCAGGATGCCGAAATCACCTGTTTCCTTGATATAATCCGTAACTGCCAGTATGAACCAGAGAGGATCATCGCAATGCCTGGTGAATTCGCCCTGTCCGTCGCCCTGAAAATGGTGATAAACCTTTCCGTCGCTGCGCATCTGCCTGGCTAATAGTACGATCCGTTGCTTTGCCTTTTCGGGGTAGGAGATTGTGACCGCGATGGTATCCTGGGCCGTATCCCTGAATCCGAATCCCCGGCCGATGCCCCAGTAATAGAAACTGGTAACCCTCCCGATATCAAACGCCACCTTCGCCTGGTACGGCGACCATCCGTTCATGAACACATTCATGTCGGTATCCGGTGTTGTAACCCGGGTATGACTGAAATAATCATCCCAATATTTTCTCACTTCATTGAAAGCGCGATCAACCTCTTCAACCTTTCTAAATCTCTTAACTTCTTCCTTCCTCCTTCCTACTTCTTCCTTTGGCAGTACTCCTAATTGAAATACTACGTCTGTCGACTCTCCCGGCTCCATCTCGAGTTCGATCTGTATCGCTCCCACTGCATTTCCGAAATCAGTATCCCTGCAGCGCAGATTGCCCGTTTCGAGCGCGACGGGATTGTTTTCATTCCTGTAAAAGCCGATGAATTCTTCGCGGATGGTTTCGTATTGGGTGATCGGATGGTTGACGGTGAAGAAGGCCCACTGGTCCCACTCCTTGTTTTCCTGCTGCTGTGTTCCCCTGGATTCCGTGACCCAATAGGTTTTGGTAGCGAAAATCGAGTTTAATTCCTTATCCAGATGTACCCGGTTGAAATGCTGGTCATCGCACTGGTTGATCAGATCGACCAATGCGTGCCCAAGTGCAAATTCCACATATCCGGTAATTGTCAGGCGCCTCTTCCTGTCCGATTGATTCTTCAGGATGCTTTTCCAGATCTCGCGGTTGTCGGTTTGCGGGACAAAGAACAGCAGTTCCGATTTGATCCCTTCGATCTCTGATTCAACGCGGGTATACCCAAATCCGTGGGCCACACGGTATGCCTCAAGATGTTTGCCGACCGGTTGCCAGGTCAGGCTCCACATTTCCCCTGAATCCCGGTCCTGGATGTAGATGTATTTTCCCGGACGATCAGCTGGGACGTCATTGATCCGGTAACGGGTGATCCGTCCATGCAATGGTATCCGGTGATAACTGATGCCGCCACCATTGGCAGAGATCGTTGAGAAGTATTCGTTATTATAGATATAGTTGATCCAGGGTTTTGGAGTGGCAACATTATCAATTATATATTCCTTGCCGTCGGGCGAGAAATGACCATAATGCATAGAGTGTAGTTTGACGTGAAGATAGAAAATCCGGCATTGGAGTGAAACTCCGGGAATTATTTTAACGATTCCAGCGGATAAAACCGGTTGTTGATCCACCAACCCTTTCCGGCTTCCACGCCCGAAATATCATCTCCAGACCTCCGTATCAACAGGTTGTCAATCACCAGGTCCTCCTTGATCAATTCGGGAGTTAGTGTCAGCTGTAACCGCTCTCCGGGCTTCGCCGGTACCTGCAGCTCGATCAGTCCCCATTCATCATCCAGCAGCTTCAGCCAGCGTCCCACCTCAGATCTTACATAGTTTTCACATTGTCCGTTAATTCCAAAACTGATCGTTTCCAGCCGGACCCTGGCCATATTGTCTTTCCGGATGCCTTTGATCCAGAAGGAGATGGTTATTTGGTCAGGCAGGCTGAAACCTTCCAGGGTCTGATTCAGGATCACCCCGGAAGCTTTATGTGGAATAATAAGTGAAGCGGATGACTGGTATCCGACGGTTGGTTTTTCATTCTGATAACTGTTGAACCAATGGACCGGAGTGACCGTATCCATCCGGAAAACCTTTCCATCGAAGCTGCTGGCCGGATTAATCCTGTCAATGGCGGATCGGATGTAGGAGTCATGCAGCGCTTTCAGACTATCGGGGCCAATCCTGCTAAGTGTATAGTCGCCAATGGCTTCCAGTTTTTGGCTATGTGCCAGAATATTCCTTTCTACCGGATCCAGTTCGTCACAAGCGGCGGAGAGGATCAGGAAAGGTTTATCCGGATTCATCTTATTGAGGATCTCCGGGTTCCGGTATGGTTCCAGTGATAGTTCCACCGACTTGTAGGTTTGGGAAAGTGAGGTCCGGCCCATCATGACTGAATTCATGGGGAACCCGGTTTTCAGAGATACATAGTAAGCCGTTTTATCAATGCCACACTGAGCTTCGATCCACAAACTTTCTGAACCGATATGAAAAAAGGGAAGGGTCATGATGGACTGATATTCATCAGGATTGATCCTTTTAACCCAGTCATTCACAGGCATGCGGTTATTCAGGTCGGTGAATTCCGGATTGTGATTCTTCAGGTAGGGAAGTATACCTTTAATATTGATGTGGGCTTCGGTGAGAAGAACCATAAAAGCCAGCACCATCAGGATCTTTGGAAAAAGACTGGTCTTTTTTCTGCTGAACAATTGATACAGGGAATAAATTACCAGAATGTTCATCGAGTAATAGAACACCCAGGCACACCTTCCGATCCCTCTCATCTGCCGGATCGGTCCTAAATAATCGATCAGATTCTCCATTCCCAGTATGAAAGGTATTCCGAAGGAGTATAGAAGAATCAGGAATGAAGACCAAAAGAGATAAGAGAGGAAGAGCGAATTATCATAGGCCAAACCCGAACGGAAGCGGTTCCTTACCAGACGGGCTATTGATTTGCCCAGGAAGATCAGACATCCGAGTGAAGCCAGCAATCCGACATAGGCATATCCTTCCCAGTTGATATACTTGTAGTTGATGATATGCTGCAGAAAATGTCCGTAAAAACGGTCGGCAGGCAGGAATACGCTCTCGGGATATGCCCGGTAATACAGGAATCCAAATGGATAGGAAGCCCGGTCGGTAACATCGGTTGACATTCCAACCATCAGCTCTACGATAATAAAAGGAATGACGAGTTGGATCAACAAGTGGGGAAGCCACACCCGCCATGATCCGTAGGTCCGGCGCCGGCCAAATCCAAAAAAGATCCAGAATAAAATGATCATCATCGCTATAAAAGCCATGTAATATTGGTGTGAGGCTCCGGACCATATAATCAGGAAAAAGAATGCCAGACTGTACTTATAGGATGGTTTTCTGGAAAATTTCAAAAGCAGATAAATGGCTAATGGGATTACCCACCCGTAGGATAATGAATAGTGAGCACCCATCCGGTAGATTTGGGGTGAAAGCAGGGCAATGCCGATACCACCCAGCAGGCTGACAATAACCGGCATTCCCAGCTCCGCCAGAACCACGTAGAGGAAGAGAGCTGTCAGGGAAATGGAGAGCAGCAGAAGTGCATTCCAGATAGCAATGGAATAGTCAAACAAACCGGGGAAAATATCACAAAGCCACCGCATGGTAATGCTGAGGTAAGGCTGGTTGTCGGTAAAGAAAACCGATTCACCCCATGGATAGTTCATTCCCTGAAATTCGAGGGCTGACGGGTCGTGTTGGATATGATACAGGTAGCCGTAATAAGATTTCAGCCCGTCACCTCCTGCACTGAAGAGGGTGGTATTCAGCGATTGGATAACCGGACTCAGGTAGAGCCAGGTCAGTAAAAGGCAAATTAATACGGTCAGAAAAGCCCCGGACCGGATGGTCAGCAGATTTCTGAATTTAATCATGGATCGTGCGGGTATCGTTTTTAATGAAATACAACGGCCGGTTCTTGGTTTCATTATAAATCCTGGCGATATATTCGCCGATAATTCCCAGACAGAGTAATTGGACTCCCCCCAGGAGGACAACTACAGCAACAAGGGAAGTCCAGCCGGGTGCCGTTTTTCCTGCCAGGAAAGTGATCAGGGCATAAATGACATAGAGAAGCCCGATAGTGGTTGTAACGATTCCCAGATAAGCTGCAATCCGCAGAGGTTTACTGGAAAAGGCAGTAATCCCGTTCAGTCCCAGCCTCATCATTTTACGGAAAGTATATTTTGTTTTCCCGGCTGTTCGGGGGGGAGCTACATAGTTGACAAATCCCTGACGGAAACCCATCCAGGCTACGAGGCCCCGGTTGAACCGGTCCTTTTCAGGAAAGGCCAGAAAGGCATCAAGGGCTTTACGGGTATACAGTCGGAAATCCGCAGTTCCCGGCTCAATCCTGACATTGCTTAGCCGGTTAAGGAAGGAATAGAAACCCGAGGAGGACCATTTTTTCATACGGCCGGTACCCTCATGCTCAAGCCGGCAGGTGTTTACGATATCATATCCCTCTTTTTGCATGTCGATGAGCTTGGGGATCAGCTCGGGCGGATGCTGGAGATCAGCATCAAGCGTGATGATAAGTGAACCCCGGGCCTGGTTCAGCCCTGCCATCAGGGCGATCTCCTGTCCGAAATTCCGGGACAGGGAGATCCCGACAATCTCCGGTTCCTTTTTAGCATACTCAGAAATACGTTCAAATGTCCGGTCAGTACTTCCGTCATCCACCAGGATCAGCTCCCATGACAGATTCTGGGTAGTGATGACATCATGCAGCCGGCTGATCAGGCGGTCGATGTTCTCTTCCTCGTTGAGCAAGGGAACTACAAGACTAAGATTGGGCGAATCCATTTGGTGAAGATTATGCTCAAAGATAGGAGGATGGGATTAAAGGACAAAGGAAGAAGGAGAAAGGAAGAAGGAAAGAATGAGGAATTCAGGTGAATGTTTATCTTTGTCGGACGATTTTACAGACTACTAGTTTTTCAACCCATTTCGGCATTTCATCACCTCCCCCAGATGGGATGTCCTAATGAACCAGGTAATTCATGATAGCCAGGATCAAATCATTTTGTAAGTTTTTATCTCCAAAATATCAGAGCGTTAATCTGGACTATAGAGTACAGGTTAAACCGAGAACCGATCATGGCAATCCGGCTCACCCCCTGCTCTATGATATCATCGATCATAATAAAGTCAGGTATCGGGAGCTCTTGAATTCCTTTGTAAAGTACTCCGTAAGGATTCATGAAATCAAGGATCATCCGAATGAGAAAGATGAAAATAATCCAACGTGGAATAACGATTATTTGCCCGGACTTGATATTATCGGTCTCTATGGCCTAATAGCTGAGTACAAGCCGGAAAAGTATATTGAGATTGGATCAGGCAACTCCACCAAGGTGGCTCGAAAATCAATCAGAGAGAACCATTTGCAAACGGAAATCATTTCAATAGATCCATTCCCAAGGGCCAATATAGATCATTTGGCTGATAGGGTGATCCGGGAGCCGCTGGAGGATCTTGTAGACAACCGGTTCATCATAGAATCATTACATGAGAATGATATCCTGTTTATCGACAATTCCCACCGGGTTTTCCCCAATTCCGATGCGATGGTTTGCTTCCTGGAATTGTTGCCCAACTTACGCAAGGGCGTAATTGTGCATTTTCATGACATATACCTGCCGTATGATTATCCCCAGTTTATGTGCGACCGGTATTACAATGAACAATACACCTTGGCGGCTTTTATACTTGCCAATCCCGGAAAGTATAAACCCATCCTGCCTAACTTTTTTATCAGTGAGGATAAAGAGTTAAGCGGAATTCTTGAAACTGTTTGGGATCACCCTAACCTGCAGAATGCCGAACGCCACGGCGGATCGTTCTGGTTACAGATCTCTTAATTGTCTGGATGTCTGACCTCTTTCCGGTCCAGAGTTAATATTTTGTTTATTTCCCCTTAACATCGGCTTAATAGTCAAGCTGTTCCTTTGGTGCATAAATTATTTATGTACCATGAGACAAACAATCAAACGCTTTTCACTAGCCGCTGCAACAGCAACAGTCATTCTTTCAACTGGAGTTGCAAGCTATGCGCAAGTGGCGGATGCAGCCATCATCGCTGATACCCTGAATTCGAAAATCGAAACCGTAAAAAGTGATCTGGGTCTCCTGAGCCGGTTCAAGGTTACCGGTTACCTGCAGGCTCAATGGCAGTTGGCCGATACGGCCGGGATTTCATCTTTTTCGGGCGGGAATTTCCCTAAATATGCCGATAATCGTTTCTCTGTAAGGCGCGGAAGGGTGAAATTCATGTATGAGCATGAGCTTTCCACCTACGTGGTCCAGCTTGATGCTACGGACAAAGGGGTTGCCCTTAAAGATGCCTATGTTGCCGTCCAGGATCCCTGGATCGAGTTCGCCACACTCACCGCCGGAGTATTTGACCGTCCGTTCGGTTATGAAATCAGCTATTCATCAAGCAGCCGCGAAACCCCGGAACGTTCCCGCCTGTTCCAGTCACTCTTCCCCGGAGAACGGGATCTGGGGGCCAAAATCACCCTGCAGCCAAAAAAAGGATCGCGGTACGACTTTATCAGGCTGGATGCGGGTTTGTTTGCGGGCAATGGAGTCAATCCCGAGTTTGACAGAAGGAAGGATTTCATCGGCCATCTCTCGGTTGCCAAATCCAACCGGGCAGAGAACTTTAAATTCGGCTTAGGAATTTCCTATTACAATGGAGGCGTTTTCCAGGGGACCAAGTACATTTACTCGGCCCATACCCCGGAGAACGGAGCCATGCTTTTCCTTGCGGATTCCTCCGCTACCAACAAATCAGGTTTTTCGCGCCGGGAGTACCTGGGCGCCGACCTGCAGCTTAGCTTGTTTTCTTCCCTGGGGATAACGAGCCTTAGGGCAGAGTACATCAACGGCAACCAGCCGGGTAGCAAAAACAGTAATGTGAGCATCAGTTCCGGGACTGCACCTGATTATGATATTTATAACAGGAAATTCGATGGCGGTTACTTGTATTTCATCCAGAGCATCGGCCAGTCACGGCATCAGCTCGTTGTTAAATACGATTGGTTCGATCCCAATACCCGGGTAGCGGGTTTAGATATTGTTACGAAGAATGCCGGAGGACAAGCTACAGGATTAGGAACAGCGGACATCAGCTATACCACACTCGGTTTGGGCTGGAACTATCGTTTCAATTCGCATATCAAGCTATCAGCTTATTATGATATTGTTAAGAATGAAATAACGGGCATTACTGGTTCCAATTCTACCAACGACTATTCCAGGGATTTGAAAGACAATGTTTTAACAGTAAGGGTTCAATACAAGTTCTGAACCGGCTTAACAATTTCTTAATAGTTAGATAAAGTTCAACTAACACGTCAATACGTAATTTGTAAAAAAAAATATCATGAAAAGGATTATTCTTTTAGCGCTGGTTGCATTATCCTCTGCGGGATTTGCCCAGAAAGTGAATTTCAAGATAAAGGGTAGCGACACGGTCCTTCCTTTGACCCAGAAAGAAGCTGAAGTGTTTATGAAAAATAATCCAGGCTCCTCCATCATGGTTACGGGAGGCGGATCGGGAGTCGGGATATCAGCCCTTTTAACCGGATCGACCGACATCGCCCAGAGTTCGAGAAGCCTTAAGCTGGATGAGAAGATGAAGCTCAACGAAGCGGGAAAGGCCTTTACGGAAAAGATCATCGCCTATGATGCCCTGGCTGTGATCGTACATCCTTCGAATCCCGTATCAAAGCTCACAAGGGAACAGCTCGAAGGGATCTTTACGGGCAAGATCAGGAACTGGAAAGAAGTTGGCGGTACAGATATGAATATTGTCTCCTATTCCCGTGAGACCAGTTCAGGAACTTACGAATTCTTCAAGGAACATGTCCTGAATAGGAAGAATTTCTCGCCGACTGCTCTTTTAATGCCGGCAACCGGAGCTATCGTACAGAGCGTCAGTCAGACAAAAGGAGCTATTGGATATGTTGGCCTGGCTTACCTTGAGAAATCCATCAAGCCCCTGCTGGTTTCTTTCGATCAGGGGAAAACCTATTCGGCACCTTCGGTTGAAACTGCTAAAAACAAAAAATATCCCATTTCCAGGCCACTATATTACTATTATCTGAAAACATCGGAAAAAAGTGTCAGCCCGTTTGTGAATTTCATCCTATCGCCTGAAGGACAGAAAACGGTGCTGGATGAGGGTTATGTACCCTTGAATTAGTATATCCGGTTTTTAATGCGGAGAATCAATAAAATAGTTGAGAAATCGGTTGAAGGTGTACTCTTTTCCAGCAGTACCATTACCAGCCTGACGGTTATCCTGATCATCCTCTTCCTTTTCCGGGAGGGGATGTTCATTTTTACCAAGTCGCCACTTGAACAAGAACATATCATTGCGGTGAGTCAGGTTAATCCGGTACAGGACCTGGATGCCGGTCAGCTTAAGGCAATCTTCAATCAGGATATTACCAACTGGGCCGACGTGGGTGGCAAGCAGGATACCATTATCCTGTTCACCCTGAATGATGTAGCCAGCTACTTTAGCGAAGAGGAATTGGGCCCATCGCTCGAGTATCTTCCCAATCGCCTGAATGATTTCATATCCGCCAATCCGGGAGCGATCATGTATGTCTCAGGGAAGTTCCTGCCCGGTGACTTCAAGGGGCATACCATTAAGGTGAAAAAAATATCGGTCACCGATTTTCTCTTTGGTAAAAACTGGTATCCAACGAGTGAACCCATACCCAGTTTCGGCATCTGGCCGATGATCATTGGCACTTTCATGGTAACTCTCGGAGCTTTGCTGGTAGCGTTGCCCCTGGGTCTGGCAACCTCTTTCTTCCTGGCCGAGGTGGCTAATGTCCGCCTGAGGAATATTATCAAACCACTGGTCGAGCTACTGGCAGGGATACCATCCGTAGTGTATGGTTTCTTTGGCCTGATTGTCATTGTTCCGTTAATTCAGAAGCTGTTCAATCTCGATGTGGGAGAAACGGTTCTGGCCGGAAGTATAATTCTGGGGATCATGGCTTTACCGACCATTGTAACCATTTCGGAAGATGCCCTGCGAACTACCCCTGTGGCGCTGAAAGAAGCCAGTCTGGCCCTTGGAGCAACCCGGTGGCAGACCCTCAGAAGGGTGACGATTCCGTATGCACGGTCGGGAATCTCCACTGCGATCATTCTGGGGATCGGCCGTGCGATCGGTGAAACAATGGCAGTACTGATGGTTACCGGAAATGCATCGAATATTCCTACTTCCTTTCTGGTTCCGGCCCGGACCCTGCCGGCTACCATTGCTGCTGAACTCGGAGAGGCATCTTATGGCGGTCTGCATTTCAAGGCGCTCTTTGCCCTGGGTATCGTCCTGTTCTTTTTTACGATCATGATTAATGTGACGGTTGCCTATATCAGGAACCGTGAGAGAAAATAACCCATAAAGTATAAACAGCGTGACCCGGAAACAACTTAGCCAGCGTATCGCCTTTAGTCTTTTTACCCTGATCAGCCTCGTGGTAGTCGGTATCCTTTTCGTGATACTCGGATTTATTGTCGTCCGCGGGATCGGGGTTGTGAACTGGGAATTTCTGACCGGTATGCCGGAGGAAGGAATGACACAGGGCGGAATCCTGCCGGCGATTGTCGGAACCGGATGCCTGATGCTGGGAAGCATGATCTTTGCCTTTCCCATCGGCGTGTTGTCGGGGATCTATATGAATGAATACCTGAAGGATAATTGGCTCAGGCGACTGATCGTTTTTATGACGGATAACCTTTCCGGAGTGCCATCCATCGTATTCGGACTGTTCGGCATGGCACTGTTTGTCAACTTCCTCGGATTCGGCGATTCGATACTGGCCGGTTCCATGACTCTTGGATTGCTGACTCTCCCCGTTGTGATCCGGACCACCGAGGAGGCCATGAAATCCGTTGACGATTCTCTGCGTAGCGCAAGTCTCGCACTGGGTGCAACGAAACTGCAAACCATACGGAAGGTGATCCTTCCGGTCGCGTTCCCGAATATCATTACGGGACTGATCCTGTCGATCGGTCGTGTTTCGGGTGAGACGGCGCCTATTTTGTTTACTGCCGCTGCCTACTTCCTGCCCCAGTTGCCCCACTCGGTTTTTGACCAGGTGATGGCGCTGCCGTACCACCTGTATGTCCTGGCTACCAGCGGCACCAACATGGAAGAATCGCGTCCCATGGCCTATGGCACCGCTTTCGTACTGATCGTTATTGTGCTCCTGGTGAACCTGCTGGCCAATCTCTTACGCAGGAAACTGGGCAAACGGGTAAAAATGAACTAATTAATTGACAACAATAAAATGATCCAGGCTGAAGCCACGAATGTTAATTTTTATTACGGTGATTTGCATGCTCTTAAGGATATCAGCATGAAATTCGATCCGGGAACGGTTACGGCCCTCATCGGACCGTCGGGTTGCGGTAAATCGACCTTTCTCAGGCTTTTTAACCGGATGAATGACCTGATACCCCATATTCGTCTCGAGGGAAACATCCGGATTGACGGAAGGGACATATACGCCAAGGATGTCCAGGTTGACGAGATCCGGAAGAGGGTGGGGATGGTGTTCCAAAAGCCTAATCCTTTCCCGAAATCCATATTTGAGAATGTAGCTTACGGATTGAGGGTGAATGGAGTCAGTAACCGGGCGATCCTTACTGATACGGTCGAAAAGTCGCTCCGCCAGGCAGCCTTGTGGGATGAGGTCAAGGACAACCTGAAAAAATCAGCCATGGCCCTATCGGGCGGCCAGCAGCAACGGCTCTGCATTGCCAGGGCTCTGGCTGTCGAGCCCCACCTCCTGCTGATGGATGAGCCGGCTTCTGCTCTTGATCCGATCTCTACCGGAAAAGTGGAGGACCTGATTTTTGAACTCAAGAAAGAATATACGATCATCATTGTAACCCATAACCTACAGCAGGCAGGCAGGATCAGCGATTTTACCGGTTTCTTTTACTTGGGGTCTCTGGTCGAACATGATCAGACGCAGAAAATGTTCCTGAATCCTTCTGATGAGCGTACGCATAGTTATATAACAGGCCGGTTTGGTTGAAAATGAACAAATAATCAAAAGAATCAGAATAAGTATATAAATTCATAACCTATGAGCCAATTGCAAACAGCTGTTCAGCAACTTAAAAATGATCTGATCCGGATGTGGAACTTGGTGATCAGTCAAATGGAAAAGTCACGCCTGGCCATTCTTGAGGCTGACAAGGGACTGGCACACGAGGTCAGAATCAATGAAAAACGGGTAGACGCCTTTGAACTCAAGATCGATATGGACAGTGAAAACATATTATTGCTCAAGAATCCGGTAGCCGGGGACCTGCGGCTGGTCATATCGGTACTTAAAATCAATTATAATCTGGAACGGATTGGCGATTATGCCAACACCTTCGCCAGGATAGCTGAAAACATTGAAGAACCCTGGCCTGAAGAGGTGTTCAGCCGGACCCACATTCCGGAAATGTATTATATTGTTCAGTCCATGCTCCAGGAATCTTTACAGGCACTGCAACAACAGGATAAAAAGCTCGTCAAGGAGCTTTTCCTTTCTGACAAGAAGCTGGACCGTTACAACGAGGAGGCTAATCAGGCTGTCAGCACCCTGATCCGCGAGCATCCTGATCAAACCCATGACTACCTTGAAGCCTATACCGTGATGAGGAAACTGGAACGGGCGGGCGATCATGTGCTGAATATCGGGGAGGAGTTGATATTCCTCTTTGATGCCATCGTAATAAAACACAACAAATCAGCAATATAATAAATGGACAACGAGGCTTTTACGATCCTTCTGGTCGACGATGAGGAGGATATCCTGGACTTTGTCGGGTACAACCTCCGCAAAGAAGGTTTCGTCATAGAAACAGCAACTAATGGTCGTGAAGCCATCAGGCTGGCTCTTGCTATCCAACCGCACCTGATCCTCCTGGATGTGATGATGCCCGAAATGGACGGCATTGAAACCTGCCGCGAACTCAAACGTTTAAAGGTTCTTGACGACACCATCGTTGTTTTCTTTACCGCCCGTAACGAAGAATTTACCCAGATTCTCAGTCTCGATGCCGGCGGGGATGATTATATCACGAAACCGATAAAACCCTCAGTTTTAGTGAGTAAGGTGAAGTCACTGCTCAGGAGGCACAAGGCTGTTAAGGAACAATCGAAAGTGTATGAGGCGGGGGATATGATTATTGACAAGGAGAAACATCTGGTCTTCAGGGAGGGAAAAGAAATTGAACTGGCCCGCAAGGAATTTGACCTGCTGAATTTATTGGCTTCCAAGCCTGACCGTGTTTTTACACGTGATGAAATTCTGAGTCAGGTATGGACAGGGGACGTGATTGTCGGTGCACGCACTATCGATGTCCATATCCGGAAAATCCGCGAAAAAACGGGCAGTGTCCATATTAGAACCATTAAAGGGATCGGCTACAAATTTTTAAGATAGTGAAAACCTCAAATCCCGGAAAGCTGGCATTGATCCTGTCCGCCTTATTTTCAGCGGTATCAGGATTGCTATTCTGGATTCTGTCATCCGGAGATGGAATCCGGTGGTATATAATCGTCCTGTTTGTTGTCCTGATCTTTGTCATTCAGTTTATTGTCATCCGGTATTTTCTTCAACGGTTCATCCTTGAAAAAATCAAGCTGGTTTACAAAACCATTCGTAGTCAGAAACTTACCAAGGAAGAAAAACTAAGGTCTTCGCCTTTTGGCAAGGGGGATGTGATCGAATCGGTCAATGAGGAAGTTGCTACCTGGGCCCGGGAGAGGAAACAGGAGATTGACGACCTGAAGGAACAGGAGAAGTATCGACGGGAATTTCTGGCCAATGGTTCTCATGAGTTAATAACTCCCTTGTTTAATATTCAGGGCTTCAGCCAGACGCTGTTGGATGGAGGGCTGGAAGATCAGTCTATTAACAGGGATTATCTGCAAAAAGTCCTGAAGAATACCGACCGGATGATCACCATTGTGAACGATCTGGAAGTAATCAGCCGGCTGGAATCGGGTGAAGCCAAACCGGAGCTATCCCGTTTTGATATCGTCAACCTAACCCATGAAGTATTTGAGCTGCTTGAGCCTAAAGCCAGGGAACGTGCCATAATCCTTCAATTCGGCAGCGAGCATTACTCCCCTCATTATGTGAAAGCCGACAGGGAAAAGATAAGACAGGTACTGGTTAACCTGGTCGAGAACTCCATAAAATACGGGCGGGAACAGGGCAGAACAAAAGTCAGTTTCTACGACATGGACGAGAACCTCCTGATCGAGGTTTCCGATAATGGCATTGGTGTCGCGGAAGAGCATCTTCCGCATCTCTTCGACCGTTTTTACCGCGTGGACAAGCACCGGTCAAGATCTGCGGGAGGATCAGGCCTGGGGCTCGCAATCGTCAAGCACATTATCGAGGCTCATGAACAAACCATCAATATACGCAGTACTCCCGGCGTCGGATCAACGTTTTCATTCACGCTGCGTTATACCCGGTAGTTTTTCTATTTTTGCCGGCGTCGACCGCTTGAAACCTGCAACAGAAAAACAGATCACATGAAACTCTTACCTTCGCTTATTATGATCCTGACAATGGGAACGGCAACCACTTTTGCCCAAACAAAACCTGAAATCAACGGCCACCGCGGTTGCCGCGGGCTGATGCCGGAGAATACCATCCCGGCTTTCCTGAAAGCCGTTGACGTGGGAGCAACCTACCTGGAACTGGATGTGGTGATCTCACAGGACAATCAGGTCGTGATCTCACACGAAGCTTACATGAATTATGCTACATGCCTCGATAGTACCGGAAATCCGATCCCCAAGGAAAAACAGACGCAGTACAAAATATATGGGATGACCATGGATCAGATCCGGAAGTTTGATTGCGGGAGCCTTCCATATCCCAGCTTTCCGGAACAAGAAAAGATGAAGGTAACCAAGCCGTTGTTCAGCGAAATGATCGATGCTGTGGAAAGCTATGTAAAACAACAGGATCTTAAACCGGTCAGTTATAATATCGAGATAAAATGCTCACCGGAAGGTGACAATGTTTTTCATCCGGAACCTGCCCGAATGGTAGACCTGGTACTCGCAGTTCTTAAGGACAAGGGGATTGAAGACAGGTGCTTTATTCAGAGTTTCGATGTCCGTCCGTTGCAATATCTGCATAGTATTCAACCGGATATGAGAACCGGCCTGTTGATCCAGAATGTCAGGACGATGAAACATAATCTGAAGAAACTGGGATACACCCCGACCTATTACAATCCTTATTATATGCTGGTTACCAGGAAGCTACTCAAACAGCTTCATAAAAGGAGGATTCAACTCTATGCCTGGACGGTGAATAAGGACAAGGATATACAGAAAATGATGGACCTGGGGGTTGACGGGATCATTACCGATTATCCCCACCGGGTAAAAGCTATTGTCGACCAGCATCTTCTTCTATAAGTTCAATGCCTATATTTGCTGCTTAAACTCTCAATTATGAAACGAGTTCTTACGATCGTTTTCGCCATCCTAATGGTTTTTGGTGTGATCACAACTTCGGCTGCAGCCCAGGATCTGCAATATGTCCGTAAACAGTTGATTAAACTCTGCAGCCCGGAATTATACGGAAGGGGCTATTATAAAAGAGGCGACGGGATTGCCGCAGATTATATCGCGCAGCAACTGAAACAGGTTGGGGCCAAGCCTTTCGGTACCAGCTACCTGCAACCTTACCACTTCAATGTGAATATCATGAATGAAGTGACCGTGAAGTTTAACGGTCAGGAATTGAAATACGCCAGGGATTATGTGGTCAACCCAAGGAGTTCATCTCTGAATGGCGCGTTTAAACCGATCATGATTAATGCTTGTGTATTGGCAGATCCGCACAAGCTGATTGCAGCACTGAACGATGGTGAAGCGCCAAAAGTAGTGGTCCTTGATTCCATGGGTTTGAAAAATGCAGCTCTGTTCGAACTTGTTAAAACCATGGCTCTTGAGAAACAATATGGCATTGCTGCCCTGATTGAAGTTTTTTCCTATACCCCAGTCAGCGGTCCGGGAAGGGGAGTGCTGAATATCCCGCATATTATGGTTAACCGGGCGTCGGTACCCACCGTACTAGATCAAGTGGAACTTGACATCGTGAACGAATACAACGAGAACTACCCTACTCAGAATGTAATCGGATATATACAGGGTCAAACCGATCGGTATATTGTGTTTACTGCCCATTATGATGCGTTCGGCTGTTTTGGTGAAAAAAACCTGTACCAGGGTGCGGAGGACAATGCCAGCGGGACGGCAATGGTCATGGATTTGGCCAGGCATTATGCCGACGGACCGAAACCTTATTATTCGGTAGCCTTCATGCTGTTTTCAGGCGAAGAACCCGGCCTTTTAGGCTCCACTTTTTATGTTAACAATCCTGTTTTTCCACTTGATAAGATCAAACTGGTCATCAACCTTGATATGGTCATGACCGGACAGGATGGTGTATTGCTTTTCAACGGGAACGTCAGGCCGAATGAGGCTGCTATCGTACAGAAGATCAATGAAGAGAACCTGTACATGAAAAACGTGGAAAACGCTGATCCTTCAAGCCATAGCGATCACCATCCATTCCATGAAAAAGGGGTTCCTGCAATCTTTTTTCTGACCAAGGGAGCCTTCGGTGCCGGTCATACTCCGGATGATACCTATGATAAGCTTCCGCTTTATGCGTATGAAAACCTGTTCAGGCTGGTGATTGAGATACCGGAAGAGCTGAGGAAACAGGAAGTCAAGTAAAAATCATCCCGATACAGTCCTTGATTACATAGGCAAGGACGACCAGTCCGTAGGCGACTTTCATAATGGTTCCGGCGAGGAATCCGATAAAGGAGCCGAAAGCAGCGCGCATGGCTTTGTTATCTGGCTGTCCCACTGATTTTTCCCCAATATAGGCTCCTATAAACGGACCCAGTATAATACCAAACAAACCGAAGGGGCCCAGTACGATTCCGAGAACAGGCAGAACAAACACGACTACAATCAGACCGATCATGCTTCCTCTTACACCCGCTTTTGTTCCGCCGAATTTTGTTGTACCGACAATCGGGATATAATAATCAAGCAGGGTAATGACCACGGCCAGTACACCCATGATGATCAGGAACTTGCTGGAATAGTTAAAAGTTTTAGTCAGATGCAGGAGGATTAGTGCGATAAAACTTAATGGCGTTCCCGGCAGGCCTGGCACAATTACGCCAATAATGCCCACCAGAGCGCAGAGTATGCATAAGATTACGAGGAGAATGTCCATGGTTGGTCGCTTAGAATCCAAATATAATAAACAAGAGCGACCAGTGACCAGTGACCTGCAACCCACTTTATGAATTTTTTTTACATTTGCCGTATGGGACATGTTGCTGTGAACGGCTGGCTTTGGGCTGGTTTTTTTGTTTTTGTGATCTGCATGCTGTTGCTGGATCTTAAAGTCTTCAACCGGAAGTCCCATGAAGTCAAAATGAAGGAGGCACTTCTCCTGGGCCTTTTCTGGATCTGCCTGGCTCTTGCTTTCAATATCGGCATCTGGATTTTTATTGACCACCAGAAAGCGCTGGAATTCCTTACAGCTTACCTGATCGAGGAATCGCTGAGCATTGATAACCTTTTCGTGTTTATCATGATCTTCGCGTATTTTCAGGTCAAGCCGGAATATCAGCATAAGATTCTTTTCTGGGGTATCATTGGTGCCATGGTACTGCGCCTGATCTTCATCATTGCCGGGGTGGCGTTGATCAACCGTTTTCATTGGGTCATCTATTTATTCGGCGGTTTTCTTGTCATAACCGGTATCCGCATGGCTTTTGACAAGGGTAGGGAGATCAAGCCGGAAAAGAATCCGGTTATCAAATTGGCTCGTAAACTTTTACGTGTCACACCGAATCATCATGGCAACCGGTTTTTTATCAGGGTCAACCACCTGAACTATGCCACCCCGTTGTTCATTACCCTGATTATGATTGAGTTTACGGATGTGATCTTTGCCGTGGATTCCATTCCTGCCGTACTGGCTATCTCAAAAGATCCGTTTATCGTTTACACCTCCAATATCTTTGCTATTCTTGGATTGCGCTCACTCTACTTTGCCCTGGCTGCCATCGTGAAATACTTTCGTTTTCTTAAATACGGATTGGCGGCGATACTCTTATTTATCGGAGTAAAAATGATCATATCAGGATATTATAAACTTCCGGTTGGAATTGCCCTGGGAGTGGTCGCGGGAATCCTGGTCATATCGGTGGTTTTCTCACTGATATTCCCGGAGAAACAAAAAACGGAAGACCAGTTACCACAATAAAAGTACCCACCCCCAGCCCCCTCCCTTACTTAGCCAAGGGAGGGGGCTGGTCACTCCTCACTCGTCACTCCTCACTCGTCACTCATCACTCATCACTCATCACTCTCAAAAGTTCCGCCTTCACTCTTCTGTACTCAGCTATGTCCGTGCTATATTGATCGAACGCTGTGAACAGCTGTCCGATCAGTTCATCGGCCAGGACCGGATTTCTTTTCTTTAATTGTATCAGCAATTCATAATCCTCCATGCCGATACGATGTGCTTCGTAACGAAGACTCGATAGCGGTCCCTGTTTTCCCGGGTAAATAATATGCGAATCACCGGCCGGCAGATAGGCGTTCGGACCATCATGCTGTCTCACCAGTTCTTCGAACGGTTTTCCCGTGTGCTGATTCAGACCCCAATGAAGGAATCCCTGCAGATCATATTTTGCACAGGCCCAGCCAATATAAACCTGGCGAAGCCTTTCCTGGTCGACCAGCCGGTTGATCCAGGGACCTCCGGGTATCAGGCACGTATAAACCCAGACATCATCACCGGCGGATCTTCTTTCCCTGAAGAACGGCTGATTAGCCTGATATTCCTGTACCTGCGGGCACCAGCAATCGACTGTTCCCGCCAGGCTTACCGTCATCGTCGCTTCAAGGATCCGGATACGTGGATCGAGGCTTTTCAGCACAGCGGCAGTGGCTTTGTAACGCTCGATATATTCCTCTGTCGGCTCGTCAAAGATGCCCTGCACCCAAAGCCTGTCCCACCCGTTCTTTTTTAACAGCGGCAAAATGTGACCGGCCATGTTCCTGAATATTTTAAGCCCTTCCTCTGACAGCATCGGAATCTCTTTACCTCCTTCAGCAGGAACAGCAAGCAGGAAAGCGTCAGATCCCCAGTTGCGCCTGCGAGCAAAGGGCGCTCCCTGTATCGTTGTGAGGTCCTCATCAAGAAAAGTGCGGATATATCTTTCCAGCCTGTCGCCATAAAATTCAGCAACCGTTCCATCCGGATTATACCGGAAAAAATCACTCCAGATGAACCAGAAAGTGTTCTGCCTGCCTTTGGCCATCAGTTTTGCATAATTACGGAGTACAGCCCAGAACGGATCGCTCCAGATCTCCACGGAATGGTCGGCAGCGATCCGGTGGTTACTGTGCCAGTTGACATAGTTCAGATGAGAATCTGTCAATGCCGGAACCGTGGCAGGATAGACCGAAACAATAAAGCTCAGTTTCCTGTTGAATCCTCCGTTATTCACATTGATGGTATATATGTGAACGCCCGTATCCATGGAAGAGATCACGGGTATTTCCAGCCGGTACGCTTCCGTCCCTGCTTTGATCCTCAATGGAAATACCACAGGATCCATGGCTTCGTAAATCCTGAACGGTGCCCTGCGGATAACGTACGGGTTCGTTTTCCCGCTGAATTTTTCCGTCCTGCTGTCGAGTCCCGTATTCTCGGTCACCGGTACATCAATGAGCCTGTATATCTGAGAATCCGGATCACTTGTACCGTTTTCTTTTACTATGATATTCAGATCTTTATTCTTACTCAGCCCATTGATCAGAATATGTACCGATGCAATCGTGCCCCTGGCTGCATCAACCTGATATTTAATAACCTGGTTCCCGATTTTTGTATCGGGATAGAGGGGAGCCAGTTCATCCGAGAAGGTGACTCTGATTCCTCCCATGGCATCCGGAGATGCAAAAATCAGGATAACCAGAAAAACCGTGCATAGAATTTTAATTGATTTCATTGCTCATGTATTTTAACCTGGATGAATTTAGATTCAAAAGGTTTAAAAATGACCGGTTCCGATCCATCCCCAACCGGCCTTCCAATCACATCCACCTCCCTCAATTCAAATTCTTTGTTCTTTCGCCTTTCGTTTTTCGCCTTTATCTCTGCTCTCCTGCCTGCAACTTCCCTTACCTGAAGTATTACGGCATGTTTGGTCGGCTCTGGTTTTGCATTGATCAGGAGAAGATTACCGGGTTCAATATTCAGGAAGGAAGCCACAGGTTCCTGTCCGTTTGACCGGCCGGGAGGCAGCACCCGTGCCAGGAGCGGGATACGGTTACCCCAGCCGAACCGGGTTGCAAAGAGATTGCTCGTATCCGCGGCTGATGACAGGGTATAGGTGAAAGTCAGCTCCCCGCGCTGATCAGCGTTGAAGTTAGTGGTCCAGTAATTATTCATCGGCCAGCCATAGATATGGGTTGTTGCCGGTTTAGCCCCATATTGGTATCGGCCCGTGTTGATACCTCCGAATTGCATCAGGGGTATCCGGTCACTGGCCAGGAGTATCTGGGCCGAGGAGTTCCGTACCGAGGCAAAATTCTGTACGGAGTTCCAGTCGGTTGCAGAGCCGGGAATTTGGTTGACGCCGGCTTCCAGAATTCCTCCCTGCACATCGCAGAAGATCTTTCCTCCCGGCAGGAGAAAGGGGAAGGAGATATAGATGGATTCAGGATCGGATTCCAATTTCTTCCGGATTCTATAAACGAAATCAATCCTTTTGCAGGTATTGAACATTCTCATTTCCACGACAAAACCGGCAGGGGCGACCGTAGCCCCGGATTCTCCCTTGAACCGGACGGTGTTCCAGACGGGGCCTTCCTCATAGGCATCAAACCAGACGGAATCCAGGGGATAGCGGGAGTAATCCTTCAGGGTGCGGCTTTCCATCTGAGAACGGTTTCCGAGAACCTCATGCACGAATTGTCCCATTTTCCATGGAGCCGACGAATCGACCAGTTCCAGGCCCAGCTCTTTATCAAAAAGATGCGAAAGTGTACCGGTCGCTGTATCGATAACGCCCTTGTAGTAATGGTTTTCAATTTCTTTTATTCCATTCTGACTGGCTGGAGCCGGCCGTACATCTGATTCCGGATCCACTTCAATCCGGTAGGTTTTATAACCCATCGGCGGGATTTCTGAGACCCAGATTCCCCAGTAGGTCCCATCGGAACGATGAGCGAGGGCTTGAACGGGAACCGCATTCCCGTCGGGGCTGGTTATCCGGAAAGACTTGCCGGCAGGCAGAATCTGATGATCGATATAGACCTCTGTAAATCCTGAACGCGGCCAGTTAAGGGTATTGATAATTGCCAGGGTGGGGCAGGCCGGATCGCGGCTGATCAGGGTCTGTATGAAGCCCATCGTTTCTTCACCCAGCGTACGAATTCTTCTGGAAGCTTCCCATGCATAGGATTCCTTCATGCCTCTCTGGTCAAGGGTGCTTTCGCTCAGGGGGGCGGTAACGCTTTCTGCAAAGCCGAACGTGTGCTCGTCATAAAAATGCAGGGCGCGATTCGCTTCCTTAATCCTGTCAGGTATTTCTTCTGATATAGATACTCCGGCCAGAGAGGCAATAGAGAGAACTCCCTGGTTGGCTATGATTTCAGCCTTGGCCTGACGGACAGCCGCTGCTTCACGGGCAGCGGTTGCATAACCGTCTGTCCACCAATCAGGCCAGGCAGCCCGGTAAACCGGAATTTCCATCGAATGGTCTGATTCCAGAATTTCGAAAAATTCACTGATGGTGGCAGTTTTAAGCTTAGGCCATTCATATTTTTCGTTCCATTGACGCACCATGTCGCATGCCAAAGTGGATGGCGGTGAATTATCAGTCTGATAACCTGAGTGTTGCAGGGGAATCAGATCGTACGAATATCCTTTCCCGGCCAATTCGTCAAGATAAGACATCAGGCTGTTTTCAAAGTTTTCAAAGTTCTGGCTATGGATGCCGAGATGGGTATTCCCGATCATGTAATGTTCAGCCCTGTAAGCCAGTACACGGTTACCGGACGGGGATTCCCACCAGAAGGCTGTGGGTTTGTCAAAGGGCAATAGGGCACGGGAATCATTGATGCCCATGTTGACAAAGCGTATGCCCAGGGGTTTGAAATAATCAATCAGGCACCAGCCGAAACCGTTTACATCATCCTGCATGGCGGTAGTTACGGGAATACCTTCACGGAGAAACAGACGGACGGGATCAAGGGATGCGGCATAGGTCTGCTCATCAGGAGTTTCATCGAAGTTGAAGATCATGCCCGTAACCTCGATCCTTCCCTCCCGGATTCTCTCTTTCAATCGTTGGATCTGTTCTTCGGGGCGGATTTTCAGGTATTGTTCAACTGCATACGAGTTTTCACAGGTCCACCGGAAACGGGCTTCATCAGGGAAAGAGTCTGTTGCATCGCAATAGTCAAGGGCATAATCGATATAACGGACATGCTCGGCCAAGATCTCGGTCTGTGGGCGGGTATATCCGATATCGGTATGGGTATGCTGCACAAAATTGACCTGCCAGTGCCTTACAGGCTCCAGCACTATTATCTCTTTCTGGGTCAATCCCTTTGTTTCCAACAGAAAGGTATACCGGGTTGGTTGTTCAACTGCCGGTATATGAATTGTAAACTGATTGACTCCGAAATCGAGGTTAAAAGTTCTGGCAAGCCTGCTGTTGATTTTCAGTGTGGCTTTGTCAGGCTGCCCAAACCAGATTACCTGAACCGCTACCGGCTGAACCAACGATCCGGATACTTTTTTCAGGGCTGGATATGACTTGAATGTCAGTCCGGTTGGAATACTCGACTGAAAAGTCATGTACCAGGCCTGACTGTTTCTTTTTGAGGCTGTGACGGCCAATCTGACCGGCTTTCCCGGAGTGACTTTATCCACAGGCAGACGAAGGAAGAAGAAACCGAACAGATCACCGGGTCCATCAACCAGGGTTGCCCTGAAACTCAGACGGCTGCCATCCGGAAGATCGTAATTCCAGGCCTTCCGCCGTTCGGTAAAAAAGGAAAACAACTGTTGGCCATTAACTGCCAGGTCCATCTGTACATTTCCCAGGTTCGCTCCCACGGCGCCCAGCCAGACCACATTGATGAATTTCCCCCTGGGCTGGTCGGGTACCTGTTCACTTTCCCAGACCATATCCTGTTTCCCGTCCAGTGCCCGAACCAACAGGGCTTGCTCAATGTCTGGCAAAGATGAATGATAAGTGAAATCCAGCCCTGTAACCTTCTTCCCAAATCCTTGAATGATATCCTCATTTTTTCCTATTGGATTAAGGTTTTGCCCCATAACTGTCGCTAACCGGAGGAAGACCAGCGAAAGCAGGCAGAACAGCATTTTGTTTTTCATCATTTAGAAAAGGTTTCGATCTCTTCAAGTGTTTTTCCGCGGGTTTCAGGAAGGACCTTCCAGACCAGGAGAATGGTTGGTAAACAGAATAAGCCAAAAATCCAGAATGTATAGGCTGTGTTGAATTTTTCAAGCATCAGGGGTACCATCTGGCCGAGCAGGGCATTGGTGCCCCATAGCATCAGGGTGGCGATGGACATCGCACGGCCGCGGATCCTGTTGGGAAAAATCTCGGAAAGATAGATCCAGGTGACCGGACCATAGGAGAAGGCAAAGCAGGCGATAAATATCAGGATGAATATCAGCATTGTAATTCCCTGATCAACACCATTGTAAAAAAGGATGCCGATAATGATGTGAGATAAAAGCGCACCCGATGCCCCCAGTATAAGCATGAACCGCCGGCCCCACCGGTCCACTTTCCAAATTGCCAGGAGAGTGAATACCACCATGACCACTCCGATGACGACCTGCCCCCCTAGAGCGCTGCTCAGGCTGAAACCGGCATTTTCCAAAATTCTGGGTCCATAATACAGGATTGCATTGATCCCGCTGAGCTGTTGAAGCATAGCCAGTGCGATTCCGATTAACAGGATCGGTCCGAAACCGGTTTTGATAATGGTCTTTATGGATATGCGTTCAGAGTTTTGGCTGGCAAAAACTTCCCTGATGGTGAGCAGGTGCTGGTTATGTGAAATTGAGGGATCCAGCCTTGAAAGAATAGAGGATGCCTTGTCTTGCTTGCCATGGAGAGCCAGCCAGCGCGGGCTTTCAGGCACGATGAGCACAAGGATGATGAATAGCATTGCAGGTATCATTCCGCTACCGAACATGGATCTCCAGACTTCATCGGTAATGATCCATTTCAGGAAACCGGCCGGATGGAAACTTTCTGAAGCCGAGAGGCTAAGCAAACCGGCATTTACAAAATAAGCAGTGAGAATGCCCAGTGCGATAGAGAACTGGTAAAAGGCAACCAGGCGTCCCCGGATCCGGGCGGGAGCGATTTCGGCAATATAGACCGGGCAGATCAGAGAGGCAACACCAACCCCTATTCCTCCTGCCAGGCGGTAGAAGATTAGGGTCTGATGACTCTCAATAAGCATGCATCCGAGAGCAGAGAATGTGAACAGAAAAGCTGAAAGCCAGATGACCGGCTTCCGCCCGAACCGGTCACTCAGGTATCCTGCAAAAGAGACACCAATAATGCAACCCACAAGGGCTGAACTAACGAACCAACCTTCCGCGATAGCATCCAGGGCAAACTTAGCCTTAACCATGCTGATGGTCCCCGATATGACTGCCGTATCATAGCCAAAGAGAAATCCGCCCAGCGAAGCGACAAATGCCAATAAGGGAAGGTACCCGCGTTTCATTGTCTTTATTCTTTAGTCTTTATTCTTTAGTCTTTGATATACCCTTTCTCCTCCTATCCACGTTTGCAACACCCTGATCTTCGGCACCCTGAGCGGATCAGCAGTCATAATATCTTTTTCAAGCACAACAAAATCTGCTTTTTTCCCGGGTTCCAGGCTGCCCTTCTCATTGTCTTCAAAGCAGGATTTGGCCGCCCAGATAGTCATGGCTTTCAGGCACTCTTCGCGGGTCAGGGCATTCTCAGTTTGCCAGCCGCTTTCGGGAATGCCGGCCTGGTCCATACGTGCAAAACCGGCGAAGAATCCGTAAAGCGGATTGATTTGCTCAATCGGGAAATCGCTTCCGTTAGGGATCCATCCGTTCTGTTCCAGGAGCTGTTTATAGGCATACGCGCTATGGATTCTTTCCGGCCCGACACGACCGGTGGCCCAACTCATGTCCGAAGTGGCATGACCGGTTTGTACCGAAGGAACGATTGAATATTCCCCGAAAAGCCTGAAATCATCGGGATGGACGATCTGGGCATGCTCGATCCTCCATCGGAGGTCATTCCTGGTTTTGAGAAAATACTTATAAATATTCAGCATCAGCCTGTTAGCACTGTCACCTATACTGTGGGTCGCCACCTGGTAACCTGCATCGTAACATATCCGGCAAATACTCCTGAGGGAATCCGTGCTGGTCACCTGGAATCCGGTTTTCCCGGGAGCATCACTGTAAGGTTCGAGCATCAGGGCTCCACGGGAGCCCAGTGCCCCATCTGCATACATCTTAACGGCACGGATGGTCAGGTGGTCTGTCTTATATACTCCCTTGGATACGTAATTGTCCATATTCTCCCGGGTGGGTGCAAGCATGGCATAGACCCTCATTTTCAGTTGTTTATTCTGATGAAGGCGGTCGATTAATTGTACGGTCGAATAGATGATTCCGGCATCCGCTACTGTGGTCAGTCCCACTGCAAAGCAGTTTTCCTGAGCTTTCAACAATGCCTTGGTGTATTCCCCGTCCGACATTCCCGGGAGGAGGGCGCTCACCAGGTCCATTGCATTGTCAACCAGAACCCCGGTCACCCGGCCGTTTTCCTGGATCACTTCACCGCCTGCAACCTTTGTACTTCCCGTGATTCCGGCGAGTTCAAGGGCGGCGGAATTGACAATGGCTGCATGGCCGTCGATACGAATGAGATAAACCGGTTTATCGGGAAACAACTGATCCAGATCCTTACGGTCAGGAAATTTTTTATCCGGCCAGTCATTCTGATCCCATCCCCGCCCCAAAACCCATCCGAACGGAAAATTCTTCTGATGCTCAACGAGCAGCCGGCAAACCTCCTCGAAACTCAGGGTTCCTCTCAGGTCGGCTTTCCTCATATTATCCGCATAACCGGTAAAATGGCAATGAGCATCATAAAAGCCCGGATAAACCGGCTTGCCGGCAAGATCAATGATCCTGCCTGAATTATATTTCCGGGCGATTTCCCTGTTGGTCCCGGTTGCGACGATAGTGTCACCATGGACGGCAAAACTTTCAGCTATCGAAAAGGAACTGTCAACTGTATAGGTTCTGGAGTTTTTAATGATCAGATCGACCGTTTGGGTTCTCTGACAAGAGATCATGGCTCCGGATGCAACTAGTATCCCCATAACAATGCCGGTTTTCATTTTTAGGACAAGGTTGTAGTATAAAACAAATGTATGAATTTCAGCCTATGCACCATTTTTTCGCTGAATATGCGTTATTTTTAAAATGTAATCCCATGTTGTGTCTATGAAAACCAGCCAGACGAGCCAAATAAGAAGATGGATATATGCTCTCTTTTATGGCATCATTTTCACGGGTTTTACGGGAGGCTGTGAATACATTCTTCCGAACAAGCCTCCTTTTGTGGAGAAGCTTACTCCGGCTGACAGTGTCCTTTTCCCTGTCGGATCAATTGTGCCTTTTACCGTAAATGCTTATGATATTGACGGAACCATCGACCGGGTCATTTTTAAGGCTCCGGGATCCGAGGCTTTTGCCGATTCGGTCATTCCTTATGCATTCAATTGGGTGACAACCGGCATGACGGAAGGTACCTATCAGGTTGAGATCAAAGCCCTGGATAATGACGGAGAAGTCTACGGAATTCAGGTTCCCATCCGTCTGATCACCGGGGCTGCTGCCAATGCAGGTCGCGATACTACAATTACATCATCGGCTACCCAGTATACGCTTCAGGCATATAATCCCGGAACTTCAACCGGAACCTGGTCCATTCTCTCAGGTGAGGGAGGACAGCTTTCAGATATACACAGTCATAATGCCATGCTGACAGGATTGCCCTGTCACTCCTATACTCTTCGCTGGACTGTTACGAATCCGATCGGAACAGTAGCCGATGAGGTGGTCATAACTTTCATGCATCAGCCGAGCCCAGCCTCTGCCGGGGATGACCAGGTAATTACCAATGGCCAGCTTATTGCAGATTTGTCTGCCACAGTACCAACGGAAGGAACAGGCCAGTGGACTATACTGGCCGGCGGTGCCGGAACTTTCAGCGACACAGCGCTTCCGGATGCCCGGTTTACCGGTCAGGCGTGTAGTTCTTACACTCTGGTCTGGACGGTGTCAACTGCCTGTGCTGCATCTTCCGATACAGTCAATATTAGGTTTGAGCAAACCTTAATTGTAGCCAATGCCGGATCTGACCAGATCTTCCAGGATGGCAGGACGACAACAACCCTTGCAGCCAACACTCCCGCTGTAGGTACCGGAACCTGGACAGTTATGGCAGGATTAAACGGCCAATTCAGCGATACCCATGATCCGCATGCAACATTCACTGGTTCTGTTTGTCTATCATATATTCTCAGATGGACCGTTGTAACTTCCTGTAATTCAGCGATGGATGAGGTTGTGATTACTTTTGAGCATACTCCTTCCGAAGCGGATGCCGGTCCTGATCAGTCATTCGAGGACGGCAGGAGCGTTGCCATTTTAGCTGCCAACGTACCGGCCACCGGTACCGGTACCTGGACAGTCACCTCAGGAGTGAACGGGCAATTCGATGATGTTGCCGATCCGCATACTACTTTCAGGGGGAACCTTTGTCATGCTTATGTTTTGACATGGACCATCACCGCCTCATGCGGCACCCGAAGCGATAATGTATCGATCGCATTCAGTAACGATCCCTCGATTGCCAATGCCGGTCCGGATATCCGGCTGTACGGATCAGTAAGGACAACAGCCCTTGCTGCCAACACACCTGCATTCGGTACCGGCTCATGGTCAATAATAAGCGGGGTAGGGGGAATCCTGGGAAATCCATCCGATCCGGAAACCTTGTTTACCGGTGAGCCCTGTCAAACTTATGCCCTTAGCTGGACCATCACAGCCGGGTGCGGAACATCATCCGATAATATGACCGTTACGATTATCGATCTGCCTTCAGAACCTGATGCAGGTCCCGACCAGCACCTGATCGACGGATCGGTTACGGCAACCCTGAGCGGCAATACTCCGTCACACGGTACCGGAATGTGGATACTGGTTTCGGGTGGAGCCGGGACATTTTCCGACGTTCATAAAGCCAACTCAACTTTTACTGGCCAACTGTGCCATACCTATACGCTCCGGTGGACGATCTCGACAGAATGCGATACCTATTATGATGAAATGATCCTGATCCTGGACCAGGTTATCATTCAGGCTGACGCGGGTCCGGATCAGAAACTGATAAACGGGGCTGTTTCCACCATTCTTCAGGCTAATACTCCGGGCTCTGGCATGACCGGAACCTGGTCAATCGCGTACGGCAGCGGCGGATCATTCAGTAATATACATGACCCTGCAGCAAACTTCACCGGTGAGATCGGACATGTTTACAGGCTTAAATGGTCGTTCAGCAGCAATTGCGCCGAGAACTCTGATGAAGTGCTCATTGCAATCCTCGGCACACAGAGTTTTTCCGATGCACGGGATTCAAAGGACTATCATGCCGTTGTGATCGGAAACCACATCTGGATGGCGGAGAATATGAATTATAATTCTGCCGGAAGCTATGTTTATGACGATAATCCTATTCATGCACCTTTGTACGGCCGCTTATACGATTGGAACTCTGCTCAAGCTGCTTGTCCCTCCGGCTGGCACCTGCCCTCAGATGACGAGTGGAGGGATCTGGAAAGAACACTTGGAATGGAGGATGCCACCACCCTGTTGGAATGGTACCGGGGAACATCAGAAGGCGGTATGTTGAAAGAAGAAGGCACGGTTCACTGGGCCACACCCAATACCGGAGCCAGCAATCTTTCGGGATTTTCGGCACTGCCAGGCGGCTACCGGACAAACAGTGGTTCCTATGAAGGGATCACTTACAATACCGGATTCTGGACTTCGACTGCCGATGGCGACAATAAGGCCATTTACAGGGCATTGAATACCGATAAGGCACAGATCGGGCGTGACTGGAGCGCGAAAGACCTCAGCTTTTCTGTCCGGTGTGTAAAAAATTAGCTTTTATCATAATATCCGGAGATTTCCGTTATTTAGTTTTAACCTGATTTTACGACCGGCATGAAAAGATATTTGTGGCTTTTGGGGAGTATGATGAGTGCCATCGTGCTTTTTTCCTGTGAAAAGAATAACCCGATAACTGACCCGGACGCAAAGCTGACGTTCTCAGCCGATACGGTTATTTTCGATACTGTTTTTACAACGGTAGGTTCCACAACCCTCAATTTCAGGGTTTATAATAAACACTCCCTTCCGGTTGTGATTGACAGGATAGCTCTTGCAGGTTCACCTGATTCGCCTTTTCGCCTGAACATCAACGGACGGAAAACAGACAGCATGGAAGATGTTGAAATCCCTGCCAATGACAGCATTTTCATTTTTGTCGAGGTAACCCTGGATCCCAACGGGCTCAATAATCCCATGGTGGTTCAGGATTCCGTTGTATTCCAGACCAATGGCAACACACAGGATGTTGACCTGGTAGCGTTCGGTCAGGATGTCCACCTGGTTAACGGTGAGGTGTTGAAGACACAGAATTGGATCAACGACAAACCCTATCTGGTTTATAATTCCATGCTTGTGGACTCGCTTGAAACCCTGTCTATCGGGCCCGGTACCAGGATCCATTTTCATAAGCGTTCATCGATGCTGGTCAAGGGAACACTTAAAGTTGAGGGAACCCTCGAAGAACCGGTAAGCTTCCTGGGCGACCGGCTGGAACACAGGTACGACAGCATACCGGGACAATGGGGTTCGTGGGTGGAATATGAGAATGGTACTACCTATATTCTCGGAGGGATCCATTTTCTGAATGGCAGCAAGGATAATGAAATCCGGCATGCCATCATCCGTAACGGAATGAAAGGGATACAGGTGGATACATTGGCAAATCCAGTTAAGCCTACTCTTACCCTATCGGATTCCCGGATAGAGGATATGTCGGTGGCTGGAATTTATGCACAGAGCTCTACGATCGTCGCAAGTAATTGTATCATAGCTGATTGCGGATTATGGTGTGTGGCACTGACCCTCGGGGGATCCTATGAGTTTTACCATTGTACGATCTCAAACAACTGGATCGCAGTCCGCTCGGAGCCTGCCGTGATGCTGAACAATTTCTATATCTATGACGGAACGGCATACGTATATCATTTATATAATGCCCTGTTTGCCAATTGCATCATTACCGGCAGCCGCAACATGGAGATCGGATTTGCAAATACAATCAACAAGCAACCGGTTCCGGGGCAGTTCAATTATGTTTTTGACCATTGCCTGGTTAAAGTGGATACCATGAATACCCAGGATGCCGGACATTGGACTGATATCGTAAAGAACTTCGATCCCAGGTTTGTTGCCGCGTACAAGTGGGACTATCAGCTTGATACACTTTCTCCGGCAAAGGATGTGGGCGATATAAAATATGCCAGCTATTTTCCATTGGATCTGACAGGCATTTCCCGGCTGGCTGATGCGGGTCCCGATCTGGGAGCCTTTGAGAGAGAGGAACACTAAGGAGGAAGGAGGAAGGAGAAAGGGAAAAGTTCAGAGTTATGAGAAAACTTACCTTTATTGCATTGCTTCCGTTTCTTCTTGCAGCATCATGCGAGAAAGATAAACCTCTGGTGACGGGGGATTCGAATCCCTATTTCCGGATCATGTTTTATAATGTTGAAAATCTGTTTGATACGGTTGATGATCCGCTAACGGATGATTCGGAGTTTTTGCCGGAAAGCCAGAAAGAATGGACCGAAGTAAGATATCACGACAAGCTCGAAAAGATAGCCCAGGTAATCATTGATCTTGGCGGAGATACCTTGCCCGTTCTGGTGGGCTTTTGCGAAATAGAAAACCATGGAACTTTAGATGATCTCCTTGCAGTTTCCGGTCTGGCAGGACTGGACTACCGGATCGTTCACCGGGATTCTCCCGACAAAAGGGGCATCGATGTAGGATTGCTTTACAGAAGCCGCTATTTCTCACTCATCCGTTCAGATTTTATACCGATACTATTCCCGATTGATACCGCTGTCAGGACGCGGGATATTCTTTATGCAAACGGGATACTGGGAGGGAAGGATACTATCCATCTGTTTGTCAATCACTGGCCGTCACGCTCTTCGGGTGAAGTTGAGAGCCGGCCTTTACGCTTGTATGTGGCTCAGACTATTAAGGAAAGGGTGGATTCCATTCTCCTGATTGATCCCCAGGCAGCCATCGTTATCACCGGGGATTTTAATGACGAACCGGAGGACCTCAGCGTGGTAACGGGGCTTCAGGCCCTTTTAACATGCACCAATCCTATCAGGGAACAGCTATATGATCTTACTCCGTCAATCGGATCGGAGGAACCAGGCGGAACCTATAAGTACAAGGGAACCTGGAACCTGCTGGATCACATGGTGGTTTCAGGGACATTGCTGGATACCACCAGAACTTATTATGTCCGTCCGGGGGACTTAAAGGTATTCAGTGCCGGCTATCTGCTCGAAGAGGATAAGGAATACATGGGAGAACGACCTTTCCGGACCTACCTGGGGCCTTACTATCACGGAGGCTACTCAGACCATCTGCCGGTCTATCTGGATATCCATTACCGCAAATAACTATTCTTTCTCCTTTCTCCTTTCTCCTTTTTCCTTCCTTACACTGTATCCGGAGGTCCCGATGCGTTTTCCCATCACGCAATAATTTCCATGAACATAGGCGATCAGGCTTGAATCCAGAAGATTGAGCTTCCCAGTTGTTTGATTGATCAGATTCTCGTTGACCTGGATATTTGTCACCTCCGCAATAAACATATGGTGAGTTCCCAGTTCCTTGACTTCCGTTACTCTGCATTCAATGTTAACCGGCGACTCCTCGACGATAGGCGCCTGAATGGTATGCGCGGGGCCCGGCGTAAGTTTCATCTCACTGAATTTATTAAAATCCCTTCCGGAACGGACACCGCACCAGTCAACCTTTTTTGTCAGTTCAATAGTAGTGAGGTTAATCACAAATTGCCCGGTGCGCTTGATGACCTCAAACGAATGTCGCTCCGGTCTGACCGAGATGTAACACATGGGAGGATCGGTGCAGATGGTACCGGTCCATCCGATGGTAATGAGATTGTACTCTGCCGGAGTGATACCGCAGCTTACCAGAACTGCGGGAACCGGGTAGATCATGGTACCGGGCTTAAAATCAGTTTTCATCGGGATTATTTATAACAGGGACTGGTTTTTCAAAACCGGGCTGGGGCACAAGGCCTAATTCAACTCCTTTGCGAAGCATCAGTTCCCAGGCTTCGCCGCGTTCATTATGGATCAATCCGTCGAGAATGGATTCTCTGATCTCGTTTTTTATGATTCCAACGGGTCTTCCGGGAGGAATTCCAAAGACCTGCATAATTTCTTCACCGCTGACCGGCGGCTGCCAGTTGCGTACCCGATCCTTTTCTTCTATTTCCCTGAGTTTTTGCCTGACAAACTGAAAATTCTGCAGGTAACGGTCAACCTTGTCGCGAATGCCTGATGTTATGTCGGCTTCGCACAAGGTCATCAGATTATCGATATCATCTCCCGCCTCAAACAGGAGCCTCCTGACCGCAGAATCGGTAACGGGTTCCTGAGCCAGGACGATTGGACGCATATGGAGGTTCACGATTTTTTCTACAAATTTCATTTTTTCGTTCATCGGCAGCTTCAGCCTGCGGAATATCTCCGGAACCATGCGTGCCCCGAAATGATTATGACCATGGAAGGTCCATCCTGTTTCCGGATCGAACCGCTTGGTCAACGGCTTGGCAATGTCATGGAGAAGGGTTGCCCAGCGAAGCCATAGATCATCTGTGTTCTTACTGATATTGTCAAGAACGCGGATCGTATGCAGGAAATTGTCCTTATGCCTCACGCCGTTTCTTTCCTCAATTCCCTTCAAAGTGTAAAGCTCAGGAAATATCAGTTTCAAAAGCCCGGTTTCATCCAGTAGTTTAAATCCGATAGATGGCTTTGGCGCTAAAATGATCTTGTTCAGTTCATCAACGATCCGTTCGGCAGAGACGATTTTTATTCTTTCACAATTGCGTGCAATCGACCGATAGGTCTCATCTTCAATGTGAAATCTCAACTGTGTGGCGAAACGTATGGCTCGCATCATCCGCAGGGGATCATCAGAAAAGGTGGTATCCGGATCCAGAGGCGTTCGGATAATCCGGTTTTCAAGGCTGGAGAGCCCGTTAAAAGGATCCACAAGATTACCAAAATTGGATTGATTAAGGCTGATAGCCAGTGCGTTGATTGTAAAGTCCCTCCGGTTCTGATCGTCATCAAGGGTTCCGTCTTCAACTGCGGGATTCCGTGAATCCGGATCATAGGATTCCTTCCGGGCCCCGACAAATTCGATGTCAATCCCCTTGTAACGGATCATGGCAGTGCCAAATGTTTTGAAAATCTGAATACTTGTTGATCCTAATCGTTTTGCAACCTTTTTGGCAAATCCGATACCGCTTCCCAACGTCACAAAATCAATGTCCTTGGATATTCTTCCGAGGAGCAGATCCCTGACATAGCCGCCGATGACAAAAGCTTGTACTTCTTCTTCCGAGGCAACCTGCGATACGAGCTGGAAAACCGGGTCCTTGAGACGGTCTGCAAGGTTAATTGGAATTTTCGTCATCATGGCTGACAAAATTACCATTTTTTGTGCGGTTTATAAATTGGCTCAGATATTGATATATATAAAAAAATAAATATTTAAATTTGCACAGGAAAAGTTGGATAATTCTGATACGTTTTCAGAAAAAGTTTTGTATCTTGGTATTAGGGGTATTGAAACTGTAATCGGGAAACAGTTTACGGAAGAGTTAATCAGAATAGTTTAATATTGACAGGCATTTTCTGAAGTTCTAAAGATAATTGTAGACTAGAAAAGCGATTTTGGTTTGTTTGGTTTGGGTTTAGCCGGCCGGGGAAGCTCTTCCCTGGTCGGCTTTTTTTATGGCCGATGCGCATGATCCGCCGGTCGGCTGCGCCACCGGCGGCTACTCTATCTTTGTTCTTTATTCTTTCTTCTTTATTCTTTAACTTTGTTTCGTCCTCTAAGGGGGTGCCTTACTATATCAGGCTGAGATCATACCCTTAGAACCTGATCCGGGTAATGCCGGCGAAGGGAGAATGGCCACGGGGACTTTTGGCCGGTTTTAATTGTTTCATACGATGTTTAAAAGGATTGCTTTTTTCATGGCGTCCTGTTTCATCGTACTGACCGCGAATGCACAATTAAGAATAACCGGGACAGTATCAGATGAATCAGGCAATCCCCTTATCGGGGCAAATGTTCAGATTTCTAATTCATTAGCAGGTACAGCAACCGATTCAGGCGGTCGGTTCATTTTACCGGGGCTCAAGCCGGAAGCCTATCTTCTGAAATTTTCTTATATGGGATATGAGGCCAAGGAGGTTCCGGTTAAACTGGATAGTTCCGTCAATCTTACCATTATCCTTAATGCCGTATCCATTATGTCGGAGGAGGTTACGGTACACGCTCTGAGGGCCGGTGAGAACACCCCGGTCTCATACTCAACCGTGACGCGCGAAGAGATCAGCCGGTCGAACCGGATCCAGGATGTTCCCTATTTGCTTGCAATGACTCCTTCGGTCACTGTGACATCGGATGCCGGGATCGGGGTGGGGTACTCCGGAATCCGTATCAGGGGCACCGACCCGACCCGTATCAATGTGACGGTAAACGGGATTCCACTGAATGACAGTGAATCTCACGAGGTTTACTGGGTAGACATCCCTGATATCCTGTCGTCAGCTGAAAGTGTTCAGATTCAAAGGGGAGTGGGCACTTCAACTCAAGGTGCCGCTGCATTCGGAGCCAATATCAACCTCCAGACTACCAAAATCAACACCAGGCCATTTGCCGATATTAACCTGGTAGGGGGATCGTTCAATACATGGAAAACCTGTCTGGCTACCGGAACCGGAATGATCAACAAACACTGGAATGTGGATGTGCGTCTGTCAGGGATCCATACTGACGGCTTTATTGACCGGGCTTTTGCCAACCTGAAGTCAGGCTATCTTTCGGGCGGTTACTATTCAAAAAAGAATATCGTCAGGTTTACCCTGATGTCGGGCTATGAGAGAACCTATCAGGCCTGGGGCGGAGTTCCTTCGGAATTGCTGTCAACTGACCGTACTTATAATCCCTATGCCTATGAAAATGAAGTAGATGATTACCGGCAGGAGCACGCACAGCTACATTGGTCGGGCTTGGTTTCTTCCGGAATGGATTTCAACGTATCGCTTTTCTATACCCGTGGTTCCGGATATTATGAGCAGTTCAGGGAAGAGGAATCTTTTTCGGATTATCTCATGGATCCGCTGATCATAGGCGGAGATACCATTAACTCCACTGATCTGGTCAGGAGAAAATGGCTCGATAACCATTTTTTCGGAGGGATATATGCCTTGAATTTCCGTAAGCCTGATTTGATCATGACCATCGGTGGGGGTGCAAACCAATATCTGGGCGATCATTTCGGCCGTGTAATCTGGTCAGAATATTCCTCTGTTTCCAATCCGGATTATCAGTATTATTTCAATGAAGGAAATAAATCGGACCTGAACCAATTCGTCAAGACTGAATACGCCATTTCGAATTCTATCACCCTCTTTGCAGACCTGCAATACCGTTTCATCAACTATGCGATCAGCGGAAGCGATGACGATCTGAGAGATCTGAACCAGGAGCACCGATATCACTTTCTGAATCCCAAGGCGGGCGTCACCTGGATGATCAGTCCCGTGCATAAAACCTATTTCAGTTATTCCATCGCCCATCGGGAACCCAAGCGAAGCAACTTTACCGACGCGACGCCCGGTATGGAGGTAAAACCTGAGACGCTGCGAGACCTGGAAGCTGGCTATCAGTATAATTCAGATAAAGCGGTCCTGGGTATGACATTGTATTGGATGGATTATACCGATCAGCTTGTGCTGACCGGTCAGATCAATGATGTCGGATCTCCTGTCATGGTCAATGTTACTTCAAGCTACCGGTTGGGGAGCGAGTTGAGCGCCAGCCTGATGCCCTCTTCAAAAATCAGGATTGAACTCAACCTTACCCTGAGTTCCAACAAGATCCGGAATTTCACCGAGCTGGTCGATGATTGGGATACCGGTGTCCAGCACCAACTGTTCCTGGGTACCACAGATCTCTCTTTTTCCCCGTCAGTACTATCGGCCGGAAGATTCTCCTGGCTGATCACAAAATGTCTTAAGCTATCGTTCGAGAGCCATTTCGTGAGCCGGCAATATATTGACAATACAACCGACAAACTCCGATCGTTGGATCCCTATTGGGTGAATAACCTGATGCTCTCCTGGTCGGTAAATCCTTCCTGGTGCCGGGAATTGTCATTCTTTGGTCAGGTGAACAATCTACTGAACGAAAAGTATGAGACAAATGCATGGGTTTACAGTTATTTTTATGAAGGGCAGCGGTATAAGATGGATGGTTATTTTCCCCAGGCCGGGATTCACTTCTTTGCCGGAGTGAATATCGGTTTTTAGGATCAGAACCAGAGGCCGATGCAGACCCGCGGTTTGGTATAGGGGATCGTCCGGATAAACGGATTATCAGGATCCTTCTGGAATTCCAGGCCTGCCTGGGCTGCGATAGCGATACTCCAGCCGTTGCCAAACAGGAAGGCATATCCGGCTTCAGCCCCGGCGCTCAAGGAATAGTACTCATTCAACCTGTGGTAGACAGGTGTAAATAACCCTGCGACATAAAGTCCCCGGTGCCCCTCCTCACTGTTTTTGCGGGGCAGGTAGTAGGGCACGGTAATCTCGACCCCTGCCTTTGAAAATACGGCCGGGAATTCGGGCCTAACCTGTATATCCCAGACAGAATGGATCCTGAGAGCCCAGTGAGTATTGATAGCATATTCAAGTGTAAATGGCAGTATGTTGATGTCAAAAGCATATCGCCCGTATTCATCAAACGGGATCAAATCAAGTCCGGGCTGAAATCCGAGGTAATATTGAACAGGGCGGATCTCCTGTCTGATAACAGTATCCTGGGCCTGTACCGATGGCAGCATGGCCGCCAGCACAATTAAAGCAAGCAGGGTTCTTTTCATTTCATCGTCTTCGTGATCTCCGGTAACATAGCCTCTGCCCATTTTCTGTATCCGTCTGCAGTCAGATGAATACCATCCGGAGCAAAGAGGTTGCTGATCAGAGAACCATCGGAATTTACAAAGAATTTATCAAGGGGAAGGTATTTGATGCTGTTTCCATTGTGTAATTCTCTGATAAGCTTATGAACTTCGAGGTATTTTTTCCTGGCGGGATCACTTTTACTGAAGCCGGTCGGGAGGGGGCCCATCAGCAGGATTGCCGATTCAGGCAGCATTTTCTGTATCGACTTTGTAATAGCCTTGATACCAGCTGCAATTTCAGAGGCCGTATGGTATGGAAAATTATTTACCCCGATTTCCAGCGCAATGACTTTGGGTTTGGCCTGGTCAAAATTCCCGTTTTCGATCCTCCAGATAATATGCTGCGTGCGGTCGCCGGAAATGCCAAAATTAGCTGCATTAAGGGGCTTAAATATCGAATCCCAGAGATCGGGAGCTGCTGCCCAAACACTTCTGCCTTCGCCGCCCCATCCCTGCGTGATCGAATTGCCAAGCAAAACCAGGTCAACTTTTTGAGTTTTGCCGATCTGGTTGATATCTTCAAACTGGCTCCACCAGTCTTTTCCTTTTCCCCAACCGGCTGCTTCACCGCGGCATTCAAAACCGGCAGAGGGTAACACAGCGGTATTCAGGTACCCTGAACTGTGCATCTTATCCCGGTGAAAGAGTGCCCTGTAAATTTCTTCAACCATCATGGATGCTCCGATCGCATTGGGATGGACATCATCAGGGAAAGCTGATTTAGCGTCAAGCAGCGGAGTATACAAATCGATATATTGCGATTTGGTTGCTTTGGCTACCTGTTTGATTTTCGGTATGATCTGATCCCTGACGACCGAGTCGCGGATGCCCCATTTTTCCGGTACAAAGACCGGAACCGGCAAGGCAACCAAAATGCGGGGCTTTGAGGATAAGGCTTTGAAAGTATCGATCAGGTCGGTATAATCCCCGATGAACTCATCGGCAAATTTCCAGTTTTGAAGCTTGGAATCGTTTGTGCCCAGTTTAATGATGACAATATCCGGATTGAACTCGAGAGCAGCTTTGTATTCAGTCCGTTGCCAATAAGGATAATCTCCCTTTTTCAACAGGGTTGCCCCGGATACACCGAAATTGCGAACATCATATTTCGGTCCAAGCCATGTCTGCAACTGTGCCGGATAGGACATCCTGTCGCGGTTCTCAATACCGTCGCCGTATGTGATGGAGTTACCTATGCAGGCAACCTTGACAACCTGAGCTTGGGCTGTTTGCCAGATAATGAGGATCAGAAGCGGGAGAAAGAGACATTTTTTCAAGGCAGGACTGTTTGATGGATTTGAATGAATCGCCATAAAAAAATCATCCGGGATTTTTGGGTCCCGGATGATTTGGAATCATTGCAACCAATTATTTACCACACTTAAGGGTAACTTCGATTTCATATTTTGCGTTTTCGGCAAATTGACCGAATTGTGCCTTTTTAAAGGATTCACATGCCTTGGCTTTATCTTCTTTTCCGGCGTAAGCGGTACCGACTTCAAACCAGAACTTTGCTTCTTTTTCAGGGACATCCTCTTCCATGGCTATCCCTTTATTGGCTGTCTCAATTGCTTTGTCCCAGAGTTTGAGCCCATTGTAACCTTTTGCCAGGTAATAAAACACATCCTTATTAGCTTCGTCATACTTCAGACACTTTTCGAGAGCTGGAACGCCTTCTTCAAATTTGGAAGTGTTAACAGCCTGCGAACCGGTGGAAAGAAAATATTTCAGGCCAGCATTATTGGCCAGCTTGGTTTCATTAACATTTTTAGTGCACAGATTAACTCTCTCGATGGCTTTTTCAAAACCTTCAACCATGTTGCCATCACGATAGATGTATGCCTGTACGATCCAGGCTCTGGAGCTGGTTGAATCGATGCCAAGCGAAAGGTCAATGAATTCCTGGGCTTTGATCAGGTCTTTCTGCGTCCGGTAACCATCAGCCTGCATATAATATACCTGCGAAAGGGCGGCGTTGCTTCTCTTCAAAACCTCGGCATTTTGCGTTTGTTCACCAAACTGAATAGCCTGTTTGAAAGTTTCAGTAGCACCGGCCAGATCCTTGCTGCCGGCTTGTTTGGTAGCCAGGTTGAAATAGGTTTCTGCAAATTTCGCATTGGCAACAGTTTTGATTGAATCTGCCGAAGGTCCGATTTTATCGCACAGCTCAATACACAGTTGCAGAGAAGTGATTGCAGTGGCAGGATCACTTTTCATTGTTGTCAGGGCTGAATTATAGGTGCCGATAGCGGCATTTATATCCTGTGCCATGGCACTGCCGAAAAAACCCAAACTGAACACACCGATCAGTAAGATACGAGCCCATTTCATTTCTTTCATCATCAATATCTATTATTTATCAGTTAATTAATTAGTTAGTAGTATTCCCGGTGTAAAGTTAGCAAAGTCTGAAAAAAATAAAACTCCAATCTGAATTCACAAGACCTGATTACCAATTTATATACGCATCAGCCCTCCATCTCCTTCAGGATCTTTTCAACTTCTCTTTCAGCCGAATGTAATTTCTTTTTGCAGATATGAATCAGGTCATTGACTCGTTTCAGTTTTTCACCAAGATCGTCGACATCAAGATCCTGGTTCTCGATCTTCTCAAGTATCGATTCAATCTCTGCGATTGCCTGCTTGTAGGAAACTTCCTGATCTGCAGCTTTTTTGTCGGTGGCCATATACTTTTCCTGTTAGTTTTTCAATCTCGGCCGTAGCATCATGTATTTTTTTTTTGCCGGTTTACGGATTGGATAACCGAATGGGAATCCCCATCAATAAATTTAGTTACTATTCGGTCACCTTCCTGCAAAAGGGTAACGGATTTAACAAGCTTTCCGTTTTTATAGGCCAGGGAATACCCTTTTTGCAAAAGGTTTTCAGGATTATAATGCAGAGAAATCTGGGCATAATTAGTGATCTTTTGACCGGCCAGACGAAAAAACTGTTTGGTGCTGATCCTGAAGCGTGATTGGGCCTGCCCGAAGAGCAGACGCTGTGTGTCACCATAACCTTTGGTTGTTAGTCTGACAGACCGGACAGCGAGCGATAATTGTTCTCTCTGACTGGTAAGGAAGTCCAGACTTATATTGGTGGTTTCCTCTGCGAGGGAATCCAGGCCGTTCTCAAAATCTTCGATTCTGGAGATCAGAAATTCAGCAACTGCTGTCGGGGTCTTGCAACGGGTATGAGCCACCAGGTCAAGAACCGAATCGTCCTGTTCATGTCCGATTCCCGTAATCACAGGTAAAGGAAACTGGGTTACGTAATATCCCAGGTCATAATGATCGAAACTGCTAAGGTCGAGTTTGGAGCCGCCTCCCCTGATGATGACCACCACATCGAAAAAACCCTCCCGGGCCGCTACCTCATCGAGGGCTGCAATAATTGTCGGTACGGTTTCCTGACCCTGCATCACGGCGGGAAACAAACGGGTATAAAAAACATAATTGCCGGAATTGTTTTTCAGCTGGTCGGTAAAATCACCATATCCGGCTGCAGTGGGTGAAGAAATGACGGCGATGCGCTGGGGAACCAATGGCATTTCAAGCCCCTTGTTCATATCGAATATACCTGCATCTTCCAGCCTCCTGATGATGAGCTGCCTGTTCCTGGCCATCTCCCCGATAGTGAATGAGGGCTCGATATCAATGATATTCAGGCTGATGGAATATAGCTCATGAAATTCTACCGAAACCCGGATCAGTATCTTGATGCCGGGCACCAATTCCTGTCCGGTCGTGGTTTCAAAATAAGGCTTCAGGATCCGAAGGGTATTGGCCCATATCGTTGCCTTTGACCGTGCCAGGATTCGGTCATCGTCCGGAGATTTCTCAACAAGTTCGAGATAGCAATGCCCGTTGCGGTTAACGCTCAGATCGCTTATTTCTGCAATGACCCAGACCGGTTCATTGATCCCTTTTTCAAGAACCAGCCTGATGCGGTTATTCAGGTCGAACAGACTTATGGCTTGGGTAACTGGCATACATACAGGATGGCTGGTCAGTTGGATGCTTTGATTAAGGTTTGTTCATAATGACCAGACTGCGTGATGATCCTTAAAATATACATCCCTGCCGGGAGCTCGGAAAACTGATTGATATCCAGTCTATTAATCGATGTATAACCGACTTCTAGTTTCTCAAGGACGAGTTTTTTACCGGTCATGGCAATCACTTCAATCGTAATCTCCTGACGGTCATGTGAATAGAAATCAATGACCAGATGATCCGTAAATGGATTCGGATAAACCCTGAAGAGAGATTCATCATCAAGCTTGATAGGACTGATTCCCAGCATCAGAAACAGGGCCTTGCCGAAATCAGGTACTCCGTAACCATAGAGTGAATCAGGATTTGAAGCCCTGGAAGCGCTTTGTTGTATGGTTTCGATGATTATCATGGGTGGGAGTGTGCGGTTGGTTTGCCAAAGGCATGCAGCCAATCCGCACATTACCGGTGAGCTGTAAGAAGTTCCGCTTCCCCGGAAGATGTTCCCATCAGTACCCACAACGGCTGTCAGCTGTCCCTGTGCGACGATGTTTGGTTTAATACGTCCGTCAAAAGTAGGACCGGTCGAACTGAAAATGGCGTAATTGCCCAGGGAATCAACGGCGCCAACTGTCAGAATGTTGTCAGCATCGGCCGGGGCTCCGATATAGTGCCAGTCGATGGAAGCTTCATTTCCCGCACTGTTGACAACCAGCATCCCTTTGCTGGCCGCAATGTCGGCAGCAATGGTAATGCGGGTTGTATTCCCGTCCATGTCGGAATAAGTATGGTTCAAGGCCGGAATGTCGAAAGTGGTATAACCGAGGGAGGAGTTGATCAGGTCGGCTCCGGCGCTGTCGGCCCATTCGGCGCTGGCAATCCAGTTATCTTCTTCCACCAGGTTTTCGGTAGGGGCATCTTCCGTTCTCAGTAGATAATATGAGGCTTTAGGAGCTGTCCCAACCAATTCACTGGGCAGATTGCCGGCCATGATCGATAATACCTGGGCACCGTGAGCATGTTCCGTGTCGGCGAAGGAGAGCGGGCTGTTGTTTACGAAATCCCAGCCTCCGAGAATCTGGCTGTTGATATACAGGCTGTCGAACGCATGGTTAACGTCAACACGACGAAATCCTGCATCAAGAACGGCGATCACCATTCCCTGTCCCTGGAATCCCTGATTATGCAGGATATGCCCGTTCAGCATCCCGATCTGGCGTGATGCCTTGCCGTACCGAAGAAGTGTGGTATCGGTGACTGTGCCGGACTCCAGATCCGTTATAGACTCCAGGCTGAACTTGTCATTGGCCGGTTGAATGGATTTTAACCGGATTACCGATTTCAGTTGCTTTACGAAAGGAAACTGCCTGATACGGATCAGATGGTTGGTATCGGTGGTATAAACTGTGACAGCGTTGAACCATTTCGACCGGTTAAGGACTGTAACTCCAATGGATGTGAGACTATCGATATAGGCCTGGCTGACAGGAAGGTCTTGTTCGGAAACGACAATGGAATAGCGCTCGCGACGTTCGATTGAGCGGGCGGATAAAAATTCGTCTGGCCGGTCGGTGGAATAAACCGAATTCTGTTTATCAGTAAACTGAACCCAGTACTTGTTGGGAGCTGTTTGAGGGAAAAGTTGCATTCCGCAAAGAATGACTGTCAGTCCTGCAATGATTTTCTTCATGTCTGGTCTCTGGGTCAAATGATAAAGATAAGATTACCGGCCGATCAAATCTTCAGGATGATGCAGAAAATCTTCGGGATCTTTCAGCATGTTCCTGTTC
>JAZDPC010000015.1:0-17596 GCA_043797975.1 Bacteroidota bacterium
ATCCGGATTCCTACCGCACGATGATAGTATCACCCCGATTAGTAAAGGGAGAGCAGGCAAAGGGTGCTTAAATTACTTGCTGACTTTTTCATATTCAATCAGTATTGAACCTGGATTTTCATTGATTTCAGCCATTGATCCCAAGAGTTCCCCGCCGGTCATCTCCCTCATTGGCAACGACTCATAGCCCGGATATCCGGTTACCTTGTAATCAGCTTTCGGATCAATTTCGCGCAATGTTTTCAGGGCGAACTCAGCCTGCTCCGACTGAGGCCGGCGGAAGGCCATGATCATCCCGTCATTTTTATCCGTCCGGTGATACTGGAACACGCACCAGGCTGTTGTATCAAGTGACATCGTTGTGAGCGGGTAAAAGTTCCCGGAATAGTATTTCCTGATACGCTTTCCCTCGGTTATGGCTTGCTTGAGCAGGTCGCGCGGATAGTCCGCCGGGCGTACATCCTCACAAAAAGAGATCCCGCCGTTGAAACCGCTCCTGAACCAATAAGGAGTTGCTCCCATCTGTCCACTTACGTTATACGGAACATACCGGCTCAGGCCTCCGGTCATGAGCTGGTTCTGCATGGCCGCCCGGTTGAAGTCCCTGTCGAATAACGGCCAGATGGTGCCATCGGTCCGCCAGAGGGGGATGGAACGGGAACAGGTTTCCAGATCGACCCGGCCCCCGCCGGAGGCACAATTGTCAATGGCCAGATAAGGGAACTCTTTGAGCAAATCATCCCACAGTCGGTAATGTCCCTCCACACAGCGTATTTCGGAGATTCCAACCCTGTCGGGATGGTCCTTGTCAAGATATGCCCAAAAACCTTCATAGCCGATTCCGTTATTATCAACGCGCATCCAACTGATCCCATATTCATTAATGGACTCTGACAAATATCTGAATATATATTCGCGTGCTTCGGGAATACCCAGGTTAAACATCCCCGTCCCTCCTTCCGGCAGCCGTACCACCCATTCGGGATGCTCCTGATCCTCCAGTGTGCCCAAACTGACCCGGTCGTATTCAAACCACATCAGGAATTTCAGTCCGGCTTTTCGTACAGCGTCACCTACGGGTTTCATTCCGTTCGGGAAACGATCGATATTGAAACCTCTCAGCAGGGGAAACACATAGTTACCGACAGTCGGAAAATCGTTTTTCCCATAATAGGCATCCACCCAGAAACACTCAAAACCCAGTCCGTCAATTGCAGACAAATGTGACAGGACATCCGCCTCCGTGCCTTTGTCAAACTCATAAAATGCCGTGCTGAGATGGGCAATTGGCGGAGTAACCGTTTCCCCGTTGATTTTGGGTACGATGTGAGCCAGCATAGTCCTGCGAAACAGGTTGTAAGCCCGGAGTTCATCATCGCCAAACCAGTACAGTTGCATGATCCGGGGACTGCGGATCGTCTCTCCGGGCAGGAGTATGGTATGGATGTTCTGCATCCCGGCCTGGATCCGGGCTATTCCTCCACTGTTCTCCACTGCGGCTGTCCATTTTCCGGTCCAGCCGATGGCTGTAATAACCCCTCCGCCATCCCATTGCAGGTTAAACCATGGAGTATTCCCCAGCGAAGAGCGTCCGTCAGTCGGGGCAAACTCATTCTTTTGTCCGGGGGCCAGGGTCTCATCGAATGGCATCCAGTCGTCGGCATTCGCCCCTCCTCCTTTCAGGCGGTGCAATACGGGCGGATCCTGATTTTCACCCAGGGCGATACTTACATCGACTGCCCTTACCTGTTCTATGACTGGTGTGTTCTTAGTACCTGTATTCGTGAAGTAGAGCGTCCAATCGACCCCTGCCGTATTGGTGTAGATCATGGTAACCGCCCTGACCTCAAGCCCGGTTTCCGGGTCAGTGAGAGTAAGGGTTCGCCTGCGTTTGGTGGCATCAACTTTTTCATCCTTAACCTGCTTATCCCAGCCGGCAAGGAACTCCGATGAATTGCGTCCTCCGTAAACGAAGGAGAAAGGAATCTTTGTGGAAAACGCCTTGTCGGCCCATTTCCGGTTAAAGGCAATCTCTTTTTTACCATCGACCGAAAGGGATCCACTTGCCTGTTTATCGCATGCGATTGCAGTTCCCAGTACCGGGAGTGCAATCAGTGTCAGAACGGAGAATAATTTCATCCTGTACTTTGTTATTGCTGCTATTCGGGTATGCCGTATTCGTTCCAGCCCCTATGTTTATAATAATCCTGAACCATGAATGCTAACTCTTCTTCTTTCAGCACCTTACCTGAATCGGTTAAGGGCGTAAAAAACCGTCTTGGGAGGCTGTCATCCTTGCAGGTGATCCCTTCACGCAAATTGAATAACCGGGCCTGCGTGGTAATATGATTTGCCATCACCGCAAGTTCTTCATTGCTTAGTTTCAATCCTGTAGTAGCCTCAATGATCATTCGCAACTCATCCCATTTGATGAAATCACGGAAAAACCTGCATAATATAAGGCTGTCAAACAGAGCCGCCCGGTCTTCGTAATCGATCAGGAGTTTTGCTTTGCCTTCAATGGCATCTGGCGCTATCTGACCGGATATTTCAGCTTTATAAAAGGTTCCCCGCAGGTGACATGCTCCCCTGCTGGAGATGGCATAAGCCAACCCCATTCCTTTTAACACCCGTGGATCAAATCCGGCAGGTTCCAGCCCTTTGACGTGGATCGCAATATCTTCCAGTCCCAGTTCTTTTGCCGCTCCCCTAACCCCTTTGGCGAATAGCTGTCCGACGCCCTGCTGGCTGGAAATCAGCTTCAGTAATTCAGCCATTTTTTCAACCTGTCCGTACCCGATGGCAAAATCCGATTTCCCCCTCTGGTAGGCTTCGATTGCAAATGACAGGACATTACCTGCGGTCATGGTATCCATACCCAGGCGGTCACAGATATCATTGATATAAGCCACCTCTTCCAGTGATTCCAGGCAGTTCAGCCCGCCCACCGCAAAGGTTGTTTCGTATTCGGGTCCCTCAATCGTTAATCCCTTGTATAATCCCTCTTTGACCGTGCTTAATTTTCCACACGACAGGAAACAGTTCGGACATGCTTTTGATTGGATATCAAAATGTTCGTGCATATAGTCGGGGCCCAGGTTTTGCCATTTTTCATAGGTACTCTGGGTCCAGGATCGTGTTGGGAAGAATCCGATCGTGTTGGCAACCTTAACCTGCATGGGTGTGCCTTTTGTACGATAGGTATTGACAGTTTCCGCACTCAGGCTGACGTGCTGTCCGATTTTTTTGTTTACGGCCAGTAGCAGGTCCGGATCATGGATTTCGCATTTGCTGCTGCCATGAAATACGATCCCCTTGACTTTCTTCGATCCCATCACGGCGCCCATGCCGGTTCTTCCGGCAGAACGCCAGAAATTGTTTTCAATCAGGGCGAATCTGACCAGGTTTTCTCCCGCCGGTCCGATCACCAGGGCTTGGGCTCCTGGAACATTAACCTCTCTGGTTATCTGCTCCTCCGTTGAATAAGTCTCCTTCCCCCACAAATGAGTCGCATCATGGATTTTTACATGCCGGTCCGATATCTCAAGGTAAACCGGTGAATCGCTTTTCCCCTCAAGAATGATGACATCGTACCCGGCGGCCCTGATCTGGGGGGCTACTTTCCCTCCCGAATAGGATTCTCCGAATATACCCGTCAGGGGTGATTTTGAGAAAACACCGTAGCGTGAATTGCTCCATATTTTGGTCCCTGTGGCCGGACCTATCACAAAAATCAATTTGTTTTCCGGGGACAGCGGATCAACATTCAAAGGAATTTCCTCAAGCAGGTAATGGCCGCCAAGTCCTTTTCCGCCCAGATTGTTTTTTACTATCTCATCGGATATCTCTTCCGTCGAAATGCTCCTGCTGGTCAGATCTATCCGTAATAATTTATTATGGAAGCCTTTCATCCGTCAATCTTCATCAATCGTTTTGAACGACTTGCCCCAGGCTTTGACCCGGGCATGGTACAATTCATTATGTTCCGGATTTTCCCAGAGGGTCAGTAGTATAAAGTCTTCGGTCCGGCTCTTATTATCCAGGGCATGGAATACCCCTGCCGGTATATAAACCAGGCTGCCCGCTTTAATGTCTGTCTTCTCCTCGCCCAGGTGAAGGACAGCCTCGCCCTTGACGACGTAGTAGATCTCGGTTGCCTGATGGACTCCGCCCGGAGTGCTGCACCCGGCCTTTAATGTGCCCTCATTGATATGAATCGCCTTTCCTCCTGCGACTATATCATCCATGAGCATCTTGGAGGAATAGGTATCGTCGACAACAAAAGGCTTTACTTCCGATGAATGTATAACTCTACCCCTTTTCATGATGAAATCCTGATATTTTAAGTGAATAATTACCAATCCCTGGCAAATCCGCAGGTCCATCCTCCGTCAACAACATGGACGGCACCGGTCACATAGTTCGCCTGATCTGAAGCCAGATAAAGGGCGGCATAGGCTATATCATCGGGTGTTCCTGGTTTTTTCATCGGGATATGAGATATGATGCTGTCGTACCGTCCATCAGCATACATTTTATCCATAACCTGAGGGATCTGGATCGAACCCGGACAAATCACGTTCACATTAATTCCAAAAGAGGCCAGTTCAATGGCCATTGCTTTAGTAAGATGAATGACCCCGGCTTTTGCTGCGGCAAAGGCACATTGATTTCTCAGCGGTACCACACCGACAATGGAACTGATGTTTATAATCTTCCCGGAACCATTTCGGGTCATGTTTTGTAGTACGGCCTTGCTGCAGAAATAGATGCCGTCAAGGTCGACATTCATGATCTTTTCCCACATGGCATCGGGAAATTCATGAATGGGCCCGCGTAGCTCCATGGGTACGTTCACCCCCGCGTTGTTAACCAGAATGTCGATCCTGCCGAATTCCGCAACCGTCTTTTCCGCCAAGGCCCTGGCTTCCTCCGCATTGCCCACATCAGCCTTAAAAAAGATCGCCTTACCTCCCGAGGATCTGATCTCTTCGACAACTTTATTGCCTCCCTCCTCATCGATGCCGTCCACCACAACGGTTGCTCCGTTTCCGGCAAAAACCAGGGCGATAGCACGTCCGATACCGGAGGTTGCTCCCGTGATAATTGCCACCTTATTCTTTAAATCAACCTGCATTTTCTGGACTCTGATTAGTAAATGATTAGATTTTTATCCCGATATGCCACTGAAGGGTTTCGAAAGCTCCTATTTTACTGATTTGCCCGTATTTTCTGGCCACATCCGGCCTGTCGTAGCAAATCGAACAGGGTTCAACAATAATGTTGTATAAATTGTCCCATCCCATTTCATTCATCAGAATGCCGAGGTAGTGCACCTTTTCGGCCGGGAATGAAACTTCCAGCTCAGTCTTGTTATCGGGGTATAGGAGCTTGCACCAGCCCTCTTTCAGCTTGTTGACGAAATAGCATTTTTCAAACCTTCCGGCTTCTTTCGGGCCCGACACCGAGGCATCGTACATGCTTCCGTTTTTATCCCTGAAGTGTGGCCAGTGACTGATATCGCCGAAAGCTCTCGGCCCATTGGACAACACCGTGACTGCCTCCTTGCAATCTTCGGGCAGCTGCAGTTTTGTTCCTTCTTCAAGGTTGATCATTAAATGCCCGGCCCAAAGGAAATCGAAATCAAAAGGGCTGAAATTCTCCAGGGTATATTCTATCCGTAATGAATTTTCGCTACTGAAAAATATATGTTTCCCCAACCGGTAAGGGAACCGCACTCCATGCACCGACATGCGTAACGCAAGATTGTCCATGGAATATTCCCACGGCAGCGACCAGACCTCCCCGTGATCAGCCATTTCAACATCTTTCCACGGTTCGTTCTCACATTTGCAGGTATCGATTGTCGGAAACATGTCATCATAGCCACTGCATTCCGCATCGACAAAGACTCCGCCAAAAGGCTGTTCCCGGTACTGCTCATGTTTACGCTGTACCAAATACTCGTAACCGGTTTCCTTATTGATCAGGGAAGCCAGTTTACCTCCCGGGTCAGGGATGAATTCCGCACGTATCCTGGCATTTTCAAGTACAATGCTCTTCTTGTTTTTATAACTGGAAAGGCTAATCATCTCATCGGGCGATCATAGGTTTGAGCGGTAAATATATACACGAATTTCAAGAATACTTAGCTACTTTGTACTTATCTAAAAAGTGCTTTCAACAACAAAACCTGAACCGATGAGATTATTTTGTTCTTTGATCCTGCCTGCCGCATTCCTGTTACTCTCCGCAAACGGAGTACAAGGACAGGCCGCCTTCGGGAATCAACAAGATCTGGATGGTAAATGGAATATTGTCAAAGATGAGAATGACGTTGGAATCGCTAACCAATGGTTTTTAACAAGTAATTATCCGGATGCTCAATCCGTTCAAATACCTGTACCGGGAAATATCTGGGAAGCTCTGCCTTATTATGCGGATAAATATTCATGGTACTCACGCAATTTCAGGCCTCAATTTCACTTGGATCCGGATCTGAAATATTATCTGCGTTTTGCAGCGGTTCAATATCTATGCAAAGTCTGGGTAAATGGATCCTATCTGGGAGAGCATGAGGGTGGTGAGGCTCCTTTTGAGTTTGATGTTACCGGCTCTCTTCAACAGGGCGAAAATTTTATTGCCGTAAGAGTGTTCAACACCAGCAACAGCAACCTGTTTCCGGTAGCCTATACTGTGGGAGGAATACTCGGACATGTAAGCCTGGCCGTTCAGCCTGAGGTCAGAATTGTTGATGTATTCGCGAAACCTGATATCGGCAGTGGGAACATCGATCTTGAAATTACGGTGGAGAACAGTTCCGGATCAGCCGCGGCAGTAAGATTAACTGCAATATATGGAGTACATGAAGGCATCAACCTGGGGACTGTTACTTTAAAACTGAAAGTGCCTGCCGGGCAGAGTGTTGAAAACATTACTGTCAACGTCGGTTCCCCTCACTTATGGAGCCCTTCAGATCCTTATTTATACACGGTTAGCATAACTGCAGACTGGAACAAAAAACAGGATGAATACAGGGTGCATCATGTCGGTTTTAAAGACTTCCGGGTCACCAACGGGGATCTGTATATAAAACCCTATTTTCACCTGAATAATAAGAGGATTTACTTAAAGAGCACGCACAGTAATGCGTATGACCCGAGATATTTGCAGGGTACCTCACGTGATATTTCCATTCTGGCGAAGCAATTTAAAAACCTGAAAATGTGCGGGTATAACATGTTCCGTTCCATTTCCCTTGCGATCATTCCAGAATTAATTGACCTTGCAGACGAAATGGGCCTGATGTTATGGGAGGAGCACGCGGGTTCCTGGTTCATGAGTAACACATCGAAGTTCGTCCCGTCAATCAGCGGGGTTATCAGGCGCGACCGGAACCATCCCAGCATTGCGATTTGGGGGTGCCTGAATGAGAACACCTCACTCATGGATACTGCCAGGGCTTACCTTCCGACACTCAGGAAAGAGCTGGATGATACCCGGTTAGTTTGTCTCAGTAGCGGACGGTTTGACATGGACGGCACGCAAGCGTCATTTTCGAATCCCGGCTCTTCCACCTGGGATGCTTATGTGGGAGGAGAAGACCCTGTGGCGCCGGTTGAGTCATTTTATGTACCTGATCAGTATTCATTACCTCCCGAACAATTTATTTCACTAACTACCGGAGACATACACACCTACTCCAACTGGCCGGTGAGCTGGGAATATCAGTCCTGTTTTGCCAATATCGGAGCCGGCACCAAACCGGTTATACTCGGAGAGGCTGGAGTAGGAAGCCTGTACGATCCGATCAGTGAAAGAGCCATGCTGATAGAGGCAGGCGTCCCTCAAACCATCCGGTCGTGGGAATGGGCAGGGCCGTGGGCAGCCAATTTCGAACAGGCATGGATCCGGTACGGCCTGTCTGACACCTACCCGGTTATTACGGATATGTTCAGCGATAGCCAGAGGTCTCAGGCCCGGCAAAGAGAACAACAATTCAGCATGGTCCGGGGCAACCCAAATATCATGGGCTTTAACGCTACAGGATTTTCGGATACCTGGGGCTATCCGGAAGGGATCATGGATAATTTCGGCAATATGAAGGCAGGCCTGACACCGGCTATGCAAAATGGATGGGCGACGCTAAGATGGTGTTTAACTGTAAATCCGATGAGCATTTACACCAATAGTACTTTCAGGGTAAAGGTTGAACTGGCAAACGAAGACTTTCTTGCTGCTGGTATTTATGCGGCAACCTTGACGATCAGGGATTCTGAAGGGATGGCCTTGTGGACAAGAAGTGTCACTATCACCATACCCTCTTTTAATGCACCACTTGCCTATTATGTTATGAATGAAGACATTACCGTAACAGGTTTGGAAGAGGGAGAATACACACTCAATGCCGAATTAACCGGAATTCCAAATGCAGCTGCGGATACCCTGAAGTTTACTGTCTTCAGCAGGGGAAGCCATCCGGTGATCTCCGGGCAGGTGACCGTTCTGGGAGTAAACCAGGCAATCCGGGATCTCCTTACCGGCAGTGGGGCAACCTTACATGAATACAATGCAGCGGAAGAAATAAATCATGAAGCTGTTATTGTCGGGGATGTAATGAATACCGAAGCAACCTGGAGGGGATTATATAAAAAAGCCGCTCAAGGTGCACACATTGTCTTTTTAGATAAAAACGCATTCCGTAACGGCTCGGATCACAACAAATGGATTGCGGTGCCCGATAAAGGCAGTCAGCAAACGGAACTTTCAAGAGATTTGTACCATCATGAATTCGTGGCAAAAAATCATCCGGTATTCAATACCTTAAAGACCAAAGTCCTGACACCGGACCTGTATGGACAACTGTTAAGGTGCCGGTATCTGATGAATATAACCACCCCTGATGATATTATTGCTGTTGGATTTCACGATGGAGAAGGAGGTTATTCCGATGGGATCATGATCGGTACCTACAATCATTATGCAGGCAAATTCACCATTAATATGATGGATTTAGTCCAAAACACTGGAAAACCGGTGGCCGACCGTATAATTTTGAATATGATTGTATTGGCAAAGTCTGATGCGGCAGTCGTGAAGCCTGTACCGCCGGATTATGAAACCATATTAAACAACCTTGCAATTACAGAATAAGATTCAGATGAAATACTCAAGAATATATCTTACAGCCGTACTCCTGATCATTGCTTTTTCCTGCCTGGGACCTGAGGAGTCAGGACACCTTTATAAGACCGATGTTACTAAAAAACAGGATGGCAGGATTGTTCTGACCAGCGGCCGGCTGGAACTGGTCATCGGGACGCAACCGGGAATCAATCCCTGCAGCCTGCGTGACCGTAAAAGCGGCAGGGTGTATGCCGACGGCGATTACTCCTGGCCTGATGGCGGGTGTCCGGCTTTGACCGGCAAGCCTTTGATATCGGAGCAAAACGGCATATACTCGGTCACCCTCAAGGGAAAGTCGGGTTCACTGGAGATCGAACAGACTTTCTCGGCCCGGACGGACGAACCCGGAGTCATCGCCGAAACGATCCGGCTGCATAATCCGGGCGGGGAATTGCTGGAGATCCCTTCCTTTGCCTGCGGGTTCACCAAAAAGATTCACAACGGCAAGGATTGGCTGCCCGGGATCGCCGATGCAAGGATATGCAATGTACCTTACCGGCGTAATACGGAGACAGGAGAACTCAGCGATTACACCTTGCCGGAGCTGGCCGCGAGAAAGGACTGGTACTCCATAGACCGTATGTTCAACCGGCAGGAGAGTCCCATCCATGGAGCTGAAGGCTGGGCGTGGTATCGCGACGGCAACACGCTGCTGATCTCGAAGTACAATCCGGATGCCCTGGAGTGGTCGCTGCTCGGAATGGAACAAAAAAATGTTCCGGCTGGCATGGAAAAGTACCTGCGTTTCGGCGGTACAGGCCGGTGGAAGCTGGGCGATCCCGAGGGCGCTGCCCGGTTGGCCCCCGGTACCGGTTTCTCCTTCGGCACCACACGGTATCAGGTCCTCGACGGCGACTGGCGTGAAGCTTATACAGCCTTCCGCAATTTCACCGAAAGTAAGGGGCACCGCCTGCCACAAAATTATAACCCGCCGGTGCACTGGAACGAACTGTATGACAATCCTCTGTGGTGGGTAGGCGATAATGCCGAAAACCGCCAAAAGTTTTACCAGCGAAAAGACATGGAAGCGGAGGCTGACAAGGCTCGAGAATTCGGTTGCGAGTGTCTCTATCTCGATCCGGGCTGGGATGATATTTTCGCTTCCACTATCTGGGCTGATGACCGGCTCGGCGCCCAGAGCGATTTTGTCCGGTGGCTGAAGGAAAAGTACAATATGCCCCTGGCTCTTCACACGCCGCTGGCTCCCTGGAGCGATCCGGCGGGGTATCCGGCCGAAGCCTGCCGCATGGACAAGGCAGGGAACCGCATCCTTGAGCTATGCTGCGCAAGTTCGGTGTATGTGAAGACAAAGATTGCCCGGCTCCGGGAACTCTGTAAAAACGGCGCCTATTTCCTGATGTACGACGGATCATGGTTCGCCGGCGAATGCTGGGATCCATCGCACGGCCACTCCCTTCCGCTGACGCATCAGGAACATCTCGATGCCATCCTCAGGATTCAGCAGGAGGTTCACAAGGAATACCCCGATGTGATCATCGAACAACATGACCCGATGACCGGACCGGGGCAGCCCCGCTATACCCCGACCTTTTTCATGCATGCCAAACCGGGCGCTTTCGACGAACTTTGGGGGTATGAGTACATGATAGACAACATGAATGTGATTGTCGCCGACCGCCGGACGGTTTCGTTGTACTACTTCAATCTGGCTTACAGCATACCCATTTATCTGCATATTGACCTGCGGCAGGACAACACCAATGCCTTCGTGTTCTGGTGGTTTGCCAGCACCTGCCGGCATTTGGGAGTGGGAGGCAAACATGCCGATCCCGCCGTCTGGGAAGCTCAGAAAAATGCCATGCAGATATACCTGTCTTTGAAACGGTTCTATACCCAGGGAGTCTTTTACGGCCTCGACGAAACGATCCATTGCCACACGCTGCCTGATCTTGGCGAGTGTGTGATTAATTGTTTTAACCTGGAAGATAAACCGTCACGGAAAGAAGTCAGGTTCCACCTGAATGAGATCGGTCTTGCAGCAGGTCCGGTTAGGATTGAAGGCACTCCTTTTCAGCAAACCGGCGATGAAATCGCGCTGGACCTCGCAATTCCGGCACGGGGGCATCTGTTGCTAAAAGTTCAGGCGGTAACAGACAAACGTTAATCCCAGGTGATTGGGTTTTTGGGGTTTAAAGGTTAAATTGGAAAAACTTTAATATAATTATGAAAAGAAAACAGCGTCGTTTTATTGACGGAATTTATCGCAATTATTGGGGTGAACGGGATGGTTACAAAATCTGGATCGTTGACGGCAACAGGGTCAGATTGAAATTGTTCCGGGAATTTCTATATGGTGGGAATGAGCAGCGCTATCTGTTCATTCCTAAAGGAGAGATATGGATCGACAATGCGGTATCCTGTGAGGAGTTTGAATTGACAATAGTCCATGAACTTCATGAACGCCATCAGATGGCTAAATTTGGTTGGACCTATGATCAGGCTCACATTTCTTCTCTCGCGATTGAGGTAAACCTGCGCCGGAAGTATGACGAGATCTGCCGGGTTCATGAAAAATCCCTGCCCAAAATGCCCGTTACGGATTATTCAAATACAAAAGAAATCAGTGATATTACCGACAGGGTTCAACTCCGGAACATATATCGGATTCCAGTGGGCCAGCGGAACGGTATATCAGTTTGGATTGTTGATGGATATTTGGTCAGGGGGGAAATTTATCCGGATTTCGGTTTCAGCGGAAATGATTTGTCCGATCATTTTATTCCACCGGAAGAAATCTGGATTGACGGGCAAATTTCGTGTGAAGAAACCGAATATTCGATAGCTACAGAGTTAATGGAGCGCGATCTGATGTCGAAGGGGAAAAGCTACGGGGATGCTTATGAAACGGCTATTGCGGATGATAAGGTAAAAAGACGAAAAATGGATAAACTGATTCAGCAGCAACCACCGATAGCCCTTCATCAGGCTACTTCGCGTGATACAGGATTGATTGATCCGGAAGAAAAAAACTGAAACCGGGACAACTCATCAAATGAAGAGAATTCAAATTATACTGCTGAGGCTATCATATTATGCCGTATAGGGCTTTCGTGATTCACGGAAGAAGATTTTATTGGCCTCCTGATCACCAACCACTTCGCCGACAACAGGGTTCCATGTAATTTTTTCTCCGGTACGGATAGCAATATCACCCATGTGACTAACGCAATCGGACAGAATGGCTTCATCGAGCGGGCAAGTTTCTTTCACTGTGCCTTTCACTACATCAACATAGAGTTGCCCCATTTTATAGCCGTCCTCAATAATCCATCCTTGTGCATCTTTCGGAAATTCATCCAGCTTTTGCTGAATTTCCGGGATATTGGATTCCGCGGAATTTCTTCCAACAGAAATCCAGCCTTTTGATCCGAAAAATGTGGTAGTGTTTGTGTCTTTTACTTTGCGATAATTCCAAACATCCTTTTTCGCGGCTATGTCGTCACTCACAAATCTCAGTTTTACTCCGGACTTGTATTCATAGTTCAAATCCCATGAACAAATATTGTCGTATATACCGCCCGGTTCCCAAAATGCTCCCGTTCCTTCACAGGTATATTCTCCATCCATTTTATCCTTCATGGCCCAGATCATTATATCGAGCGGATGCGCTCCCCAACCGGCCAAATAGCCAATGCTGTAATCATTTTGAAAGAACGAGCCGATATTGGTCACGCGCTCAGGACAATAGGGATTCAGTCGGGCAGGCCCGGTCCAGCGTTCATAATCAAAGTCCCTGGGAACAGGAACTTCTATGCATTGAGGGGATGGAACGTCGTTTTTCCCGGGTGCCCAGACTTCGACCCGTTCAACTTCACCAATTTTCCCTTCCTTAACCATACTTACAACCAATTTCATGTGGCTCATTGCCCGCTGTTGTGTACCGTAATGAAACCTTAGATCATTGGCCTTCAATTCCTTCTCCAGAATTTTAAATTCAAGGTAACTCAGTCCCAAAGGTTTTGCCAGCATTACATGTTTCCCGGCTCTGGCAGCTTTTATTGCAGCCAAAACATGCCAGTGATCGGGAGTAGTTATATTCACCGCATCAATATCTTTTCGTTCCAGAATTTCATTGAAATCCAGATAAGGCAAACATTCAGGAGCCTTTCTGTTTGTTTCTTTATAATTCTGATTGACAAACTGAGCTGCCCCTGTTCGCCTGTCAAGAAAAGGATCGCAGGTAGCCACTGAATAAGCAGCTTCGAGTGGCATAAACCAACTTCGCAGAGTTGCCTGCCCCATACCGCCAACACCAATGTGAGCCAATAAAATCCTGTCGTTTGCACCTTTGGCACATCTCGACAAAATGGTGGGTGCTACGATGGTACCGCTCGTAAGTATCGCAGCATTTTTCAAAAACTTTCTTCTCGATGAGTTCATGTTTTCGATTTTATTTAGTGATCCGTACAGGTAAAGTTACGCGATTTTCGGCCAATCAGTATCCGAAGGCAGCTACCACCTTTCAATCCTTCTAATTATCGACGGCTGAATGCTTTCTTCGGCCGGGATGCAGAGCATCAGGCCCCTGGGATCCATGGCCCCGATGAAGTCTTCGAGCTCGTGTACCTGAATATCCAGCACAAGCGATTTTCCGGCAGCCTGGATCTTTTTAATGAACGGCACCCATTGCATGATCGGCTGGTCGTCACCCACGCCCTGAACCCACTGAATGGCATTGATCTCAGAGATGGCCAGTATTTTATCGACATGATTCGCAACCCCTTTCCCATCCAGATGAAAAACGTTGTGGGTCATATGCTTAACCTCTTGCTGAAGTGTTGGCAAAACAAATTCGTCGAACTGATCCGGTGATATCATGGAAGCAAAATCGCAGGCTGGTATATGCATTTTACCGAATGACGGTATGTCCATCCAGGAAACGGAAAGCTGATGGTGCTTTTTCAGAATATCATCGTAATAATCAAATATTTCATTGAACGGATCCGATGCTATTTTGATTAATTGTTTCACATTGTCGGGCGACAGGAGCATGTCCATACAAAGCTGCTGCGGATCGCGCCAGGCTGCAACACAATCAATGATCGGGCATAAAACCGTATAGGCAACCATGAATTTCCCGGGGCATTTTTCGAATGCGATTTCGTTTATTTCATCAATCTTTTTGAAATAGGGATTATTCCGGTCGAACCTGACTTTTTCCATGTCGGCCCACTCTTTCACCAGGGGAATGGAATAGGACGTGACTTCCTTGTACTCCAGCTCGCTGCCGAAAAAGGCTGCATAAACCTCGGGGCCGAGATTAGAAGAGAAAACGGGAAATGTTTCGGCATAAAACTTCCGTCCCCTGATCGACTCCGTGTACAGATCAACCTGGTATTCCGCATCAAACCACCGGTCCTTCAGCGAAGGCCAGATCTTAGTGAGCCGGGGTGGAGCACTGAATCCGGCATTGTGCGCGGCAAACCGGATGGGAGGACGGTCAATCAGTTCCTGTTCAAACCAGGCATAAATACGCTCCATGGCCCGGTCGAAATCCGGCTTCCGTTCAAGCTCCAGTGTCCAGTGCTTTTCCATTTAAAAGAGATTACTTATCGAAATTAACTTGTTCGTATAATTTCTATAATCTGTAGAATTTCTGCCCGTTTTCGTAAAACACTTTCTTCAGATCTTCCCGGCTGCAGCCTTTCATGATTTCCAGCATGGTTTCCATGGCTTCCGGCAGGGTGGCAGCCTGCGTCACAACCGGCCAATCCGAACCAAAAATGGTGCGGTCGATGCCAAAGCATTCAATGACATGATCGGCATACGGCCTGAGGCCTTCCAGGGTCCAGTTCCGGTGATCAGCTTCGGTTGCCAGGCTCGAGAACTTGAGGTAAACGTTCGGAAATCTGGCAATTTCCCGGATCTCGCTCCGCCAGGGATCCAGGAGGTTGTTCCTGATATCCGGTTTGCCGATATGATCCAGGATCATCGGCACTCCGGGGCATTTATCCAGGAATTTTAAAAGGTTCTTGTTGTGGAAATGTGCAATACAGATATCGAAGGTCAGCCCGTATTCCGGAAGGAGGCTGACGCCTTCAATAAAGCCGGGACGAAGGCAGAACTCCAGGTCGGGTTCAAACTGAATGATCCTCCTGATTCCCTTAACCAGCGGATTCCTTTTCAATTCTTCGATATCACTCCGGGCGTCTTCCCCGTTTTCCATCGGAGCCCATGCAACGATGCCCTGCAACCGCCTGTCTTTGCGGGCAAGCCCGGAAACCCAGGCGACTTCCTGCTTGTATTGTGAAGTATCGCATTCACACTGCATGAACACCATCTTTTCAACCTTCAGGCTCCCGCAAGCCTTGTTGTAATCATCGGGCAGAAAGGTCCGGTTCAGCAGCGGGACGTCGCTCAGCCAGGGATAGCTCAGGTTATTAATGTCCCACAGGTGCACGTGCGTATCAACTATCGGAAAATCAATCATGATCATTCATTTTTCAGGTTATTATTCCGAGCCGGCCAGTACGGTTGTTTCGCCGAGCCCTTCAGGCCCGATGGCCATATAACCGCCGTCGATGGGGAGATCGGCCCCTGTGACAAACGAAGCATCATCGCTCAGTAGGAAAAGGATGGGCCCTGCACATTCTATCGGTTCGCCGCACCGCCTGAGCAGGTGGTATTTCCCCCAAACCGGTTCCCATTTTTCACGGCCCCCGCCATCCAGCATGGAGGCTTTTTCCACCTCGCGCGTCCAGATCCAGCCCGGACTGACCATATTTACCCTGATATTGAACGGGGCCAGATCAAGCGCCTGGCAACGTGTCAGCTGATTTACCGCACCCTTTGCCGCGTTATAGGTCCACCGGTCGATTTGTCCGATGTTGGCCGATATGCTCGACATGTTGACGATCACCCCGCCACCCTGCCGTTTCATCGGCTCAACCACATTCTGCACCATCCGGGCATATCCCACGGGCCCCACGAAAAAGCTCCGGTACCAATCATCGGTTGTAGCCGTTATCCCTTTGGCAGTGAAGGAAAAGGCATTGTTTACGAGGTAATCGACCCGGTTCCATTTGACCAGTGTTTGGGTCACGATTTCCTTGCAGAACACCTCTTCGATCATGTCCCCTCTGAGGAACAATACATCAAATCCATTGTCTTTAAGTTCTTTCTCCGTGGTGAACCCGATATCGCTGATCCCTGTGAAGGTAACAGCGGCACCTTCCTTGCAAAGCTCCTCCACAACGGCTCTTCCGATTCCCGAAGATCCGCCGGTTACGATGGCCACCCTGTTTTTAAAGCGGTCAACGATTGGTTTGCGTGTTATGTTCATGGTTATGGTGTTTTTATAAATCAAGCCAGGTTCATCGATAATCCCAGAACGACGATCGCCGCTACCAGTATGATGATCCCCAGGATCGTCAGCCTTTTGGGTTTCGGCGAAACTCCTTTCCATTCTCCCGTGAGGACCCCGAAAACATTACCCGTAATGATCGATACGATCATGAGGACGGGAAATCCCAGGTAAGCCCCAAGGTCACCGATCATGGTTGTTCCCATCCCATAGATGACTATTCCTCCCGACCATATCAGGCCCATGATGATCGCCATGATCCAGTAATTAAACGTTCCCTTCAGGCCAAAACGGCTGAACGTTTTGTTTTTGGTCAGCAGGTACAGGCAGAATCCGATGTTTACCAGGAAATTGGAAGTAAAAACCAATGCAAGGAGGGCATTTTGTGAATGCACCGAATCTGCACCCCTGGCTATCGAAGCCTCCGAAAGTGAAGATCCGTAAATAAAACCGAAATTCACCAGGGAAGAAAGAAGACCTGCTAAAACACAGAAGATCAGCCCTTTTCTGAACGATGTCTTAATTAAGGAGCTGCTTCCCCCCTCCTGGCCGGTCCGCTGATCACGTTCTTTCAGGATTCCGGCACGCGCTGAAACCATCAGGCCTGCGACCATCACGGCAACACCCGCAATCATTACCAATCCCGGCAATTCAAGGAACGCTTCCGGCTGATTCATGGCCAGGGGAATAACGGAGCCCCCGATGGCTACAATTCCCATTATCAATGCCAGGCCGATGGAAAAACCGACGGCAGCGATCCCTTTGCCAAAGAAAATCCCGCCGGTGCCCCATCCGGCCCCGAAAAGAAGCGCCAGTACAATGCTGGAAACCGGTACGCTCCTGTAAACTTCGCGTAGTTCAGGAACAGTCAGGAAAGCAAGCGGCCAGGGGAGCAACAGCAGGGCCATGAGTGAACCCGCCCCCCAGGTGTTTTCCCACGTCCACCTGGATGTGTACTTCAGCGGGAAAGAAAACAATCCCTGAAATATCCCTCCCAACAACATCAGAAGGAAACCGACGAAAAAAAGATTTGTATCCATTAGTTGCGAGCATTGGTATAAAATGACATCAGCTATTTCTTTCTGA
>JAZDPC010000016.1:0-5709 GCA_043797975.1 Bacteroidota bacterium
AGAAGAGGTGATGAATCTCTTTATCAAGTTGAATGATGGAGGAACCACCATCGTGATGGTAACGCATTCAGCCCGCGATGCGGAATACAGTACCCGGATCGTGAATCTGTTTGACGGGCAGATTGTTTCGGAGCGGTATTAGCTCGTTAGATTTTTATAGTAAAGACGGTGTTGCCGGGAACCGATTGTACTGTCATGCTCCCTCCGTGAAGGCGTACGATTTGCCGCGAAAGGCTGAGGCCGATTCCCGAGCCTGTTTGTTTGGTCGTAAAAAACGGGACAAAGACATCTTCCATTAATTCGGGCGGGATCCCTTTCCCGTTATCAGAAACCTGAATAATAACCTGGTCCTGGACGGAGCTTGCTAACAGCTCTATGACCGGTTTCTCGACTCCATCCAGCGCTTCCAGGGCGTTTTTCACGAGGTTGATCAATACCTGTTCAATCAGATTTCCGTCGGCATTCATAAACAAAGAGGGGTGGCAGGTTATTTTTAGCTCTATGCGGGTTCCCGCAACCTGGGATTCGAATAATAGGATCGATTTCTGTAACAGGGTTTTTACGTTGACAATCTGGAATTCGGGTTTTGGCAACTTGGTGATGCTCCGGTAGTTCTGAACAAAATGGATCAACCCTTTTCCTCGCGAGTCGATCAGGTCAAGCCCCCTGACTGTCTTTTCCACAATGTCGGAAGTGACTTCCTTCGGTTCGATCAGGTCGATTTTATCTTTTCTCCGGAGTTTCTTGATAATAGTACCCACGAGGGTGACAATCGGTGTCATGGAGTTCATGATCTCATGAGTGAGAACCCGGATCAGCCGCTGCCACGATTCGATCTCTTTTTCCTCCAGTTCGGGTTTGATATTCTGGAAGGAGACCAGGTGAAGTTCCTCATGTATCGTCCTGAATTTGACCTTCTTTGTCGCAAGCTGGATCAATTCCCCATGGAGGATGAAGGAGATGAGTTTCCGGTCGTTCGATTCCAGGTTGATCAGCATTTCGCTGAAGCCCTCTTTGATGTTGTCCAACTTTTTCAGGTTTCTCAACACCTGAATCCCGAAGATCTTTTTGGCTGCTTCATTAAATAGTTCAACCGATCCATCGGATTTGAAAGAGATCAGTCCGACAGCAGTTTCATCAACGATGGTCTTGAAATAGTTGTTCTGGACCTCATTCTTTAACCTCGCCTGCTCCAGCTTATCGTTGATCAGTTCAAAGTATTTGTATAGCGGGGTGAACTCATCATCCCGGGAGCGGCTCACATTCGAGGAGACCACTTCACCACTCAAATAAAAGAGAAAGAAATTTTCCAGTTTTTTATTGATGTTGTTGAGGTACCTCACCAGGAGGAAAATCTGGTATAGAAAGAGGGCGCTGAACACAATGATGACGGAGTAATTCGGGTAAACGACAAAGGAAAGGCATAAGAGGAAGCAAGTCAGGGATATAAGGCCAATTCGGAACACCAGATTGATAAAGAACCTCCTAGAGACCATACCGTTTCATTTTATTGTAGATGGTTTGACGGGAGATCCCAAGTTCCCGGGCTGCGTAAGTCATATTTCCCATATGTCGCAGCAAGGCTTTCCGTATGATCTCTCTTTCAAAATCGCCATAGGAACCATCCAGCTCGGTCGCCGACAGTACTTGTCCGGGTATCTTTTTCAGGTAGAGGTCTTCCGGTTTCACCGTATTTCCTTCGGTCAGGATGACCGCTTTTTCAATCGAATGTTCCAATTCCCGGATATTTCCAGGCCAGGTGTAGGATCTCATGGCCATCAGCGAATCTTTGGCAAAGGCCAGCTTTCCCCGGTCGTATTTGGCGGCGTACTTCTCCAGAAAAAAATTGGCCATCAGCTCAATATCTCCGCCCCGTTCGCGTAACGGAGGCAGATCAACCTGGATGGTATTGATGCGGAAAAGGAGATCCTGCCTGAACAACCCTTCCATGACCAGTTTATCCAGGCTCCTATTCGTCGCACAGATCAGGCGGATGTCAATGGGAACTACCCGGTTGGACCCAAGCGGGATGACATGACGTTCCTGGAGCACGTATAGGATTTTCGCCTGCATGTTCATCGAGAGGTTTCCAATTTCATCCAAAAAGAGGGTTCCCCCTGAAGCCGTTTCAAACCGTCCGATCCGGTCCTGCTTGGCATCGGTAAAAGCCCCTCGCTTATGGCCAAACATCTCGCTCTCAAACAAGGTAAGCGGAACGGAAGCCATGTCGACCGTAATCATGGCTTCTTTCACCCTGGAAGAACGTTTGTGGATTTCGCGTGCAATTAAGCCTTTCCCTGTGCCGTTTTCTCCTGTAATCAGGATGTTGACGTCGGTTTTGCTCACCTTATCCACGATCTCCATCACCCGGCTCATCTGTGGGCATTGAACGATGATTTCGGAATATTGCTGGTCGAGTTCGGCGGTCAGCTGATCCTGCCGGTTTCGCAGCTTCTCTATCTCTTTGTTGGATTCCCGGAGCTTGAGCGCTGTTCTGAGGGTGGCCAGCAGTTTATCGTTATCCCATGGCTTGATGATGAAGTCAACAGCCCCGTTTTTCATCGCTTTTACAGCTAGTTCCACATCCCCGTATGCTGTCATCATGATTACGCTGAGCGTGGGATCCACCTTCAGGATCTCCTTTAACCAGTATAATCCTTCGTTTCCGGTAACAACCCCGGCCGAAAAATTCATATCCAGCAAGACCAGGTCATAAGAGCCTGTTTGAAGGGTGCTCACGATCATGTTCGGGGTCTTGAGCCCCGTGACCAGATTGAATTCATCTTCCAGGAAAAGCTCGAGAGCTTCCAAAATTTCTTTGTTATCCTCAACAAGGAGTAAATTTCCTTTATTTATCATAAATGGAAGCCCTTTTTTACACTTTTTACATTTAAGTGTCCAAATTTAATACAATTACTGTCAAAAATTTGGACACTTTACAATTTTTTTTTTTTTTGTGTTTTGTATCAAACATCTGATAATCAGATAGATAATTTTTTGGCACGGTTTTTGTTATCAGAGTATATTACCAAGGAACGGATCTGTTTTCGTATCTTTTCTATGCACATGATGACCGGCAGAGATGAAATGACGCAGAATATCCTGGAGATCATCCCGGACATTCTCCTTTGGATCGATAATTCGGGTTATCTGCTGGACTATCACCCTAACAATCATGCCTTTCTTTTTGATCGTGAAGAAGTAGTGATCGGACATCATCTCGAGGATATCTTCAATCATGAAGTGAGCTCCCAGATGCTGAACCTGGCTTCTCAGAGCCGGGAAAAAAACGGAATGCAGTCGGGGCAGATCATTTACCAAAACAACGGTTCTGTTTCCCTCTTCGAGTGCCGCATCGCTCCGGTGGATGAACACCGGCTGATCGCAGGCTGGAGGGAACTCGATACCATTTCGGGGTCCCGCAATGGAGACCTGATCAAAGGAAATTGCGAAGCCACATTGTCACTTCTGACTGAATCAAATCTTGACACGGCCATTCAGCAATCCTTTATCACGCTGGGCAAAACATACCAGGCTGATCGCATTATCCTGTTCCGGAACAAGGTTGATTCTGAAACATCTGAGGCAACCATGACCCTGGAACATGAATGGTCACACCGGGATGTCACTTCCAGCATTGCAAACCTTCAGTTACGGCAAATGCCATATTATCCTGCCTTCTCGGCTCTCTACGAAACGCTGAATAAAAATCAACCGGTCATTGCCATTACGGAAGACCTGTATCCGGATGCACAAAGGTTTCTGAACCAGATGGAGATCAAGTCCTTCGTAATAATTCCCGTTTTCGTCAGAAACAAATTCTGGGGATTCCTGGGCATCGGGGATTGCCAGTTGAACCGGATATGGATGGAGGAAGAAGTAGTGGCCATTAAAAGCATTGCGATCATGCTGGGCGCTGTAATTCAGCAACATCAGGATCAGGAAGAGCTGATCATAGCCCGGTTGCAGGCCGAAGAATCGGACCGGCTGAAGAGTTCGATCCTGGCCAACATGAATCATGAATTCCGAACACCCATGACGGGGATTCTGGGCTTCTCTGATATACTGAGCAGTGAATTGCCGGATGACAACTTCCGGCAGATGGCCAGGAATATCTACCTCAGCGGTAAACGGCTTCTCTCCACCCTGAATTCGATGATCGAATTGGCTCAGTTTGAGGCTAAGAAGGCACTCTTCAAACTGAGGGAAACCAAGCTTAATGAACTGATCCTGGTGACCTGTGAACGGTTCATCCTGTCTGCCAAACAGAAAGGGCTTGGCTTCGATATCCGGATGAACGAGTCCGTGTTTTCGTATGTCGACGAGAAACTATGTACCCAGCTGCTGGATCATATCCTGGAAAATGCCGTGAAATTCACGAATGAGGGAACTATCACGGTTGAGACTTTTAACCGGTCGGAAGCCGGGAAAACCTGGTCCTGCATCAGCATCAAAGATACCGGTCCGGGCATTCCCGAAGAATTTCACGAAGTGATTTTCGAAGAGTTCCGCCAGGTAAGCGAAGGGTATAACCGGAGTTTTGAAGGGAGCGGACTGGGTCTTACCCTGGCAAAAAAAATTGTGGAACTGATGAACGGGAAACTAACGCTATACAGCCATTCCGGCACGGGTTGTATGTTTACCATCTGGCTCCCTTCCAGTCAGATTCGAACCCCTGAAACAAAACCTCAATTAAAGGAGTTTACATTTCCTGAGGAGGTTGCTGATTTTCCACTTCCGGGGTCAAACCGAAACCTGCCTTCTATCCTTATAGTAGAAGATAACCGGCTCAACTGTGAGCTGATCCTGATATACCTTCGGGACTCCTGCAATTGCGATGTCGCCAATGACGGGGAAACAGCCATTAAAATGGCCAGGGCAAAAACTTACGACACCATCCTGATGGATATCAATCTAGGGCCCGGAATCGATGGGATCGAAACCACCCGGCAGATACGGAAGCTTTCCGGGTTTTCTGAAACACCCATCATTGCCGTGACCGGATATACCATGGAATCCGATATTGAGCAGATCCTGAGCGCCGGATGTTCCCACTACCTGCCCAAACCGATCGAGAAAAACAAGCTTTCCTCCCTGATCAATTCGCTGATCACAAAACAATGAGGATGGTTAGTCGGGGTAGCAGGATTCGAACCTGCGACCCCCTGCTCCCAAAGCAGTAGATTCCTACTTTCGTTTTCATTAAATTTCTTCTAATGTACTGAAAACCATCCATAATTAAGATGTTACAGTTGCATTTGAAAGTAAAAGAAAGTACCTTTGTGAAGAAAATGTTTCAACCATGTTTCAACCGGGATTAAATTATGGCATCAGTAAAATTAATGTTATATACTTATAAGAAGCTGAAAGATGGTAGCCATCCCATTGTGCTTTCTATAATCAAGGATAGAAAGAGAAAGTTAATCTCTACCGGATACTCTGCCACAATGGTTCAGTGGAGGAAAGATAACAAAGGATTGAACACACAACATCCTCACCACAAAAAACTTACTGCTCACCTGACGAAAAAAAGGATGGAGGCAGAGAATGCTATAATTGATCTAGAGGGAACAGGCAACCCATTTTCAGTTGATGCGATTGCAGAACTCCTGCAGAGTGATAAAAAGCATTCATCATTCAACCGCTACTCGGAAAACTTAATCAATAAGCTTAAACGTGCTGGAAAAATTGGGAACTCAAGAGTTTACC
>JAZDPC010000050.1:0-61648 GCA_043797975.1 Bacteroidota bacterium
AACGGTGATGATTTGAAGCAAATCTTTGAAGAGTATGGCGAAGTGAGCTCAGCCACGGTTATTTCTGACAAATACACCGGAAGGAGCAAAGGTTTTGGTTTTGTTGAAATGAACAATGAAACTGAAGCAAAAGCTGCTATCGAACAATTGAACGGCGCCGAAATCGAAGGCCGTACCATTGTTGTTAACCAGGCCATTGAAAAACAGGACAATTTCAAGAAAAGAGATAATAATCACCGGGATAATTTCCGGAGGAATTACTAAGATCTGGAAGCATTCGTCGTGTTAAAAGACTGATCTTACAACCCCGCCACAAGCGGGGTTGTTTGTTTAAAGCGTATTTTTACTTCATGAAAAAGTTGACTCGCTATCTGATAGTTTGGGTACTGATCCTGGGCGCGGCTGCGATTTTTATTTTTATCAGGAATCAGCCCAAACCAGCCGGAGAGCGAGTCATGAACGTTTCAGAAGGCACAGCCCTTGTAATACCCGGCGCGGCCGCAAGGATTGCCCAGGAAGCAGCATTGCTGGAACAATTGGATGAATGGGGACAGCTGGACCGTGTGGTATTTATTTCCGGCGTCAGTTCCGGAGCGTTAAATGCAGTGATGCTGAATGCGATACTGAGCGGGCGATATTCATGGGAAAGATATAAGAGCCTTCTGTTCAGTCTGAACAATCAAGACGTTTTTTCCCATACAAGAAGTTCCCTTCCCGTCAGCACTCAACCTCTCCGGCAATTAATAACTGCCCTGCTTCACGATTCAATCGGCTTTTATAAAATGAGCGACCTGCCGATTCCCACTTCACTTTCGGTTGTCAGCCTCAATTTAAAAAATATAGCATCTGCCACTTACCGGTTGAGTAACCGCAGGATCAATCCCGAAAGCGATCCCGATCTGGATTTAGTCGAGGTTCTGATGGCTTCCACCGCTTTCCCCGTGGCCTTTCCGCCGGTATCCATTCATAATGCTCCGACTCTTCCGAAAGGTCTATTCATCGATGGCGGATCAGCTTCAGATTACATTCCTTTTCGGGCTGTTCTGGAATTTGAAAAAGCTTCAGAAGTCAATGTTGAAAAAATGATCATTATCTGCCGGAAACTTGATACAGAAGCCGGATTGCGCACGGAACTCCGCGAATTGGGTGTCAACCGGGTTGATCAGGTTGATAAACTGGGAATCTCCCTGGAGGAAATGGGCCGGAAATCATTTAAAAACGGCCTGCTGGCCCTCCAGAAAGAAGCCCCGTCGCTGGCTGGAAGAACGTTTTTATATATCCCTGAAATTCACAAGGATTATTCCCTCTTCGATTTCCATAGCCTTCGTGAGCAATTCGAGGACACGAAACAATGGGCACAGTCTAACCAGCCCGTGCCATTTCGTACTATTGTTCCGGAAAATCGATAGTTATTCAAACAAGGATGACAAAAAACAACGATTGGAAAGAGCGCCTCGGTATGGTGTACTCCACCAATCCCGACTTTCAGTTTAATACCGGTCAGGAACCTGAATCTGAGACATTGCCCCCGAACCGGCAAAAACTGATCGTCAGCCTCGATAAACGGAACAGGAAAGGGAAATCAGTCACCCTGATTACCGGTTTTATGGGAACAAACGCCGATCTTGAAGAACTGGGACGGACACTCAAAACCAAATGCGGCGCAGGAGGATCGGTTAAAGACGGAGAAATCCTGATCCAGGGCGATTTTCCCGATAAAGTCGTTCAAATCCTTACCGCAGAAGGTTATCAGGCTAAAAAATCAGGATCCTGACAGCACATCATGATGCGTCTCTACGTGTTTTATACCGCAATTTCCCTGATGATTTTGAGGCACCGGTCGATTTCCGCAATGCTGTTGTAAATATGGGTTGATTGCCTCAGTCCATAAATATCACTGCTTGACCGGGGCCTGAGCCGGTCGCGGTTCCAAAACAGTTCCTGGAGTTTAGGCCCGGTCCAGCCATCGATATTATAGACAGTTATTGCCGCACACATGTTTTCATCCTCGGGAGAGTAAATCTTTACTTTTGGAATTTTTCTCAGTTCATCGCGCAGGTATTTTCCCAAAAACTTGATCCTTTCGAGGATTTTCTCATGACCGATCTCATTATGAAAATCAAGGGCGGTCTCGAGTCCGTGCATAACCGTCAGGCTTCCCGTACCGCGCTGCGTAAAACGGAATCCTTCATCTTCATGGCTATCCCATTGACTACTGGCGATAGTAGTTGATATGGAAGGGGCTATATCTTTTCTCAAATAGAGGAATCCATTTCCGGAAGGAGCCAGAATCCATTTATGGAAGCAGCCGACATAAGCATCGCAGCCCATATCCGTAAGGTCAAGGGGGACGTGCCCAAGTGACTGCGCTCCGTCTATTACCGTGAAGATGCCCATTGAACGGGCAGCCTTACATATTTCACTGACCGGAAGGATGGCACCACTGCCGGTTATTACGTGTGATAATACCAGGACTTTTGTCTTCTTTGTGAATTCACGTGTTATCAGGTCGATAATTTCCTGAGGGGAATGAGCAGGCTTGGGCAGAGGAATTTCGCGATAAATGATGCCATCGCGTTTCTGCCTTGCTTTCCAGCTGCTTACACCCCCCGGATGCTCCTGGTCGCTGGTCAGTACTTCATCGCCTTTTTCCAGCTCTATTCCCATAGCGACGAAACTCATTGCCATCGTAACATTCTCGGTTAACGCAATCTCTTTATAATCGGCATTCATCAGCTTTGCCGCTTTCTGACGAATTTCAACATACGGAAAATAGCCGGTCATCATATCACCGTCGGCCGCATAATCCCATTCGGCAATATCGGAAGCAGCTTTATGCAGATGTTCAGTCATGCGTGCCACAACCACCCTTGGCATGGCTCCCAGGGTTCCGGTGTTAAAGAAAACCTCATCCGTTCTGAGCATGAACTGTTTGCGGATCTCCTGCCAGAAAGCTTCATCATTCCCGTTTGGTATCGGGGGAATGTCAGACATGGACCGGAGGTTGTCCATGCTACTTAGCCGGGCAGCCCACGTGCCTTGAGCCAGAAAAGGCATGGCAGCAACGGAAAATGCCACTTTTTTAATCAAATCGCGTCGGGTAGTCATTGTCTTCTGTTTAGTGAGGACAAGTTAGTGATAATGTAGAAAAACGGAAAAGTGAAAATGTGATAAAATGATAAAACAAATGGGAGATATTGTGACTATATTGTTGTTATAAAAATTCCTGAACCTAAACATGAAGTTTCTGCTGACAACAACATTATTATTGATCCTGATAACTGGTTGCCGGAAACAACCCGATTATGAGGATTCCGGAACCATTTTCGGTTTCGACTACCGCAAGTGCATGTGCTGTGGCGGATGGTTTATCAGAATAGACCAGGACACCCTTCGGTTCGATCAGGTTCCTGAAACCTGCACGATCAATTTCGACAGTATCAGTTACCCCCTGGAAGTATGGCTTGACTGGCATCCAAAGGACCCAAGGTGTATGGGCGATGAGATCATTGTGGAACGAATGATAGAAAAAAAGAATTAGTTGATTTTTATTTAGGTTATTGCATTTCAGACAATTTTTTACTTTTGGAGAAAATGTTTCAGCCATGAAAATTTTTGATGACGAAGAACAATACTTTGGTTTAGGGAACGATGACAGTCAGGCTGATGATCTCGATGATCAGTTTTTAGACGTTGAGGGAGAGGATGAACTTGGATTTGAAGAAGAGGAAATCAGTGAATTCTCTCTGGAGGAGATTGATAAAGAAGCATTCGACTTTGAGGATGAGGATGAATTCTCCTTTGGTGACGAAGAAGAAGAAGAAGGAGAAGAAGAACCTGGCTGGGACGAAGACGACCTGAGATAGGACCAACCCACCACTGCTGTACATAATCTGCCAGCCTTCCTGAAGGCCTGTTAACTTCCGGACTTTTTACCGGATGGAATCAGCAATTTTTTATCTTATCTTTGAAAAGATAAAACTCATACTCATGAAACGGATAACCATTCTGATCGCTGGTATTCTGATCATCCTGACACCCAGAGTGATCGGCCAGGATTGCACAAGACAGGAGAATGTTTTCTCGTTTACCTATCAGAATAAAAAGTATGAGATAGTGAAGGAACTGTACTCCTGGAATATTGCTTCTCAATGTGCAGTGGACAGGGGTGGTTATCTCGTTCAGATCAATTCAAAAGGGGAACAGGATACCGTTTATCGTTCGATCATCAATGGCGCAAAAATTTCCACCACCTACAAACGTATAGCAACAGGAGGCGGAGCTGCTTATCTATGGATCGGAGGCACGGACAAAGCAGTTGAAGGAACCTGGCTGTGGGATGGTAACAATGATGGGGTTGGAACTCATTTCTGGAGCGGTCAGGGCTTAAACGGGACCGGTAACGGAACCGCTATCGAGGAGAATTACAACAACTGGGGAGGGGCATCTCTCAATCCCACTAATCCGGATCGCAGAAATGAACCGGATAATTTCGGAAACGCCCAGGATTGCGCGGCAATGGGGTTGACAGTATGGCCCTATCCCACCGGCGGTTTGGGAATAGCTGGTGAATGGAACGATATCGGAGATACCATTAAGTTGTATTTCGTGATCGAATACGATGACATGAGCAATACCAATCCCGAAGAATTGAGAACCCAGGTAACTGTTTTTCCGAATCCGGCTACTGATCACCTGACCGTCACTTCAGCAGGAACGATTAATCCGCTCGTTGCCGTAAGGATTTATAACATTCTGGGTTCCGTCATCTATGAGAAAAAAGGAATCCGCGTCTTCGAACTGCCGATTAACCTTTCGGACTATCAGTCGGGAGCCTATTTTATTCACGCCGAACTTGAAAAAGGCCAGTCGGTCAGGCAAAAAATCATGATCCGCTAGCCGTTTCTCTTCGAGAGAACCGTTTTCTCATATTTGGTGATCTCACGGATATAGGCAAATCCCGGGGGTGTATCGTTAATCAGGCAATAGTAGTTCCAGATGTCGCCGAAAGGCATTGATTTCAATTCCTCAAGCACTGCGAGGCGTTCAAAATAGCGACCTTCCCGCTCCCTTTTGATCAACTGGCCCGCCGGTTCGAGCAAGGCATACAAGAAAGCCTTTTGTACGGCCCGTGATCCTGTTACCAGTGCTCCGATCCGGTTAATACTTGCATCAAAGAAATCCAATCCGAGGTGTACCCTGTCCATAGCCCCGCTTCTGACCACCTCATGGGCTATCAATTGAACATCATCGTTTAAGGTAACTACGTGATCACTATCCCACCGTATGCCGCGAGTAAGGTGCAATAACAATTCCTTTGTAAAGGGTAACAATGCTGATATTTTATCTCCCACCTGTTCTGTTGGATGGAAATGGCCATTATCCAGACAGATCATCAGATTGTTCAGAAGGGCATATGCCAGGTAGAATTCATGTGAGCCTACGGTCATCGCCTCACTGCCGATCCCAAAAAGCTTGCTTTCAACCGAGTCCTTCATCAACTGAGCCGGATATTTTACCGTAAAAATATCATCAAGGGAATCCTTCAGAAGCTGACGGTATTTTAAGCGTTCAACCGGAACATCTTTTGAACCGTCCGGAATCCATAGGTTATGCATGCAGGCGTCTCCCTGGGTACGACCCAGTTCAGCGGCAATCTTTCGACATGCCTGAATATGCTGAATCCAGAATTTCCTGATTTTCGGATCGGGATGGGTCAGGGTAAGTCCTGAATCAGCCTTCGGATGTCCGAAACAGGTTGAATTAAAATCGATCCGGGCCTTGTGTTCCCGTGCCCACTCCATCCATCCCTGAAAATGCCGGCTGGAAAATTCATTACGTTCCACGGGCTTACCCGCATAATCACCATAGATTGAATGCAGATTGATCCTGTGGTTGCCGGGAATTAGTTTAAGAACCAGCTCCAGGTCTTTTTGCATTTCACTGATATTATGGGCTCTTCCAGGGTGGTTACCGGTTACCTGAATGCCTCCAGAGGCGCCTCCGGCATGAATTTCGAATCCCTGGAGATCATCTGCCTGCCAGCAGGGAATGGACAGAGCCACCTGTTTCATCCGTTCAAGAACCCTTGCCGAATCGACACCTATTTCAAGATAACGTTCATTAGCCTGCCGGTAAGCGGCCTGGATGGTCTGTGAAGATTTCATTGCTTTAGATTGTTTTGCGGATAAAGATAGCAATCAAGATGGGTCAGGCAAACCGTTTTTGCCATCTGAGAGCCACTTTCACGAGGCTGATCATGACGGGAACTTCGACCAATGGCCCGATAACGGCAGCAAATGCTTCTCCTGAATTGATCCCGAAAACGGCAATGGCAACGGCAATGGCCAGTTCGAAATTATTGCTGGCCGCCGTGAAACTGATGGTTGCGGTTTTGGGATAGTCGGCCCCGATCTTCTTAGCCATGAAAAATGAAATTACAAACATCACCAAAAAGTAAATGATCAGCGGAACGGCTATTCTCACTACATCCAGCGGAAGCTGAATTATGTATTCTCCTTTCAATGAAAACATTACCAGAATAGTGAACAACAAGGCAATCAGAGTCAGCGGGCTGATTTTCGGAATAAATTTCTCATGGTACCAGGTTATATCCTTGATCCGGATCAGGATAAACCGGGTGATCATACCGGCCAGGAATGGTATTCCGAGGTATATGAATACACTTTTGGCAATCTGCCACATCGTGATGTGAACCTCCGTTGTTTCCCTCCCAAACCATCCTGGGATGACGGTGATAAACACATAGGCATAAACCGAAAAGAACAGAACCTGGAATATGCTGTTGAAAGCCACCAGGCCCGCAGCATACTCGGTATCACCTTTTGCCAGGTCATTCCAAACGATTACCATGGCGATACACCTTGCCAGACCAATCAGGATCAGTCCGGTCATGTAATGCGGCATATCCGGCAATAACAGAATGGCCAGGAAAAACATCAGGATAGGACCGATGATCCAGTTCTGGATGAGCGAAAGGAAAAGGACTCTCCAATTCCTGAAAACCTTGCCGAGTTCCTCGTATCTGACCTTGGCCAACGGAGGATACATCATGATAATCAACCCGATAGCTATCGGGATATTAGTGGTTCCCGAACTCATGGAATTCCAGAAATCGGCAATAGACGGTGAAAAATATCCCCACAGGACCCCGATCAGCATGGCCAGGAAGATCCACAGGGTGAGGTAACGGTCGAGGAAGGAAAGGCGTTTCATGTTAGTTGGGCATTAGGGCTTTAGGGCTTACGGGCATAAGGGCATAAGGGCTTACGGGCTTACGGAATCAGGGTTTGATTTTGTTGAAGAGGGGTATAAGGCACTCATCGTAATGACCTTTAATGGCTTCTTCCACAGCCCCAAGCGGTTTAACGGGAACCAGGTCGGTTACCCCGGTATAATCAAGACCGGATTGAAACAGGGTTTTAACAGTTCCATCCATCATACCGGCTATTGTTTCTTCAGCTTCAACCGGAGTCATTCCAAAGCCAATGGCCAGTTCTTTCAGCTTTTGGATCTGGAACCAGAAATAGGTGTGCCCCATAGCACTTATCATGGCATAGGCTTCAATTTTGGGCTCTTCCACTTCCGGTAATTTCCCAAGCGGTGCCATCAGTTTTTGAAGATCGGTCCTGGACTGGAGACTCATGCCAGTAGCATAGCTTATCGGATTTATTCCCTGATTGATATAGGATGAAGCACTGGGATTGATCCTGGCGATATCTGCATTCCCTAATATAGATTCGATCTTATCGATCGTGATTTTCGGTGCCAGGGATACAATAGTTGATGACGGACGGATCAATGGCTTGATGGCTGTGAGGGTCTCCATCATTACGGGCGGATGTACCGCCAGGAAAATACAGTCAGCCGCTGCAGCGGCATTCAGGCTCTGCGAGCTGACTGATACGGCCGGGAAATGGGCCTTTAGTTTATCCAAAACAAGCTGGTTTGGATCATACACGGAGACACCATCCAGGTTCATGCCCTGGTTGGTAAATCCATTGAGGAAGATCCGCGTGATCCTTCCTCCTCCGATAAAGCCGATTGTTTTCATATACATTGGATATTAGATTTTGGATATTAGGTTTTGGATATTAGGTTTGAAGTCAAACAGGAAAAGTCATAAACCGGGCTTTAATTTCATCCCGGATCCGTCGGTAAACCGTCAGGATTTCTTCCTCGGTACCAATGGCATCAGCCGGGTCATGGAAGCCGATATGCAGACGATGCTGCACCTTGCCAATGAAGACTGGGCATACTTCCCGGGCGTGGTCACATACGGTTACTACATAATCAAATTCATCACGGATAAACTGATCCACCGGTTTCGGATGTTCCCCTGTGATATCAATCCTCTTTTCAGCCATTACTCTGATTGCATACGGGCTGACTTTTTGAGCCGGTCTGGTCCCGGCGGAAAAAACATTCCAGTCAGGATGAAAATACTTTAGAAATCCCTGAGCCATCTGGCTGCGGCAGGAATTGCCGGTACACAGAATCAAGACTTTCATGGATACATCATTGTGATACGTGATGCGTGATACGTGATGCGTGACGGATTAATTTATCACGTGTCACGCGTTTCGCGTCACGGTTTTTTGTTTCTGAATTTCAGCTGGCACATGCATGATCCTGACAGGCGTGCCTGATTATCTGTCAGGAGCGGCATTCCGTCGCGTTCCCATTCAACCATACCGCCGGCCAGTCCTGCTACTCGCTTGTAACCATGATCGATCAGCAGGTGGATGACCTCACGGCTCTGGATTCCTGAAGAATCGGCCACAATGATTTCCCGATCGACCGGTATCTGGTCCACATAGGGTTCGATTTCCTGAAAAGGGCAATAAAGCACCTCCGGAACATCGAATCCCTTGAAGGTACACAAGACTTCAGGTCTGATGTCCAAAATGACCGCGCCTTCCTGACAATGCCGGAAGGCTTCGTGAGGTGTATACTGCAGCTGATGTCCTACCGAAAAGCTCATGTCCGTATTAACTGCATCCGCACGAGCAGGTTGGTTTTACTCCCGTTACCGTAATGCTGTAGAATCCTGCTACGCTCTTCTTAAAAGCATTCACCTGATCCGGATTTAGCAACTCATTCAACAGGTCGTCCGGTAGTTCGTTATACTTTTTTTTCTTGATTTCAACACTGCTGAATCCGGTCTGCCTGATGATTTCGAGGTACTTTTCAACCGGAAGTGCACCAGAGATACAACCGGCATACAGTTCGGCCTGTGCCACGAGTTCCGGAGGAATAGTCCCCTCAGAAACCACGTCGCTGATACAGAAGTGGCCACCCGGTTTAAGCACACGGTAAATCTCCAAAAAAGCCCTTGTTTTATCAGGAACGAGATTGATCACACAATTACTGATGACCACATCGGCCATGTTTGAAGCAAGTGGAAGATTTTCAATCTCACCGAGATGGAAAGTAACATTGGCGAACCCGAGCTTATCAACGTTGGCTTTCGCCCGCTGGATCATCTCCGGAGTCATATCAATACCGATAACCCTACCCTTCTCTCCGACCATCTGTCTGGCCACAAAACAGTCATTCCCGGCACCTGAGCCCAGGTCAACGACTGTATCACCGGATTTAATATCGGCATAGGCAGTCGGAATTCCGCAACCGAGATTCAGATCCGCTTCGGGAACATAACCTTCAATTCCGGTATAATCATCCTTTATTACCGAAAACTTGTCAGCCGGATCACTGCTGCAGCCGCAGCCGCAATCCATACTTCCGGCAGAAGCTATCTTGCCGTATTTGTCTCTTACGATACCTTTCAGGTCATCGCTTTTTACATCTTTTGAATCACAACATTCCATATTATTTGAATTAGAGGTTACCAAATATCATTCCTGTGATTGTGGCCATTATCACAACCAGAGTCACATAAACAACCGTCTTCTGAGTTCCCAGTACACCCCTGATCACCAGCATGCTCGGAAGCGACAGGCTCGGACCGGCCAGGAGCAATGCCAGGGCCGGACCTTTTCCCATGCCGGCTGACAGAAGTCCCTGTACAATAGGCACTTCAGTCAGTGTAGCGAAATACATAAAAGCACCAACCACGGAAGCAAAGAAGTTGGAGAATAAAGAGTTGCCTCCCACAAGGGATGCAATCCACTCGTTGGGAATAATCCCGCGGATGGTGGTTCCGTCATGGGTTGAACCCAGGAGAAATCCGGCAATCACCACCCCGATGGCCAGCAAGGGAATGATCTGTTTGGCAAATCCCCAGGTCGACAATATCCATTCGCGGTTGTCCTCCTCCTTCTTATCCAGCAAGGAGATCAGGCTGACACCGGCGATTCCCACAATCATCGGGATCATCGGGCTCTTGCTTACTAAAGCGGATATGGCTGTTGCAGCTGTCACGACAGCCACCTGCCACCAGGCAATCTTCATGACATAGGTCATGGCAAATGCAAGCACGAGACTGAAAAAGCCCGTGATGAACCATTTGTGCGACCAGATCCAAAACCATGTTCCCGATGTTACATCGGCTGATGGTTTGCCCCAGTTGGCAAACACCAGTATTAGTACGAGACTGAAAAAGAGCAGGGCGGTATGCCCTACCGGTCTTTTTTCAGGCACGTCAGGAAAGCTGAGCTGCTCTTTGGCTTTATCCCGTTCTTCTTTCCGGTAAATGAAAGCCATGATCAGTCCGATGATAATGCTAAATGAAACGGCGCCAATAACCCGGGCGGTACCCATTTCAGGACCGAGGATCTTTGCCGTCAGAATGATTGCCAGGATGTTGATAGCGGGTCCTGAATAAAGAAAGGCGATGGCCGGGCCCAGGCCGGCGCCCCTTTTGTGAATGCTTGAAAACAGGGGCAGAACGGTGCAACTGCAAACAGCCAGGATCGTTCCCGATACCGCAGCGACAGTATAGGCCACCCATCTCCTGGCTTTGGCGCCAAAATATTTAATTACCGAACCTTGACTGATAAAAACCGATATAACACCGGCAATCAGGAAAGCCGGAAGCAAACACATGATGAAGTGCTCGCGGGCATACCACTTGCTTAAATCAAGTGTTGCATCAACTGCTCCCCGGAATACCGGATTGGCGATCGGCAAAAAGAAAACACCCACGAAAACCGCAACGATCCAGAACAGGATCTTAATTTCTTTCTTTAATCCCATGTAAACAGATCTATACTATCATTGTTGTTATTATATAATAGATACCCACACCGATGAACAGGACCGCCACGATCCGCCTGAACCACAGTTCAAAGACCTTGATCTTGTTATAGATCTTACCCACGCTGCCTACTGCATATGCGATCATCCAGGCAAAAAGAATGACCGGTAGTCCTGTAGCAATGGCAAAGACAAACGGGAGGTAAAGCCCCTGGGCCGAGGCAATGGTCATCGGGATCAGCATAACAAAATAGAGAACCCCGCTGTAGGGGCAAAAAGCGAGGGCAAAGACCACCCCCAGCAGAAAAACACCCCAATATCCTTTACCGGCATTGTTTTCCATTTTTTCCGTGAGCTTGCCGATCCCGGGCAGGTTTATTTTAATAATGCCCAGCATAAAGATTCCAATGATAATCAGGAAGGGCCCCAGGATTTTCTCTCCCCAGCGTTGAAAGAACCCGGATAACCCGGCTTCTCCCAGCCCGAAATAAAATAACAGGCCGATGACTGTATAGGTGAATGCGCGCCCCAGGGTATAAATCAACCCTTTCAGCAAAACGGTCCGTTTATTGGTGATGTCCTTGCTGATAAAGGCAATGGCACTGATGTTCGTTGCCAGGGGACACGGACTGATGGCCGTCATGAGCCCCAGCAGGAAAGCCGTTAGAACCGGCCACTGCGAGTTTTCAAGTAATCCCTGAAGCCACTCCATGGGCTACTTCACATATTTATCGAGAATGAGCTTGATCTCGGCCTTTAATTTCTCGGGTTCATTAACCGCATACATGAATCCTTTGTCGGTAATGTCATACCGGTCTTTACCGTTGACAATTAAAAGGGTTTGTCCTCCGATTTTCAGTTTCTTGACCAGGGCCTTGTTATCTTTTTCCTCTATGTTCACTGATTTAAAGGTCAGATTACCTTTCTTGACGGCATCGGGATAGAGCTCCTTGATGGATTGTTCGGCGACTTTCTCCACCGTCTGGCAGGTCATGCACCTTCTGGTCATATGAAAATAATAAACCTCAGTGGGATCGTTTTGCGTAACATTCGATACCAGGTCCCTTGAATAGCCCGCAGCAGGTTCAGCAATCCAGGCAGCAGCGGTCAGAATGGCTGCCAGCATCAGAAAACCAAGTTTTTTCATAGTAAAGGATTTATTTGGTTAACAATTGTTTGATTTCATTCGTACCGGGTACACGGCCCTTAACCACCACCTTGCCGTCAACCACCAATGCCGGAGTAGACATTATATTATACGTCATAATCTCCATGATATCTTCCACCTTCGTTACGGTGGCATCGAGTTTCAATTCATTTACAACCTCGCGGGTTGCCTTTTCGAGGGCCTTGCACTTTGCGCAGCCGGTTCCCAGGATCTTAATTTCCATATTGTTGTCTTAGATCCCCGGCTTGAAGACCGGTGTTAGTGATACATGAATTTTCTGTTACCGGGGCAGTCTTAAAAAGGTCCCCGAATAGTTCCCGGGCTTTTGCCCAGTTTTCGGAATTGATACAATACTTGATTTTTGGAGCCTGGATCGTACCCTGGATCAATCCTGCATCTTTCAGTTCGCTCAGATGCTGCGACAATGTTGACCGGGCGATCGGGAGGATCTCGGCAAGGTCACCACTGAAGCAGCAAGGCTGACTGGATAAGAGCTCCATGATATAAACCCTTACCGGATGCGCTAAAGCCTTGGCAAAGCGGGCCAGTTGATCCTGATTCTCTGAAAAAAAAGGTTCTTCACTCATCGTGATGATTGTAAATTAAAATGGTTTTATCCAGCAAAAATACTATTCATTTCGTATTTCTACGAAATACATCAGAAAAAATTTCAATAAATCGTGATCAAGAGCATTTCGATTAGTAAATTGTCAGGGCAAAATCAAATTCGGATTTAGTAATTCTGACCCCGGTTCGGCGTCAGATAAATGAGCAGGGTGATTTTGGAGACATTATCGGAACAAAAGTTTCTCGAACTGGTTGCAAAGCACCAGAATATCATTCATAAGGTCTGCCGGTTGTACACGGCCGACCGGGATGATCATGCCGATTTGTTTCAGGAAATCACGATTAAACTGTGGCTCGGATATCCGACGTACAAGGGTGATGCTTCCTTTACGACATGGATGTACCGGGTTGCATTGAATACTGCTATTTCGATGAAGAGGAGAACAAAGGTATATCAGAATATGCTGCCGCTCCAGCCCAACCAGGATGCTGCGGAAGAGGAGAATCCGATCGGAGATCAGGAAATCATTGCGCTATACAAGGCAATTGATCATCTTGATCGCATTGAGCGGGCATTGATCCTGCTCTATCTCGAAGAGAAGAGCTATCAGGAGATTGCTGACATTATGGGTATTACAAAAACCCATGTTGGGGTGAAGTTGGTGCGGACGAAGAAAAAGCTGGAAACCATCATGCATAAAATGAATCAATAGGAGAAGGACAATGCAAGAGGACGATATTAAAAAGATCTGGAACCGTATTGATGAACATCGTGAGCAGCGTGATTATTCAGTCGACGAGATCGCTGCATTCAGGAAGGCACGGTCGAAAGACTTCTCTGCCTGGATCCGTTCAAGCCTGGCTCTCGACATTGCGCTTAAAAGCCTGGTCCTGGCCATTCTTGTCGTTCTGATAGTAATTCTCCGGCATCAGCCAGGCCCGGCATTGGTGGGAATTGGAATCGTTGTGTTATTGGGGCTCCTGATTCCCTATGAGATCAGTATCCGGAAAACCGTTATGAAGATCGACCTGCAGGACAGTACCATAAAGGAGAGTTTAATTGCAAAAATTACTTTCCTCAAGAAGATATTCTACCCCATTCAGATCATCCAGAACCTGACCTATCCGTTCATTGTGGTTGCCGGCCTGATGATCTATTACCTGATCCGTGAAGGCTTCATTCCACCCTTCGTGCTGCACAACTGGCTCATCAGCGGAGCATTGATTATTCTCTCGTTTCTCCTGATCCTTCCGGTAAATTTGAGCGTTTACGGATTCCAGCTCAGGAATTTACAGGGGTGCCTGAATGCCCTGGCCGGTCCCGATGAAATGGAGATTGAGGCTGACAGGTACAGCCAGCGTCAAAAAGTACTTTCAATCCTGCTCTATTCGATACTGGCGATCGGCATCATCCTGCTGATCGTGGTCATGTTGCTATAGCCATCAGCCCCTTCAGGTACTTACTTTCGGGAAAACCGGAAGCAACCGGATGATCGGGAGCCTGAGCCAGCCACCTGATGATTTTCAGCTCCCGGCCGGCATCCAGAGCTGCATCGGCAACAATTTTCTGAAACAGCATGTCTTCCATATGCCCCGAACAGGAAAAGGTGAAGAGTAATCCACCTGGATTCAGGATCTTGATACCCAGCATATTGATATCCTTATATGCCCGGGCTCCCTTTTCAAGCTGGTTTTTGGACTCAACGAATTTCGGAGGATCGAGCACAACCAGGTCAAAGGTTTCATTTCCGTCCCTGTATGTCCTGAGAAGTCTGAAAATATCAGCCTCAATCAAAGTGTATATTGATTCAGGAAAGCCGTTGAGGGCTGCATTTTGAGCAGCCAAAGCCAAAGCCGGAGCCGAGGAATCGGCTAAACTGACATGGCTGGCACCACCTTTCATGGCAGCAATGGAAAAGCCGCCGGTATAGCTGAAACAGTCGAGGACGGTCCGTCCGGATGCATAATGCTGCACCAGACTGTGATTTTCACGCTGATCAAGGTAATGCCCTGTTTTGTGCCCTTCGGCAATATTGACGCCGAATAAACGACCTGCCTCCGAAATCCGGATGATTTCAGGAGGAAGCTCTCCCCAAAGAAGCCCGGTACTGTCAGGCAATCCTTCCTTTTTTCTGATCCCGAGATCAGAGCGCTCATAGATTCCTTTACAGGGAACCGATTCCTTTAAAGCCTGTACAATGTCGTGCTTCCAGTACTCCGCCCCGGCTGATGAAAACTGGCAAACAAGGTAATCGCAAAAGCGGTCGGCAATACATCCGGGAATCGAGTCGGACTCGGAAAACAACAGGCGGTAAGCATCTGTTTCAGAAGGAATTCCAAGCTGATCCCGCAACCGGACTGCTTGTTCAATTTTACTTTTAAAAAAGGCCGGACCGATTTCCTCATCAGGATCCCAGGTCCAGACTCTGACGGCAATCTGGGAATCCGGCGAGTAAGCGCCATAACCCAGGAACATACGGTCGGCCGCCAAAACTGAAACAGTCTCCCCGGGTGACGGACTACCCTCCAACCTTTGAATGGCTCCGGAAAAAACCCATGGATGCCTGCGGAGAAGGGATTTTTCCCGTCCCGGCTTTAAAATGATCGAATTCATAAAATAAAAGTAGATAAAACTACGGGAGTTGAAGAAATATAATGTATCATTGCAGTATTCTCTTATTCCAATATATTATGAAAACAATATCAAACAAAGAAGCCGCTCTTTTGGGTTTGCTAAGCGAAGGCCAGAAGTATCCGTATGAGATTGAAAAAGAGATCTATAACCGAAGTATGAGGGAATGGACCGAGATTTCCATGTCGTCCGTGTACAAAGTTCTGGAAAAGTTGGAAGAGAAAGGTTTGGTAGTGAGTGAGATCAGGCTTAGTGATTCCAACAGGGCACAAAAAGTGTATACGGCGACTAAGCAGGGCTTACAATCCATGCATGACTGGGTTGTCGAACGAACCTCCGGCTGGGAAAGATGTTTGTGGCCGGTGGATATTGCCATGAGCAACCTGACATTGCTCAGCCGTGATGAAATTGTGGAATCTTTCCGGAAGTATATCCGGTCTGTTGATGAAAGCATCAAGTGTTACAATGATCTGCTGGGTTACCTGGAGGATCATTGCCAGTATCATAGTCTTTCCCTCGCCAAGCGCCCTCTGCACCTCCTGGCAGCCGACCGCAAATGGGCGGAAGAAACCCTGTCCCACTATGAATCTCTCAAATCGTAAATCATCAATCCTATCTCAGCAATGGAAATACATGTCCGTGGTGCCCGTGAGCACAATTTAAAAAACATAGACCTGGATATACCGAAAAACCGGATTGTTGTATTTACCGGCGTATCCGGCTCCGGGAAATCCTCACTCGTTTTTAATACGATCTGCAATGAGGCCCAGAGGCAGCTCATTGAAACTTTCAGTTCATTCGCACGGCGGAGACTGCCCAAGATCAGCAAGCCGGATGTTGATGATATCGAGAACCTGTCAACCGCTATCGTTATTGATCAGAAACGGCTGGGCACCACACTCCGGTCAACCGTAGGGACCGTAACGGAAATTTATACCTATCTGCGGTTGTTGTATTCCAGGGTCGGCGATCCGTTTATCGGATTTTCCGACAGCTATTCGTTCAACAATCCCCAGGGCATGTGCCCCGCGTGTCAGGGCCTTGGCAAGGAAACGGTCATCGACATGGATAAGATCATCGACAGAAACCTTTCGGTTCATGATGGCGCCGTGGTCCATCCGGCATTCAAACGGGGAGGGTACTTTTGGAGAATCATGACCCGCTCGGGTTTTTTCGATCCTTATAAACCCGTTAAGGATTTCTCCGACGAGGAAATGTACAACCTCCTGTACATGCAGCCTACCCATTTCACCGGTCAGCATCACGGGGCTGAATATGATACCAGCTATGAAGGGATCATCACCAAATTGCGTAAGTTGTTCGCGGACCGTGAAGAAGGAGAAGATGCTTATACTCAATTTTATACATACCAGGAATGCAAGGAGTGCCATGGATCAAGGATCAACGAAAATGCAAGGAGCGTTACGGTCAACGGCAAAACCATTCCCGACCTGGTCTTCCTGGAATTGCCGGAATTACTGGCATTCATCAATACCATTAAAAATCCTCTGGCCGAACCTATCCTGAGAAAAATGAGGACCGGCATTCAAAACCTGATCGGCATAGGCGTAGGATATCTGTCGCTTCACCGGCCAGTTGCAACCCTTTCGGGAGGAGAATCACAGCGGGTCAAAATGGCCAAGCAGCTCGACATTAACCTCGTGGAACTGATGTTCATACTCGATGAACCTACCATCGGCCTTCATCCCGGAGATGTCGGGAACCTCCTGAGAATGATGCAGAAGCTGAAGGACAGGGGTAACAGCCTTTTAGTGGTTGAACACGATCAACAGGTGATCCGGTTTGCCGATCATATTGTTGACATTGGTCCCGAAGCTGGCGCAGGGGGCGGACAGATACTCTATTCGGGGGATTATGAAGGGCTGATCCGTTCGGGAACGCTGACAGGAGAGTACCTGAAAGGCGAAAGAAGAAAGGCGAAAGAAGAAAGAAGAGAGATCAAGGAGTGGTACAGGGTTGAGAATGCGACGGCGAATAATCTGAAAAATGTATCGGTATCCATTCCTAAGGGAGTGTTTACCTGCATAACCGGGGTTGCCGGTTCAGGCAAATCAAGCCTGATACACGAGGAGTTCTGCAGAGTTCACCATGATGCCGTCGTGATCGATCAGTCGGCCGTGGGGAGATCGTCCCGGTCCAATCCCCTGACGTATGTCGGACTTTTCGATCCGATCAGGAGGGCATTTGCCGCCGCGACCGGAGAACCGGCATCCCTGTTTTCATTCAATTCCAAAGGTGCCTGTCCGAAATGCAATGGATTGGGAATCCTGAAAGTGGAAATGAGTTTTCTGGATGAAGTGACGATGGTCTGCGATGAGTGCAATGGGAAAAGATATACACAGGAAGTACTGGATCTGAAGTATCAGGGAGTGAACATTTACGAAGTGCTGCGGATGACGATCAAGGAAGCATCCGCGTTCTTCAAGGAACGCGACATCCGGAGGAAGCTGATGATCCTGGAAGAGGTCGGGCTGGGATACCTGGAGCTCGGTCAACCGCTCAGTACCCTTTCGGGAGGGGAGGCTCAGCGAATTAAACTGGCTACCGAACTCCATAAAAAAGGAAATATTTATGTGATGGATGAGCCCACAACGGGGTTACACATGGCCGACATCGAACGGCTTGTAGCAATCATAAACAGGCTGGTCGACCAGGGTAACACGGTAATAGTGATCGAACATAACATGGACGTTGTCCGGCAGGCAGACTGGATCATCGATATGGGACCGGTCGGTGGCAGCCAGGGAGGTTACATTCTTGCCGAAGGCCGGCCGGAAGACCTGGCAAAGAATCCGGTTTCCGTTACCGGTAAATATTTATAACCGGGAGTAATAAAAAATCCGTTCCGGCATCAAATTGCGGAACGGATTTTTTGTAAGAGTTTAGTTAACCCCGTTTGTATAAACTATCAATTAACCAGGATTTCCGGTTGACCTTCCTCATTTGTAATCAACTGTACCTTCCTGCAATCGCGGTTCAGCCTGAAGGAGCGATCCTGCCATTTGATTCTTCCATCAGTTGACTCTCCCCGAAGGGTAACCTTGATCCCTCCATCTTCAGTGCTGTACATCACGCATCCGGCGGCGCCGCATTCAGGTGCCTGGCTGTATGATTCAGTTACGGTACCGATTCTTTCACCATTCAGGTAAACATCAATATCGGAATCGGAACTGGTCCACACGGTTACACCGTAAGTATGGGCAGTACCGTAAACCGAATAATATGACGAATAATCACCGCACCCGGCAAGCAAAAGCAGCAGGAAGAATAACGGCCATGTTTTGATTACTTTTGTTTTCATAGGTCAGAATTATTTGGTTGTTACGAAAATATAAAATATACTGCAATTCTCCAATACTAAGCCAGCATTTGACTCTTTTTTTTATGGCCACCGTCATGCTGCTGGCTGTAATCATCCGCATACGGCTGAATTTCGGCCAGGAACTGCTTCCCGGGATCAATGGAGGATATTACCCGTTGCTGTCACGCAACCTTTTGGAATACGGATCAATCCGTTATCCGGATGCACCGCTTGTCCATTGGCTGACCGCCGGTCTTTCCTGGATGATCGGGGTGGTATCCGGGCTATCGAAGGATCATGCCGCAATTTTATCAGTCCGCCTGCTCGATTCGCTGATCCCGCCCCTGGCGTGCATCCCGGTATTTCTGTACGCTTACAGGTTTGTACCCGGGGAAAGCAGGAAGGTGGCCATCTCTGTGATAATGTCATCATTCAGCATCATGTACCTCTCTCCGCTGGTCATTCTCAGTTCCGACATGCTGAAGAATTCTGTTGGGCTGGTCTTCCTGACAAGCTTCCTTTTTTATGCTTTGAGGGCCATTAACAGTTCGGATAAAAGGGATTACCTGATTGCTTTCCTGTTTCTTATACTAACCGGCCTTACTCATATAGGCAGTTTTGCAGTTGCAGTGGCTTTCGTCCTTATTGCCGGATTGGTTATTCTACTGAGATCCCTTAAATCGGTCGATATAAACAGAATCATACTGATACTCATCAGCTTATCAGTAATTATTCTGATCAGTTTTGCTCTGCTGAGAAATGATCCCGGCCGGTTATCAAGGGTGCAATCAATCTGGCTCAATCCCTTGCGATTGTTTGAATCCCCTTACTTGTTCCTGCTGCTGAACGGTCAGAATCCTTATTCCGGATTCCTGTGGCATAATTTTCTGCTGGTCAACTTACTGTCGATAGCCGGTGTCCTGATCGTTCTGTTTAACCTGAGAAAACTAAGCTTCAGAGAACGGGCTTGTGCCTTGAGCCTTTCCCTTTTGAGCCTTTTCCTCTCCTCTCCCCTCATCGGGATTGAATGGGCTCTCCGCTATCAACTGATGGCTTATCTGCCGGTTATCTTCCTGTACATCTACATTTTCAGGTTTATTAAAAATAAATTCGTTCAATATGGCCTGATCACTTTCTTTGGCCTGCTGACCCTTATATCCGGAATCGGCGGATTTACAGCAATCCGTGAACCAGCCATCACAACAGAATCCTATCAGGATTTAAAAAGAATCCGGGATTCAGTGGAAATCAGAGGGGACGATCTGGTTATTGCCCGGCATGGTCTGGAATGGTGGACCGGTTGGGTACTGAGATGCCGGACAGGTAAGGAATATTGTCTGCGTCAGAGTGACTGGGAGAGGTATCCGGACATTTATCTTCTTCGTCAGGTAAAAGGTAATAATTATACTGACCTTATGGGTAGTAACCAGTTTTCTGAATTTATGATACCTGAATCATCAGTGCAAGTATACTCCAGTGACCTTTTCAACCTGTACAGGCTTAACCGGCCTGCTCCGGATGAATTCTACCCCGGGGAATTGCCACTGGTACAGGGCAGAGTTGATGCTATCACCGGCAATACTCTTTTTGTCCTCGCCGACGGTTATCGTCAAAAGGTTATTTATAACAGTAAAACTGATTTTCCGGTCATCCATGCGGATTCGATCAAACCAGGAATGAGGATCGACATCTGGGGCCGCCGGACCCCCTTCAGTCTTAAAATCCGTGCCGAACAGATACTGATTATCAATTAATTACAATCCCAAATCGTATGAATGCCAACCACTCCGTTCAATCTTCAGTCTTCCATCTTAGGTCTTCATTGCTTTTTCTTTCGTCTTTTTTCTTTTGTCTTACGTCTTCCATTTCTCTTGTGTCTCAGGAATGGCCCGTGTTAAAAACATATGATCAGGAGCATCTTTACCAGGTTGCCCTGCCACTCGGGGGCATCGGTACCGGAACGGTGTCACTGGGGGGAAGGGGTGAATTGCGTGACTGGGAAATCATGAACCGTCCGGGAAAAGGATTCAGTACGAACACAAAGGGTAATGGTGCCCCGTTCTTTGCTATCTATATAAAAGAAGGAGATAAGGTTCACACAAAAGGACTGATGGGCCCATTGTATGACGTTGAATATCAGGATAAAGAGGGACGGCCTGCCAACAATCACGGATTGCCCCGTTTTGGGAAAGCCACATTTTCCACCGCCTATCCTTTTGGTATCGTGCACCTGACCGATTCCCGGTTGCCGGTATCGGTCGATATCAGGGGATTTAATCCTTTCATACCGGCCAATGCCGATGATAGTGGTCTGCCTGTTGCTGTCTTATATTATGATGTTACCAATCACAGCAGCCAGGCGGTGGAAGTTGCCGTTGCCGGTTCGATCCGGAATTTCATCGGCTGTGATGGCGGAACATCGGTTGACGACTGGAAAGGGGATGATGTGTACACCGGCGCCAGGAACAATAAAAACGAATTTCGTTCCGGTGATGATTGCCAGGGGATCTATTTTTATTCCGATGGAGTACAGAAGGATGATCCTGCCTGGGGGACTATGAGTCTGGTCACCAGCGAAAAAGATGGAGTGACCTACCGTTTGTCGTCTGTCCCGAATGACTGGGAAAATGCGTTACTGAATTTTTGGGATGATTTCAGTGCCGACGGGGAGCTGACAAACCCGGATGCCATATATGACCAGGATCCGATGGCTTCGCTGGCTGTGAAAAAGACCATCCTGCCCGGTGAAACCGTTCGCTTTCCCTTCTTTCTGACCTGGCATTTCCCGAACCGTAAATCATGGTCAGAGACCATAGTAGGAAACTATTATACCACGCGTTATCCTGATGCCTGGGCTGTTGCCGTAAAGGAGGTTCCCCGGATTCCTCAGCTCGAGAAACTGACGATAGGCTTTGTCAATGCTTTGCTGACGAGCCATTATCCTGATGTGATCAAGGAAGCTGCACTGTTTAATCTGAGCACTCTCCGCTCGCAGACGATATTCAGGCTACCCTCAGGGCACATGATGGGCTGGGAAGGAGTCATGGATAAAAACGGATCCTGTTACGGTTCCTGTACGCACGTCTGGAATTATGAACAGGCGACCGGTTTTCTGTTCGGCGAGCTGTCGCGATCCATGCGCGATATTGAATTCGGAATGGCCACGAATGATACCGGAAGGATGAGCTTTCGCGTAAGACTGCCCCTCAGCGAAAAGGTTGCCGGAGGACCGGTTGCTGCCGACGGACAGATGGGGACGATCATGAGGTTTTACCGCGACTGGCAGTTGTACGGTGAACGGTCTTTCCTTGAAAAATACTGGCCAAAGGTAAAAGCTGCAATGTCTTTCGCATGGTCACCCGGAAGCTGGGACTCCAACAAAGACGGGGTAATGGAAGGCAGCCAGCACAATACCATGGATGTGAATTACTTCGGTCCGAATCCCCAAATGCAGTTCTGGTATTTCGGAGCCTTGAAAGCATCGGAAAAAATGGCTCTGGAAATGAACGACCGGACCTTTGCCCGGGAGTGTGCCCGGATATATGCCTCCGGATCGAAGTGGTACGACGAGCACCTGTTTAATGGTGAATACTATGAACACCAGGTATTGAACCCCAAGACCGGGCAGCCCATTACCGACTGTCTTTCACCCGAAATGCCTTCTTATCAACTGGTGAAAGGTTGCCTGGTCGACCAGCTCGTGGGCCAGTACATGGCACACATTTGCGGATTGGGCTACCTGGAGCCGGAACAACATATCAGCACAACCCTGAAGAGCATTCTGAAATACAACAGCCGGATTACCATGGCTGATCATTTCAATAATATGCGATCCTATGCCCTGGGAAATGAATCGGCACTCCTCATGGCCAGTTGGCCAAAAGGCCGCCCGACGGTTCCTTTCCCCTATTTCAATGAAGTCATGACAGGTTTTGAATATGCGGCAGCGATCGGTATGCTGTATGAAGGAATGGAGCAGGAGGGACTGCAGGTAATCAGGAATATCCGCGACCGATATGATGGGGCCAAACGTAGTCCTTTCGATGAAGCGGAATGCGGACATCATTATGCCAGAGCGATGGCTTCCTGGGGTGCTGTCGTAGCCTGGAGCGGTTTTCACTATTCAGGGGTAGATCATTCCCTGGAATTTGCAGCCAAACCGGGGAAATTCTTCTGGTCAAACGGCACGGCCTGGGGTACTGCAGAAATCGATTCAGATCTCAAGACCATTATGATACGAGTCCTGTACGGAAATCTGGAAATAAAAAAAATCGGGCTGAAAGATCATGATTTCCGGACTTATAGTAAACCGATCATTGTCGATGAGGCTCATCCTTTGACGTGCAGTTTAACTTCCCGGTAGGCTTGCTCGTTCTCTGTGTCCTTGTGCCCTTGTGCCCTCGTGCTCCTGTGGACCAATACCCCTGGTCTTCAGTCCGGGGGTAGTGAATTTAAATTGATGATTTTCAATTGATAACTGATCACAGGCAATTGACGACTGATGATTCAGATTCATTGAACATTCCTTAAATTTAATTAACAGAATAACTTAAATAAAAATGAAAAGGATCCGGCCAAACCTGATCCTTTGTCTTTCCCTGATCCTTTGCCTTTCCCTGATCAGTTTTTTCGAATCATTCAGCCAATCCATATCAGCTGAACAAGTAGCCTGGGGATTTCTCTCCCAAAAGCTCCCGAAGACAGATCTAAAGGGCGGAAACAAATTTGACAAGACCGTAAAACACGGGGAAATCTGGATATTTGAGAAAACCAATCCTGAGAGCTTTGTTCTTGTGAAAGATTCAGATCCTCCTGCAGTAATCGGTTATTCCCTTGAAAATCTATTCTTCCCAAAAGATTCTGTCCACTCCCGCATCAGAATGGTTCTCGACAACCTTCAGTCGGCCGGTGAGTATAGCCACTCCGGTAATTTGTACAAAACAACCTTTAAACCTGCCGGGCCGTTCATTCAGACACGATGGGGGCAGGATGACTATTTCAATTTCTATTGCCCAAAAGATGAGCGGGCAGGTAGCGGGCACGTAATGGTGGGCTGTGCCGCTGTTGCCATGGGACAAATTCTTCGATATTACGGTAAACACAACAAGTTCCTGTTTCAGGTTAATTATGAACATTCCGGCTATGGATCCCTGAATGCTACCATGGGGAATTTCAATTGGGCCCAAATGGAGAATATCCCAATGACAATTGACATGGAAACCAGCCGGTTGCTTTATGCATTGGGGATTCTGACACAGATGTCGTATGGACCGGAAATATCAACCACGTCCCCTTTTATGATGTATGATGGATTCAAAAAGCTGAAATATCTCGACGCCAAGAAAATGTTACGTTCAGATACCGAACCATCACTATGGATCCAAACTATTTATGAGAATATCGCCGATTCAAAACCAATGCTGTTATCAGGATTTGGCCACTCATTCGTATGCGACGGAGTTGATGTTGACGGCATGATTCATTTAAACATGGGATGGTGCGGTTATGCTGATGGATACTACTCTACAGATATGGTTTACGGATTCGATATTACCGAAGCCATTTACGACCTGACTCCCTATTCCAATTTATATGCCCCGGTGAATCTGATCCAGGAAGCTTATGGTGATTTTTTACGGTTCAGTTGGTCAAATGATGTTCGGGCACCAGAGTCCCCAATAGAATACAGGGTGTACCTGAACGATACCCTGTTCCTGTCAACCAGCGAAAATTCCATCAGTAGTGAGAGTTTTCCGGCTGGGAATCATGCTGTAATGGTGTCATCGGTTTATCTTTCTGGAGAATCCAGATCGATCGGTCCGCTTTATATTAACATCCAGGGAAACGAAGTCGATTTTGAAGATCCCGAACTTCAACAACTGATTGAAGAGGAATATGCCCGGCAATTCCCACCCTCCGAAGCCGGTCTCACCCATGCCCAGGCTCAGCTCCTCACCCGGATCTCCATAGACAAATCCGTTGCCTCTCTCAAAGGACTTGAAGCCTGCAAGAATCTCCAAGTCCTGAGTATTACCGGATTTGGACAACAGTTGGATGTAACTCCGATCAGTTTTCTTAAAAAACTAAAATCGCTAACTATCAAAAACATTAACCCTAAAAATGCAGGGATGTTGTCAGCTAATCATCAACTGGTCGAATTGAATCTGGAAAGTACTCCCTTACCCGATATGTTATGGGTGACCAAACTGGAAAAACTGGTTGCCTTATCGATTAAAAACGTCAATTTATGCAACCATGAAGCTAACCTAAGCCTTGACCAACTGGAGAGCCTCACCATGGCCGGCTGTGGAATTACGCAAACCCGTTTTATCCTACCCATGCCGCAACTGACCTATCTTGACTTGTCTGACAACGATATCCCAAGAATCATTCTGGGCAATACTCTGGACAACCTCCGGAATTTGAATCTCTCAGGCAATCAGATCGTTGACCTGGTCTTTCTCGAAAAGGTACCGGGGATAAGGCATATTGATCTGAGTCATAACCAGATCACTCAGTTTCTGACCAAGTTGGTTTTTAACGACCTGACATCTTTGGATCTTTCGTATAATACTATTGACTCGATCCATTTCTCAACTCCTGTTTTATCCCTTCAGGATTTTAACCTGCAATCCAATCAGGTCGATAATGTTTCAGAGCTATATAGGTACGGTCCAAACCTTGTTAATATCAATCTGGCAGAGAACAAATTAACACATCTGTGGACCAGTAGTTTGCAAAGTCTCAAACTCCTGAATATTTCAGATAACCGTATCAGTCATTTGACGAGTATACCGAACCATCCTTCTTTGACTCACCTCGAATGCCGGGGCAACGGTATATCAGATGTATATCCTTTGGTTAATCAGGATTTTTACCTTCAGCTGCAACACCTGGATGTTACCGGTAATCCCCTCTCCACTGAATCATTGGAGGTTTTTTTGGCCCGGATGGCCGGACAGGTCGATACGTTGCTTATTCCTGAAAACGCAGAGCTGATGAGCCCGGGCTACCCGGTTCCTGCAAGAAATCAGACCATAGCTGAATCTGAAGTATTATTGTCATGGGCAGCTTCCGGAGTTAAGGATCCCTGTTTCTATGAGGTTTGGGCAGGCGATTCTCCCGATCATCTCAATATCCTGACAGGTCAGCTTGAATACCCGGTTTGTTCCTTAGCAGTCGATCCGGACCGAACCTATTATTGGGTTGTAAAAACAATATGCCCTGACACGAGCTTCCTCAGCGGAATATTTAGTTTTCGAACCTATATACCCATCTCGCTCCCATTTCTGGAAACTTTCGAATCCTACGAACCTTTAAGCTTCCTCCCTGAAATATCAACCGGTTGGATAGTACCCTGGAACGACAGTATTGCATTGCCTGACGGCAGAATTGTCAGCCGCCGGCATTATGAAGGGGACCAATCGATGAGCATATTAACCCGATCGGGACTTCAGCTCCCACTCAAACATCTGGTTCAAAAAACTCTGCGAATCAAAATGCAATTGTTTTTGAATAGTGACGGCAGAGGCTGCCTGGAACTTTTAGACATTAATGGATCAGACCTGACGCTGGTATTTAATTCCAGCGGCAAATGCGATGTCTATTTCGATCAGTATTTCATAAGCCAGATCGGTTATCCCAGGGAACAATGGTTTCCTGTTATTATTACAGCTTACGGCATTAGCGGAGGTATAGTTATTAAAATCGGTAACCAGTACCAGACTGTTCCCCGGATGTTCCCATCTGAAAATGTGTGTATTGGCGAGTTGCATCTGAGTTGTTCTTCAGGATCAATCTATCCATATTATGGTTCGGATAAGTTCTTTATTGACAACCTTGAGATTTCTGCTTCACAATCGGTTCCTGTGGAAAATGTGGTTATAGCCGAGGATCTGTCAGTATTCCCAAATCCGGCTGATACTTATATAGATGTTGTGATTCCCGGCTATAATCCTGATTCTGAACCATATATATATGACAGGCAGGGAAAGAGCATTAGTGCTCCTTACAGTCGTTCAGCTGAAGACAGAGTCAGGATTCAAACTGGATTCCTGCCAGCAGGAGTGTACTACATTACCTTCCGGGGAAAACCTGGTTTGAGGGCGGTCCCCGTTATTGTTTCCCACTAAATTTTCCTTAAATTTAGAGGAACAAATAAATGATATAAGGATGATCAGGATCCGCTTGTACCTGATCCTCTGTCTTTCCCTGATATGGTTTGACCATTGTCCCTGCCAGTCTTTAGCTGAACGGACAGCCCGGGACTTTCTGGCTCGCAGGGAGGTTTCTTTGGCAGTAAAGAGCCTGTCGGGTTTTGATAAAACCGGGCATTTCGGGAATATCTGGATTTTTGAAAGGCACGATCCGGATGGCTTCGTCCTGGTCAAGGAAACCGACACTCTGCGGATCGTGGGCTATTCGTTGCAAAACCGTTTTTATCGGGGGGACTCGCTGAACAGTACGGCAAAAACCTTTCTGGAAGCTCTTTCATCCGCCCGGGAACTGGATTTTCTTGACAATCCTTTGAAAACTCATTTCAACCCGGCAGGACCTTTCCTGCAGACCCAATGGAGTCAGGATGAGTTTTTCAATTTTTATTGTCCGGAAGACGACCAGGCTCTAAACGGCCATGTTTATGTGGGTTGCGCAGCAGTAGCCATGGGCCAGATCCTTCGATATTATGGTAAATTCAATGAATTCCTGTTTCAGGTTTCTGCCGAAAACTACCTGTACGGCGAGCTGACATCGACCCTGGGTAACTTTGACTGGATGGGAATGGAAAATGTTCCCATAACGCTTGACACAGAGGTTTGCCGCCTGCTATTCGGATTGGGCGTTCTGACAGATATGTCATACGGTCCAACAGCTTCCAGCACATCAAATTACATGGTTTACGAAGGCTTTAAAAAGCTTAAATACTTCGATGCCGTCAGAATGGCCAGATCAAGCACAGAACGCTCGGTGTGGGTAAATAATTTTTATCAGGATATCGCTGATTCAAAACCTATTTATGTTTCAGGATCGGGTCACTCCTTTGTCTGCGATGGTATTGATGCAGAAGGACTCTTCCATTTCAATCTCGGGTGGTATGGATATGGAGACGGGTATTACCCCCTCGATCTCGTGATGATCATCAATCCCAGTGAAGCAATATTTAAACTGGCTCCCTACAATACCTTATATGCACCCGTGAATCTGATCACGGACACATCCGGTGGTTCAGACGTTTACAGGTGGTCGGATGATGCCCTGTCACCCGAATCACCAACAGGTTACAGAGTTTATATGAATGACACCCTTTTCTATGAAACCTCTGGAAAATACATCAGTGGCGGAATATTTCCTCCCGGAAACCACAGGATCATGGTATCGTCGCTTTATCCTTCAGGTGAATCAAGGTGGGTTGGCCCCATCGTTTTGAATGTTCCCGGTCCCCGGATAGTATTTGAAGACGCGGTACTTGAAGATATTATTGTTGATGAACTGCAGCGGATGAATCCATCGTCAGTTATCAGCGCGACCAGTGATCAGGTTTTAAATATCAGCAGCATCAGCATTGACAAGCCGGTAAATTCGCTCAAAGGGCTGGAATCCTGCAAGAACCTGCAGGTGCTCAACATTTCAGGATCCGGACAGGAAATCGATTTCAGTCCTGTCTCAACTCTTAAAAGACTGAAATCCCTCTCAATCACTAATATCCTACCAGGCAACATTCAGCAGATCAGTAAAAATGACCACTTGTTTGAACTGCAGCTCGACAAAGTCCCGTTGTCTGATCTCTCTTTCTTACCCTCCTTAAGGAATCTCCTCATTCTATATATTAAGGACATCCTTATTCCTGATCCGGAAACAACCACGAATCTGAGCCTTCTTGAAGGGCTCACCTTGTCGGGTTGCGGGATAACCCAAACCGGATTTGTACAATCCCTCACCCGGCTTAAGCACCTTGATCTGTCGAATAATGAGATAACCCGGATTCGGTGGACTGATAAGATCTCCAGATTGCAAAGCCTTAATCTCTCGAACAACCAGCTGCCGGATTTATTCTTTCTCGATAAACTACCCGTAATCAGGGATCTTAACGTCAGCCATAATCAGGTGACCCGTTTTACAACCGGACAAATATTCTACAAGCTGGCCTCACTGGATCTCTCTTTTAATGAAATCGACAGCATTTTCTTACTTTATCCTGCGGATAATCTTCGCACCGTGAACGTCCGGGGAAACCACATACGAACCATATCCGGCTTAAAGAATTTTGCACCCGGCATCGTTCAGGCCATCCTCTCGGATAATGACCTTCCGGATCTTTGGAGTGGTTGTTTGCAAAACCTCAGTTATCTGGATATATCAAACAACAGGATCACTCACCTGCTCACGATACCAGACCATCCTTCTTTAACCCACCTCTCCTGCCAGGGTAACCTGATTTCAGACCTGTATCCATTGGTTGCAAGGGATTTCTACAAACAGCTGGATCATCTTGACGTCGAAGCCAATCCTCTGACTCCGGAATCCATGGACGTGTTCGTTCCCAGGATGAGTGGCAGCATCGATACCCTCCTGTTACCTGAGAAAGCCGAGCCCAGGAGCCCGGGATATCCCGTTCCGGCAAGGAATGGAACAGTTACAGGAAACCAGGCTGAACTTTTCTGGGAAGCATCGGCAAACCCTGATTCTGTGAGCTTTGAGCTATTGACCGGTGATACACAGGAGAATATGGTGATCAGTCAGGCAGGCTTTCATGTTCCTTCCTGCACGATAGATGTGAATCCGGGCCATACCTACTATTGGGCTGTGAGATCGGTATATAGTGATACTGCCTTTACCAGCGGGATATTCAATTTTCATACATACGTACCGGCCACCATACCCTTGTCCGAAAGCTTTGAATCGTATCCTCTGTTCAGCTACATTCCGGATGTAGCACCCGGATGGATTAATCCGGACCCGAACGGAACCCCCGTCCGGGATGGGAGAATAATTAATCACCGGAGATATGAGGGTCGCCAGTCTCTTAGTATCGGTACTGAAACGGGGCTTCTTCTTCCGCTCGATCACCTTGCCCAGAAAAACATCAAGATCAGTCAGCGGTTCTTTATTGAGACCGGCAAGAAAGGATGCTTCAAGGTTAAAAACATCAATGGTTCGGATCTTGAACTGTATTTTAAATCCAACGGAAGATGTGACATGCTCCTTAATCAGAAGATACAGTGTGAGATCGAGTATCCGCGCGATCAGTGGTTCAACCTGGAAATTTCGGCTTATGGAAGTATCGGTCTTATCGCAATAAAAATAGGAACTTATCACCAGGAATTGCCCTGGCTATTTCCAACCCAGATTGCTCATATCGGTGAGATTGAATACAGTGGTTCCAGTGGTCCCTATTATCCGCAGGATGGATTTCCATTGTATTATGTAGATAATCTTGAAATATCAGCGTCGGGAATAGTATCTGACCAAAAAGAGTTGTTCTGCCTTAATCCTGTCATTTATCCGAATCCGGCCGATGATTATATTAATGTAACAATACCTGGCGGATTTGCTGATCCCAAACCTGTTCTGTTTGACAATTCAGGGAAAAGAATATATCCCGATTTTACAAGTCAGGCTGCGGACAGGATCAGAATCAATACGGAAGCTATAAAGCCCGGAATCTATTATCTGGATCTGATCAATTATCCGGGATTTGCAGCTGCACGGATTCTGATCGTTCACTAATCCGGGTATATTTGTATCATGCAAGAGGATAACTACTACCGCCAGCAATATATTGGCCGGATCAACCGGGTAATGGATTATATCGAATCCCATATTGCTGATCCGATGACCCTTGAAGAGCTGGCTGAAGTCGCAGTTTTCAGCAAATACCATTTTCACCGGCTATTTACTGCAATGGTCGGCGAAACCCTGTATGAATATATCAGGCGTAAAAGATTGGAGAGAGCCGCCGGGCTGCTGGCTGAGCGCACGGATCTTACCGTTTCGGATATAGCAACTGATTGCGGTTATGCGTCCCAATCCGTCTTCAACCGGGCCTTCCGGGAATTCTTCGGAATGAATCCGACCCGGTTTAGGAAAGGCGGTTTCAAGGAGCATAGCAAGAATCGCAAACAACAAAGCAAGGAAAGTCAATCTGACCGCAATACCGGTCAATTCATTCCGGATGAATCGGGCGAACTTCGTCTTGTAAGTTTAACCCAATTAAATCCGTTGATTATGAAAAACGTAGAGATTAAAGATTTACCCGAGATGACCGTAGCCTATGTTCGCCATGTAGGTTCCTACAACAAGATCGGCCAGGCTTTCGGGAAACTGATGCAATGGGCCGGTCCCAGAGGCCTTTTCAGCCGTGCGGAAACAAAAATGCTTACCATCTATCATGACAGCCCCGATATCACGGAGGAAGTCAAGCTCCGTTCAAGTGTCTGTATCAGTATTCCGGAGGATATGCCGGTAAAAGGAGAGATTGGTAAAATGACTGTTGCCGGCGGTAAGTATGCAATGTGCCGTTTCGAGATTACGACCGATCAGTTTCCGGATGCCTGGAATGAGGCAATGAGCCAATGGCTGCCATCGAGCGGATACATCTGCGACGACCGCTTGCCTTTTGAACTCTATCTCAATGATGCAAGGCAACATCCGGAGCATAAACACATCCTGGATATCTGCATTCCGGTAAAACCGATGTAGACGACGGATGACGGACAACGGATGACGTTTGACTGTCATTAACAGAAAATGACTATTTTCATAGGTCTAAACCCGACCAATGTCCGCTCCGATTCAAATTAAAACTGAAAATCTTACCAAACGATTCGGCGAACAGGTAGCCGTGGATCATATTAACCTGGAAGTACATCCGGGCGAGATCCTCGGCTTCCTGGGACCCAATGGTGCCGGCAAAACCACGGCAATCCGCATGATTTGCGGATTACTAAAGCCCGATGAAGGCCAGGTACTGTACAACGGCAAGCCTCTGTGTGAAATTCTCGGTGGAAAGTCGCTGCTTGGCGTTTGCCCGCAGGACAATGTCCACTGGGAGCGACTTACCTGTCTTGAACAGATGGAATTTACCGGGGAGATGTATGATCTTACACGGTCAGAATCCCGCTCACGGAGTAATCTTCTGCTTAACCAGCTGGACTTGCTTTCGCAGGCAGGCAAACAAGCCCGCCGCTTGTCGGGCGGGATGAAGCGCCGGCTGAATATCGCACTGGCGCTTGTTCACGATCCTGCCGTACTGATCCTGGATGAGCCGGAAGCAGGGCTTGATCCACAAAGCCGGGTCCTGATGCGTGAATTCATCAGGAACATGTCGGGTAACCGGACCATCATTCTGACCACCCACAACATGGACGAAGCCGACCGGCTATCACACCGTGTTGCCATCATCGACCAGGGCAGGATCCTGATGACCGACACGCCCGATAACCTGAAACACTCGACCGGAACCAACAACCAGCTGGAGCTCGACTTCGACCATCCGCTGCCCGGGCAGGTCATTAGCAGCCTGAAAACAGAATTTCAAACAATCCGGCAACTCACAACCCACAACTCCCAGCTTTTCATCCATCTGCCCGATCCGATGCAGGCCCTTCCGGACCTGCTCGAATTCCTCTCCCGCACCGGCTTTCATCCGGCAGAGGTCAAACTGCGCGAGAATACACTTGAAGATGTCTTTATCCAACTGACCGGTAAAAAGCTGCAGCCATGAAACTTATAGCTATCCTGCGAAAAAGCTTCACTGAGCAGATCCGGCAGTTCTGGATCCTGATCCTGACCATCACTATGGCTCCGGCCTTTGTCGGGATCTATTACCTGATCTATAAAAGCACCATGCTGAATCTCCAGGTTAGTGTGGTAAATCAGGATTCGATATCAATATCAGGTTCTGATTCAATTAATTACGGAGCTGCACTAATTGAGTTTCTGAATACGATCAGGAACGATACCATGCCGGTCCGGTTTAATAGTGTAGCCGACCGGGCGACGGCGGAAGATCAGATCCGCACCAAAAAAGCCAACGGATTAATCATCATTCCATACGGATTTTCAGATAATATCCGGTTACGGCAATCAGGCCTGGACGTACAGGTTCCGTTTGAGATTTCAGGTAACCTGACAGAAACCTATTATCTGCTTTCTGCGGTCCTTTCCGTTACCTACGTGTCCGGTTTTATCAACGAAGCAACCGGAACCCGCGAATCCTACCGGTATATTGAAACGGCAGCGGGACAATCATCCAAACTCGACGATTACACCCTGGCAATACCCGGCTTGCTGATACTGGCCACCATCATGCTGATGTTTTCATGCACCATAGCTTTCGTGACAGAACCAGAAAAGAAGACCATGCTGCGGTTAAAACTGTCACGGCTCAAACCATGGACATTTCTCACTGGTGTAACCATCATTCAGGTTTTTGTTGGTCTGGTCAGCATTCTTCTGACCCTTGGAGTTGCTTCCCTATTAGGATTCAGTTTCTCCGGATCGTTCTGGCTCTTTTTCCTTATCTGCATCCTGACCTGCCTGTCGGTCATCGGATTCAGCCTGATTTTGGCAGGTTGCACCAAAACAGTGACAGAAGTGCTGGTCGTCGGCAACTTTCCGCTCCTGCTTTTTATGTTCTTTTCGGGAACAATGTTTCCCGTTCACGGACTGACTCTTTTTACTCTGGGTGGCTATGATTTCACGCTCCCCGGGCTCATGTCGACCTATCACGGGGTTGATGCCCTGAAGCAGGTCCTGATCTTTAATGCAGGATTTACCGAGATCTGGCCGCAGGTTGTCTGCCTGGCCGGAATATCGGTGGTCTATTTCCTGATAGGCTACTGGATCTACCGCCGCCGGCACATGGTAGTGTTCTAGTAGCCGCCGGTGGCGTAATCCATACCCTTGATAGCATTTCCTCCGAAATCGAAGAAAGTGCAGTTTTCCCAGGCAGAGCCTGTATTCCAGAGATCCCTCATTTGCGAAGTGATCCAGGCAGGCTCCCAGACTATGATTCCCATGCCGCCACCATCCTTGATCGCCTGGGTAAGATCAACCATATACTTGTACTGCCCCTCCTGGGTCAGCGGATAACCCGGTTCGGCATCACCGCTGCCAAAAATGTTGTTGTACTGATCGGCCCCGTCACCCGTCCAGGGATAGGCTGTCTCCACCACCATGACGGTTTTTCCGAAGGTGTCACCAATATCTTTTATGTAGCCTGATAACTGATCCAGAGAAACGTCGCTCCATTTGGAGTAATACGACAATCCGATAATGTCGAAATCATTGACTTGACCCAGCGTGGTGGCTCCCCGAAACCAGAATTCCACATTCTCGGGCTGGGCTATATGTAAGATGACCTGGGTTTTGATTTCGGATTCATCCGACACATCCCTGACCGCCCGGATCCCGGCATTGATCAGGCCGCCGAGCTGTGCCCATCCGTTATCGGCATAACTTCCCATAGGCAGAAGCATCCCCGGATTGATCTCGTTCCCGACCTGTACCATTTCCGGCATCAGCCCCTCTCGATCCAGTGCTTTTAATATCTCATAAGTATACTGATATACAGAGTCCTTCATCGTTTCATAGTCCAGATCTTTCCAGGCAGCAGGGATAACCTGCTTCTGCGGATCGGCCCAGCTGTCGGAATAATGAAAATCAAGATTTACCGCCATTCCGGCTGCCTTGGATCTTTGAATGGCGACTTTAACATCTTCCGTATCATTGTACATTTTCGTTCCGGCATCGCCGTAAACCTCACGGGTCCAGACCGGATTGTGCCATAGCCGCAACCGCACCAGGTTGGTACCGTGGTCCGCGAAGATCCGATAGGGATCCTTCACATTGCCGCTATCCTTATATACCCCGCCGTGCTCAAGGATTTGGTTGACATACGATAAATCCGCTCCAAACACGAATTTGTTCTTACCCAGCACCTCTTCCTTCTTGCAGGAGGTACCTAAACCGATGAAGGCCATGATAGCTATTGGTATCAGGCCAACCTTGATTCCTGGTCTTTTCATAAACATAAAGATATGCAACCTGTTATTTATCCTGAAGACACCTTACGGAAAAAGCAGAGGTCCATTTATCCGCATAGGATTCATTGAAACCATCATGAAAATACTCAAACCGAATATACCTGGCCTGGTTTGCATCCTTTTCATCGGATGACCATAAAGACGTATGGTAACCGATATGTCCGTAATTCTCTCCGGTGTACAATCGTCCGGCAGGCAAAACGGCAAATCCGAAAGAATCCCTGCCATTTCCGTTTTCATTCCATCCTGATATAGATTTCAGATTAAGTCCGGGATTGGGGCTGGCCCATTCCAGTAAATCCAGCCATTCATTCAGTGATGGCAGATGCCATCCGTTCGGACAGGCTGTCAATGCTGTCTCCCAGTCATATAGCCGGCCATAACGGTCACAATTAGCTTTATCGTTATCATAACAAGAGGAACCATATCTGGCAATATAATTAAGATTCTTGGCCATCCAGATTTGGGATCCGATTTTAACGAGTGGATAAACATATCCATCCCTGCTATCGGTCATAGTAGGACTAAAGGACCGGGGTACATGAAGGATGACGGTATCACTTACGCTATATTCCAAATCAGAAACGGTTACCATCACATGGTAATCTTGATCATTAAAAGTTATCGGTGATTGCCATGTGATGCTTCCCGACCTGGTTCCCAGGGGAAATTCACCGGCCGGGCAGAACCATTCAATCTCCAGTGAATCCCCATCCTCATCATCTGCCTGGACGGACAGATGAAAGGCCAACGGATCACTATCCAGAATTCTAAGACTCTGAATAGTAACGATGGCCGGAGGATGATTACTCTGGCAGCCCGACAGGTACAGAATGACCATCAATCCAATAAGACCCACCAAAGAAAGTAAAGCTTTGTTTTTCATAACGTAAATGATAGTAATCCGCTCTATGTCTTGGGGGATGATCAAAGGTACAAACTAGATTAACAGCAACAAACACGGTTTTCGTTGACTTCAATACATGACACAACAGGTTTCGGATGCCGGATATCAGTCACTCGTCACTTTTTAGAGTAATTCTCTACCTTTACCCGATACGAATTTTTAACCCTATTGATAATGTCAAGAATACCGATCATCTTAGTCGCAGGAACCTTAACATTCTGTCTTTCTTGCGGCAAGCAAGAGCCGAATTATCCGGCCAACCGTGAACCTCTGAAAAGCAATGCATTCATCCAGCTGCCACTCGGTTCAGTCAGACCTTCAGGGTGGCTGAAGGACCAGCTTGAAATCCAGGCTAACGGGCTTCCCGGACATCTCGACGAATACTGGCCCGATCTGATCACCTCTGCCTGGCACGGTGGCGAAAAAGAAGCCTGGGAAAGAGGTCCCTATTACCTCGACGGGCTGGTTCCGCTGGCTTACCTGTTGGATGATCAGCGCCTGATCGATAAGGTTAAAACCTGGCTGGAGCCGATCCTCGCCTCGGGTCAGACCAACGGCTGGTTCGGACCGGAGAAGAATAAGGACCGTTGGCCGCTGGCTGTCGGTTTAAAGGTTCTCAAAAGCTATTATGAGGGTAGCGGAGATATGCGCGCTCTGAAAATGATCAAAAATTATTTCAACTATCTGGCCGTAACCAACCCCGATTGGCCCGATAAGGAGTGGCGGGGCGTTCGTGCCATGGAGAATGCCGTCGTCGGTTATTGGTTATTCCGTCAGACCGGCGACACCACAATCCTCAGAACGATCCGGTCGATCGAAGAAAACAGCCTGTCCTGGAAAGATCAGTTTACACGATTTCCATGGGATTCAACGGCAGCCCGCGATGGCAGGATCCCTAAGAAATGGGATGCCGTTGGACTGACCGCCCATGTGGTGAACGTAGCCATGGCGGTTAAATATCCAGGAATCTACTCACAACAATCGCATGATCCTGCTGATTTATCAGCCTCCTATGACGCTATCGCCAAACTCGATGAGCATCATGGCCAGGTTGGCGGACGTTTTTCCGGCGATGAGCATATCAGCGGGCGAAGTCCGGTACAGGGTACCGAGATGTGTGCCGTGGTGGAATACATGTTCTCCCTAGAGAATCTCATAGAAATTACCGGTGACGTTGAATTGGCCGACCGGCTTGAAAAACTGGCATTCAACAGTTTACCGGGTACCTGCACGCCGGATTACTGGGGCCATCAGTATGACCAGCAGGCTAACCAGGTTCTCGTATCCATAGCCCCGCGCAAATGGTCGAGCAACAATCCCGAATCCAATGTTTATGGCACTGAGCCCTATTTCGGATGCTGTACGGCTAACGGACACCAGGGCTGGCCAAAATATACCCAATCCCTCTGGATGGCATCACCCGACGGCGGTCTGGCTGCCATCAGCTATGCACCCTGCACCGTTAAAGCCCTGGCCGGGAAAAGAGTCCCGGTGAGCATTGAAGTTCAGTCGGATTATCCTTTTGAAGAGAAGGTTACTATTCTTGTTAATCCTGATAAGGAACACGAATTCCCGGTCTATTTGAGGATACCCGGTTGGGTGACCGCTCCAACCGTTACTGTTAACGGCGAATCCATAACAGCACCGTCAGGTGAGTTTGTGAAAATCGTCCGGTCCTGGAAAGCCGGTGACAAGATCAGCCTTGACCTGACCTCGCCCATCCGAACCGAAACCCGTTATAACAATGCTATAGCCGTGACTAAAGGCCCGCTCTATTTCAGCTTGCGGATCCTGAAGAAGTATACCGCAATTGATAATTGTAAAAAACATTATGTTTATCTCGGGTCGGCTGACTGGCAGATCGAACCGATGGACAGTTGGAATTACGGGCTGATGCTGGACCCGGCGGATCCTGCAAAGAGTTTTGAAGTGATGACAAATCCCATCGGAAAATATCCTTTTGGCGATGCCGGTGATCCGGTCTATAATGCAACCATCGGTTCTTTTGATACCCTGTACGCCGATCCGCCGATTATCCTGAAAGCAAAAGCAAAGAGAATCCCGGGATGGGAACTGGTTGATTTCAGTGCAGGACCAACGCCACACTCTCCTGTTGAAACGGTTGAAGCGGTTGAAATGGTTGAAATGGTGCCTTATGGTACTGCCAGGCTGAGAGTAACCGAGTTTCCGGTGGTGAAACAGTGATGAGTGATGAGTGACAAGCATAACAATCATAACAATCATAACCATCACAACCTGCAACCTGCAACCTGCAACCTCTAACCCTCTACCCTATGAAAAACGCCTCTCTTCTGATCCTCACAACGGTCCTCTTGACCGCCTGTGCCCCAAAGGCCACCGAGTTTAAAATATCCGGATTAACCATCGGGATTTCCGATCAGGGGCAGATTGTCAAACTTACTGATCCATCAACCGGCAAAAACTACCTGGCTGCCGGACAGAAGGCGCCGTTGATGCAAATCCGAAAGGACGGGAACTACTTTGAGCCGGTCATGATGACTGTCAATGCGGATGACAAAGGAGTGATCCTTGAATATCCGGGAGGAATTCAGGCAACCATTGATATTACAGCTAAAGAATCACACCTGGTCCTGGCCCTCAGGAATATCACCGGAGCAGATTCCCTGGATCTGATCGTATGGGGACCCTATCCGACAACCATAAGTGAAACTATCGGAGAAACGGTAGGCGTGGTAAGGGATTCGGCTTATGCCATCGGCATTCAGGCACTCAACTTGAAAACTCTCGGAGGGTACCCGACCAATGAAAGCGATGTGGAACCGGCCTTTGATATTTTCGAGACGAATAGTCTGATTGATGTATCGGATTCAGTCAAAGTGTTTTACCGGGGCCAGACCGCTAAGAAAGAAGCTTTCGGAAGCGTTATCCAGGCATATTGCCGGAACCGGAACCAGGAAAGGATTGTTTCGAACTGGAACCATGATTATTATGTTGCTCCCGCATTCAATGATGGCGGTGTGACCGGCTCATCCATAGCACTTTTCGGATGCAGGGAAAAAGATGCTCTTGCCACAATCGGGCAGATCGAGATTGCTGAGAAACTCTCCCACCCGATGCTGGACGGAGAATGGGGGAAAACAGCAAAAGGGGCGACTGCCGCTTACCTGATCATGAATTTTGGAATTAAAGAGTTTGAGGATGCATTGGAGCTGACAAAAAAGGCGGGGCTAAAATATCTCTATCATGAGGGGCCTTTTGAAACCTGGGGTCATTTCAAACTCAACTCCGTTCAGTTTCCGGAAAATTGGGCAACCATGCAACTAATGGTGAACCGGGCTGCTGAAGAGGGTATCCGTATAGGGGTCCACACCCTGTCGAATTTTATCACCACCAATGATCCGTATGTAACTCCGGTGCCTGATCCCCGGCTTGCTAAAGTTGGGAGCAGCACGCTGGTAAAAACCATTACGGAAACTGACAAATCCGTTGAGATCGCAGATCCGAAATTCTTTAACCAGATGAAAAACAACACGCTGCATGCTGTTGTCGTTGGAAATGAAATCATCCGGTATAAAGATGTATCGGCATCCACGCCCTGGACGCTGAATGACTGCGAGCGGGGTGCTTTCGGCACCCAGGCTGCGGCACATGAAGCAGAAACAGTAATCAGCAAGCTGATGGATCACGGATATCAGACTTTCCTCACCGATAATGAATTATCTGAAGAGGTAACCCTCAGGATCGCTGATTTCTTTAATCAGACCGGGTGCAGGCAGATCTCGTTCGATGGTCTTGAAGGCAACTGGTCAACAGGAATGGGTCAGTACGGTCAGCAACGGTTTACACAGATCTGGTATGACAACCTGAAAGCCGGACTACAGGGAAATGTGATCACCGATGCCAGCAATCCAGGCCATTTTTTCTGGCACCTGTTCACCCGGATGAATTGGGGTGAACCCTGGTATGCCGGATTCCGTGAGAGTCAGACTCAGTACCGCCTGCTCAACCAGCTCTATTTTCAACGCAACCTGATCCCAGCCATGTTGGGATGGTTCCGGATGACCCCCGAAACGAGCATTGAAGACATCGAGTGGCTGCTTGCACGCTCAGCCGGATTTGATGCCGGGTATGCACTGGTAACCTCTTTGTCAGCAGTCGAACAAAATGGAATGAGCGACAAAATTCTTTATGCTATCCGCGAATGGGAACGGGCACGTATGTCAGGTGCCTTCCCCGCAGAAGTCAAAAAAAGGATGCAGAACATTAAAAATGAATTTCACCTCGAAATGGATGGTCCCAATAACTGGAACCTCTATCCTTATACCATCTGGAGGGCAGAATATAAACCGGGCACCGGTTCAATGTCTATCGAACTGAACAATGAGAATCCGGATCAACCCATACAATTCATTCTATCCTCCGGTCCTGAAAATTCAGCTGCCGGAATCAGTATTAACTTTGATAACAACCTGAAAATCAATATCCCGCTGGATCTTCCAGCCAATCATCATATTAAGTATACCGGCGGTAGTTACATTTATCTGTACGATGCCAATTGGCAGTTAATTCAGACCGGCCGGCTAACTCAATATGATGTAACCCTCACTCAGGGAAAACACACCCTGACATTCGATGCCGCTTTCACAGCTTCAGGTCCCCAACAGGGGATCAAAATTGAAATGAAAACGGCAGGGCTGGCGTATGCATTGATGATGGTCAATTGACGATTTTCGATTGAAGAAATAGTAAATTGTAAATCCTAAATCGCCTATCCGATGACTGCTGAACAGTGGAATAAATCACTCGGCCTTATTAGTGGTGAACGGATTACGCCCATGCCAACCGGATTCATCATCGACTGCCCCTGGCTACCGAACTGGGCAGGGATTAGGATGATTGATTACTTCACCAGCGAAGAGGTTTGGTACGAATGTCATCTGAAGGCGTCCAGGACTTTTCCCGATATCTGGTTTCTGCCCGGATTCTGGTCGGAGTTCGGGATGTGCACTGAGCCATCGGCTTTTGGTGCACGATGCACTTTTCCCGACAATGAATTTCCTCACGCCCATAAGATTATTCAGTCGGCGGATGAAATTGACCGGCTAATCAAACCTGATCCCAAAACCGACGGGCTTCTTCCATTCATGTTGAACCGGATGGTGAGGTATCGTACCAAGATTGAAAAAGAGGGTCACCAGATCCGGTTCTCCGTATCTCGTGGCCCACTGAACATCGCATCTTACCTGATGGGGACGACAGAGTTCCTGACACTCATCCTGATGGAACCGGAAAAGGCTCACCGGCTGATCCGGTTGATTACCGATTTCCTGATCGGGTGGCACAACCTGCAAAAATCAGTTATCGACAGCATCGATGGAATATTTATGCTTGATGACCTGATCGGTTTCCTGAGTGCGGAACAATTTGCGGAATTCGGACTACCCTATTTCAAGGAATTGTACGACAGGCCTTTATTAGTCAAATTTCTGCACAACGATGCACCATCCAGGGAATCGGCACCCTATCTCAGGGAGGCCGGAGTAAATCTGTTTAACATGGGCATTGACATTAACCTGAACGAACTGCGCAGCCTTACGGGAAACGGTATTACCCTGATGGGCAACCTGCCGCCGCGTGATATCCTGGCAGCAGGCTCTCCGGGGCAAGTCACCACAGCTACGCGGAAAATGGTATCGGAATGGATTGACTCGCGGCAGATTCTGGTTTCCTGCGGGGGCGGGATGCCGCCTGGGGTGAGGACTCAGAATATCAGGGCATTTGTAGAAGGAGTGACAAGTGACTCGTAAATCGTAAATCGTATGTGGATTTGTCCCGAGTGCGGCAGAAAGTTTGCCCGAAACAAGCAGAGTCATTCTTGCGAACAGTATGATCCGGAATTACAGTTCATCGGGAAGAGCCAGAAAGCAAGGGATCTTTATAACCTTGTGATTGAGAAGGTCCAAGCTTTTGGAGAAATCGAAATTAACGCTCAGAAATGGGATATATCGATCCGCCGGTTGAAAACCTTCTTGGGCATAATGGTCGGGAAAGATCATCTGACGGTCGTCTTTATCAGTGACAGGCAGCTTGATGATTTTCCAATTTACCAATCCTATCATCATTCGGCTCAACGCTGGTCGAATGCCATCAAGATCGAAAGTCCCGACGAGATCGACAATCAGCTCATGCAATGGCTGAAAGAGGCTTACGACCTCGCAGTATAGTTTCAATAAGTAGGTGTCATCCTGGTGGGAACGGCCACAATAAAATCCGCCTTTCCCCTCTCCTCTTCAGACAAGGTATCGATTTCATCCTGTGAAACCGTGGTAATGACCATGACTTTTGCATCAGGATAATATTTTTTCAGATACCAGATGATACCTTCATGATTATCGGAGTGGTATGAACCGTTATAATGAATAAACTGTTTTCCAGGCTGGTAATTCTGATGTATAAACCATGCCATTGTGGCATCCTTGATTGCCTGAGCTTTCTGCAGTTTCGATCCGCCGTGCGCTCCCATCGCACCACCGGGTGCCCCGGTTCCGCCCATCATCTTCAGCATGTTCTTATAGCAGGGAACCTCCGGATCAAATTCAATGGGAAGTGGTGCCATCCATGCCTTAGCTTCATCCGACAGTGAATCAAGAGCTTCAAGCCCTTTGGAAGCAACAAGTGATGCATAGCGCCTCGGTATATTGGTCGCGATAAACGGCAGTTTCTTTTCTTTGGCAAACAGCACTAACGGTTTATAGTCGGTCGAATAATTATTCCAGAGCCGGCAATCCTCCTCGAATTTCTTCTCATTCACAAAACCATCCCAATATTCCTGAATCAGGATTTGATTATCCGCTTCAAACATTTCAGCGCCAATGACCAGGTTTTGACCTGATTTTTCAAACAAGTCCCTGGTGATTTCGAGCTCCAGCCAATGAGCAATCGGATTGTTGTGCGATTCCCCGAAGAAAACGAAATCTGCTTTTTCAATCTCCCGGATCATTTTTTCATATTTAACTTTATCTCCATCGCCTGTAAATAACTGATAAGCTGGTTTATCCTGTGCCCAAAGGGTGGTTGTGGCAACTAACAAGAGCAATAACACCGACAGGTTTTTCATTTTGGTAATTATTTATTGTTTAGCGTTTGGTAATTTAACAACATTAACGGTTTATGGTTCACGATCCAATAATTTGATTCATTTTCCGGGTTTTGAGTAACGGCATGATTATTGTTTTATCATAGGCCTAAAAAAGTAAATCAAACATTAATACTATGAAAATAATTACCAAGACACTGATATTCATCGTTTTGATGGATTCGTTTTTCTTAAATGCCATTGGCCAGGAGGAGAATGATAACGTGAACCGTCCCTTCCAGATCACCCTTCTTCCCCCGATCGGGACCAACGGGCCCGAATACAGGCAATGCGTGAACCAGATCTCTCTTAATGTCCTCTGGGGGGAAAGTGCCGGACTCCGTGGACTGGAATTGGCAGGTCTTGCCAACATCGAACACCAGTTTGTCAAAGGGATTCAACTGGCAGGATTCGGCAACTTCAACAAGGGAAATACCCTCGGATTGTCAGCATCCGGATTCATGAATATGACCCATGATCTGACAGGAGCCAGCCTTGCCGGTTTCATGACGACCGGAGATGACGTCAAAGGCTTGGCAGGAGCCGGATTTATGAATATTTCCGGTAAGGTCATCGGAGTTCAGGCAAGTGGTTTTATGAACATTGCGGATGAAGTGACCGGAGCGCAGTTATCGGATTTCATGAACATTTCAACTACCGTTGAAGGAGCTCAGGTTACCGGTTTTATGAACACAAGCGGGATGGTGAAAGGAGCTCAGGTTTCAGGATTCATGAATATTGGTGAGGATGTCACGGGAGCGCAGGTTTCAGGATTCATGAATATCGCAGAGAATGTACGGGGAACCCAGGTGGGATTCATCAATATTGCCGAAAATTACGAATCAGGCGTGCCGGTTGGTCTGATCAATATTATCGAGAACGGTTATCATGATTTCGAAATTTCCACGAGCGAGATTTGGAATGCCAGCCTGGGCTATCGGATGGGAGTTGATGCATTGTACAGTCAGTTTTTTGTTGGATCCCACTGGACGGATCAGGATGATTTCTGGGGTTTTGGCTTCGGCATCGGAACCCGGTTTCCGATAACGCATTACTTCAAAGGTTCCGTTGACCTGATTTCCTGGCAGTTAATTGAAGGCGGAAAGCTCTGGGCTCCACGTCCCAACCTGATAGAACAGGCCCGTCTGACCATTGAAGGCAGGATCTTCAGACACTTGAGCTGGTTTGTCGGACCCACCTTTAACTTTTTAATCGTCCCGTTTGAATATCCGGAACCCGATTTTCTTGCACATTTCGATCCCTGGTCCATCTATGAAAATACCAGTGGCATCAGCTACCTGAAAATGTGGCCGGGAATCCAGGGAGGGATCAGGTTTTAAGAAGAAAGAATAAAGAATAAAGATAGAAGAAAGAGACGCCGGGCAAGCGTCTCTTTTTTTTGTATGTTAGTATTTCTATATACCGGCATAAAACAGTTACAACATGGATACAAAAGCTCTCTTAAAGAAATTCTCCGCAGTCCTTTGGGTGCTGGGAGTGATCATTCTTGGAATGATCATCGTCAGTTGGTTTGTTGACTATCCCAAATGGCTCGACCAGTTGCTGACCAAAATACTGCTGTTCGGACTGGGAGTCGTATGTCTGTACCAATCCTTTAAGCTCCGTCAGCGGGATGCAAAATTCTCCGTGATATACATGGTCCTGGGGCTGATCCTGATCGTTGTCGCTTTTATCGATTTCGATTTCCTGGCAGTCATTGCAGTCATTGGTCTGGCCGTCTTTATTTTCACCCGGCCTTTTGTCAAGAAAAAAATCAAGGATAACGAACCCCCATCCCAATCATGAAACGAATACTGATAATGCTGGTCTGTGCAGCTGTCTTTGCATTTCCATCCACGCAGGCACAACAGGTAAAGCACACTTTTGAGCTCGGTAAGAGACATTTTTTGCTCGATGGGAAATCTTTCCAAATGATATCAGGGGAAATGCATCCGGCCCGGATTCCGAGAGAATACTGGCATCACCGGATACTGATGGCCAAAGCAATGGGCTGTAATACGATAGCAGCCTATATTTTCTGGAATTACCATGAAAAGGCCGAAGGTGATTTTGATTTTGAAACGGGGAACCGGGATATTGCGACTTTTGCCCGGATTGCACAGGAAGAAGGGATGTGGGTACTCTGGCGCCCGGGTCCCTATGTCTGTGCCGAATGGGAACTGGGCGGAATTCCGCCGTACCTGCTGAGGATTCCCGACATCAAGCTTCGCTGCAGGGATCCACGTTACATGATAGCGGTTGAAAGTTACATCAAGGAGATGGCAAAAGTGATAAAGCCCCTGCTGATAACCAACGGAGGCCCCATTTTGATGCTACAGATCGAGAATGAGTACGGCAGTTTTGGAAATGACAAAGAATATCTGGAAGAACTCAGGCAAATGTGGATGAGGAACGGCATTGATGTTCCTTTTTATACGGCCGACGGCCCCACTCCCTATATGCTTGAAGCCGGCAACATTGACGGAGCTGCTATCGGGCTGGATTCAGGATCAAGTGAGGCTGATTTTGAACAAGCGGCCAGGCGTAATCCGGATGTTCCGGCATTCTCGAGCGAAACTTATCCCGGCTGGCTTACCCACTGGGGAGAACAATGGGCCCGCCCTGATACTGCGGACCTATTGAAGGAAGTTGATTTCCTGCTCAAAACCAAGCGTTCTTTCAACTTCTACGTGATCCACGGCGGCACAAACTTCGGGTATACTGCCGGTGCCAATTCCGGTGGAAAAGGATATGAACCCGACCTGACAAGCTACGACTATGATGCCCCGATCAATGAACAAGGCATGGCCACACCCAAGTATTTGGCACTCCGGAATCTGATCTACAGGCACACAGGACGGATGATTGAAATACCTGATCCGATCCCATCCATGGACATTCCGGAATTCCAGATGCTCCCGTTCACAACAGTCTGGAATCAACTTCCCGAATCTCAATGGTCGGTTCAGCCGAAATCTTTTGAAGCCTATGGGCAGGATTACGGATTCATTCTTTACAAGACAAAATTGATCGGCCACAAAAAGGGGAAACTGACCATCACCGATCTCCATGATTATGCAACCATCTTCCTGAATGGAAAATACATAGGAAAACTCGATCGCCGTCTTGGCGAGAAAACCATCGATATACCGGAACGCGGTATAAACGACCCGGTTCTGGAAATCCTGGTTGAAGGAATGGGCCGGATCAACTTCGCCCAATACCTGATCGACCGTAAAGGGATTACCGACCGGGTGACCCTCAACGGTATGACGTTAATGAATTGGGATGTTTACAACCTGCCGATGGATGAGGAATACCTTACAAAGATATCAGATGCCGGATACCAGATACCGGATACCACAAAGATGAAACCAGGTGTTTTCTTTAAGGGTACTTTTACCCTGGTAGAGACGGCCGATACCTTTATCGACATGACTAATTATGAGAAAGGTATCGTTTGGGTGAACGGGCATAACCTGGGCAGATACTGGAACATCGGACCGCAGTTCAGGTTGTTTTGCCCGGCCCCCTGGCTTAAGAAAGGAGAAAACGAGGTGATCGTTTTTGACCTTCATCAGACGGAAGCCAAACCGCTCAGCGGGAAGAAAAGCATGGAATAGATGAGGGGCATGAGGGCATAAGGGCATAAGGGCATGAGGGCATAAGGGCATGAGGGCATAAGGGCTTGCGGAAGAAAACAGTTGATTTATGGATAATCTATTTTCCTGGTTATTGGAAGGTGAACCGTGGGTGAGGTATCTCACCAGGACCCGGCTGATGGGATTGCCGGAGGACCAATCTGAGGTTACAGCCGACTGGAATGAGATGGTTGCTCATCCGAAAATCCGTGCCATTCTTGAGGAGAGCCTGACCTGGCCCGGGCAGGTGGTCAATAGCCATAAAAATGCTGCCCTGATCTACCATAAACTCTCTTTTTTGGCCGATCTGGGATTAGACCGGAGAATTCCGGAAATAGAGGCAGTCTCTGCTAAGATAATGGATCATGATTCACCCGCCGGACCGTTTCAGGTTCTTATGAATATCCCGAAACATTTCGGGGGAACAGGCGAGGATACATGGACCTGGGCGATTTGCGACGCTCCGGTTTTATTAGAGTTCCTCTGCCGTTTCGGTTATTCTGATAATCCTCAGGTCCTGGCCGCCATATATCATCTTGATAAATTATACAGGCCTAACGGCTGGCCTTGTGCCTGTGCTGATGAACTTGGAAAATTCAGGGGCCCGGGAAGGAAAGAGGATCCTTGTCCCTATTCCACTTTCATCATGGTTAAACTATTGAATACCTGCAGGGGGCAGTACGAATCACCGAATCTGCTTGCCGGAGTGCATAACCTGCTTTCTTTATGGGACATGAGCAAAGACCAGCATCCTTACATGTTCTATATGGGAACGGATTTCAGGAAAATCAAACTTCCCTTTATCTGGTACGATATTCTTCATCTGAGCAATGTTTTAGGACAGATAACCGAGATCCGCCAGCATCCGTCATATCAGGAAATGATCGGCATTATCCGGTCTAAAGCCATCCCGGATGGCCGGTATATTCCTGAATCTGTATATCAGGTCTGGAAAACGTGGGATTTCGGGCAGAAAAAAGAACCATCCCGACTATTGACCTATTTTGCTCTCCAAACTTTAAAAAAGTCGATTTTCTAAAAAAAAATTGGGTTGAAGTGTACAATTAATAAAAATATGTTTTATGTTTGTATTGCAAACTTAATTGTAATACATTTTATTCTGAACAACCATGCAACTAGAAACTAACCCAAGACGCATAGAAAAGAGCTTTATTTTCATGCAATCGCGCGATGGAATACTTGACATGTTTTTCGGACTGATGTTGGTCATCCCTGGAATCAACTCCATTTTTTCATGGTATGGATGGGATGTACCGTGGTATCTCCGCTACGGGATTATCATCTTGCTCATCCCTTTCATATTGGGCAAGATACTGGTCACCAGTCCAAGGACCGGATATGTCAGGATGAAACCGGTTGCCGGGGGAAGGAAACAAATCCTTACCATCTTCCTGGCCATCAGTATGACCATGACCCTGCTGCTGTTGGCAGCAAAGATCTTTAAGGTTCCCGGATTCAATGGTGAGACCGTAAGTTTCAATCCGGTTATCGAATTCGGTTTTTTGGTTATTCTCTTTAGCTTTATTGCCTGGCTGATTGGTGTGTACAGTTTGTTTTTCTTTGGCATATGTACTGCCGTTGGCTGGCCTGTTGCCGAAATGACCGGCCTGGTAACGATTGCCGGCCTGCCTGCCGAGGTTTTCACCTTTTGTTTTCCCGGACTCATTATTACCATTTTCGGGATAGTCAGGCTGATCCGGTTCCTGAAAAATCATCCGAAAGAAAACCTTAAATCAGATTATGAACCCGAAAAACAATAGTGATATCCGTAGCATCGTTGATGCTGATAAAATCATACATGAGCCTGCACGTGTTGTGATTCTATCATTGCTGAACGCTGTTGAATGCATGGATTTTGTCTTTCTGATGGACCGGACCGGCCTGACTCAGGGTAACCTGTCGAGCCACCTGAGCAAACTGGAATCGGCAGGATATGTTGAAATCCAAAAAACGTTCCTTAGAAGAAGGCCCAGGACAATTATCAGAATCAGTCAGGCAGGTCATCATGAATTCATGAATTATCTGAAAACCATGAAGGGGTTTTACAATTCGATCGGTTAACCCTATCTTTATTCTTTATTCTTGAAATCATGGAGACTGTAAAAAAACCCAATCCATACATCCGTTACGGAGTATTCATTGCTGTCCTGGGCGTTTTCCTCTGGACCTATTTTCAGGAAAAGAAACCCCGGATCGAAACGGGAAACCTGGAATTCAGAATGGTATCCGGTCTTCAGGAAGGGACCTTTCAGGTCATCCTGATTGAAACCCCGGACCGGTATGTCATCCTTGATTCGACCTGTCGTGAAGTCCTTAATCTGGAGGATGGGGAGATGGTTTCACGTCCGGAGCAGCTGAAGCTTCTGGAAAAATATCAGAATATTGAATACCGGGTCGGATTCAATGAAGGATCCACGGGAACAAAGCCTTCCTACCGGGTAACCCGTGAGGTTTTCAACAGCGTTGCATTTGGGCATCCGATCCAATACGAGGTCAGCAAGAAAGCAAAAGACGCGCTGGTCAAGCTGGTGACAAGGTGATGTCACAGTACGCTAAAATGCTCCTTATTTCTGATACAGGTATCGTTTGATTTTCTGGGTTGCAGTCTTTTCGAAGGGAGTATCCTGAATGAGGACCGACTGGAGCCTTGAATATCGGTTAACCTTTGAATTAACAAACTGCTGCAGTTCAAGTTTCATCTCTTCAATTTTCTTCTCCACCTGGATCCTGGCCTCTCCCGCCATTTGAGTAAACTGTTTTTCCAGTTCCTCATAGTTAAAATGAACCAGTGCGACCAGGCGGCCTTTTTGTTCCACCACAACAGACTCCAGCACATATTGAAAGCGGTTGATGACCGATTCGATTTCTTCAGGGTAGATATTTTCACCCGATGCTCCGATGATCACATTCTTTAACCGGCCTTTGATATACAGATATCCGTCTTTGTCGAAAACCCCAAGATCTCCGGTCCTGAACCATCCTCCGGGCAAAAGAACCTGGCTGGTGATGGTCGGCTCATTATAATATCCTTTCATTACATTCTCTCCCCTGGCCCAGATCTCGCCGATACCGGTTTCGGGATCGGGTTCATGGATTACAAGTTCAGCATTGATTACCGGCTTCCCAGCGGATTGAATCCTGACCTGTTTCGCATTGGCACCACTGATCAAGGGAGCTGTTTCAGTTAATCCATAGCCTATGGCATACGGAAAACCGGCTTCTTTCAGGAAACGGTCAGTCGATTCATCCAACTTGGAGCCGCCAATACCAAAGAATCTCAATCGACCGCCAAAGGTCTTATAGAGTTTTTTGCCAGCAAGCCGGTGGAAGAACTTCCGGAAGGGAGGCCAGCCGTACATGAACTTTAAAAAAGCCGATTTATCAACTTTGCCTTTTATCTGTGATTTGAATATCTTTTCAATGACCAATGGAACAGTCAGCATGTGTGTCGGCTGTACTTTTTTCATCGCCGGGATGAGAATACTTGCAACAGGGGGCTTGTCCAGATAGTTTATGGTAGCACCATAACTCATCGGCAACAACAACCCTACCGTATTCTCATAGGTATGTGACAATGGGAGAATGGATATCATCGAATCTCCAAATTGCAAATTCTCAATGGCGTAACACTGGCGAATGTTAACAACCAGATTCCGGTTTGAGAGCATGACTCCCTTGCTGAAACCGGTAGTTCCGGATGTATATATCAGGCTTGCCAGCTCTTCCGGATCGATGTCCACAGTGAAAGGATCCAGGGATCCGCCTGGTTCATAGGGAGCCCAGGAGGAATCGTTTTCTGGATTATCACGATCGGTCAGCAATGAGAAATCCTCCAGAAGCATGATCAGGGGAATGGACCGGATCAGCTCGGGCTCCATCCGGGAAAGTTGTTTCCGGCTCAATATAAATGATTTGACACCGGCATGCTTCAGAATATGAGCAATCTCGGAAGCATGAAAATCGGGAAGAATCGGAACAGCAACAATTCCCAGCGATAGGGCTGTCAGATAGCACACCACCCAGTTCGGTGAATTGGGCCCGAGGATAGCCAGTTTATCTCCCCCGGTTATCCCCAGTTGCTTCAGATAGAAGCCTAATTGCTCAGACTGTTTCTTAACCTCGGCATACGTAAGCATTTCACCATCAACGTATCCGATGGCCGGTTGATCAGGATAGTTCTTAAAACTTCCCCAAATCAAATCCCTGACCGCTAATCCTGAATCTGTATTATTCGACATCCGTTTTTTATTCTACACGACAAAAGTACAACTAAAAGTTGAAAAGGTTTACCGGGAGCGAATATTGGCCCTGGAAGCCTGCATAAAGTATCACGCTATGCGGGAATAGACTGATTTAATATAATTATTTGACTACACATATCAACCCTAACAACACAGTTATGGCTTCAGCGCCCCGCATTACCAAATACATCCACTATGTAACCTATTGGCCTATTGATTTTTAACATTTCTTAACATATCTTTAATATCGGAAAGACAAGGGTAATTGGTTGACCTGTCCGGAGTTGTTTGAAAAGCATTGGGAAAGAAGGTTTGGCTGATCTTAAGACGTGAAAGGAACTTACGGTTGGGGGACACCGTTCGAACACAATCACAACACTTTTCCTACGTCATGGACAGCTCTACGGCAGGTCAACCTTTCTTTAAGTCACTTCACTTTCTTCCATATTATCCTCCCAAACATCAAAAGGGCCTTATCTCTCAAAGATAGGCCTTTTTTTTTGCGTCCTACTCCCGGTGCCTGTCGGATAATACTTTAGCTACATTTCCCAGGGTATATCCCCTGTCAATAAGCAATACAAGGTAGTGGTACATCAGGTCGGCTGCTTCCCCCAGAAAAGTCTGATCATCCTGTTTCAAAGATTCAATAATCAGCTCAATCGACTCTTCTCCAACTTTTTGTGCGATTTTTCCTGTTCCCTGACCAAACAATTCGGTAGTATAGGAATTATCAGGCATGTCGCGCCTGCGCTGCTGAATCACTGCCTGCAGGTGGTCGAGGAAAAACAGGCTACCTTCGTTGATTTCATTGAAGCAGGTATCAGGACCGTCATGACAAACAGGTCCGGTTGGTTTGGCCATGATCAGCAGGGTATCACGGTCACAGTCGACCATGATCTTTTTAACCTGCATGGAATTACCGCTGGTTTCTCCTTTGGTCCAGAGTGTTTTGCGGGACCGGCTGTAAAACGTCACAAGACCTGTTTCACGCGTCAGCTTTAAAGATTCCTCATTCATATAACCCAGCATCAGGACCTTCCGGGTTATCTCATCCTGGACAATGGCCGGAATCAGGCCATCGTTTTTCGAGAAATCGAGTTTTTCATCCATATCATTGATTTATAATGCTTTAACTAAACGCACAGCTATTCCGCACTGGTTAAGATAATTCTTTAATCGGGAAATCGGTATCTCACCGAAATGAAACACGCTGGCAGCAAGGGCTGCATCTGCTTTGCCCAGGGTAAAGGCATCCCGGAAATGTTCCATCGTTCCTGCTCCTCCTGACGCAATCACCGGTACCAACAGTCTGTCTGACAATGACGCCAGGGCAGCGCATGCATATCCATTTTTAACACCATCATGATTCATACTGGTAAAGAGGATCTCCCCGCATCCCCGCTCCTGACCTTCCCGTGCCCAATCAAAAAGATCCTTCCCCACCGGTATTCTACCTCCATTGATAAATACTTCCCACTGCCCCCCGCTATCGCGGGGCAGGCCTTTTGCCTTTGTGCCCTCGTACCCTTCCCTGGCGTCTATTGCCAGAACAACGAACTGGCTTCCGAAACTGGCGGCCAGCCGGTCGATCAGTCCGGGATCCCTGACGGCAGCGGAATTCAGGCTGATCTTATCGGCCCCGGCTTCAAGCAGTGTAACCGCATCCTCAAAACTGTCGATACCTCCTCCAACCGTAAAAGGGATATTCAGTTCTGACGCAATTCTCTTGACCAGACTGGGAAAGGTTTTCCTGCCTTCATGCGTGGCAGTGATATCCAGAAAAACGAGCTCATCCGCTCCTTCACCGGCATATCTTGCCGCCAGCTCAACCGGATCCCCGGCATCCCGGATACCAACAAAATTGATACCCTTGACGGTCCTCCCGTCACGGATATCCAGACAAGGTATAATCCTCTTTGCCAACATCTTATTCTCTTTTATCTTTATTCTTAATCTTTATCCTTTATCCTTGCTCCTTTAATCTGATCTTCCCCTCATACAGTGCTCTCCCGACAATTACCTGTGTTATCCCGATGGTTTCCAGTTCAACCAGGTCCTCTATCGAGGACACTCCTCCGCTGGCGGCCAGGTTAATGCCGGGAAATTGTTTTAGCATTTCCTGATACAACGCGATGGCCGGGCCATGCATATCTCCATCACGGTCGGCATCTGTACAGAAAAAATCAGTAATACCAATCCCAAGCCATTGGGCAATGAACTCTTTCCAATGGAGAGCAGAATCATTCTGCCAGCCGTTATAAGTAATATTATCACCCCGCACATCTGCCCCCAGGAAAAATCGTTCCGGGCCGAACTCTTCCACCCAGCATGTCAGGGTATCAGGTTGTTTCACCGCCATACTTCCGATGCTCACCTGACTGGCGCCGGCTTCGAGGACCCGGGTGAGGGCTTCCTTCGACCGGATACCTCCGCCGTAATCGATTGTGAGCGCCGTTTGCTGCACCAGTTCCCTCAATATGTTACTATTAACCGGTGAACCGGTACGGGCACCGTCAAGGTCAACCACGTGCAACCGTTTGATACCGGCTGATTCAAAATCACGCGCCACTTTAACCGGGTTATCAGAATAAACGGTTACGGAATGAAATTCTCCCCTGGTCAATCTCACACACTTACCGCCGATCAAATCAATAGCTGGTATTATACTGATCATAACTCAATGAAGTTTTTAAGGATCTGCTGCCCGACCGCACTGCTCTTCTCGGGGTGGAACTGGGTAGCATAAAAGTTGTCTTTATGCAGAGCGGCGCTGAAGTCGATCCCATAGGTGCAGGTTGCGAGTGTATGTTTGCCCGTTTGGGCGTAGAATGAATGCACAAAATAAACATAGTCACCCGGTGTCAGTCCCTTGAACAGGCCCACCGGCTCAAACCATATCGAATTCCAACCCATGTGGGGTATCTTTTCCGCGATCCTGAAGCGGTCTATCTTTTCATCGAAAATTCCCAAACCGGGAGTATCGCCTTCTTCAGACCACGAACACATGAGCTGCATACCCAGGCAGATGCCCAGGACAGGCTGTGTTAATCCGGTGATCAATTCACACAAACCCTTCTCTTTCAGATATTTCATGGTTGTACTGGCCTCTCCCACACCTGGGAAGATCACTTTATCGGCATTTAGAATCCTGTCATGATCACCGGTGACCTCAGCAGGGTAACCCAGTCGCGCCAATGTATTCAGAACGGAACCGATATTACCGGCATTATACTTAATGATGACAATCTTCATATCGTTCCTTTCGTACTCGGAATATCTTCAGATCCATTCGATGTCCAGGCTTGCCGGAGACTTCGTGCAAGCGCTTTAAAAATGGCTTCGATTTTATGATGTTCGTTATCGCCGGTTGCTTCAATATGCAGCGTACAGCGTGCACCATCAGCAAACGACCGGAAGAAATGAGGAAATAGCTCGGTCGGGAGTTCACCCACTTTCTCTCTCCGGAATCCGGCTTTCCAATCCAGATAAGGCCGGCCACCGAGGTCCAGGGAGACGGCAACATGGGCATCATCCATCGGCAAGACGAATCCATAGCGGTTCATTCCACGAAGATCACCCCAGGCTTGTCGGAAAGCCTGCCCCAGAGCAATAGCAGTATCCTCAACCGTATGATGCTCATCTACTTTCAGGTCGCCTTTTACATTCACTTTCAAGTCTATCCCGCTATGGCGGGCGAGCTGATCAAGCATGTGATCGAAGAATCCGATCCCTGTTGAGATCTCAGATTGCCCGGTTCCACATAGTGCCAATTCAATATTGATATCGGTTTCCTTTGTTACCCTCTTTACCTGTGCATATCGTTCATGTCTGATCAGGAAATCAGCGATTTCTTTCCAGGTTGTCGCCTTAAGGACACAATTCTCCTCATCTCCGGGTTTAACCCTCTGATTCCATTTCTCAGGCGATCCGAGGAAGATCCCTTTACAACCCAGGTTCCCGGCCAGCCGGATATCCGTTGTCCGGTCACCGATTGTATAGGAATTGACGAGATCATAATCAGCCGTTAAATAATGTTTTAATAATCCCACACCGGGTTTTCGGGTTTCTTTACCTTCCCAGTCAAAGGTCCGGTCAATAACTACTTCCTTAAAATGAATTCCTTCCTGATCGAAGGTTTCAAGCATCCGTTCATGAACCGGCCAAAAAGTACCTTCCGGGAAAGATGGCGTTCCAAGACCATCCTGGTTCGTCACCATGACAAGTTCATACGGCAATTGCCGGACGATTCTGCCCAGATGGGTAAACACCCCCGGTATATACTTGAACTGATCGAATCCATCAACTTGTTCATTTTCAGGCTCGTTGATCAGTGTGCCGTCGCGGTCGATAAATAAGATACGTTTCATTTTAGTGATGAGTGATGAGTGACTATTTACTACTTAGAGATTCAAGGGCCTGGATTAATTTCTGATTTTCCTCGGGTGTTCCTACGGTAATTCTAAGGCAGTTTTGGCATAGCGGCTGGCTTGACCGGTCGCGCACAACAATGCCCTGTTTCACCAGGTACTCATACATTCCCCGGGCATCAGCCACACGAACGAGCAGAAAATTGGCCTCAGACGGAAAGATCTTTTCAACACCAGGCAGGGCAGATAACCTTCCCTCCAATTTCCATCTCTCGCGTATGATCTCCTCCACCCATTTAACCACTTCAACCATTTCAACCTCTTCAACCTTCTTCAACAGTGTCTCCTGTGCCAGAATACCCAGGTTATACGGATATTTCACTTTATCCATCAGACTGATGATAAACGGATCGGCAAAGGCCATTCCCAAGCGGACACCTGCCATTCCCCAGGCTTTGGAGAAGGTTTGCAGAATGACAAGGTTCGGTAAGTCTTTCAGAAAACTCAGAGCAGAGGGTCCTGTGGCAAAATCACCATAAGCTTCATCAAGGACAATAATGCCATCGAACCGCTCGGCGAGGTAAAAAACATCCTCGAGAGTAATCTGGTTTCCGGTCGGGTTGTTTGGCGAGCAAAGGAAGATCATCTTGGTATTGAACCTCACTGCACTCAACATCTTGTCAGTATCAATGCTGAAATCCTCATTCAGCAGTACGTTATCAACCGCCACGTCCTGAACACCGGCACACACCTTGTACATACCATAGGTTGGGCTCATCGTAAGGATCCGGCTGTTACCCGGCTCACAGAAAATTCTGATCAGCAGATCAATAGCCTCATCGCTTCCGTTCCCCAGGAACAGTTGCCCGGGTTCAACACCCTTGAGGGCAGCCACCTTTGTTTTTAACTCACGTTGGTGCGGATCCGGGTACCGGTTTAAGCCGGTATCATGCGGATTCTCATTTGCATCCAGGAAAATGCCCTCAGCACCGTAAAACTCATCACGGGCTGAACTATAAGGCGCCAGCTCCAGGATGTTTTTCCTAACGTATGATGACAGATTCAAGACGGGAGACTTCAGTCTTTCGTCTTTGTTCCTTTGTCTTTGCAGCACAGCTGCCGCGTGTCCCTCCAATCCTTCTGCCCGTGCCAGTTCGATGATTGCCGGCCCGATCGCACCAAGCCCGTCATGCGTGATCTCCTGAAAGGTGATACTTTTCATGAAGCTGTCGAGCGACAAACCGCTGTAAGCCCTGGCATATCCCGATGTCGGAAGCGTATGATTGGTACCGGAAGCGTAATCCCCGGCACTTTCCGGAGTATCAGGCCCGAGAAAAACAGAACCTGCATTTCGGATCTTGCCTGCCAGGTCGCGGTAATTCTCCGTTGAAATGATCAGGTGCTCAGGGGCATATGCATTGACCAGGTCGATCATTTCATCTTCATCAGGAACAACTAATATCAGACTGGATTCCAATGACTTGCGTGCAACATCCTTTCTTGGCAGCCTGTGTATCTGTATTTCCGTTTCATTATGGACTTGTTCGGCAAGTTCCCAGCTGCAGGTAACCAGCAGCACCTGGCTGTCTGGTCCGTGTTCGGCCTGAGAAAGAAGATCCGAAGCAATATAAGCCGGATCGCAGGAATCATCGGCAATAACAGCCAGCTCCGATGGCCCGGCCGGCATATCGATTGCCACTCCGTCGCGGCTGACCAATTGTTTGGCGACAGTGACATAGGAATTCCCGGGACCGAATATCTTATCGACCCCGGGTACCGGTCCCAGGCCATAAGCCATGGAAGCAATCGCCTGAGCACCTCCTAGGCGGAATACCTGTTCGATTCCGCAATAATGGGCAGCATACAGGATAGCCGGATCGATCTTTCCATCCCGGCCTGCAGGAGTACACAACACGATTTCCCGGCAGCCTGCAATCCGTGCAGGGATAGCCAGCATCAGTACGGTGGAGATCAACGGGGCTGTCCCACCGGGAATATATAATCCCACCCGGTCGACCGGAACCCACTTCCTGGAACAACTGATACCCTCCATGATCTTAACCGGCTGTTCGGTCCTGCGTTGAGCTTCATGGAATTTCCTGATATTCCCGGATGCCAGTGCTATGGCCTGTCTGAGGCTGTTGCTGATACAACCTCCTGAATCCCTGATCTCATCGGCCGGGACGCGGACAGGATCAGGATCATAACCATCGAACCGGCGGGTCAGCTCAGCCACTGCGTCCCATCCACCCGTTTTCATAGTGGATATCAAATCAGCAACGCGTGCTTCAAGGTCCTCGTCCCTCTGGGAAGGACGTTTCAACAGGTTCTCCCATTGATCTCGCGGAGGATTCAGAATGATTTTCATCGGTATATCAGATTATCATTTTTTCAATCGGAATTACCAGTATGCCTTGGGCACCGGCTTCACGCAACCTGTTTATAATGCTCCAGAATTGATTTTCGCTGAGAACGGAATGGACCGAGCTCCATCCGCTCATTGCAAGGGGCATGATTGTAGGGCTCTTCATTCCCGGCAGAATGCTGCAGATCTCATCCAGCCTCTCGTTCGGAGCATTAAGCAGGATATATTTGTTATCACGTGCTGCAAGTACGGAACGGATCCGGAACCTGAAATCGTCGAGAATGGCTGTTGCTTCAGGTAATATCCCCGGGGCAGTGATCAGGACAGCCTCTGATTGCATAACGGTTTCGACCTCCTTCAATCCGTTGCTGACCAAGGTGCTGCCTGAGCTGACAATATCAAAAATGCAATCTGCCATTCCAATAGCAGGAGCAATCTCCACTGATCCATTGAGGAAATGGATCTCACTCCTGATATCGTTTTCATCGAGGAACTCCTGAAGAATTTTTGGAAAAGAGGTTGCAATACGCTTACCATTAAACCATTCCTTACCGGTATACTGAACCTCCTTGGGTACAGCAAGGCAGAGCCGGCAACGACCGAATCCAAGCCGTTCGCGGATCTCCAGCGTATAGCCCGATTCCCTGAGGACATCCTCTCCGACAATCCCTGCGTCCGATACCCCGTCAGCAACATACTGGGGAATATCATCATCCCTGAGATATAAGATACTAAGCGGAAAGGAGGAGGAGCGGGCCAGAAGTGTCCGTTTACCATTGGTCAGGTCAACACCGGCCTCCGCGATCATCCCCAGCGATTTCTCACTCAGCCGGCCGGATTTCTGTAAAGCAATTCGTACTGTTTGCATATTTATTCATTCAAAAAAAAAGGCCTGCAGAATTGCAAGCCTTTTTCGGTTTAATTATTCCGATATCTTACTTTTCTGCATGGATTACAGGTATCATAGCATGATGATGATGACGGGTCCGGTGCAGAAAATTGTTATTCATATGATTATTATCGGTTGCAAAAATATCAATAATTCCTGATCAGAGCAAAATTATTTCTCTTCCCTGAGCCACCACTCTTTAGGAACTGCCTGTTTTTTCAGTCCGGGTCCTTCAACGGAAACAGAGAAAGTATAATCAACGGCACCATTGTAGTATTGCAGGCGGACTTTGTGCAAACCTTCAGTCAGGCCGACATAGCCGGCTTCTTCTTCCTCACCGTGTGCACCGTTGTTATCGGTTATAAGAAGATCGTCGATCGTGATTGAGCTGCCGTCATCGGAAGTGCAATAAAAAATGTAATTCCCTGAAGCAGGTATCCGGATATATCCGTCATATACCACTCCGAAATATTCGTCAATGTGGCCGGCCGGCAATTCGGGAGAAGCAATCGTCCCGGTTTTTACCGGTTGGAGCTTCGACCAGTCGGGCAACCTTCTCCATTTCCCTTCATAATAACCGTAATCCAGGCCCGGTTTCAGGTTCCGGGGTGCTGCGATCACGGGTAATGGTTTCACTCCGTCAAGAGATACCGGTTCGGCAATTCTGGCTGCCATAGCTTTGGCTTTCTCCGGATCGCGGATGAATTCCACAGCAATTGGGGCAGCTGGTTTCGATAAACGGTTGGGATCTTCCGACACCGTAATAGCTGCTATCTTCAATTCAGGCATATCCGGTAATTGAATGGTTTTGGATCCGGCTGGTACGTCGATAGCGATCCTGAACAGGTATCCGAAGATATAAGCCTCATTCACATTGGTTTTGCCCAAATGTCTGTGAGTGGCCACAAAGGCAACCGGAACATTCTTGATATAGGCAGGAGTGGTTTGAACCGGCCTCGGATAAGCAACGCCATTGATCCTGACCGACTGTTTGTAGCCGTTTTTAAAATTGCGTGCATCCCATTGTCCGATCTTGCCGGAATAGTAGGGAACCTGGACTATAACCGGTTTTCCGTCGATTTTAAATTCTACCGATTTATCACCATTTGCAGAGGCTGCCAGAATATAAACCGTATTGCACTTATCTGCGGGCAGGCTCATAACCTGGCCATGACTGCTCAGGAAGTTCTTTTGTCCGTCGGCTGCCGATCCCATTTAAAAATGATATCGTTTGTTACAATTTCTGACGACCATAATTCAGCAGGGTAAGTGTTCCTTTCGCCGTCTAAATCGCCGTCAGTGCGATTATTATCATAACTGACACCATCAAGGTCGTAATTCAGGGCAAGCCACTGGGAGCTTTTCTTATTCAGCTGTGTAGGTGCTTTCGCCAGTTTCACGGCAAAGGTTTTTGGCTGATAGGCTTTCAGGTCAATGACCAGATCACCGTTCCGGACCGTAGCTTCCCCGACCGGTTCTTCAGCGCCGCTGATTTCCCTGGCTCCGGTGATTTCAGCCTGGAAATCAATCCTGACAGATTTTGCATCGTTGCCGAAAAGTTCCTGTAACCGGATCACGATCTCATCCGTGTTCTCAGCTTTTTTCAGTGCTTTCACAGCTACCTGATCCGTGCTGAGAGAAACGAGGCTCAATGATTTTCCGGCTGCTCCCTGGTGTTTTGGGGCAGTAAAAGTAATCAGTGGCTGGTTCAGCCGGGTTCCTTCCCACTGGGTCTGACCTTTTCGCCAGTCGCCGGTATGGCCGCTGATGGCATAGGTAAAGGTATGGAAACCGATATCATTCGTAGCCTGATCGATATAGGAACGGCCGACTCCCGGAGTATGCATCAGGGTCAATCTCAGGAGGTTATGAGCCGGTTTATCCCAGCCCATTTTATAATTACTCAGGATGGAAACGCCGTAACTGTCATCAGCCCCGGTAATATCAGCCCATTGCTGAGCCGGTACCTCATATAATTTAGGCTGATCATTATCGCGGCGGATCGTTCCGATTCCCAGGTCATAAGTTGCCTGCGGATTTGAGACTGTGAGCGGGAAAGCTGCTTTCAACAAGGTATTCTGGGAGTTCCAGTTCAGTTCGTTCCGGATTTCCAGGCGGTCACCGGCATCGCCGGCTGCCAGGCTGATATACTGGGTCAGTTCAGAACCGTCTTGTTCGCGGACCACACGTAGGGTTACCCTGGCGGGACCGTTTTCTGCAACGGTAACCTGAGGTTTTGCCAAATAACTGCGGGGAGCTGTTGACACTGCTTTATACATAACCTCCCAGGCAGGCCATGATTCTGACAGGTCATCCAGCATCTCGATCCGGGCCGGAGCTTTCAGAAGTTCCTTTTTAGCCGGTTTATCGTAAACCGAAGAAATATCACCGTTCTTATCGAGGGTTACTTTATACCGTTTGTTTTCGAGCCGGTTCCTGGCGACAATCAAACCCGTTTTTATCGGGCATGGCTCTGCCGACGGAACGGCATTAAATACTGTATAGCTTACCGGACCACATGGGGCAGTAAACACAACCGTTGCCTTTCTGCCTTCAAGCTTTACCACCTGTGCAGGAAGTTCCTTGCCCGCAGCATCGTACATCCTGACCTGAGTAAATTCACCGGGAAGTTCAATGGTTGCCTGGGCTATATCTTCCCTGGCTATGGAAAGAGGATTGTAAACCACAACGGGCAAGCCCTCGGTGCGGGTATCCAAAGCCCGTATCACGCCGCCGGATGCATTCTCAAGAATGCCGGCAAACTGATTCTGGCTCAGGAGTTCATCGTTCCAGGAGAAAGTATAGGCTTCCGGTATACTGGTTCCTGTAAGATCATCGTGAAACTGGTGCCACAGAAAACGGATCCAGGCTTCATTGAGGGTTTGTTTCGGATAATAGGCAGCTCCAAGCCATTCGGCCATCACGGCTGAACGCTCGGTTGCATCGGCAAGAAGTTCATTTTTCCTGTTCAGATATTTCATGGCGGCCTGCGAGGTATAGCATCCGTTGCCATGGGGAGAGGTCAACAATTCTCCGTTGTGTAGCGGCAATTTAGCCAACTGTTCGGGGGTCATCTGGCGTGCCATCAAGTCGGCCGGCGCACTGATGATCTTTAGGGGACCATCGGAATGGATTGCTTTCTCGAGGAAGTAAACTGATGAATCTTCAGGTGCTCCTCCGATATCACCGG
>JAZDPC010000003.1:0-11675 GCA_043797975.1 Bacteroidota bacterium
ATTTCAAGATTTCTTTCCACTGCCCGTTTTGTTTTGAGATCATTTTTATAAATCTCAAACACTCTTTGGCCTTGTGGGAGAAATTCTTCAATTTCCTCGATGGCTTTAAAAATGTCAAAAAGCCAGGTTTTAATCTCTCTATCCATAAATCAATTTTTTTGATTCATTAATGACATCGAGGAAATATGGATTCTTAATGGATTGCTCTTCTAAAAGATCGACAGGTCGATTAAGTAGATTCTCGAGTGAGAACTTCAAATCGAAATAATTATCGGCATATTTCAATAAATCAATATTCTTAAACCTGACCAGGAAATCAACATCACTTTTTTCATTAAATGAACTTCCTAATGTTGAACCAAAGAGATAAAGTTTATCAACTCTATGATTCTCACATAGATATTGAATAGAGGAAATATTTTGTTCTACCGCATTCATAGACACAAAGATATTAAAAAAGTTTCCAATTTGGATGGTGCAATCAAAATAGCATCACTTCTAACGGTTAGTCATTCCCTGTCGAGATCAAGAAACGCGCTGATGATATCGATCAGGACTACACGTACCAGGCTGGAATCACTGTACAGGTTGATACCGCCAATCTTACCGGTTTCAAAGAAAAGAAGGGAAAATAATGAAGATCGCTACATATAAAATTGTGGCGTACAAAAAAAGGGCTGCGGAAGTAACAGCAGCCCGGGGTCAGATTAAATGAGTGTACAGATAGTTGGACAAGTCGGTTTAAACGAGCCCCTGCGCTAACATGGCATCTGCTACCTTCACAAAACCGCCGATGTTGGCGCCTTTCACGTAGTTGATGAATCCGTCGGATTCGGTGCCCCACTTCACGCAGTTCTTGTGAATGTTGATCATGATGTTGTGCAGTTTGCTGTCGACCTCTTCCCTCGACCACGCCATTCTCATGGAGTTCTGGGACATTTCGAGGCCGGAGGTGGCAACCCCGCCTGCATTGGCGGCTTTTCCGGGACCGTAGAGGATCTTCTTTTCAATATAAACCTCAATGGCTTCCGGAGTCGAAGGCATGTTGGCGCCTTCGGAAACGAGGATACATCCGTTCTTGATCAGCAATTTGGCATCGTCGCCGTTGATTTCATTCTGGGTCGCGCCGGGAAGAGCAATATCACATTTTACTTGCCACGGACGTTTCCCGGCAAAATATTGTGCTTCAGAATATTTGTCGCAGTATTCCTTGATGCGGCCACGTTTTACGTTCTTCAGGTTCATGACAAAAGCGAGTTTTTCCTTGTCGATGCCTTTCGGATCGTGAATGTAACCTTCGGAATCGGAAAGGGTCACCACTTTTCCGCCCAATTCGGTTGCTTTCTCTGTGGCATACTGTGCTACGTTCCCTGAACCGGATACGGTGCAGATCTTTCCTTTGAAATCCATTCCGCGGGTCTTGAGCATTTCGGCTGCAAAGTAGACCTGGCCGTAACCCGTAGCTTCGGGACGGATCAGACTACCACCCCAGTCGATTCCTTTTCCGGTAAGCACGCCGGTGAACTCATTCTTCAACCGTTTGTACTGACCGAACATGAAACCAATCTCGCGGCCGCCCACGCCTATGTCGCCGGCAGGAACGTCGGTATCCGGACCGATATGACGGAAGAGTTCGGTCATGAAGCTCTGGCAGAATTTCATCACTTCATTGTCCGATTTTCCTTTGGGATCGAAATCACTTCCGCCCTTGCCACCGCCCATGGGCAGGGTGGTCAGACTGTTTTTTAAAACCTGCTCGAAAGCCAGGAACTTCAAGATGCCCAGGTTCACTGTCGGGTGAAACCGCAACCCCCCTTTGTAAGGACCGATGGCGCTGTTCATCTCAATACGGAATCCACGGTTGACCTGAGTCTCTCCTTTATCGTCAAGCCAGGGTACACGGAACAAAATTACTCTTTCAGGTTCGGCAATCCGTTCCAGGATCTTGTGTACTTTGTACTTGGGATTCTCCTCGATAAAAGGGATCAACGATTCGGCAACTTCCAGCACGGCCTGGTGAAATTCGGGTTCTCCCGGATTTTTGGCAATGACCTTTGCCATGAAATCATCTACCTGTTTTTGAAATGGGTTGGTTGTCATAGGTTAATGTTTTGGTTAAAGTTTCTATGTGAAAATTTTCACAATATTACGGAAAAGATTTCTGACCAAACCAAATTTCTCCTTTGTTTTTTTGTTATCATTTGCTTATTTTCAGCAAATTACGAGTTATTCTGATAAAAAATAAGTGATTTACTGATGCGACCTTCCGTAATTCTCGTACCTGCTTCATTGTGTGGCATCTCATTTTTCTGTTCCGAAAGATTGTGTTAATTTTGGCGTGACCATAGGAAACCCTGCCATGTATGAATTTCTTTCACTGAATGTGAATTGCCCGAATTGCAATAAATCGCTCATGAACGAGGAAGAACGCGTGGATAACAAACCCAGCATCAAATTAGGCATCCAGGTAGAGGGACAAACAAGCTTTATTTACCTTAGTTCGTTATGGGGCAGTTATCATTATACCTGTAAAATACAGCTTACCCCCAATAAGATCGCACAGTTTTTCTGTCCGCATTGCAAGAAAGAGATCGTATCGGAAAACCATTGTTCCATCTGTGAAGCTCCCATGGTTCCCTTCATCCTGGATATGGGAGGAAGGGTTAGAATATGTTCAAGAAGTGGCTGTAAAAATCATAACCTGGAATTTACAGACCTTTCCCAGGCATTGAATAAATTGTACCAGGAATATGGATTTACCAGGAAATACGCCGAGGAGGAACTGAAAATAATACAACGGGACCATGTTCCCAGGGTCAAAGAAGAGGATGAAACAAAAGAGATCCTGGAATCGGGTGCCTTTTTAATGTCCTATTGTCCGAATTGCCGCAAGAGCCTGATCGATCACGACAACCTGAAGCTGAAGATTACCACTAACGGGAAGTCAGGGATCCTGCTGCTCAGTCCGTATATGAACAGATTTACGTCGGAATCCACGATTTTTCTGCAGGAAGATAAACCCGTGACCGACATTTCATGCCCCCATTGCAATTCCACTCTTATATCGGCCGATAAAACGTGTGAATCCTGCGGTTCACCCATTGCCAGGATACTTGTAAGCGCCAGGACAAAAATGATTAGTTTCTATATTTGCTCGAAAAAAGGGTGCAAGTGGCATGGATTGAGCGATGAAGATTTTCAGGATATCAAACTGGAAGACAGCCTTGAGTGGTAATGGCCAATCCCGGAACTTATTTGATTACTAACCTATTATTCAGATGTTTCAGATAGTCAGAAAACAGGAACTAGCGAAAGGAACCATTGTCCGGTTTGATATTGTGGCTCCAAAGATTGCGAAAAAAGCAAAAGCGGGGCAATTTATCATCTTACGGGTCAATGAAACTGGGGAACGGATTCCCATGACCATCGCCGATAAAGATGAATTCGCCGGGATTATTACCATTATTTTCCAGGTGGTTGGAAAAACAACGGCATTAATGCGTTCCCTGAAGGAGGGCGATTTCATACGCGATATTGCCGGTCCGCTTGGAAGACCGGCCGAAGTGGAAAAAATCGGCACCGTGTTAATGGTCGGTGGGGGTACCGGTGTAGCCATACTCTATCATGTCGCCAAAGCCTTTAAGGAAGCCGGGAATTTCGTGATCAGCATAATCGGTGCCCGGGAAAAAGACCTGGTCATCCTTGAAAATGAGATGGAAATGATTAGTGATGAACTGGTTGTAACTACTGATGACGGCAGTTATGGAACCAGGGGTTTTGTCACACAACCTCTCGAGAAATACCTGGGAGAGAGAGATGACATCAAACTGATCTATTCGATCGGACCCATCGTGATGATGAAGAATGTTTGTGCCCTTACCAAGAAATATAACATTCCGACCATTGTCAGCCTGAACCCTATCATGATCGATGGAACGGGAATGTGTGGCGGATGCCGGGTCAGTATCGGCGGAAAAACCATGTTTGCCTGTGTGGACGGACCTGATTTTGACGGACACACCGTTGATTTCGGCGAGCTGCAGAAACGCAATTCCATCTATCTGCAGGATGAAAAAGATTGTTTATTGTTTTCAATAAGATAAATCCTTACTACTATGATGGAGCAGGATGTCAGGTACATTAAGTATAAAACTTTCCTAAACACCTATTGTCCGCATTGCAAACAAAGTTTTAATGTCGAGGAAAAAGATGACAAGGTTATCATCTTTAAAGCCAGGTTTCAGGGAACAGACCTGGAGCTTAAACTGAGTCCCTACCTGGATGTTTTCGCGGTGGAGTCGTCCATCCCGATAGAAAAAGGGGAGATTCTCGAAGAACTGGAATGCCCCTTCTGCAAAAAGAGTCTGATTAAGCCAGAGATGCATTGCGGCGAATGCGGATCACAGGTGGGGGAAGTGATCATCTCCACGCATGCCAAACTGATCCCCTTCTACCTCTGCCTCAAATACGGTTGTGAATGGCATGGGTTAAGCAAAGCTGACGAGCGAAAGATTAAGCTGAAAATCCCCCGGCAGGAGATGCCCGAGCAGGACCAGAAGCTGAGAGCAGCCAACCACCAAGAGGTCCCGTATGGTTATACCTCTGAACTGGCTTTGCTGGAAGCCGGCCGGTGCCTGCAATGTAAAAATCCGAAATGCGTCCTCGGGTGTCCCGTCAATATTGATATCCCGGAGTTTATCCGATTGATTGCCGAGGAAAAATTTGACGATGCCGCCAAGAAGATAAAAGAGCGGAATGTGTTGCCGGCCATATGTGGTCGTGTTTGCCCCCAGGAGAATCAGTGTGAAGAGACATGTATTGTGGGTGTCAAGGATAAACCTGTTGCCATCGGGAACCTGGAACGGTTTGCAGCCGATTGGGAACGGAAAATGGATCTGGTGACCGCCCCGAAGATCAAGCAGAAACTCAATAAACGCATTGCCGTTGTGGGATCGGGACCCGCCGGGCTTACCGTGGCTGCCGACCTTCAGCAACTGGGTTATTCGGTAACCATATTTGAAGCATTTCATGAAACCGGAGGAGTTCTTACTTACGGGATCCCGGAGTTCAGGCTGCCCAAATCCATTGTCCAATTTGAGATCAACTACATGAAAGAGATGGGCGTCAGGATTGAGCTGAATCATGTCATCGGAAAAATCATTACCGTGGATGAACTGCTTGAACACTTCGATGCGGTTTTCATCGGTGTGGGAGCCGGCCTGCCAAAATTCATGCACATTGAGGGAGAGAGCCTGGGGAATGTGTTCTCTGCCAATGAATACCTCACCCGGATGAACCTGATGAAGGCCTACAGATTTCCCGAATACGACACCCCCAAGCCAAAGGGAGCCCGGGCGGCAATCATCGGAGGGGGGAATGTGGCCATGGACTGCGCCAGGACAGCTATCCGGACAGGCTCTTCGGAGGTTACCATTGTATACCGGAGGTCAAGAGCCGAATTGCCGGCACGGCATGAGGAGATCCGTCACGCGGAAGAGGAAGGGGTGAAATTCAGGTTGCTTACTTTCCCTGTTAAGTTTATCGGCACGGATATCAATACCCTGAAAGCGATGGAGTGCATCAAGATGAAACTCGGAGAACCTGATGAATCGGGAAGAAGAAGACCGGTTCCCATTGAAGGATCCAATTTTATCATGGATGTTGATATGGCCATTGTAGCCATCGGGAACGATCCCAACCCGGTCATTTTTCAGACTTCACCGGATATCCAGCGGAACAAATGGGGGAATATCATTGTAAATCCGGAAACCAATCAAACTTCGAAAGAGTTCGTATATGCCGGGGGCGATATCGTGACCGGGGCAGCCACCGTGATTGAGGCTATGGGCGCTGGAAGGATAGCTGCCAACGCCATTCATGAGAAATTGTCGGGTATGAAAACCAGGCGGATTAACTAATATTCCAATCAGATGCGTATTACACGATTCCCGGCGAAAGCAGAGAAAAAAGAGACCCCTGAGGTGGATCTTGGTTTACTGGATCCGTTGATTGCCAAATATAAAGAGAAAAAGGGAAATGTGATCCCGCTGCTGCAGGGGGCACAGAACCTGTATGGGTATATTCCCCGGCCTGCTTTTGAGAAAATTTCCTCCGAAACCGGTCTGCCACTCAGCGATATGTATGGTGTGGCTACTTTTTATGCCCAGTTCCGGCTCAAACCGGTTGGCAAGCGTATCATCAAAGTGTGTCACGGCACGGCCTGCCATGTTCAGAATGCCAAGGAGATCACTGAATCGCTGGAGGAGACCCTCAGGGTCAAAGATGGCGAAACCACGGAAGACCGGCTTTTTACGCTTGAGTCCGTAGCCTGTCTGGGCTGCTGCTCCCTGGCGCCCGTGATGATGATCAGCGAACAGACCTACGGCAAGCTGACCGGCAACGAGGCGATGAAAGTAATCAAGAACATATGAACACTACTGTCACTGTCGGGCTTGGGAGCTGCGGGATTGCTGCCGGGGCGAATAAAACCTATGAAAAGATCAAAGCGCTGAAGGAAGCTGATAAACTTGACTTTACTCTCCGGAAGACCAGCTGCATCGGGATGTGTTACCGGGAACCGCTGGTGGAGATCATCGATGACACGGGGACCTTCCTGTATGGTGATGTGGATGAGGAACGGGCGATCGAAGTGATCGAAAAACACATCCACCATCAGGATCCGGTACGCGACTACATTGTCTATTCTGACCTCTTCGCTGCATCCGAGAATGACTTTCTGAATGCACAGGTAAAGATTGTTTTGCGGAATTGCGGGTACATGGATCCTGAGTCCATCGATGAATACGAAGTCCGCGATGGGTACAAAGCTATTCGCAAAATCGCCGGAGAAAAGATATCCCGGGAACAGGTGATCGAATCGATCATAAAATCGGGTCTGCGGGGGCGTGGCGGAGGAGGTTTTCCCACGGGTCTGAAATGGAAATTTGCCGCCGGATACAGGTCTCCGGAGAAATATGTGATCTGCAACGCCGACGAAGGCGATCCCGGTGCGTTCATGGACCGTAGTGTACTGGAAGGGGATCCCCACTCGGTCCTTGAGGGTATGATCATTGCCGCCTATACCATCGGGGCAACCGATGGTGTCATTTACTGCCGGGCTGAATATCCGCTGGCGATCAAACGACTCAATATTGCTCTTGACCAGGCCCGCCGGAAAGGCTATCTCGGTGAACATATTTTCGGGGTGGAAGGATTCAACTTTGACATTTTTATCAAAGAGGGAGCCGGGGCATTTGTATGCGGAGAAGAAACCGCTCTCATCGCATCGGTAGAGGGAGAACGCGGGATGCCCCGCAAACGTCCCCCGTTTCCTGCCGAATCAGGATTATGGGACAAACCAACCAACATCAATAACGTGGAGACTTATGCCAATGTGCCATGGATTATGCTGAACGGGGCCGAAGCCTTTGCGAAATACGGAACAGCAAAGAGCAAAGGGGCGAAAGTATTTGCCCTGGCCGGGAAAATCAACCATTCCGGGCTGGTGGAGGTTCCGATGGGCATCACCATTAAGGATGTGATCTTCAGGCTGGGCGGGGGTATCAAAGAGGATAAGAAGTTTAAGGCCGTACAACTTGGGGGCCCTTCCGGAGGATGTATTCCCGATTACCTCTCCGATACCATCGTGGATTATGATTCATTGAACGCCACGGGAGCCATCATGGGTTCCGGCGGAATGGTGGTGATGGATGAAAGTACCTGCATGGTGGATGTGGCTAAATTCTTCCTGGACTTTACCTGCAAGGAGTCCTGCGGAAAATGCACCTTCTGCCGGGTCGGGACCGTTCGGATGCTTGAAATCCTTACACGCATCACCAACGGAAAAGGAAGAGAGGGCGATATCGAACGGCTGGAGGAGCTGGCATATGAAATCAAGGACAACTCCCTGTGCGGACTTGGCCAAACAGCCCCCAATCCGGTACTGACCACGATAAAATATTTCAGGAATGAATATGTAGCCCATATCACCCATAAGAAATGCCCGGCAAAAGTATGTCGTCCGCTCCTTACCTATACGATCGATCCGGAAACATGTACCGGATGCCTGGTGTGCCTGAAGAATTGTCCGGCCAATGCCATCACCGGCGAGCGTAAACAGGTGCATTTCATCCACCAGGAACTCTGTACGAAATGTGGTGTGTGTTACTCAAAATGCAAGTTCGATGCGATCAATCTATCCTGACCTTCGCTGTAAAGAAAGATTCTATGGCTGTTAGTTTTTATAATATCATCCTGAACGGAAATATCATCAAAGGCATTCCCGGGGAGACCATTTTGCAACTGGCCAACCGTTACGGGATTCATATACCCACACTCTGCCATGATGAACGGCTTGAGCCTTACTCCTCCTGTTACGTCTGCGTGGTGGAAGTTGGAGGCATGAGGGGTCACCAACCTGCCTGCTCCACAAGGATCTCAGAAGGAATGAGGATTACCACCGAAAGTGAAGGGATACGGAGATCCAGGCAAATGGCGCTGGAGCTTCTCTTGAGCAACCATTATGCCGATTGTCTCGGACCATGCAAGCAAACCTGTCCGGCCGGTGTCGATGTGCAGGGATACATCTCCCTGATGGAGAAGGGGAAGTATTCCGATGCCGTAGCCCTCATCAAGGAGACCAATCCGTTGCCGGCAATCTGCGGCAGGGTTTGCGTACGGCCCTGCGAAAAAGAGTGCCGGCGGAACCTGCTGGATGAAGGCACACCCGTGGGAATTGATTACCTGAAACGATTTGCTTCCGATTATGACCTGGATTCTCCGGATAAATTTGTTCCGGAGATTAAACCCTTTACCGGCAAAAAGATTGCGGTCATCGGGGCCGGACCGGGAGGCCTTTCCGTAGCTTATTTTCTGCAGATACAAGGACACCAGGCAACTATCTATGAGGCAGCTCCGAAATCCGGGGGGTGGCTTCGCTACGGTATCCCCGAGTACCGGCTGCCAAATGATATCCTCGATAAAGAGGTGAAATGCATCACCGATCTTGGGGTGAACATTTTCTACAACCAGAAACTCGGGGAAAATCTCAGTTACAAAGATCTGAAAGAACAGTACGACGCCGTGGTGCTGACTATTGGTTCACAAATCGGAACCGGCGTGGGATGTGAAGGGGAAGATGCAGAGAATGTTTTCTCAGGGATTGAATTCCTGAAGAACATGGAGATGACCGGACAACGGGTTGATTTCCACGGAAAGGCTATCGCCGTGATCGGTGGAGGAAATACCGCGATGGACTGTTGCCGGACCTCGATCCGCTGCAAAGCCGATAAGGTTTATGTGATTTACCGCCGTACGGAAAATGAGATGCCTGCCAATCCCATTGAGATCCACGAATCGAAACTCGAAGGAGTGGAATATCTTTTCTTAACCCTGCCCAGAAGAATCAATAAAAACTCCCGGGGAGAAGTAGAATCGGTGACTTGTATTAAGATGGAGCTGGGCGAACCCGATGCTTCGGGTCGCCGCCGGCCCGTACCCATCGAAGGGTCAGAATTCGACCTGAAAGTCGACTATGTCCTGGCAGCGATCGGCCAGAAGACCGATGTGAACTTTATCGATGATATTAATTTTTATACCGAAGGTGGCGAACTGAGGACCAATAAATGGGGCGATATTGACGCTGACAGACACAGCCTGCAGACCGGCATCCCGTCGGTCTTTGCCGCCGGCGACGGAGTGACCGGACCCGCCACCATCATCGAAGCCATAGCCCAGGCAAAGATCGCCGCGCACAGCACGCACCAGTACCTCATGGGCGAAGTGATCACACCCGAGAAAAAGCCTTTCATCAGTAAACGGGACAACTTCATGAAACAGGTGAAAGAGAAGTATATCGACGCGTTTGCGAAACAGCTCCGGGAAGAGATGCCGGTTCTTGAACCGGATCGCCGGATGAATTTCGAAGAGGTGGAGCTGGGGTATGCCGGTGAAGAGGTAGCCATCAGGGAGACCCAACGCTGCCTGGAATGTGGATGTGTTGCTTTCTTTACCTGTGATCTTCAGCGATACGCTACCGGATATAATGCCGATCAGAAGGGATACCAAGGCACTTTCAAAGAATACCCTGTCGATTTCCGGCATCCATATATCGAGATCGACAACAATAAATGTATCCTCTGTTCACGATGTATCCGCATATGCCGTGAAGTCGTCGGCGCCAATGCACTCGGACTGGTGAACCGGGGCTTTGAAACCTTCGTGGCTCCCAGCATGGGAGATGCCCTGCAGGATACCCGCTGCGAATCGTGCGGGATGTGTATTTCCACCTGCCCTACCGGAGCAATCAGCGAAAATGTACTGTGTAAGCCAGGCCCTGTTCATACCATACCCGCAGAGGCTATCTGCAATTACTGCTCCATCGGGTGCAGCATCAACCTGAACCATGTCAACGGCTTTGTCATGAATGTGACCGGAAACAAAGGCCTGGTTAATTCCGACGGAAACATTTGCAGATATCCCCGGTTTGGCTATTCCTACCTGAATGACAGGAACCGGATCACCAGACCTTTGAAAAAGGTCAACGGCAAGTTTACCGAGATCAGTTTTGACGAAGCGCTCGATCTGATCGTCCAAAAAATCAAATCGGTTACTCCCGATGAAAATGCTTTCTTCGCCGGGGGACGGCTGACGAATGAAGAGTTGTACCTGGTCCAGAAACTGGCCCGGGCGGCTGTAGGGACGGGCAATATAGGTACATTCCATTACCTGAACCGGGGTGACGGCTACCGGTTGAACGAACCCCTGACTGCCCCGCTGGAGAGCATCAGGGAAGCCGGCAAGCTTTATCTGATCGGCACCGAGATCAACATGGATCACGCGGTAGCAGGGTTCATGGTGAGCAATGCCCGTTCAACCCTCAAGGTCCCGGTAGTAATGGTCACGCAAAAAGAGGAGAACGCCATGACCCACAAAGTGGACCAGGTAGTGAAAGTAAAATCATACTACTACTTTGTCAAAGCCCTGAACCACTACTTGCTTGCCAACGGAATGGAGAACGGGTTGTTTCTCCGCGACCGGGTGACAGGTCTGGATGAGTACAAGAGCTTGCTGCACTCCGAAGATTTCGCAGCTTTACTTGAAAAAGCGGGGGTTTCTAAACAAGTGATTGCTGCATTTGCCGAAGAGTACAATAAGGAGATGAACGCAATCATCCTTTATTCGGAGAAAGAAATCTCCGGTAACGGCAGTATCGCGCTGATGAACCTGGCAATACTCACGGGAAAACCGGGAAAAATGGCCAACGGATTGATCAATCTTAAAGAAAAGAACAATTCCCAGGGATTATTCGATATGGGCTTCAAGGTAAAACTGTCGCAGGAGAAGATCAGGAACCTTTTCATATTCGGGGAAGATCCGTTAGGGTGTGATACGACGCAAACCTATTCCACCCTGATCAGACAGGTTCCGTTCAAAATGGTGATGGATTACTTTTTAACCGATACTGCAAGAGAAGCTGACCTTGTCCTTCCTGCTTCCTTCCCGATCGAGATCGGCGGGACTTTTTCCAATACCCGGAAGACCCTTCTTGAATTTGATGCCGTGCTGCCATCCCGCTTGGAAGTGGATTCGATCACTCAACTGATCAGGCTTCTGAAGGGATTTGGTCTGAACGGATTGGATTCCCGCGAAGATGTATTCAATGAGATCATCAGCCT
>JAZDPC010000039.1:0-91886 GCA_043797975.1 Bacteroidota bacterium
TTCCTGAGTGGATAAAGGATTCGGATTTTTATTCTGTTACCAGAACTCAAGATGAATTATCGATTGTCTGTAAACAGTCTGATTCAATAACCGAAGAATCTGCGATTAACACAGATTGGAGGATAATAAAAATACAAGGGGCATTGGATTTTTCATTAGTTGGTATAATTGCTGAAGTTGCAGGATTACTTGAGAAAATTAAAATCTCTATTATTACAATTTCAACATATGACACTGACTATATTCTGTTGAAAAATCAAGATTTAGGTAAAGCGGTTGATTCTTTAAAATCTAATGGACACATAGTAAATTTCGAGAACTGATTTAATCAGACAAAAAGGTATATTGAAATGATATTAAATGCTGGAAGAATAAAAAAAGCTTGTGTAATTATTGTTTTTTCTTTAATTGGTACGTCTCTGTTTTCTCAGGGAAGCCTTTGGACAGAAAAGCAGATACAGGAATGGTACGATCAACAGGAATGGTTTTGTGGTGTCAATTATATCCCATCCAATGCGATCAATTATACCGCGATGTGGGACAAGACAAGCTTTTCTCCAGGCCTGATTGATAAGGAATTGGCGTTGGCCGAAAGTATTGGTTTAAATTGCGTGCGGGTTGTATTGCAATATGCCGTTTATGCGGATGACCCGAAATATTTTTTGAAAACCTTCGACCGCTTTCTTACTATCTGCAATAAGCATGGAATCAAGGTTATGCCTTGTTTCTTCGATGACTGCGTTTTCGGTGTAAATGCCGATCCCGCAATAGGAGACCAGCCTGAGCCTTTGGAGGGATGGTATGCCTGGGCCTGGTCCCCATCCCCGGGACATACCATGGTCTATGATCAGCGCACATATCCTAAACTTGAGCGATATGTTACCGAAGTGATGACGCGTTTCAAAAATGACCGGCGGGTATTTATCTGGGATTTATACAATGAACCTACAAGCGGGAAGGTGGATTACCGGTCTATACCGCTGGTTAAAAGTGTTTTTTCCTGGGCGAGACGGGTTGATCCGGTACAGCCCATCACTATTGGCATTTGGGGTGATGATAAAGTGTTGAATGGTATCGTTTATGCAAATTCAGATATTATTACTTTTCATTGCTACGATAATAGGGAGTCAACTGCAATTTTTATCGACTCAGTGAAACTGCATAACCGTCCGGTAATCTGTACCGAATGGATGAATCGTCCCCAAAAATCGACTGTTGAAGATATCCTGCCGCTGTTTAATGAAAGGAATGTGGGATGTCTATTATGGGGATTGGTAAATGGAAAAACGCAGACCCACCTGCCCTGGGGACACAGGCCGGAGAATCTTCCCTATACCGGAGTCTGGCAGCACGACCTCTTCAAAGGTGATTTTGAGCCCTATAAAAAGGAAGAAACGGTATTGATAAAAGAGTTAACGAACAGGGCTCATCTGTATGCGGGAAATAGTGTGCCGCTAAATAAAAATTGCTATCTGCACCTTCCTTTAGGTAGCGTAAAACCCGAGGGTTGGTTAAAACGGCAGCTTCAAATCCAGGCAGAAGGTCTTTCGGGCCATGTTTACAGCGATTTTAAAGCCGATTATTGGAGTATTGAAAACTACTATGAAGGAATCGTTTCACTGGCCTATGTTTTAGATGATCCAAAACTAAAGAAACTCGCTAAAGAATGTGTAGATAAATTTCTGGAAAATGATACCATCAGGGATTTTAATTGCAAAGAGAATTATAACGTACAGCACGGTTTGAGGTTTCTGGTCGAGTATTATGAAGCCACGGAAGATCCAAGAATTATACCCTGGTTAACAAAGTATTTCATTTATAACGAAAATGTTATGCCTTCGACGCGTTTCCCGGGTTGTTGCGATTACGGTTCAAGAATGGGAGAAAACCTGATAGCATTATATTGGCTGTACAATAAAACCGGAGACGGTCGATTACTGAAGATTTCAGATCATTTTAAGGAATATATTGAAATATTGACCAAAGGTTTTATGGGATTTCCGGAAGCTTTTCCATCAAAACATGGAGTTGATATCGCGCAGGAAATCAAATATCCCGCCCTCTATTATCAACATTACAAAGATGATAGATATAAAACCTCGGTCTTTGAAGGGTTGAAGAACATCGATCGGTTTTACGGACAGCTTGGTGGAAGGTTTGCAGGGCATGAACAACTTCCCAAGGATAAATCGAGGGGCCTTGAACCGACAAATGGAACTGAATTGTGCACCGTTATCGAGTTGGCCTATTCAATGGAACGGATTTTCGAAATTCTTGGAGACATAAGTTTTGCTGACAGATTGGAACTGATCGTATATAATTCGATACCTGGAACCATGACACCCGATATGTGGGCGCATCAGTATGACCAGCAGACAAATCAGGTTTTAGTAGATACGGTAAAAAGAGTATTTGACAATGACAAATCTGCTAACCTTTATGGGCTTATGCCTCACTACTCGTGTTGTCTGGCAAACATGCATTCGGGATGGCCAAGATTTGTCGGGAACATGTGGATGGCAACAAATGATAAAGGTCTGATAGCGACCGTTTATGGCCCGTCTGATGTTAAGGCCTATGTCGGGAATGGCGAGCTCGTTCAGATTCTGGAAGAAACCGGGTATCCATTTAAAGGAGACATCACATTTACGATCACAACAGAAAAACCGGTATCATTTCCTTTACATTTCAGAATTCCTGCATGGTCAACCGGTACAAGAATGCTTGTCAATAACAAAGAAATCAAGGTTACTCAAGACTCTGTTTTTACAATTTCCAGACGTTGGAAGGATCATGATCGTGTTCAGTTGATTCTTCCAATGAAACCGAGAATTGAGCGACGTTTCAATAACGCCATGGCAATTGCCAGAGGACCTTTATATTTCTCATTACGGATAGGGCAAAAATTCACTCAGCTTAAGTCGGTAAACGAATTTGATCCGGAAGGTTTGAAGAATGCACGTGAAGCAGGCTTCCCAGTTCATAACTGGCAAATTGAACCGACTACACCCTGGAATTATGCCTTATTGACGGATGAATCTGATGTGGAAGAAAGTATCAGCGTTACAATTAATGAAATCAGTGAATTTCCATTTGCACAAAATGGTGAGCCTCTTTATGTTAAATCAGATAAAAATGCAGGATGGGACCGCATAATCTGGAATAAGCCTGAGCCTGTCATCCTGAAGGTGAAGGGCGCATTGATAGATGGTTGGGGCATGAAACAAGGCTCTGCTGATAATCCGCCAATAAGTCCGGTGAAGTCTCAGAATAATATCGAAATACTTGAACTGGTCCCGTATGGAAGTGCCAGGTTAAGGATATCTGAATTTCCCTCGCTAAAAAAACAGTAAAACGGGTCATAGCTTCAACCGTCAGATAAAATACAAAATTGGAGGTACTTATGGAACCGTATGTCCGAAAAGATCCGTCATATGCACTGTGTGGTTTAAATTGTTGCCTTTGTCCCCGGTTTCATACTGATGGACCGTCGAAATGTCCGGGATGTGGCGGGCCGGATTTTTTATCAAAGCATCCAAAATGTTCAGTCATAACCTGTAGTAAAAAGCATGATTCCGTCGAGTACTGCTTTGAATGCCCGGAATATCCATGCAAAAGATATTCTGACTGGGGTAAGGCAGATTCTTTTATGTCATATCGGAAAGTAATTCATGATTTTTCCAAAGCGGAAAAGGATCTCAAAACATATCTTAAAGATCTCACGCATAAGTATCAGATTTTGCTGGAGCTGATTTCAAATTATAATGATGGCAGATCGAAAGGCTTTTATTGCCTTGCGGTTGATCTCTTACCGATTTCAGAATTGACAATCATCCTGAAAGAAATAGAACCACTCGGGAAAGTGATGGACGCAGATATAAAAGAGAGAGGAAGGAAAATAAGAGAAATCTTTGAAGCCCATGCCAGGAAACTTAAAATCGAACTAATTCTTAATAAGTAACATTCCTGTTGTTCAGCAACAGTAATTATCTCATGGAAACAGCTTTGGAACACGCTTTTAGAGATAATAGAATGGATGTTTTCGCTATCGTGAGGGATGTCCCGAATTCTTTTCAGAAATGCGTGACGACCTTTCATAACAAGCGGAAAATCAATGTTGCACTTGCAAAACAACAACATCAGCAATATTGCGAAACCCTTTCTTCACTTGGACTCAAGCTGATCAGAATTGAGGCGGATGATACTTTGCCTGACTGTTGCTTCACAGAAGACACTGTCATTGTTTTTGATGTCTTTGCTGTAATAACAATCCCCGGAGCACCCAGCAGGATTCCTGAAACCATTGAGATCGAAAAAACCCTATCACGATTAAAGACTATTGTTCATATTACAAAACCAGGAACCATTGAAGGTGGCGATGTTTTAAGAATCGGTAAAAAAATATTTATCGGAAATTCCGGAAGAACAAATGAGGAAGGAATCAGGCAAGTCGCCTCAGTAATTAAACATAAAGGATACCAGGTTATTCCGGTAAAAATCCGGAATGCTTTACACTTGAAATCAGTCTGCACTTATTTAGGTAATGGATGTATTATTCTTGCTGAAGGTTATTTGGATGAGAAGATTTTTTCAGAATATGATAAAATTATCGTTCCTAAGGGTGAAGAATATTGTGCGAATTGTCTGGTTGTTAATGGAAGTGTTTTAATACCAAAAGGATTTCCAAAGACGAAAAAAATTATTGAGAATAATGGATTTCCGATCATTGAGATTGAAATGTCTGAAATTGAAAAGGCAGAAGGCGCCTTAACTTGCCTGTCAGTTATTTTTTAATAGGAATTTAATGCTCAATGTTTATACGACTCGATGATTTGACTCCCGGGGAATTAGGCAGGCTTTTCCCAATCATCATTTCAGAACCTGATTCTGACTGGCCTAAACTATTTCATCAGGAAGAATTCATTATCAGAAAGGCCTTGGGAGAAACTAACATCAGTAGAATCGAGCATATTGGCAGCACTGCAGTTCCCCATTTAAAAGCTAAACCGACCATTGATATTTTGCTTGAAGTCCCCGGCGACACTGACAAGGACTTCATCATAAAAAAACTGGCGAAGCTTGATTATCACTATATCTGCAGGCCTGAAAATCCTGCACCTCATATGATGTTGGTCAAAGGATATACCATTGAAGGTTTTCAAGGTCAAACCTATCATGTTCATGTCCGTTTTCCCGGGGATTGGGATGAGCTGTATTTTCGAGACTACCTTAAAGCACACCCTGATATCGCAAAGGAATACGGTAACCTAAAAGTGCAACTATCTGAAGAATACCGTAACGATAGAGATGGCTATACCGATAAAAAAACTGACTTCATCAAGCGCATAACCGGGATTGCCAGAACTGAGAAGGAAATAATTGAAATGGTTAACAGGGAAACTAAGGCCTGGGATACACAGGATATCAATTTGCTGATCACCCTGTTCCATCCGGATATGGTGTGGCCTTGGCCCAGAACCCCTCAATCCCATGATCCTTTGGATTGGGAACTGCCGCTGGGTAAGTTTAACAAGGAAAGATGGAGCAAAGGCTGGCAGGATCTTTTCGATCAGTATACCTTGGTTCACAACAAACGTGAAATCAGGAAGATTGAAATATCGGCAGAGCAGGATGGCGCTTTTGCTGTTGTTGACATCGATACACTTTGGATCGACAAAGACAATAAAAAGAATCATTGGAAAGGCCGGGTGTGCAAAGTATATTCTAAGGTTAGCGGTGAGTGGAAAATGACTATGCATACGGGAGTACTGGATTATGAAAATTGAAACACATAAAGTTGACGGTGTAAGAATTGCCGAAGTAATCTCGGATGATCTTATCATTGGAAATGTGCAGGATGGATTGGATTTATTGGGTAATTTGTATTATGAAGGCTTTACCAGTATTATCATCCATACCAAAAATATTACACCTGATTTTTTTGATTTACGGACCGGAATAGCCGGTGAATTACTTCAGAAATACTCAAATTACCGGGTTCGTTTGGCGGTAGTCGGGGATTTTAACAGATATTCAAGCAAGAGCATGAAGGCTTTCATCTTTGAAAGCAATAAGCTTGGGTAGATAAATTTTGTCGGTTCAATATCAGAAGCTGTTAAAAGGCTTTCAAAGTATTGATTACTGTGAAAATCAGATATAAGAAATGAAATCACTGAACGAGTCAGGACTTCAAAGTAAAAATGACATTGACATTGAAAAAAATAGTACGTCATAACCAATAGCTATACCCAATGTTAGAACTCCCCGAATCAAGAACAATCGGCCTGCAGGCAGGTAGAACACTGGTAAACAGGCAGATTACGAAAGTCGTGCCTGCTACCAGTCCCCATAAATTTGCATTTTACAACGGTGATCCCGCCGGATACGTAAACCTGCTGACCGGCAGGCGGATTACATCGGCAAAAGGACACGGAATGTTTGTCGATATCTGCTTCAGCGAGGATACCTGGATTACCGTCAGTGACGGCACAAACATGAGATATTACACGTCATCTGAGCAACATCCCGAAAAACACCAGCTGCTTGTCGAGCTGGATGATGGCGGATGCCTGGCTTTTACCGTTGCGATGTATGGTGGAATCTGGGTCTACCGGGGGGTACTCGATAATAAATATCATCGGGGCAGTCTGAACAGCCTGTCGCCTTTGAACGATGCTTTTGACGAGACATTCTTTGACAATATTTTCAGGAGTGTCACAAAGGATATTTCGCTCAAGGCCCTTCTTGCCACGGAACAACGGATACCCGGACTCGGCAATGGGGTCCTGCAGGATATCCTGTTCAACACCGGACTGCATCCGAAGCGCAAAAAGAGCACCCTGTCCGACGCTCAGAAGGAAGGACTGTTCCACAGCCTGAAAAAGACCCTCAAGACCATGACGGATCTGGGCGGCCGGGATACCGAAAAAGATTTGTTTGGTAATTACGGTAGCTACAAAACCCTGCTTTCGAAAAACACGGTGAACAATCCTTGTCCCAGATGCGGAGGCTCCATCAGTAAAGAAGCGTATCTCGGAGGGGCGGTATACTACTGTGTGAATTGCCAGAGACTCTAACCTGACTTGCAGTTATAATCGGTATATTATGTATCGAAAACTAATCCTGGCACTAACAACATTAGTATTAGCCGGCACAAGTCTTTTTTCCGGACTGTATAATTCTTCAGTAATTTCCTCAAAAGATGATGAACCGCGACGGATTACAAGCTGGAATGCCTATAGCATCCAGTTCATCGATCCGCCCGTTTTCAAGCTCCTTCCTCTTTCCGGAACCCATCTGTATCAGGCACTCATCACGCAAGGCGGGAATACCTGGAAGGTCGAATCTGCTGTTCCACGACTGGATCTGTCAGGCGTATGGGCCCAAATTCCTAATAAGACCTTCACGCTCACTCTGCGTTGGCTGGATGACAAAGGGAATATAATCTCTGATGAGAGCAGTCAACGAATCAAGGCACCTGATTGGTCAGGATTTTCGGAACCACCCGCAGACTGGGTTGCGGCTGCGGATCGTACTATAGCTTATCTGATCCGTGTTGCAGATTCCGGTCGCGCTCCGTACCGCGAGCCCGGAGTACCGGTTTGGATCTGGTCGGCCGCCTCGCCCTGTCCGGTTCCCACCCGGGAGAGTCTTGGCCCGGGGTATGATATTCCCGATTACCGGGAGTACTTCGCTTATCGGGCTAAATTGTGGCCCGAAGGCCACGGTGAGAGCTATCCCGGATGCATAATCCCGGCCATCATCTATGGGATGCTTGCTCATGCTCAGACTGACCGTCCTCAGGATGAGAGTGCCATGAAACTGGCCCGGATCGCAGGAGACTGGGTCCTTGAGCATCATCTGCCCGACTCAGGGCCCCTGCCGCTCTTCCCCTTCTCAACCATCGCAAAAGGAGAGTACTTTGGCGGGATCGAGGCGCATAATGTCATCCTCCTGAGGGCTTCCTGGATCGGGATCAGCCTGGTCTCGCTGTACGAGGCTACCCGGGACAAAAGCTATCTCGATTATGCCTATCATATTGCCAGGATTACCGCCGGTTTCCAGGCGTCCGACGGGAGCTTTCCCTACCGCATCGATCCGCGGGACGGAAAGGTGACCGAATCCTATTGCACCGGCGGGATTCAGTTCTCCCTGCTGGTCGATGCCCTGACCCGCAACAGCGTGGCCACCCCCGAGCTGCAGATGGCCTCGGAACGGACCATTCAGTGGATGATCGCCTATCCCACGCAATCCTATAACTGGCAGGGCGGATACGAAGATATCGGGGAGAACAGGCCTTATCGGAACCTTACCCCCTGGGAAGCGCAACTGCTGATCTGGTACCTCTGCGATCATGCCGCCAGTGATCCTGAATATCTTCCCCTGGCAAAAAAGCTGCTCCGGTTCGTGGAAGACCAGTTCGTGCTGTTCGGTCCGGAGAGCCAATCACATGCCGTGCCGGTGAAAGGCCCACTGGTGTTCGAACAGTTCAATTGCTGGTGGCCAATGGAAGGCCACACCGGATATTACATCCGTTCGCTGCTGGGACTGCACCAGGTCACCGGCGAAAAGATATACCTCGATAAAGCCAAAGCCGCCGCCAATGCCATCTGCGCCCAGCAGTTCGACGACGGCTCGATTTCCAACTGGGGAACCCGCTGGCTTGAAAACGGCAAACCGATGGGGGCCAACTGCGGCCATAACTGGTACAATACCAACGCTATCGCCGCTGCCTCCCTCTATATGCTGAACGATTACCTCGAACAACTCAGGAAGGGAAACAAGGACAGGATAAGATTTATGATCTTGTAGCTTCGCCAATACATTGAATTGTATACATTTAGCATCCTGAACGGTAAAAGGAATCCAATGAAATGGTTTTTGACAATCCTGATGGTTGTATTTTGTTCGGAGGCATTTAGCCAGGAGAGGTATGTCAGCATCGATGGGCAGAAATTCAGGATCAAGACCGCAGGTGCCGGAGCAACAACTGTGATATTCGAGTGCGGTCTGGCAGACAGCCTGGAAGTCTGGGATTTCCTGCCCGATTCGGTTGCGCGCTTTGCGAAGGTGTTCCTGTATGATCGGGCTGACATCGGGAAATCCGATTTCTCCCGACAGGAGAGAACCCTGCCGAACCTGGCAGATGAATTACAGCATGTTTTGAAAGCTGCGGAGATTCGTCCGCCCTACGTAGTTGTCGGTCATTCCTTCGGTGGTTCCATCGCTCGCTATTTTGCCGATCAATATCCTGATCAGGTTACAGGACTATTATTACTGGATCCGTTGGCAGAGGCATACTATCAGCATTTATCCAAGAAAGAACTGAAAGAGTATCTTCAGTTCGTTCAACAAATACAAAACTCACGGGAACCGAGATACCGGAAAGAAGAGGACCAGACATTCAACAACCTGGCTTACCTCAAAGATCTTCACATCCGACAGGATTTGCCAATCATAATGATTTCCGTTGTACATGAGAATGGTGATGACTATCCGAAATATAAGGAAGAAATTCTCTCCGGATTCAATCATGCCCGTCAGATTATTGTGGAAGGCACGCATTATGTACACAGAGATTATCCCAAACTGGTCATCAGATCCATTAAGGAATTAATCGAATAGCCGCCGATGCTTTATCCACAAAATCAAGGATGGCAGGATGGATGTTTCCAGATAAGCCGGTAAAAAAAGTGACGAATAACGAGTAAACCCGGGCGGACGCCTGGGGAGTTAATAACTAAATACTATGAAATCAATTTTTCCTAAACCCATCACCAGCCTGCCTGAAGCCGACGTGCCGCTGGAAGGTGTCAAAGCTTACCTGTCGCAGGCATCCAGCCATCAAATCATCTTTATGGAGTTTGAAAATGACGTCGAGGTTGCCGACCATATCCATGAAAGTCAATGGGCGGTTGTCCTTGAAGGCCGGATCGACCTAGTCATCGACGGAGTTCTTCATACCTACCGGAAGGGTGACCACTATTTCATACCGGCCAATGTGAGGCATTCGGCTAAAATCCATGCCGGATATGCGGATGTCACCTATTTTAATCAGGAGAGCCGATACAAGGCAAAAGCCTCAAAATAATCCGGATTCCGGCTCATGAATTCCAATGAAAACCGCCTTCATGTGGTGGATGAAGAATCACAGATACGGACCGTTGGAATTTGTCTGGCATAAGGCGACCTGGATCGGTTCAGATAAAAGAAACTTATATGGAACAACAAGGAATCAGTAATGCCTTTGGATTAAGAATCCCCGAAATTAAAGAGGTATTGAATGATCCAACGCTTGCGGGATATATTGAAAAAACCCTTGAAAAGGTGCTGGGACATCTCGGAATATCCTCTTTGGAATCCGAAGAGATCATCAGGCAATGCCTGGAGAATGCAGCTTCATATAAACGGGTTTCGGATTATGAGTCGGTAACTCACAAGATTTTGGATAGAGCAGGTGTCACTCAGGAAATACCAAAGAAATTAACCGGAAGAGCTGATCAGATCTTCCAACAAATCAAGCCTTATCTGTTGCCGGGCTCGGTTCTTGATCTGGGTTCAGGTGATGGCAGGGTCGGGGAACTATGCGCTAAAAACGGGTACAAAGTCTTGCTGACCGATGTCTACAAGAACCAGAATATAGATAACACGGGATTGGAATTTAAACTATTTCAGCAGGGAGAACCTGTCCCGGTGGAGGATGATTCGTTTGATAACACACTGGCACTAACCGTTTATCATCATAGCAGCGATCCTGTAAATACCATTCGGGAATCCTGCCGCGTCACCAAATCCAACGGTAGAGTGCTGGTTATTGAGTCTGTTTATGGAGTAACCGGTGATGTACTGTCTGGCGAAGCAAGGGAGAAGGCCGGGAACTATCTATCCTTAAGCGAAGAACAGCAAAGAACGGCCAATGTCTTTTTCGATCATTTTTACAACCGGGTGATCCATTACAGTGATAATCCCGGCACTAAAGTGAACGTACCCTTTAATTTCAACACCCCTGAAGGATGGAAAAGAATATTTGAAAATGAAGGCTTTGGCCAGGAAGAGATTATTCATCTGGGAACTGATCAACTAACTGTACCCGAGTACCATACCTTGCATGTTTTACGAAAAATCAAGAAGTGATGCGTTGCCTGTTATATTACTGTCGGCGCCAATAGATACTGATATGAAATTAGAGGATTTGGGATATACTGATAAACTCGAGCAATTCAGGACTGAAAACAACCTCGAAAGTTTTGAGATAGGAAGGGTTATTGCAGAACATAAAGAACGATACATTGTCAGGACTGATAAAGGTGAATTTGAAGCGGAGATCACCGGAAATTTACGTTTTACGGCACAAGGCCGTGAAGATTTTCCTGCAGTTGGCGATTGGGTCGCACTGACAACCTATGACACTGAATTTGCAATCATTAACAGGATACTGCCAAGATCCTCAATAATCAAAAGGCAGGCAGTAGGCCAATCCGGAGAAGTTCAGATCATAGCAGCGAATATCGATTATGCTTTTATCGTTCAGGCTGTTGACAGGGACTATAATATCAACAGGCTTGAAAGATACCTGACCATCTGTAATTCATCTGATGTAAGTCCGGTAATTGTGCTTAGCAAGACAGACCTGACAGATGAACCGAAGTTAGATGAAATCCTGGGAAGTATTAAATCACGGATTGATACTATTCCGGTCATTGCGATCAGCAATGAGACTCAGGATGGTTATGCAACTTTAAAGAGTTTTATCAGGGAAGGGAAATCCTATTGCCTGCTCGGCTCCTCGGGTGTTGGAAAATCCACCCTGATTAACAATCTCTCCGGTAAAACAGTAATGAGAACGGATGCAATTAGCCACAGCACGAATAAAGGAAGGCATGTAACCAGTCACCGGGAGTTGATTATTCTCGATGATGGCGGAATACTGATCGACAATCCGGGAATGCGGGAAGTGGGCATTGCCGATACAACAAGCGGACTGGAAATCACCTTTGACCGGATTGTCAGACTTTCGAAAAGCTGTAGATACAAAGACTGCACTCATACCACTGAGGCTGGGTGTGCGGTTATTGAAGCCGTCGAAACCGGAGAAGTTGATAAGGCTTCCTATGAAAACTATCTGAAGATGGAAAGAGAAAAAGCTCATTATGAGTCAACTGTCGCTGAGCGGCGGAAAAAAGATAAAGATTTCGGGAAGCTGTTAAAGAATTATAAGAAGGATACTAAAAAAGGGCAAGGTTGACCGAGAATTAGCCAACATGAAACGAATTCCTCCCTGGCTGAGTTTGCTGGTTATGGCCCCGCTGATGGGTGAGATAGTATCAGGACATCAACCTCCCCTGGAGCTTTTCAATCCTCTCAGCGTATTACTGCTTATGCTCCCTTACGGTTTGGGTGCGTTAATTTGCCGTGAACTGGTACTGCGATGGAAGAAAAGCTGGCCCAGTTTGATCCTGCTGGCCATTGCATATGGAGTATACGAAGAGGCAATCGTGATCCGGTCGGTTTTTAATCCGGACTGGATGGAACTTGGCATTCTCAAACCGTATTACGTTCTGGGCGTTAATTGGACCTATTCCGAAATGCTGATTCACTTCCATGTGCTGATCAGCATTGCAGCCAGCATCATGCTGGTGGAGATGCTTTATCCTGATCGGCGGAAGGAGAGGTGGCTCGGAAACAAAGGACTGACCGTGTGCATCATTGGTCTTGCACTCTGGCTTCCTGCCGGATGGATGATGACTGACTTTGCTCCGCCGGTAACCGGCTATATTCTTTCATGTCTGGCGTTTGCAGTTCTAGTCATTGCGGCCTGCTACATCCCGGTGGGTGTTCGGGCGCCGGTTCACAAACATCCTCCGCATCCGGTTTTCTTTCTGCTGCTCGGATTTATGAACATGACACTATTTTTCGTATCGGTGTATGTGCTCCCGGAATACATGACTCCACCGTTGCTGCTTTCCATTATCGGACTGATATTTCTGGATGCTTTAACGCTTTGGTTGCTGTTACGTTGGTCGGGGAATGGTGCAGGCTGGAATGATTGGCACCGTCTGGCCTGGGTGTCCGGAGGGTTGGGATTCTTTATCCTGTATAATATCAGTAGCGACATGGAAGCGTTTACCGGTCGGAGTATCGTGAGCGCATTGACCATTGTGGGATTGATTCTGATCAGCGCACGGGTTAAGCATTACACCAGAAATAAGGCTCTACAATTACCATGAAGGAATTTTTTTCGATAACAACCGGAATATCTTCCCTGATCAAAGAGTGGGAACCCAAACTTTCGGAACTATCGGAAGCAATGATCACCCATCACGGATCACGCATCACGAATCATCAGCCACTAATTCGTCCTCACTTCAAAATACACCGTATCCGGATACATTGCCGTAAAGATCCCAAGTCCGTTGGTCACATTGGTCGGCGGCTCCGTCAGTCCCACCGATGACATGCCGGGATTATCGAATAACTCAGCGAATTCATGGTTAACATGATAGATGATCACCTGGTGCGTTCCAAAATAAGTGACGTTCCGCATCCCGATCTTGAACTGGTCGCCTGTTGACGGTGATGAGCTGGCAAATTTCGGCATATCCTCGGCCATCTCATTCAAGGCTACCGGATCGGTTTCAATGTTCGTAACCGTGATGTAATAGAAATCCTCATCCGGATTATCCCAGGACAGTTCGATTTCCCCGGCTGATAACCAGGTGGACGGATCTCCCATAGTGTAATACAGGACATCGTCACTCAGGGTCAGATTTGCCGGAGCCGATGGAACTACGGTACCGGCTGTCAGGATGGTGCCTTTATACTCAGCCGAGAAATATACCGAATCGCCGGGATTTACGAAGACGGTGGTATCTGTTGGGGTGTAAAGACCTGAACCGACTGAATCTTCGGAAAGGTTATGATCGAGTCCGTTGATGGTCAGGATGACTTCAATTCCCGAGATAGGAACGGCCACCGTATCCGCCTCCCCGGCGGCGTATGGTATGATCCGGGTGATCTTGACCACCGGTGCCTGTCCGGGTACCAGGAATGATTCAATAACAGGAATATCGGCAGCCTCCTGCGTGTACTCAACCTCCTCACAAGCCACAGTACAAATCAGGATAAAAAGCAAACAGGAAATGATTTTAGTTTTCATGGCTGCTATTTGAATTTGAAGGTTAGGAAAATATTGGGAGTGATACCGAGCAGCTCCACATTGGTTTCCACGAGCTGTCCTTCGACAACGTCAAACTCCTTGTACCATACGTTCTTGCGATTATAAACGTTGAATACCGACAGTCCCAGCGTGGCAATACCCATATTGCCCAGCTTAAAATTGTATTGAGCCGAAACATCGAGCCGGTGATAATCGGGTAACCTGAATTGATTCTTTTGCCCGATGCTGATGAAATCCCGGGTGGTACCATCCGGCATGGTGATCTCATAGGCTCCCAGGGGTGCGGTGTAAGGCTTTCCGGTCCCGTAGATCCATACGGCTGAAAAATTCCAGTCATGGAAGGTATACAGGTTGATTATCTTGATTTCATGGGTTACATCATGTGAGGCGGGGAAGGGATCATCGCCGTAAATATCGAACTGATAGAGAACCTGTTGAAAGGTATAGGATATCCATCCGTTATAGTTTCCGGTTTTTTTCTGGGCCAGAAATTCCAGTCCTTTGGAGGTTCCGGCTCCCGTATAAAAGAACTCATCGAAATTGACCTCCCGGAATGAGGGAACGTATTGAATGGCATATTCGGTGAGGCCGTCCATTTTCTTGTAGAAAGCCTCCGCGCTGAAGAGGTAGTCTTGGTTTTCCCAACTCAATCCGGTGATATAGTGTTCCGAATGACCAACGGGCAGTGTATCACCGTCGGCCAATAGCCAGAAATCGCGGCTCCCGCTTTCCATATCATCCCGTATGATCCTGTTGGCGAACTGGTTATAAATACCCCAGGCTGCTTTCAGCTTGATTTTATCGGTGATCCCGAGATTCATTGTTGCCCTGGGTTCGATATAAACCTTCTGGGTCCTGTCGTACAGGTTGGCCCGAATGCCGGGAACGAGGGTCAGCCTTTCGAACAGGGTGATCCGGTCCTGGATGAAACCGGCTGCAAGATTGGCTTGTGTATGTTCATCCAGGATCTGAAGGGTATCATTCCTGGAATTGGTATAATCGATGCTGAAATGAGATCCTTCCAATCCGAATTCAAGTTGGTTGTTCTTGCCCGTTTTCCATTCCGACCATCCTTTCAGGGAAAAATCGCCCAGGTTGTTACTCTCAAGAATGCCCATGTTACCCATGCTGGTCTCACCATCCCGGCTAAAATTGCTTTCCGAATGCATATCCCGGTTGCTGAAATAGTTTGAATATGAACCCAGAATATGCGAATACCAATGATCGGTCCAGCGTCTCGACCATTTTATGCTGCCGCCCCAGTTTCCCCATTCTGTAAGGTCGGTACGCCCGCCCGAAAGGGAACTGCCATTGCGGTTGAATTCGAATTCATTGGAATTATCCAGGACATCCTTCCCGTGATAAAAGCTCAGTGAATAAATGTCCTTGTCGTTGGGCTTGTAAGTGACCTTTGCGTTCAGATCATAGAAATAAGAGGAAGGAGTACTGGCTCCGACAAACTTGTTCATCTGCCTTCCCGTGGGCATCTCAGGCCCTTCTTCGGTACTGTTGCTCTCAAACTGCTCGAATAGTTTTGTATAAAGGGTGGATTGAAACGACCGGCGGCCCGATAACAGGATGGAACCTTTTCCCCACAGTGGTATTTCAACAAAACCGCTTGTGCTGATCAGTCCGATGGTGCCTCCGATGTCGAATCCTTTTTCATTCCCGTCCTTCCCGGTGATTTCCATCACACTCGACAATCTCCCCCCGTATTTTGCTTCATAGCCTCCTTTGCTCAGCTTGACATCCTTGATCGCATCCGGGTTGAAAGCCGAAAACATTCCGAACAGGTGATCCACATGGTACACCGTGAAACCGTCATACACCACAAGGTTCTGATCCGGTGTGCCACCCCGGATAAACAGGCCGGATGACGATTCCTGGCTTCCCGAGATCCCAGGCAGCAACTGAAACGACCGGAAGATATCCTTTTCCCCGAGAGCAGGAAGAAGAGCAATCTTTGATGGAGACATCGAGATCAGGTTGGTCCGGTTTGAAAGCCTCAGCAGATCTTCTCTCTCTGCTGTTATCTTAACCTCCTCCAATTCCGTTGAGGCGGGGCTCATTTCAACATAGACCTCCGTTAATGCCATGTCGGGATCCAGCCTGACAATCCTGGGATGGTATCCCAGATACCGGACAATGATTGCGGCTGTATCAACTGGGACATGAAAGAGCGTAAAATAACCATCCACATTGCTGGTTGTCCCGTTCAGCGTGCCATCGATCAGGATCTGGGCATAGGGCAGCGTTTCTCCTGATTCCTTATCCCTGATGCGCCCGTAAAGGGTGAAGTCTTTCCGGCCCGGTTTGGTCTTCTCTTTTTCCCTGTAGGTGATTTCATCTTCTATCTTTCTGATGATCAAACGGTTGCCAACCAGTTTATGGTGCAAGTTCGTGCCTTTCAGCAGAACCTGCATCACTGTATTCAGGTCCACCTTGTCAAAGGTCTGCCCGGGCCGGATGCCACCCGGAATATCAGCCTGGATCAGATCCAGTTCCAGGAAATATTTCTTCTCAAGCTCTTCGAGGATATTGCTCAATGTCAGTCCGTAAAACCTCGCTTCAACAATAATACTATTGGTTTTTGGCGGATCCTGCGCATCAAGCCGGATGGTTGTAAGGGAAAAAACAAGGAACAGAATGGACACAAAGGTTGATTTTATCATTCTGAGAACCTCTATGGGATTAATGAATCCTTTGACACGGAATCGTTCCTGCGGTTTAACTGAGGCACTCTCTTTATTACGAATACCCTACTGCCCATGCCGTAAGGCCGCATTAAAATTCCTCAGTCTTCATTCTTAAGTCTTTTTTCTTGTAACGTATTCCCGGTTCGTTCGTCTGCATTTTGAAAACAGAAATTCAAGTCAAAATCAAACGAATGAAAACCATGAAAAAAATTATTACGCTTCTGCTGATTGCACTGTTCCCGGTGCTCGCCATTGCTCAGAATTCAGCCGTCGACAAGATCTTCAAAAAGTATGAAAACCGCGATGGATTCACGGTTGTCACTATCAGTAAAGGTCTGCTGAAAATGGCTGCCGATATTGACCAGGAAGATCAGGAATCCACAGAATTCCTCAGCCGGATCAATTCAATCAAGATCCTTGCCACTGAGGATGAATCCGATGTAAATCTGTACGACGAGGTTCTTTCCAGCCTGGACAAAAGTGATTATGAAGAACTGATGACGGTTAAAAGTAACGATGAAGATGTCCTGATGCTGGCCAAAAAAGATGGTGACGTCATAGAGGAACTGATCCTTTTGGTGGGTGGCAAGGAGGATAATGCCCTGGTTTACATTTCCGGCAGGATGAGCATGAAAGATATGGCCAAGATTTCAAAATCGGTCAATATTGAAGGCGCCGGACTTGAACATCTGAAGGACGTTGACAAGTAGCCTTGAATTTTCCTGAATATACTGCATCGTCGCTAAAACAGGAAACCGGGCAGACCAAACCAAACATGCGTCGCCGCAGTGCTGCAAGGGCCCCAATAAAGGGCCCTTTTTTTATTTTTCCATGTAAGGATATTTGAAATCCCGCGCTGGCATAAAGGTCTCTTTGATGGTTCGCGGGCTGATCCACCGCAATAAATTCAGATTACCACCGGCTTTGTCATTGGTTCCCGATCCTCTGGCTCCGCCAAACGGCTGCAATCCAACCATGGCACCGGTAGGCTTGTCGTTGATGTAAAAATTGCCGGCAGCGTATCGCAAGGTTCTGCATGCCTGTATCATGGCATATTTATCATTTGAGAAAATAGTTCCGGTCAGGGCGTATGCTGCGGTTTTGTTACAAACCTCCAGAGTTTCCTGATACTGATTATCATCATAAACAAAAACGGTGATGACTGGTCCGAATATCTCTTCCTGCATGGTGACGGAAAGCGGATTGGTGGTTTGTATGATGGTGGGCTCTATAAAATACCCAACCGATTTGTCGCCAACTCCTCCGGTAATGATCTCGCATTCATTTGTTTTTCTTGCTGATTCGATGTAATTCATTATGTTATCGAATGAGTTCTCGTCAATAACGGCATTCATGAAATTGCTGAAATCAGCAACATCCCCGGATTTTATTTCCGCAGCCTGGTCCAGTAAATGTTGTTTGATTGATTTCCATAGAGATTTGGGAATATATGCCCTTGATGCGGCAGAGCATTTTTGTCCCTGATATTCAAATGCTCCCCTTGTGATAGCAGTTGCAACTTCAAGAGGATCTGAAGAATTGTGTACGAAAAAGAAATTCTTACCCCCGGTTTCACCCACGAGTTTGGGATAAGAAACATAATGGGTCAGATTATTTGAAACGCTTCGCCACAAACTGTTGAATACGCCCGTGGAACCTGTGAAATGAATACCTGCCAGGTCTTTATGCTTCAATACGGTGCTTCCCACCAGGGACCCTTGACCTGGAATAAAATTGACCACCCCATCGGGAAGACCGGCTTCCTGGAAGACCTTTAATAATAAGTAGTTGGACAACAAGGAAGTCGTTGCGGGTTTCCAAACGGTCGTGTTGCCCATCAGGGCAACTGACATATTCAGGTTGGATGCAATCGCAGTAAAATTAAACGGTGATAAGGTGAAAACAAACCCTTCCAGAGCCCTGTATTCCATGCGGTTTAGCTGGCTGAAGTCTGATTTCGGCTGTTCGCCATATATCCGGGAAGCAAAATATACGTTATACCTCAGATAATCAATTACTTCACACGCTGCATCAATCTCAGCTTCGTAAACGCTTTTTCCCTGCCCAAGCATGGTTGAAGCGACAAGCAGGTCCCTGTGCTTTTTAGAAAGCAGCTCGGCAGCCCTCAACATGATCGACGAACGTTCGATCCAGGAAATGTTCTCCCACATACTCTTGGCTTTAATAGCCTCGTCAATGGCGAGCTGGACTTCTTTCTCTCCGGCCTGATGATAGGTTGCCAGCACATGACGGTGATTGTGCGGCATCAGTACCGTTCCGGTATTACCCGTTCTGATCTCCCTGCCCCCGATTATGAGCGGTATCTCAATTTGGGCATTACTCATCCGGCCTATTTCTGCGGTTATTTGTTCACGTTCCCTGCTGCCTGGAGCATATTGGAGAATGGTCTCGTTTTTGGGACTGTCGAATGTAAAGACTGCGTTATTCATTTTATAGGACAATTAATGATCAATTCCGAGCTGCAATAATATGCATATCGCTATTGTAAAACCATGACGCAAATCAGAACATCTAAAACTGTTTTTTGTTGAACGCTTGTTTTATTCATAAATAACAATATACCTTTGCCTCCCTGTATTGAAACCAACAAGTGAAGAAATTCAACCTGATTATCGGTATCATCCTTATTAGCATCCTCCTAGTGGAGGCTGTTAACCGGGAGGGCTGTGTATAGTCAGATAGTATACAAAACATGGCATAAAAAGACCTTCCCGGAAACGAGGAGGTCTTTTTTTTTGACCATTAAAGATTGACGATTGACGAATGATACAACTCAAAAGCGAAACCAGTACGGCTGGCCGGAGAATGGCCGGGGCCAGAAGCTTGTGGCGGGCTAACGGGATGAAAAACAGCCAGTTTGGCAAACCCGTGATAGCAGTGGTCAATTCCTTTACCCAGTTTGTTCCGGGTCATGTGCACCTGCAGGATGCCGGTCAACTGGTGAAAAAGGAGATTGAAAAACTGGGTTGCTTTGCGGCAGAGTTCAATACCATAGCCATTGATGATGGTATCGCCATGGGACATGGCGGAATGCTTTACTCCCTGCCGTCACGTGACCTGATAGCCGACAGCATTGAATATATGTGCAACGCCCATTGCGTTGATGCAATGGTCTGTATTTCGAATTGCGACAAGATTACCCCGGGAATGATGATGGCCGCCATGCGCCTGAATATACCTGCCATTTTTGTCTCGGGAGGGCCGATGGAGACCGGACGGATCCGGGGAACAGATTTCGATCTGGTGGATGTGATGGTTGCCGCTGCCGATATGGGAGTAGCTGAAAAGGAACTCCGGGAACTCGAGGAAAATGCCTGTCCCGGTTGTGGCTCCTGCAGCGGTCTTTTTACCGCAAACAGCATGAATTGTCTGACCGAAGCACTGGGATTTTCATTGCCCGGAAACGGTACCATAGTAGCAACCCACCGGAACCGGGAGAAATTGTTTAAGGATGCAGCGGCACTGATAGTCAGGATTTCTGAAGAATATTACGGCAAGGGCAATGAAGCTGTGCTGCCCCGTTCGGTTGCGAACCGGGCTGCCTTTCTGAATGCCATGCGCACGGATATAGCGATGGGCGGATCAACCAATACCGTTCTCCATCTGCTGGCAGTTGCGCATGAAGGCAGCATTGAATTTACCCTGGATGATATAGACCGCTTGTCACGGGATACGCCCAACCTTTGCAAAGTAGCTCCCTCCTCTCATTTTCATGTTCAGGATGTAAACCGGGCAGGTGGTGTTTTGAGCCTGATGGGTGAACTGGCCCGTGCCGGGAAACTGGATCTTTCTGCTCCCAGGCTTGATTACAAAAACCTGGCCGAAGCCATCGATCAGAATGACATTCTTTCACCGAATCTGACAGTCAAAGCCAGGCACAACTGGCTTTCGTCTCCCGGTTTCAGTGGTTTGAACCTGAAGCTGGGATCACAGGAGAATTATTATGAAAAGCCTGATCTTGACCGAAAGAACGGTTGCATCCGGAATTATGAAAATGCTTACAGCAAGGATGGCGGACTGGCCGTTCTGTACGGAAATCTCGCCCCCCTGGGAGCTGTTGTAAAGACAGCAGGAGTTCCCGAAAACCTGAGGAAATTCACCGGTCCGGCCCGGGTCTTTTATTCCCAGGACGATGCAGTGGAAGGTATACTGAACGGTACCGTACAACCTGGCGACGTTGTCGCTATCCTGTTCGAAGGTCCCAAAGGTGGTCCGGGTATGCAGGAGATGCTCTATCCCACTTCCTATCTGAAATCCATGAAGCTTGACAAATCGTGCGCCCTGATTACGGATGGCCGTTTCTCAGGCGGAACGGCAGGCCTGTCGGTTGGACATATCTGCCCGGAAGCGGCATCAGGAGGTGAAATCGGGCTGCTCAGGGACGGGGACACTGTTGAGATCGATATCGATAGAAGGACTTTGAACCTTAAGGAGGAAGTAGGAAGGAGGAAGGAGAAAGGAGAAGAATTTGCTTTCAATAGAAGGTCTGAGCACTGGGCGGGCAGAAAGGTTTCTGCCTCTTTGAGGGCTTATGCCAGCATGGTTGGCCCGGCCAGCGAAGGAGCAGTAAGAATTACCCCTGGCGAAAAGGATCGGGATACGTGTGAAAGAGCTTTCGGAATATTAATTAATAGTCACTAACAACTCATCACTGATCACTCATCACTCATCACTCATCACTCATCACTGAATATATGAGCAACACTAACCACATCCCCGGCGCAGATGCCATCATGCTGGTCTTCCAGACCGAAGGGGTTGATACGATTTTCGGCTACCCCGGCGGGGCTATCATGCCCCTGTATGATGCGATGTACCGGTTCGGTAATGCGATCAGGCACGTGATGGCCCGCCATGAACAGGGAGCTATCCATGCTGCCCAGGGATATGCACGTGCGACTTCTAAAACAGGTGTTTGCGTGACCACGTCAGGCCCCGGCGCTACCAATCTGCTCACGGGTCTCGCTGATGCTTTTGCGGATTCAACCCCGTTGGTATGCATCACAGGCCAGGTAAGTGCACGGTTTATCGGCACGGATGCTTTTCAGGAAGCTGATATACTGGGCCTTACAACTCCGGTCACCAAATGGAATATGAGGGTAACCCGTTCAACGGAACTGCTCGAGGCTCTGTCACAAGCTTTCTTTATCGCACATTCGGGCCGCCCGGGTCCCGTGGTTGTCGACATTGCCAAAAATATGTTCAGCGAAAACATCAGCTACGACTATACACCCTGTACTCATATTTCCTCTTATACTCCCATGCCGGATCCGGATCTGAAAAAGATCCGGAAAGCAGCCGAATGGATCAACCAGTCGGAACGTCCTATGCTGTTGTTCGGCCAGGGAATTACTCTCTCGAATGCATTCAAAGAACTTAGGTTGTTGATTGATAAGGCAGACATGCCGGCAGCTTCCACGTTGATGGGGCTGTCGGCTCTGTCTGCTGATCATCCCCTGAACATGGGTATGCTGGGTATGCACGGAAACTATGCACCCAATATCCTGTCGGCCAAAGCCGACCTGATCCTGGCTGTCGGTATGCGGTTTGATGACCGTGTGACGAGCGATCCTGCAACATACGTTCCCAATGCCCGGATCATTCATGTCGATATCGATTCATCAGAACAAGGCAAAGTTATATTCACCCATCTTTCCATCACGGGAGACGCTGCTCAGGTTCTGAGAATACTGACCGAACAGGTTGAGCCTGTCCGCAGGCAGGAATGGCTGAACCAGTTCAGGGAACTGAAAGAGATTGAAGACAGGGATATTTGTTCCGATGATCTGAGCTTTGCCGGCGACAGCATCCGGATGGGTGCCATCATCCGCCGGTTATCGGACCGTTCGCCCGACAACACGATCGTTGTTACCGATGTTGGTCAGCACCAGATGAAAGCTGCCCGTTACTACCGCTGCAGCCAACCGAGAAGCTTTATTACTTCAGGTGGCCTGGGGACCATGGGATTCGGCCTTCCGGCGGCTATCGGGGCAAAAATAGGCTGCGCCGGTAAACCGGTCATCGCGATTATCGGTGACGGCGGATTCCAGATGACTATTCAGGAGATCATGACCGCTATTCAGGAGAAGGCAGCTGTCAGGATCGTCCTGCTAAATAATGGTTTTCTCGGTATGGTGCGTCAGTGGCAGGAACTGTTCTTTTCGAAAAGATATGCCAGCACGGAGCTAATGAATCCTGATTTTACAAAAGTAGTGGAGGCTATGGGGATGCCGGCACGCCGTATCGATCACCCATCCGAGGTGGATGCAGGGATCGACTGGCTGTTTGGTCAGCCCGGTGCCTGTTTGCTGGAGGTTGCCGTGGAGCCAGAGGAAAACGTGTTTCCAATGGTTCCTCCGGGTACTCCTGTTTCAGAAATGTTATTGACAAAAACTCAAACCTGATATCATGAAAAACAGTTATCTCGTTACCGTTTACGCGCATGACCGTGTAGGGCTTTTACTGAGATTGTCTCAGCTGGTTGCCCGGAAAAACCTTAATATCGACCGTCTGACCCTTAATGAATCGGCTGTGCCGGGGGTTACGCTTATCAGCCTGGTGATCCGTACCGATAATAAGACCATTCAGACACTGGTAAAACTCCTCGAGAAACAGATCGAGGTACTCCAGGCTTACCATGCCGAAGAACCGGTCAGAAAAACACAATTTCTTATCGGATAGCATACAAAACATTCAATTAGTTAAATATCAGTATTATGGCAGACATGAATTTTGGAGGAGTCATCGAGCAGGTGATCACTCGCGACGAATTTCCGATGGCTAAAGCCCGCAAGGTGCTGGCAAATGAAACAATAGCCATCCTTGGGTACGGAGTGCAGGGACCCGGGCAGGCACTGAATCTGAAAGATAACGGGTTCAAGGTTATTGTAGGCCAGCGCAAAGGCACACCGAGCTGGGAAAAAGCCAAACGCGACGGCTGGGTGGAGAACAAGGATCTTTTTGAGCTTGACGAAGCAAGCAAGCGTGGCACGATCCTGGCTTTCCTCCTCTCTGATGCCGGCCAGCTGGCTGCCTGGCCAATCGTTAAGAACCATCTGACCAAGGGGAAAGCCCTTTATTTTTCACATGGTTTCGGAATCACCTTCAACGACCAAACCGGCATTGTTCCGCCTCTTGACGTGGATATCATCCTGGTTGCCCCCAAAGGATCAGGAACATCACTGAGAAGATTATTTCAGCAAGGCAAAGGCCTTAATTCCAGTTTTGCTGTCCATCAGAACGCGACAGGCAAGGCTTATGACAGGGTGCTTGCCATGGGTATCGGCATCGGATCGGGTTATCTGTTTGAGACCTCGTTTAAAAAGGAAGTTTATTCCGATCTTACCGGTGAAAGAGGCGTATTGATGGGTGCCATTGCCGGGATTTTTGAGGCCCAGTATAATTGTCTGAGGCGTAATGGCCACTCTCCGTCCGAAGCTTTCAATGAAACTGTCGAAGAACTTACCCAGAGCCTTATGCCACTGGTCGCCGAGAATGGAATGGATTGGATGTATGCCAATTGTTCCACTACAGCACAGCGTGGGGCTCTTGATTGGCGCCATAAATTCAGGGCTGCCGTTGATCCTGTTTTTGATGAGCTGTATCAGAGTGTTGTAACCGGGAAAGAGGCAGGCATTACCATCGAAGCTGGTAAACAACCTGATTACCGTAAGAAACTGGACAAGGAACTGGCCGGCCTTCGCGAGTCGGAAATATGGCGGACAGGAGCCCAGGTAAGGAAGTTGCGGCCATGAACAAGCTATTTATTTTCGACACCACACTTCGCGATGGCGAACAGGTGCCCGGATGTCAGCTTAATACTGTAGAAAAGATCGAAGTTGCCCGTGCATTGGAAGCCCTGGGGGTGGATGTAATAGAGGCCGGATTCCCGGTGTCGAGTCCGGGAGATTTTGAGGCTGTGGTGCAGATTGCCCATGCAGTAAAGAATCCGGTTATCTGTGCATTGACCCGCGCAGTGGAAAAAGATATCGATGTGGCTGCCGAGGCATTGAAGGCTGCCCGGAGAGGAAGGATTCATACTGGCATCGGAACTTCTCCTTATCATATTTACGATAAACTAAAGTCGAATCCCGAGGATATTTACGAAAGGGCAATAAAAGCTGTAGCCTATGCGCGGCGGTTTGTCGATGATGTAGAATTTTATGCAGAGGATGCGGGCCGCAGTGATAACGAATATCTCGCCCGGGTAGTTGAGGCAGTCATCAGGGCGGGAGCTACCGTAGTGAATATCCCCGATACGACGGGTTACTGCTTTCCTGCTGAATATGGCGCAAAAATCAAATATTTAATGGATCATGTACCGAATATTGACAAGGCTATCCTCTCCACTCATTGTCATAACGATTTGGGAATGGCAACGGCAAACTCCCTGGCAGGAGTTATGAATGGCGCCCGGCAGGTTGAGGTTACCATCAACGGTATCGGAGAACGCGCCGGGAATACTTCACTTGAGGAGGTTGCCATGGCTATAAAAACCCGCAAGGCTTTCCCGGTAGTAACGGGGATCAATACCCGGCTGATCATGGATACGAGCCGCCTGGTATCTTCGCTCATGAGCATGCCGGTTCAACCAAACAAAGCAATTGTTGGCCGGAATGCCTTTGCCCATTCTTCCGGTATTCACCAGGATGGAGTGCTGAAAAACCGGGAGAATTACGAAATCATCGATCCGGTTGACGTCGGGGTCGATCACTCAGCCATCGTATTAACGGCAAGGTCGGGACGGGCTGCACTGAATCATCATCTTCACCGTTTAGGATATCAGTATGACAACAAGCAACTGGATGATTTATACGCCCGGTTCCTGGTCATGGCTGACAAAAGGAAAAATGTCAACGATGCCGATCTTCTGGCTTTAACTGGCGGCGATCAATCGGGCAACTACCGTGTGTCGCTTAAATTGCTGCAGGTTCTTGCCGGCATGTCGACGGTTCCCATGGCCACAGTACACCTTATGATCGACGGAGTGGAAAAGATGGCCACGGCCGAAGGCAACGGAGCTTTTGATGCTGCATTCAAAGCAGTGGCCAGGCTGATCTCCGAACCGTTTGAACTGGACGAATTCCTGATTCAGGCCATAACCCGCGGAAGTGACGACGTGGGCAAGGTGCATGTCAGGATCAAGGGCCGGAATCATATTTTTTATGGCTTCGCAGCAGATACCGATATTGTCACTGCATCAGTCAGGGCACTGACTGACGCTCTTAATAAAATGATAACATCCAATGCCGGGTAAGAGTCTCATTGAAAAACTCTGGGATCGTCACGAGGTGAAAATCCTGGACGACGGCTCATCAGTCATTTATATTGACCGCCACTATATCCATGAAGTAACCAGTCCGCAGGCTTTCGCAGGACTGGAAAAGCGAAACATTCCCTTCTTCCGCCCCGGTCGTGCTGTTGCCACCATGGATCATAACGTGCCGACGGTCAGGCAGGATCAGCCGCCAACCGGGTGCGAATCAGCCCTTCAGCTGGCCCGGTTAGAGGAGAATTGCAGAAAACACGGTATTGCGCTATATGGACTGGGACATCCCTGGAACGGTATCGTTCATGTGATCGGTCCTGAACTCGGACTTACACAACCGGGAATGACCATTGTCTGTGGCGACAGCCATACAGCAACTCACGGGGCTTTCGGAACCCTGGCTTTTGGGATCGGGACCTCCGAAGTGGAAATGGTAATGGCATCTCAGTGTCTCATCCAGCGTCGCCCTAAAACCTTCCGGATAACCGTTGCAGGACAGCTTCAGGCCGGAGTTACTCCCAAGGACCTGATACTGTTCCTGATCTCACGGCTTGGCACTGCGGCAGGAACGGGCTATTTTATTGAGTTCGCAGGTGAAACCTTTCGTACCATGAGCATGGAAGGCCGGATGACCGTTTGCAACATGGCTATCGAAATGGGTGCCCGTGGCGGATTGGTTGCACCGGATGAAATAACCTTCAATTATCTGAAAGGGAAAGAATATGCCCCGAAAGGTAATGACTGGCAATCATCAGTAAAATACTGGGAAACTTTATTCTCCGATGAGGATGCCTGGTTTGATAAAGAGGTTTCTTTCAATGCCTCCTACATCAGTCCGATGATCACCTGGGGGACTAATCCCGGCGAGGGAATGCCGGTTGATGGAATAATCCCGGATGATGATTCCAAAGCATTGAAATACATGGGATTAAAGTGCGGAACTGAATTGCTTGGAACTCCGATCGACTATATTTTTGTGGGAAGCTGTACTAATGGCCGGATCGAAGATTTCAGAGAATTCGCCCGTGCAGTCAAGGGCTGGCGAAAAGCACCGGGGATTACCGCCTGGATTGTTCCGGGCTCCAAACAGGTGGAAAAGCAGGCACGGGAAGAAGGATTGGAACAGATCCTGCAGGATGCCGGTTTTAAAATGAGGCAACCGGGTTGTTCGGCTTGTCTGGCAATGAATGATGAAAAGGTTCCGGCCGGCAAGTATTGTATTTCAACTTCCAACCGGAATTTTGAAGGCCGCCAGGGACAGGGTGCCCGCACCTTTCTGGCCAGTCCCCTCACTGCTGCTGCCGCAGCGGTAACAGGAAAGGTAACAGATCCGCGGGAACTATTAGTGACTAGTGACCAGTGATCAGTGACTGGTAAAACCAGACGCGTGACGCGTCATCCGAAAGCCCGCAAGCCCGTAAGCCCGTATGTCCGAATGCCCATTAACATCGTAAATCGTAAATCAGACATGTCTTTCGAACCCATCAAGATCATTACCGGCCGAGTGGTTGCTCTGCCGGTCGAGAATATCGACACAGACCGCATTATTCCTGCCCGGTTTCTTAAAGCAATTGATTCAGAAGGCTTTGGAAACAACCTTTTCTTTGATTGGCGTTATCTTCCCGATGGCAGCCAAAATCCGGATTTTGTTCTGAACAAACCGGAAGGTCAGGGAATAATCCTGCTGGCAGGCAAGAACTTCGGTTGTGGCTCATCACGTGAACATGCAGCCTGGGCTCTATATCAGTATGGATTCAGGGTAATCATCTCGTCCGGCTTTGCCGACATTTTCCGCAACAACGCCCTCAACAACGGTCTCCTTCCGATCGAAGTTTCCGAACAGCAATTATCTGAGATACTTGCTTTTCATTTGGAGCACCCGGAGGAAGAATGGAGCATCAATTTACAGGATCAGACTTTATCGCTGTCCGAACCTTTCTCCTTTCTCCTTTCTCCTTTCTCCTTTTCCATCCATCCTTTTCGTAAAAGGTGTCTTCTCGAAGGCCTCGACCTGATCGATTATCTGTATGCAATGAAACCGGAGATCATCGGTTTTGAACAAATACTTGAATCAACGAAAATCCTGTCATGAATTATAGAATAACTGTTTTGCCCGGCGACGGAATCGGACCTGAAATATGCCATGAAGCGATCAGCTCTCTGAATGCGGTGGGTATGAAATTCGGTCACAATTTCCTGTATCAGTTCGGAGTCATCGGTGGAGCTGCTATCCGTGAAACCGGAAATCCCTATCCTGATGAAACCCATCAGAAATGCCTGAATTGCGATGCCATCCTGTTTGGGGCTATTGGAGATCCCTTGTATGATAACAATCCCGGCGCGAAGATCAGGCCTGAGCAGGGGCTTCTGGCCATGCGCAAAAACCTTGGCTTGTATGCCAATATCCGTCCGGTCAAGGTCTGGCCTGATCTCCTTCACATGTCGCCCATCAAGGAGGACCGGGTATCCGGAGCTGATCTGGTGGTGGTCCGCGAACTGACCGGCGGGCTTTATTTCGGTGAGCCCCGCGGAATGCGCGAGAACGGGCGTGTTGCCGTAGATACCTGTCTGTACTCGGTTGAGGAAATTGAAAGGATCACCCATGTTGCTTTCAGGATGGCCGGGCAGCGCAGGAAAAAAGTCACATTGGTCGATAAAGCCAATGTTCTTGAAACCTCCCGTCTTTGGCGCCGGGTAGTCGCACCCATTGCAGCGGAATATCCGGATATTGAACTGGATTATATGTTTGTTGATAATGCTTCGATGCAACTTATTATCAATCCTAAAAGGTTTGATGTCATCCTGACCGAGAACCTGTTCGGTGATATTTTATCTGATGAGGCCAGTGTAATCAGTGGATCAATCGGATTACTACCCTCGGCTTCCATCGGTGGTCAGGTGCCCCTGTTTGAACCCATCCATGGATCTTATCCGGATGGTGCCGGAAAAAATGTTGCCAATCCACTGGCCACAATCCTATCGGCTGCCATGCTGCTTCGGATGGGTCTGAATCTTCCGGAGGAAGCGGATGCTATCGAGAAAGCCGTTGAGGAAACGATCCGGGCAAAGGTGCTGACCCGGGATCTCAACCGCGAGAATCCGGCTAAGACCAGTGAGGTAGGGGAGTATGTCGCGAAAGCCATTGAAAGCTCGGCAAAGCCTCGCGAATAGTTCGGCTACGCCTCACAAATAACTCGGCTTTGCCTCGTGAATGAGGCCTTCGGCCTGAAATATTTATCGTGAGTCGCTGCCGAATTTTTTATTTCCTATTTTTACCCTTAATCCCGATAAAAACTCTTGCTGCCATGAAACCTGTCTGCCTCCTTTTTGTTTCTGCCTTCCTCCTGGTCTCCTGCCGCGAGGATAAACCCAAAAGCAATTACGTTAGAATCGATCCTGCCGACACGCCGGAACAGATTGTCACAAAGGCATCGGAAATTGCTCCTTCGAAGCGGCAACTAGCCTGGCAGGATCTGGAATTTACCGCATTTGTTCATTTCGGTATGAACACGTTCACCAACAGGGAATGGGGTGAGGGTACCGAGGATCCGGCATGGTTCAATCCCACTGCATTTGATGCGTGGCAATGGGTAAAGACAGCTCAGTCAGCAGGTATGAAAATGATCATTGTCACTGCCAAACATCATGATGGATTCTGTTTATGGCCATCAGCCTATACGAGTCATTCAGTCAAATCATCGCCCTGGAAAAAAGGCCATGGAGATATAGTCGGAGAGGTTGCTGAAGCTTGTCATGAAGGAGGTATTAAATTCGGGATTTACTTATCACCCTGGGACCGGCATGAACAATCATACGGGACCGATCAGTACAACGACCATTTTGTCAATCAGCTGACGGAATTGCTTACCAATTACGGGCGCGTTGATGAAGTCTGGTTCGACGGAGCCTGCGGGGAAGGGCCGAACGGCAAAAGGCAGATTTACGACTGGCTGCGTTATTATACCCTGATCAGGAAACTCCAGCCTGAAGCTACCATTGCTGTTATGGGTCCTGATGTTCGCTGGGTGGGCACTGAATCTGGCTATGGAAGGTCAACCGAGTGGTCGGTGATACCTTATGGGAAAATCAATGCGAAAGAGATTGCAGCTAAATCTCAACAGGCTCCGGTTAACGGAATTTTCATTCCGGCAGGCGATATGATGGAACAGGATCTGGGCAGCCGCAATAAGATCGTTCAGGCTCCTGCCCTCATCTGGTACCCGTCTGAAGTGGATGTCTCCATCCGGCCGGGATGGTTTTATCATCCGGAGCAGGACGGGCAGGTTAAAACTCCCGGGAAGCTCCTTGATATCTGGTTCGCTTCAGTTGGACAAAACTCCCTGCTGCTCCTGAATGTCCCTCCCGACAAAAGAGGCCTGATCCATGAGAATGATGTAGCTGCTCTTGTGAGATTCAAACAAATAAGGGATTCTGTTTTTAATGATAACCTGGCTGGCGATGCAAGGGTTACAGCTTCGTCAACAGCCCGGGGATTTAAAGCGGGGGATGTCCTGACTGCCGGCCGCGAAAATTTCTGGATGCCAAAAAAGGACGAAACAGTTTCATGGCTCGAATTCGGACTATCCGGAGAAAAGACATTTGACTGTTTGCAAATCCGGGAAAATATTGAATTTGGACAACGGATCGAACAGTTTTCGCTGGAAATCTGGAAGGACAATCAATGGAGTGAAGTTGTCAATGCCACCACTGTAGGGGCCTGCCGACTGCTCCGTTTTCCACAGGTTACAGCATCCAGGGCAAGATTGCGGATCATCAAATCGCGCAATACCCCATCAATCAGCTATATAGGCTTGCATAAGCAGTTGAGTGGCCGGCTCTAGAAAACTTTAGGGAGAAATATTATCAAACCCACCGCTGCAGCAACAATAGCAGTGACTAAAACAGCAGCAGCACCAAGGTCCTTGATCTTTCCGATCACCGGGTCATAATCAGGCGATACCTTGTCACTGACCCGCTCGATGACCGTATTGAAAATCTCTGCGGAAATAACAATCCCGATCGACAGGCAGATTAACGCCCATTCGGTCACCGATAAATGAAAAATAATGCACAGGGGTATGACTACTGCAATAACCCCGAGATAAACCCAGGAATTATGCTCTTCCCGGAATAGCAATCCCAATCCCCGGAATGCATATTTAAAACTCACGAGCCTGGCCTTAAAGGAGAATTTCTTGGCTGCCATTGTATTTTGAGGTTAAGCCTTGACAGACGATTGAGTGCAAGGTAAGGTAAAATGGAAAGAAGAGCCTTCACCTTTCTTGCTTTCTGCCCAAATTCTTCCATTGTGGTATTTGATGAATAAGCCACAAATTTTCAGGCCCAGGCCCGTACCTGTTTCATTATGCGTTCCTTTGGAGGAATAATGGTCTCTCCTGACAAATAGCTTGTCAGCAGCTTCCTGGTCCATACCGGTCCCCTGATCGGTAACAGTTACGACGACTTCGGATCCTGTGAGAGATGCGGTAACGGTTATAGTGGTGTTTACAAGACTGAATTTAATGGCATTGGAGACAAGATTCCGGATGATTGATCGCAGCATGTTGGAATCCGCCATAACAAGAATATCCTCCGGAATCCGGTTCTCCAGCTTTTGGCTTTTACTCAACAGCAAGTCTTCATACAAGTGAACGATATCGGTTACCTGATGCCTGAGATTAAACTCCTTGGGTGAGAAGGAGATCCTATCGCTCTCCACTCTTGACCAATCCAGCAGGTTATCAAGAAGTTCCCTGACTTTTCCTATCGAATTGGAGAGCGCAATTATTCTGCGTTTCTGTTCAGGTTGATCCGTGCCGTCTGTTTCTTCGTTCATTACACTGACCAAACCGGCCATACCCGAAATGGGATTTTTAAGGTCATGCGCAATCAGTGAAAAAAACGTGTCACGTGTCTCGTTCATGCGGGCTGTCATCCGATAATTCTGATAAAACAGCACACTTAATCCGGCCAAGGCCAGGAGTGCCACAATCAGGAATAAAATAGTCATTCGCTGCCGGTTCGATTCCTTCAGCCGTTGAATCTCTTGTTCCTGAAGAGTTTTATCTGCTGCGATTTGCTCCATCCTGAACAAGTAGTTCTGTTCCTGTTCAGTCAGGCTGGTGGAATCCTTAATCCGGTCCATGTTGTCCCTCAGTGATATGACTTCACCCAGTTTTTCATAAGCTTTCTGATATTCACCTTTCTGCTTATACATTGCGGCAACTTGGGTAAGGTTATCGTTGATGGTCTGGAAGGCATTGGCTTTCCTGCTATATTCTGTAGAAAGATTCAGATAACGGATGGCTAAATCAGGATGGCGGTTGACAATCATAACACCCATATGCTGGTATCTGAGGGCTATTTGGTAGGGGTCTCCTGATTTCTCAGCCATGTCAAGGGCAAGATCCAGATAACGACGGGTTTCCTTCTCGTTGTTTTGAGCACCGTAGACCATAGCTATATTGTCGTATACCATCGATAGTCCGCCCCAATTTTGGTGAAGGCTATCATATTCAGCTATCTTTTTGTAATTGGTTACGGCGGAATCCAATTGCTGCCGTATGACGAAAATATTAGTAATGTTGTTGTAGAATTTCATCAGCATTACGGAATCCCCATCACATTTTTTCAATCCGTCCTGATATTGAGCCAGGGCCTTGTCATAATCCCCGAGTGCATAACTGATATTAGCCAGGCCATTCTGTGCATGCAGGATACCCTTGGTGTAATTCTGAGATTCGGCTTCAACACGAAGGTCGGTGAACACCTTGGCAGACTGTGATAAATTCCCGCTTTTCCAGTAGATAGTTCCTAAATACCAGTATAATTCCGATTCCGAGACAATGTCCTTCCTTAATGTAGCTTTCTCAATCGCAAGCGGCACGTAAAGCCTGATCATGAATTCCTGGCCAGTCTGAAAAACTGTCCCACATAATGTCAGTGAAGTGCTGACATAACTGGAATCGCTCAGCGTGCCCGAGTCAAGCTGTTTACATAGTTCTTCAACCCGGGTTTGTGCAAAAAGACTCAGATTTCCGGCAAGCAGAATCAAAGACAGGATAAATCGGAACATATAAAGCCTAGTTCGATCGTTCGAAGATAGACAACCCAATTAAACCTTAAAAGAACTATTTGACGAACATCAGTTTAAACTTGCCCAGAGTTAAAACTCATCCTGATCCGGCAGAGGGTTATCTTCCTTTATGTGCATGGGCAATATTCTCAACTCTCATCTTTACCCGATCGCGGTCATAGGTCATAAGTCCGTTGGTTTCGGTTTCCACGTCAGTTGTCTGGGTATATACCACGGCACTCAGCCCGGGATCCTCGACTAATCTGAATACTTCCTGGTAGAAGCTCTTGTATTTTTCCAGAAGTGAGGCTACATCCTGCATTTTTTCATAGCCCCAGTTATCTTCTTTCCACGTGTGTCCGGGGGTCATCAGTCCAAGTCCGCCGAACTCCCCGAGGACGATGGCGCGATTTTCTTCAGCAGCAGGAGCTTTCGGTTCGGGATAATTATGAATGTCCTTGATATCACCGGCACCCATATCTGTCCAGCCGCTGGAATTATTGACAAGCCGCGTGGGATCAAGGCTTTTAACATATCCGGATATGCGCTCGGTATCATACTGGCCCCATCCTTCATTAAATGGTACCCAGATAATGATGGAGGGATGGTTCTTGTGGTCATTGACCAATTCGGTCAGCTCAATCTCGAAATTCTGTCTGGCTTCTTCGAGTTTATCCTGCAGATTCGGTAACCCGGCGTAATTGTAAAACATGCTCGGCATATCCTGCCAAACCAGGATCCCCATGGAATCGGTATGATAATAGAAACGACGGGTTTCCACTTTAACATGCTTCCTGAGCATATTGAATCCCATCTTTTTAATCATTTCCAGGTCGTAAACCATTGCTTCTTCAGAGGGGGGGGTGTACAATCCGTCGGGCCAGAATCCCTGATCAAGGGGACCGTTCTGAAAGATAAACTTGTTGTTTAAAAGAATCCGGGTGATCCCTTTTTCATCTTTTCCTATGCTGATTTTCCGCATCCCGAAATATCCCTTTACCTGGTCAACCGGCATTGAGCCATGCAGGATCCATATTTCAAGATCATACAGGAAAGGATTGTCGGGTGACCACAATTGCATATCCTCTATTTTCATGGAAATCTCATTGCCGGAATCTCCCGTTTCGGTACCGATCAATTTGTTCCCCGAAAAAGCTTTTATCTCGATCCGATCATCATGGCCCAGTCTTGATGTCTGGGTTGTAACCCGGATCTCGCTTTTGTCGATATCGGTAATTATCAGATAATCAATGATATACTTCTTCGGAACTTTTTCAATCCAAACGGTTTGCCAGATTCCCGATGAAGGTGTATACCAGATACCCTGTGGGTTGATAGTCTGTTTTCCCACCGGCTGATATCCTTCGGTGGAAGGATCCCATGCAGAAACCACAAGCTCATGTTTGACACCGGGCTCAACGGATTCTGTGATATCAAAACTGAAAGGATCATATCCGCCACGATGGGAGCCGATCTCCTTACCATCGATGTACACATGGGTTTCCCAGTCAACAGCTTCGAAATTCAGCAATATTCTGTTTGACTTCAGCTTTGCCCCGAATGATAGTTCTTTCTTATACCAGATCCGGTCGTTACGGGTTACATTTTTCATTACTCCGGATAAGGCCGATTCAACCGGGTAGGGAACAAGGATTTTTCCGTCCCAGACAGTCGGGATCCCTTCATCTGCGGGAGTGATCGCATAATCCCATAACCCATTGAGGCTTTTCCAGTTTTTCCTCACCATCTGAGGCCGGGGATAAGTAGTCCAGGTGTTGCCAGGTTTAACGGTTGCCGACCAGCGTGTCATCAGGGGACCGGTTTTCTTTGTCCAACTGGATGTGTCAGGCTCGGTTTTACACCCAATCAAGAGCATCACCAAACAAAAAGGAATCAGTAGGGTCACACCCGTTCGGGTCAGAAAGCGTTTCATGGTCACAGGGATTTTGAATTTAACCTTTGTTCAGTTAAGGCCATTTCATTACTTTAATGACAAATTTATTGATTTTGTCAGAAAGCCCAAGTTTACCCATGAAAACCAGGTATAAAATCCTGATTGCCATTCTTGTTTTGGCTATTGCCGGCTTGATAACAGTCTATCTGTATGTTTTCCGGACGGGCCAGCCTGATATGTTCAGGCTCAAAACTGATTACCGTATCGAAGCAACTGCATTATACAAGGAATTTGAAGCAGACGAGCAGGCAGCAACCGATAAATTTGCGGGCAAGATTCTTGAAGTTTCCGGATCGGTTGAATCAATTGAAAAGAATGAATGGGGCCATGTGACGATTGCCTTTATCGATCCGGTCTTTGGTGTTACATGCACCATAGACAGCCTGCAGGCAATGAGCCAGCCTGAGGTTGTGACGGCACTAAAATCAGGCGATCTCATCATCATAAAAGGCCGCTGTGACGGCATGCTTACGGATGTAAAGCTGGTGAAATGCGTTTTAGTGACCGGCAACCAAAAGTGGTGAGTAACCAACGCTTTAAACCACTACTTTTGGTAAAAAATCAGTCATGAGACGAACGGTCACAGCCATCATTATCCTCGGTGCAGTTCTGGGTGCTGCTTCCTGCTCATCCAGTGCGAGTAAAAAGGCGGAGTTGGATTTCCGGCATGTTAACCTGCTGCTGAAGGGCAATGAATATACTGCAGCCATGCAACTACTCGATTCTATGATGGTGTGGAATCAAAACGATTTCGGTGTGGTGGGACAGGCCATGAGGAAAAGAGACTCCATTGCAGGTGACTATCACCGGCAAGTGATCCGGACGAGCCAGGACCTGCTGGCCAGTGTGGAGTCACGCATATTACCCCTGACCAGGGATTTCCGGTTTATTCCCGGCGAAGCCGGAATACCGGGAACTTACGAACACAGGCGTCAGTCAGTCGAGTCGTCATGGAACAGGATCTTCCTGAAGATCAATCTGAATGAAAAAGGCGATATCTGGCTGATGAGCCATTATTATGGAAAAAGCTGGATCGACCATGTCTCCCTCCGTGTATATGACCAGGATAATTTCGTCCTTTCTGATACGATCCCTCTTGGTGATCCCCGGAACCGGAAGGTGGAAGATATGGGTGACAAATGGGAAACGATAGAATTTCATGAGGGAGCAGATGCCGGGATCATTGCCTTTATTGCTGATAACTACCTGAAATCCATCAAGGTCAGGTTTAATGGGAAAACCTTTCAATATATTGTTTTGGAGAGCTATGACAAAGAGGCCATCCGGAAAGGATGGGAGTTGGCACAGCTTTTGAAAGAAAAGGATGGACTGATGCAGACAATTGATCTTCACCAGAAAGAGTTGCGAAAGATTGGTGCTGCATCAGGTTCATAAAAAACAGTTACAACTCAAACCTGCAAACATGAAAACAATGAAATCAGGACTTTTATCAGGAATAGTTTTCCTGGTAGCATTAACTCCCTTTATTTTTACCTCCTGCGAGAAAGAAAACGTTGATCTCCGGGACGAGATTATCGGGCAGTATTCCTATACCGTTAAAATTTATGACCTGATCGATGGAGAACTGGTTTACCTGGGCGGTCAGGGGGACAATTACGACATCAGCGGCACCATGAGGGTCCTCAAGAATGCCGATCCGGATGTTCTTGACTTCTGGGACGGAAATGTTTTGATGTTCCATGGTATCGACTTCGAAGATACCGGCAATGCAATCGTTTTTGATATTCCGGAGCAGGAAGCCTGGGTAGGCCCGGTCAATGTACAGATCGCGGGATATGATTACTGGGAAGTCGGGAATTCTTACCGTCATGGCGCTTTCCTCTACGATGACAGCAGCGTCGAGATCGGTTTCTCTGCCCGGATCATGGACGTGGATTCAGGATTGGTGATGGTGCTGCTGGCTTTCCGGGATTAATCCTTCCGGATACAGCGGACAGCAGTATAATACACAGTACCGAAAATACTGCTGCTCCCGGTGTTCACGTAAATTTTCCCATAATTCCGGATCATCATTCTTAATAGATAACCTTGGGTATAGTATGCTTTCTCATTGATAAAAAAGAAATTCCCATCCCAGTCAGCGTAGCCTGAAAACTGCAGATTCAATCCGGACGTGCCTCCTTCCATCATCTGGTAAGCCTGATCATTTCCCATCCATCCGTAATCTTGCCCGGATTCACGTACAAGACCCAGGGATCGTTCCAGCGAGGACCAATCCTCATGCTGAGGAAGCCTCCAACCGGGGGGACAGGTAACAGAGTCATTGATTGGAACCCAATATAGCCTGCCGTATTTTTCGCAATTTAACGGATCGTCATCATAGCAGTATGAGCTGTATGGTCTATCGAAATTGAGATTCCGGGCCATCCACCAGATCCCGTTAAGTTTAATGATGGGATAGGTTTGTCCATCGCGCGGGTCAGTCATCGTATCCCGTTGATATATCCCAGAATGAATGGAGAATCTCCAGACAGGGGATACAGCAGTCAGCCCGCCGGGATCCCGTGCGACGACTTTCCAGTAGTAACGCTGGCCCGGGATCAGCTCCGAGGTGAAAAACTCATCCGTTGGAAGGTTTTCCACTAGCAGGGGGGGATCATTATCCAGACCGAGATAGAGATCAAAAGTGAGAGGATCGTCATAGGGATCAAGTGCAACCCATGAAAGACGACCTACGGTAAGGAGGTTATTAGAACTGTCGCGGGGGTTGGGTCCAAAGGGGATCATGGGATTGGCATTACCCTGGGCAACGTTCATTTCCCTGGTTGTGGTCGCCAGTCCTCCGGAGAGATCGCGCACCTGAAGTTTCACCGTGGTCAGCCCGGCTACCGGGAATTTGTGGGTGTTTGTCAGGGTTCTGACGAAGGGGTAATCGTAAATGCCGTCATTTTCGTAATCCCATCGGTATTCGAGCACCGAATCCGGATCTTCCGGATCGTGTGATCCGGAAGCATCCAGAACGAACAGCGTTTCGGTGTCGCCCGTATCGGGAATAATGGTAAAAAAGGGTACGGGCGGCTGATTGACCGGGTCCTTGTTGCAGGATACCGCCATGAGGACTGATAGTCCCCAGGTAACCGGTTTCAACCATCCTGATTTCATCAGGATAAAGCTACACCTTTTTAAGTTTCCATTTTCCCTTGCGGAACAGGTAAAAGGCAGTCAGGGTCATGACCGTTTCGGCTATAACGATTGCTATAAAAACCCCTGATGGTCCCAGTCCAACCGGTTTGGCAAGAATCCAGGCCAGCGATATTTCAATCAAACCATAACAGACAAAGAAAACCTTTGTCGGAGTGGCGGTGTCGCCCGCCCCGTTCAGAGCCTGGATCATGACCATTCCCATTCCATAGAGAGCAAATCCATAGCTGATAATCCGCAAAGCCTGTACTCCCGGTTCAACCACCAACGGATCCTGGATGAATAGGGTGATGAAAAACTTGGGGAATATGGCCAGGATCAGTCCCAGGAATCCCATAAAAATGAAATTGATCCGGGATGTCAGCCATACGGATTTTTCCGCACGCCCGGGCTGTCCGGCACCCAGGTTCTGCCCAACCAGCGTGGCTGCGGCATTGCTGATACCTCCGGAAGGCATGAGCGCGAATATGATGATCCTGAGAGCTATCGTATAACCGGCTACCACCATGCTTCCGAAAGAGGCTACTATTCTGACCAGGAATATCCAGCTGGAGGTGGCGATCAGTGATTGTCCGATTCCCCCGAAACTCAGCTTGATGATCTGCCAGATGATATGAGGCTCGAAGCGCAAGTCAGCCAGTGTAAGCCGGATCCTTCTCTTGCCTCTGAACAGGAGAAACAACTGGTAAACAACACCTGACGACCGTCCTATAACGGTGGCATAGGCCGCACCCCGGATACCAAGCTCCGGGAACGGACCGATACCCAGAATCAGCAACGGACACATAATGATGTTGATCAGGTTGGCGGTGACCAGTACCCTGAATGACATGGCCGCATCACCGGAACTCCTGAAAATGGAATTGATGATGAACAGAACGATAATGATGCCGTTGGATCCGAGCATGATCCGGGTATAAGCTGAAAATCCGTTCTGCATTTCTTCGGAACCGCCCATCAGGCGCATGAGATCGGAACTCCATAATACACCCGGAACCGCAACCAGCACGGAAACCATCACTCCGGCCAAAATGGCCTGGAATGCAGTTCTGGAAGCTTCATGCGGGCGCTTTTCCCCTATTCTTCTGGCTACCAGCGCAGTTGTTGCAACGGCCAGACCGCTGCCGACTGCGTACACGATAGTGATCAGTGATTCAGTGATCCCGACCGTGGCGATGGCTTCGGGTCCCAGTTTGGAGACAAAATAGATATCGACAATGGCAAAGATGGATTCCATGACCATCTCCAGTACCATAGGTACGGATAACAGGAATACGGCCCTGCCGATCTTACCCTGGGTGAAATCCATTTCCGTTCCGGCGATGGACTCCCAGAGATCTTTTCGTAATTGCTTATAATTTAATTGTTTCAGATATGCTAACCGGTTTTTCATTGAAACTGGCGTTAAAGTAAATAGGAAGAAGGAATTGTTGCTGCAGTGCAGCGCGGGACGGATGTCCCGGTTAGCAAGTAATCGGAACACCCACAAGATCGATAAATCGCGTGGTGTTCATCTTTTAGCAGATTTTGAGCAAAAATACTTCATTTTCCGAAAAACCAAACGTTTTGGCAGAATTAAAAATCGTCTTTATATTTGCCGCCGCCTTAAGCCAAGATAGTTAAACGGTATAACAGCGGTTTCGTAAACCGCCATTCCGGGTTCGATTCCCGGCCTTGGCTCGATAAATAATCCGATCTTCGGCCAGGGATTGTAACAAATAAAGGATTTTCTGATCAAAACAAACACAACAATAAAACTCTTTGCGATGAAACTTAACCGAATTCTATTAGTTGTAGCTCTTCTGGCTGCATTCTCCTTCCAGGCGGAAGCTAAAAAAGTAAAGCTCCAATATCAGTTAAAGGCCGGTGACCAGTTTAAATACGGTTATTCCATATCACAGGATATCACTCAGGATTTAATGGGCCAGAGCATGACCTATACGGTCGAAACCTCTTTTGTTAATGATTTTCAAGTCAAAGAGGTAAATTCCGATGGCTCCTTCCGGCTGACCGGTACCCTGGTTGAATATGCCATGAACTCAGTCACACCCCAGGGTGATATGAAATACAACTCAACCACCGATACAGAGATTCCTGATTTTGCGAAAATAGCAGGATTGACCTTGAATGAAACCTATTTTTTTACATTATCTCCTCTTGGGAACATCACTGATGTGGTAGTACCGGATGGTTTGCAGGAAAAGATCCAGAAAGCTATGGAAGGTATGCAGGACATGACCGGGCAGGCGATGGCTGCCGCAGGAAACAATGCCGGATCGGCTGAAGGTTTCATTAAGAGCATCATGGGATTCTTCGTCAGCTTCCCCGAAAATCCGGTAAAACCTAAATCCAAATGGTCGGTCGAGCTTAAGGTTGAACAAATGGTTGTTTTTAATACGGCAACGGAATACACATTTGTTGCCGGAAGTAAAACGTCCAATGAAATCAAGGTCGTATCCCAGATAACCCAGGCTGATCCTTCAGCCGGTATGGAAGTTCAGGGGATGAACATGACCTATCAACTTTCGGGTGCCAAGGATGGCAATCTCATCCTGGATCCTGTCACCGGAATGATTATCAAAGGCGACGGGGTCACCATGATATCCGGAGTGATCAGTGTTGAATCCTCCCAGCTTCCGGCCCCGATGACCATCCCGATGTCAGTCAAATCGACTGAGAAGATCAGCCGGAAATAATCAGAAAAAGGCTGCAAAAAAAGTCCGGACTGAAAAGCCCGGACTTTTTTATTTTTCGGTTGGGTATCAACCTCCGCAAGCGAGTTCAAACCTCAGGTTTTTACTCACCTCTGTCTGTGAGGATGGATCTACGAAGTACTCAAAGGCAGGATCAGGCACCCATTCACCGTTGTAGAGAGCCTGGACTTCATACATCATGTTCTGTTCCAATCCGGCAATGGTCACCGTTCCGCCGGAGGCGGTAACCGTGCACCAGGTTGTCGAGCCTTTAGGCCGGTATCTTAAGAGAATACCATCCGGGATTGATGCGGAGGTCCCCTGGTCAGTACAATAGATTTCAACAGTGAACCGAATGGTCAGGGTTGAAGATCCGCCACCGCCCATTGCATCCGGATTGGGCGTCAATGGCACTTCCACCGGGGTGCTTGCGCAAAAATCGTAGGTGATGGGATCGGGCAGGTTCCAGAGTGGGGTTGTGCCTGGCTGATTGAGGAAAGTGATTGTAACCTGTTGATTCAGCGGTACACTCTGCAAGACTTCCGTATTCAAAACGCTGCGGATGCCGGTTAGTTCGGGATAACCCGAAAAATAGCCTTCGCTCCTGAACTCGTTACTGCCAGTCAATGTTGCTACAAACTGCAAACCATATCCCCAGCCAGATTCTCCCGCTTTACTGGCATCTGTCGTCGTGAAGAATATTTCAATAAATGCGCAGGCTGATTCGAACCAGTCAAGGTTCCAATAGCTTAAGTGCTGCATTTGAGCATTTGTCCTTAATCCGGAGGGAGTCTTCCTGATTTCAACTGTTTTCTCAAAAGCCCATTTGCCGGTTTTATCATCATAACTCCATAAGGGAACTCTATCTCCTGCCTGGACGGATTGGCCACTTTCGGGATTTTTAATATTCTCATCTACGGCCAGGTCAAGGTCCATGGTACCCCCACTGAATTTTGAGGCCTGGTTTCCATTTTCATCCTTGATATCAATCGCTACGAATCCGGCAGAATAAAAGGCTCCTTTCGCCTTTGAGTTATCTTCTTTGTTAACATCAACACTCAATCCTCCGGGGAAACTCGATAACGCTTCGGATTTGGTCGGATTGAAATAAGCAATTGACATCGCCAGTTTGCCTTGAAGCGGATTGCCCGCTTCATCACGGATATCGGTTCCTTCATTAAGCTTGACCGATACCTCACTGTCCTTGGTAGAGACCTCGATATTCTCATCAATTTTTCCGCTGCTCGATGATCCGACGTTGCTAAACTGAGCTATGCTGACTCCCTCAGGAGGAGCTTCGGTATTAACCATGTTGATGACATAATCGTGGCTGCCTTCACCGATCAGGGTTAGTGACATTGATGTGGAGAGATAGCCATCAAGCTGAGCCACCAGTGTCAGTTGTACCGGATCATCCGGGGTGGGTTTTGCATTGTAGGGATCGAGTCCGGCAGTCATATAGCCGGCTGAGGTAAAGAATTGCTTCATGTACTCGCCGGAAGTATTTACGACCCATTGGCTGTCAGGACCAAAAACGTTGATTTTCACCTGTTTGTTGTCATTGAATCCAATAAGTTCGCCACTAGCGGCATCAACTAATTGAACTGTCATGGTTGTTTTAATAATATTCATGTCAAGCCTGATATCCAGATCATCTGTGTTCAGATTGAACTTATCGCAGGAGGGACCTGACATTGAAAGGATCAGGATAAATGCCGAAAGAATTCTAATAGGTCTCATGGTAGTAGTCCTTGGAAAGTTAAATAATCCTGAAAGTCAATTGTAAAGACATCATCGGATACCATTGATACTGGGCGATGGCATCCATGATGACCTGCTCGTTATTTTCACTGGCCATGGGGCTGAGCATATTGGTCCCGACCAGGTCAAGCTGCGGAGCTCCATGATAAAGGGCCCCAAGTTCAAAATTTAAAGAAACCCGGTGCTCGCGTGACAGGGTATTGCCAAATCCCACGGCAACATAGGGAGAGAATTTTAGTTTCGGCGTGATCACGGCTTCCACGATACCCAATTCCGATGCCGGAACCATGATATCCCCGTATGGAAATTCTGAGGTCGGTGTCAGTGAAACGGTATGTTTCATTCCGTTTTGCATGACCCCTGCAGTCAGATGGAAGGAATTCTTTACGGGATAAAAATCCAGGAAGAGGTTGGCTCCGCCGAATTTCAGATTTGCTTCAACGGTGGCACTGAGTCCTTCCATTTCGAGAGGGTAGGAAAATGGTATCTTCATAAAGGAATAACCGAGCCGGATATTCAGGCGGGCACCGAAACCTTTGACAACTTCGATCCCGAATCCGTCCGTAGTGGCTTTAACTCCGATTCCCCATAAACCGGCAACCGGGTACTGTTTTTTAGTGGTAGCGGTGGTGTCATCTTCCTGGCTGAAGCCTTTAATTCCGATAGCAGCTAACAGTACAATAGCAATTAATAATGAAAGGGACTTTTTCATATTAGCAGGTTTTATTCAAGCGTGTTAGCATCCAGTGAACTGAATTCCATATATTTACAAATATACAATATAAGCATTGGATTGTTTCATTCAGGTAAAACAATTATCATTTAACGGGGATTTTAAAAGATAAGCCCAGCCCAACCAGCTCCTTAAACTGGATCCGCGGGCGGAAATCATCCATTGTTCCGTCGCCATTGATATCCTTACCAATCAAGATATCATGATCGTAAATTAAATGGGTGTTGATATTGGCAGATAAGAACTTATTGATCTTCATCAGTACCAGTACTTCTCAGCTGACATCAACGTATTGCGGATCTTTCAGGAAATTGGAAAAGAGGTCGATATTGGTCTGGAAACCGACGTTTTTCATCAGGTCATGTTTCAAAACCATCCGGATATATCCTCCAAGCTCAGCCCTGAATTTCTCACCGGGTTTTACCCCGAATGCGCCGGCTGATGATAGACTGTCATCAATGACAAAGGTCATTTTTGTGGTTATAGGAGAGGCAAAGAGGGTAAAATTCTCTCCCTTTTTGTAATCAACACCGATAGCACCCAGAAAATAGGCAGGTGAGAATAAATCGGATATCCGCACCCCGCCTTCGGGTTTTGAATACCCGGGCGTAAACTGGGTTTTAAAGCTGGCCAGGGCAGCAGCGTTTAATACTTCGGAAAACCGGTAACCCACTTTGGACAGCAATTCAAAACGGTCATCTGTTTTCTGCCAGATGGTTTTTCCCTGTTTTAAGAGTCCGTATCCTACGTCGACCTGGTTATCCCATGCCAGGTGGTTTTTCTTATAATTATAAAAGCCATTGAAACGGCCGTTTACCGACATGGAGTTCTGGCCTCCTGCTGCCCAGTTCGTTAATGAAACCTGCGAAAAGGCAATGGTCAGGTTGTTTTCCGTTTTCCATCCCGATTCGCCGGTTATTGCCAGGTTTCGCAAATGCTTTTCTCTTTCGGTAACCTGACCCGAAACCGGATAGACAAACAATGGTCCTGATAACAGGATGATTACTGCGGCTAATTGTGTAACTTTATTCTTAAAACCAGCACGCGGGACCTATGAAAACAATCAGATTTTTTCTTGTTGCGGTCATTCTCTGTGGATTTGGCGCGCATGTATCTGCTGCCTACCTTGAATTTGTTCCACAACAATATACCCAGCCCGATGGGACCATCCTGAATTGTTATGCTACAGGAGATGAATATTACCACTGGCTTCATGATGCTCAGCGCTATACAATAGTGTATAATCCTGAAACAGGCTATTTCGTGTATGCGGCGAAACAGGGGGATGTTCTAGTTCCCACACGCTTGGTCCCCGGTAGGGATGATCCTTCATCGTCAGGCCTTACGCCCGGATTGAATATCAGTTCTGAAAAATACCGGGAGCTGTTTTCTCAAAAGTTTAAGGAACCCGCATTCAAAACCGGACGTTCCTTTACGACTACCGGGGCCTATAACAATTTGGTCGTTTTCATCCGGTTCAGTGACCAGCCCGAATACACAGAATCCCTGAATGTTTATTCTTCCCAGTTCAACGGAACAAATACGGTTTCCATGACAGAGTATTTCAAGGAGGTTTCGAAAAATCAGCTGAATCTGAGCACCACATTTTACCCGAATCCGTCGGGAACAACCATAGTATCTTACCAGGACACCCATCCGCGCCGGTATTATCAGCCTTATAGCGTATCCAATCAGGAAGGTTACCGGACCGACATTGACTACATCAACCGTGAGATGACCCTGCTGAGGAATGCGGTGCTTTTTGTTAAAGCAGAGGTGGAGGCCAGTGGGATTGATTATGATCATGATAATGACAAGAAGGTTGACAATGTGTGTTTTATCGTTAAAGGTAAAACAGATGGATGGAGCGACATGCTTTGGCCACACCAATGGTATCTGTATGACGATTATGCAGTCTCGATAAACGACGCCATAGTATATGATTTCAATTTCCAGCTTTCTGAAGCTCTCGGCGTTAGCGTACTGTGTCATGAGATGTTCCACAGCCTGGGAGCTCCTGATCTGTATCGCTATGAAAACGATGATATTACGCCTGTCGGGCCCTGGGATCTGATGGCCCATGACAAAACACCACCGCAGCACATGAGCGCTTACATGAAAATGAAGTATGGCAAATGGTTTTCCCAGATACCATCAATTACCGCTGACGGGGAATATTCGCTTAAACCACTCTCGCAGGACGGTTATGCTGCATATAAGATTGCTTCGCCGAACTCGACCTCGGAATTTTTTGTGGTTGAATACCGGAAAGCCGAAGGCCGCTTTGAGTCAAGCCTCGTTGGCACAGGGCTTATTATTTACCGGGTCAATCAATCGTTAGAGGGCAATGCGGACGGGCCACCGGACGAAGTTTATGTATACCGCCCCAATGGAACAACCAGGAACAATGGCAACATAAATGCAGCGCCTTTCAGTTCGACCCTGGGACGCACCGATTTCGCCGACAATACCAATCCTTCCTGTTTCCTTAGTAACGGTTCTCCCGGCGGGATCAAAATATCAAATATCGGAGAAGCCGGAAGTACTATCAAGTTTACTGTGGGATCAGGTGGAGCCTTTAATCCGCCCAGGAACCTGACAGCCACCCTTACCGGTTCTAATGTAACACTGGCTTGGGAAAAGCCTGTATCCGGGAATGGTACTCTCAGCGGTTTTAAAGTTTTCAGGAACCAGACGGTCATTGCAACCCCGTCTGATCCGAATGTATTGACATACACCGATCCCAACCTGGCAGATGGAACGTACCAGTACCAAGTAACGGCGCGGTATACTTCTCCAACCGGGGAATCGGTCCCGTCCAATGCGGTGACTGTTTCCGTGGGAGGGAGCGACAAGCCCGACCTGGTCATCACTGATCCAGCCATACTGCCGGTAAATGTGGAACCAGGGGGAACGGTCAGCCTGAGCTGTACGCTTCATAACGACGGAGCTGCCGAGGCAGGTTCCAGCACCCTCAGGATCTATTTGTCGACTGATGAAATATTTGATTCAGGAGACAGACAACTTGCCTGGGGTGCGATGAATGCCCTGTCGGCAGGAGCCACAATTGATGTATCCGGTGAAAATATAACCGTTCCGGAAACTATTGCAGACGGCAAGTGGTTTGTCCTGTTCCTGGCCGACGCAGATGGTGCAGTGGCCGAGTCAATCGAAAACAATAACCAGGCTTCAACAATCCTGAATATTGGAAATCCGGCGCTGAATCCACCGAGAAACCTGGTAGCCCAGGTTGCACAGACAACGATCAGGCTCAACTGGCAGGAACCAGATCCCGGTGGCGGTACACTGGCCGGTTTCGCCGTTTACAGGAATTCAATTAAAGTCTCCACAATCAATGACCCGGCCTGGTTTGAGTTCTTCGATCCCGGACTGACGCTGGGAACGTATACTTATTACGTTACCGCTATTTACTCTTCCCCGGCCGGAGAATCAGCTAAGTCAAATGAAGTAACTGTGACGGTCACCAATGAAGCCAAGCCTGATTTGACCATTCAGGATTTCTTGGTGACCCCTGGGACGGTCGTTCCAGGTGGTTCTATTGACATAACCTGTACCTTACTTAATATCGGAGGCAACCAGGCTCCCGCCAATCAGGTGCAGGTATATCTCTCTCAAGACCTCACTATTGACGCCAATGATCTGTACCTGGCCTATGGTACGATGGATCCGCTGGATGCCGGGGACCAAGTCTCGATCAGCGGAGAAGATATAGCACTGCCCGATGAAATAGAATCCGGTACCTGGTATACCCTGATCATGGCAGATGGCCTGAATGAAATTCAGGAATCCAATGAGAATAATAATGTTGCTTCCCAAATCCTGGTCATCGAAGGAGAAACTGCCGATCTCCAGATCGTCAATGTCTCCTTCTATCCTCTGGTTATCACTCCGAGTACGAATGTCAGAGTATCAGGTATCGTCTATAACGGTGGGGATGCAACGGCCTCTTCTGTTAAGATCACCTTTTACCTGTCATCTGATGAAATATTTGATGGCACTGATAAGAAACTTGTTGAGGAATCCACACGAATATTGGTGCCAAAAGCAACTATCAAGCTGTCAGGCAACTTCACGTTGCAGTCCAGTGTTACTCCCGGTCAGTATTTTCTGATTGGGTTAGTGGACAAGGACAATGCGGTAAACGAATCGGATGAAACGAATAATCAGTCAATAACACCGGTTATTGTCGCCGGAACAACCGGCATAACCGACGATGCCCTGGAAACCTCCCTCGTGGTGTACCCTGTTCCTGCTACAGAATGGCTGAATATCCGGTTGCCCTCACTTCCGGGAGAAGACGCCATAGTCAGAATTACCGATTTATATGGCAGGGTAGCCTATTTGGAGAAAGTCGGACCCAATTCTGCCAGGGCTATTGAAATTAATGTAAAAGGCTGGAGTTCAGGTGTTTATTTTATTTGTTTTCAAACGGAAGACAAAAACTGGGTAAAAAAGGTAGTAATTCAATAAAAAATGGTGGGGATTTTTGCTTATTAATGAGTATTATTTTTATTTTTATAAGCCTTTTTGTAGTTTTCGGAATTGCAGAAAAGAATTAAACTAACATTAATCTAATATGAAACCTATGAAAACTAAAAACTCGTTTTGGGGTATAATAGGGCTGTCTCTTATCGGAGCCCTATTGTTTACCTCTTGCCAGAAGGAAGTGATCGTTGAAAAGACAACCAAAATTGTTGGTACGGTAAAACTCAAGGCAGGTACTCTTGGTGACATCAGCAATGCCCAGGTTGCCTTATACTTGTCGGATAACGACTGGGCCAACTACAATCCCGTTCGAATTGCTGATGTTTCAGGGACTACCTCAAAGATTAGTTTTTCATTCACCGATGTGGTTCCCGGCAATTATCTCCTGGATGCATGGGTAGACTGCGACCAAACCGGCAGTTGGACCTCTGGTGATATTGTTGGCTGGTACGGATCGGGTGCACTCGGTAATGAATACCTCTCTCCATTTATGGTTGCGGAAGGTAAAACAGTAACCATTAATGTTGAAATGATCGTAATACCGTAACTTTTGGCGTTACTTCTTAAGAAATTCTATCGAAATCATAAATAAAAAGCCTCCGGTTTCCGGAGGCTTTTTATTTTCCTTGTAGCGGGGACAGGACTTGAACCTGCGACCTTTGGGTTATGAGCCCAACGAGCTACCAACTGCTCCACCCCGCACTGTTTGCGACCGCAAAGATAATATTAATTTCCATATCTCCACATCTAAACCATTTCAACCATTTCAACCATTTCAACCTCTTCAACCATTTCAACATATTAATCTATCTTTGCCCCAATAACAACTGGCGCCATTATGGCAAAGCAGCAGCAAAAGAAGAAACTGGTACACAAGCTTAAAAGCAAGTACCGGCTTGTTATCATGCGGGAGACCTCCTTTGAGGAGGTTTGGCAGATGAAGCTCTCGCGGATGAATGTGATCAACGCACTGGCTCTGTCGTTGACAATATATACGATCATAGTGGTTGCCCTGATCGTTTATACACCGGTAAAACGTCTGATCCCGGGATATCCGAATGCAGAGATGACCCGGAATATCCGTATGAATGCTCTCAGGCTGGATTCCCTGGATTATCAGCTGCAATTGAAAGATCAGTTTATATCAAACCTGATCACTATAATAAACGGAGGAGACACAAAAATACATTCAACCGATGAAGGGACTTCCAAAATATCCATTCAGGACATTTCAGATACCCGGTCAACGGATGATTCGTTATTAAGGATTGAAGTTGAAAAAGCCCAGCGTTTTAACCTGAATCCTCAGAGTGCGCTTCAGGAAGGGAGCAATCTTAACCAGTTGTATTTCTTTCCGCCGGTCAGGGGGCTGATCATCTCACATTTCGATTATGCCCGCGGACATTATGGAGTGGATATAGCAACTGCAGCGAATCTCGGCATTAAAGCAGCCCTCGACGGGACGGTTATTTTTGCCGATTTCACGAGCGAAACGGGATATACCATTCAGATTCAACATGATTATAACCTGATATCGGTATACAAGCATAACAAGGAACTCTTTAAAAGAATGGGGGACCGCGTCAAAGCGGGTGAGGTGATCGCAACTGTCGGAAATACCGGTGAGCTTACAACCGGGCCCCATCTTCACTTCGAATTGTGGCACCAGGGAACAGCCCTGAATCCCGAACATTTTATTGCGTTCGAATAATGAAACGGATCGCTATCCTCGGTTCCACCGGCTCTATCGGCAAACAGGCCCTGGAGGTGATCAGTCATCACCCGGCGGAGTTTTCTGTCCGGGTCCTGACCGCCAGGTCCAATTATCAGGAACTGATAGGACAGGCCCTGCGCTTTATGCCGGACACCGTAGTTATTACCGATGAAAATCACTCTGAAACCGTCAGGAAGGCTCTTTCAGGCTCCGGTATTAAAGTTCTTGGGGGACCGGACTGCCTCGAAGAAGTGGTTGCTGATGATCAGGTTGATATGGTGCTTACTGCCATGGTGGGATTTTCAGGTTTGATTCCAACTCTCCGCGCAATTCAATCGGGCAAGCAGATTGCCCTGGCCAACAAGGAAACCCTGGTTGTTGCAGGGGAACTCGTTACCCGGATGGCTGCAGAAAAAGGGGTTCCAATCCTTCCCGTTGATTCGGAACATTCAGCGATATTCCAGTGCCTGACCGGAGAAAAGCAACAAGAAATCGAAAAAATCTGGATCACAGCATCCGGAGGACCTTTTCGTAAATTTCCACTTGAGTCTCTTAGGCAGGTTACCCGGCATGATGCACTGAGGCATCCCACCTGGAAAATGGGCTCCAAGATCACGATTGATTCAGCAACCCTGATGAATAAGGGGCTGGAAGCAATAGAGGCAAAATGGCTCTTCGGTGTCAGACCGGACCAGATCGATGTGATCGTTCACCCGCAATCGGTTATCCATTCAATGGTACAGTTTATCGATGGCTCAATCAAGGCACAGATGGGGCTGCCCGACATGAGACTGCCCATACAATATGCACTCAGCTACCCCGACAGGCTCCTGAGCTCATTCCCCCGGTTCAGTTTTTCAGCATACCCCGACCTGACCTTTGAACCGCCCGATACCGAAAGATTTCCAAACCTGGCTATTGCCCTGGAAGTTATGAGGAAGGGCGGTAACCTTCCGTGCATTATGAATGCCGCCAACGAAGTGGCTGTAGATGCTTTTCTTAATGACCGGACCGGTTTTTCCGGCATGACGCGGATCATCGAAAAAACGCTCGAAAAAGCAACTTTCCTGACATCCGCCGGTTTACCTGATTATATAGAATCTGATTATGAAGCCAGGAAACTGGCCTTATCATTTGTTTAATACTTATTTTCCAATGACAATCCTGATCAAAGCCGCACAACTCCTGCTAAGCCTTTCAATCCTGGTGATTATCCACGAATTCGGACATTTTACCTTTGCCAAGATCTTTAAAACACGGGTTGAGAAATTTTACCTGTTCTTCAATCCCTGGTTTTCCCTGTTCAAGATTAAAAAGGGGGAAACTGAATATGGGATAGGATGGCTTCCGCTCGGCGGGTACGTCAAGATTGCCGGCATGATCGACGAATCCATGGACCGCGAAACCATGAAACAGGAACCCAAACCTTACGAGTTTCGCTCCAAACCATCAGGCCAGAGACTCCTGATCATGCTTGGAGGTGTGCTGTTTAACGTTCTCTTCGCGTTTCTGATCTATTCCATGGTACTGTTTGCCTGGGGTGAAGAATACCTGCCGACAAAAAACGTAAAATATGGAATCATCTGTGATTCATTGGCTACCAGAATAGGGCTTCAGAACGGGGACAAGATCCTGACTGTAGGGAACAGGGAAATTGAAGACTTTAACGATGTGGTCCCGGAAATTGTGTACAACGGTGCCAAAACCATACAGATCGACCGTAACGGGGAGGTCTTGAATATCGATGTACCATCCGATTTTGTGGCCCGGTTTATTGAAAAAAAGAGTTTCATTTATACTGCTTATCCTTTTGTTGTCAAGGATTTTGTCAGTGGTTCCCCGGCCAAAAAAGGCGGTATGCAGGTGGATGATAGGATCGTCGGAATCGATGGCACAGATCTGCCCTACTTTAGTCTTTTTGCCATGGAGCTGCAGAAGCGGATTGGGGATACCGTCAGGGTTAACATTGACCGGCAGGGAGAACGGATTGAGTTAACCATGGTGGTCCCTGAAACAGGTAAAATAGGGGTTTATCCCGTGGCGCCGGCTAAATTCTTTGAGCTTAAAGAGATTAACTACGGCTTTTTCGCTTCGTTCCCTGCCGGTATTAAAAAAGGGATACAGACGATCTCCTCCTATCTTAAAGATCTTAAACTGGTTTTCAGTCCTGAAACCAAGGCTTACAAGTCCCTCGGCGGCTTCATCGCTATCGGAAATATCTTTCCGGCTGCATGGAACTGGGAAATATTCTGGAACATGACGGCGTTCCTCTCCATTATGCTGGCTGTTTTAAATATTCTTCCGATACCTGCCCTTGACGGCGGACATGTTTTTTTCCTTACCTTTGAAATGATCACCGGCCGACGCCCCAGCGACAAATTCATGGAAGTCGCCCAGATTATCGGAATGGTGCTGCTGCTTGCCCTTGTCCTCTACGCAAACGGTAACGATATCTTGAAGTTATTCCAAAAATAAAGCTCATGAAGGCAAAGCAAATTTTGATCGCAGCCCTGTCTTTCCTACTGGTAATCCTGAGTGGTTGCAAGGGTGCAGATAAAACTCCGATGCCTCCCAGTACCGGCAGGCCCGGTGAAGTGGTAATTATCCTGGCGGATGATCTTTACAAAGGTGCAGTCGGAGATACCCTTGTGCATTTTCTTACGCAGCCTGAACCGGCACTTCCGGGTTCCGCAATGGAGGGAGCAGAAGCCATGTTTAGTACTGTCCACCTGCCTCCATCGGCTCTGAATAACATGATCCGTCCATCACGCAATCTGGTCATCATCGATGTAGGCTCACAATATGTACAACCGGATTTCAAGGCCTACAAGGACTATTGGTCAAGTGGGCAGATACTGATACGTATCAACGCTGCCGATCGGGAACAGCTCATGGACCTGATCGTAAAAAATAAAACCACAATCGTAGAAACCCTGCGGGAAGGCGAGGTAAACAGGCAGGCTGATTACAGCATAAGATACCGGAATGAGGAACTGGCTGCACAGCTCCTCCGGAAACATGAGATTATTGCCAGCTTTCCGAAAGGATTCGAACCCAGGCTTGATACAGGCAATTTTACATGGATCCATTTTGATCCGGCTGATATGACAATTGGGGTTTTAATATGGGAATATCCTTATACCGATCAATCCCAGTTGGCCTATGCCAACCTGCTCTCCTTTACCGATCAGCACCTTAAACCCAGGGTTCCCGGACCGTCAAAAGGTTCTTACATGGCCCTGGTGCTTGACTTTCCTGTCCTAACCCGGAACCTGACGGTTAACGGCAATTATGCGGTTGAACTGAAAGGACTCTGGGAGACTGAAGGAGACTTTATGGGAGGGCCGTTTATCTCCTGGTCTTATGTCGATGAGAAAAGAAGCAGGATCGTCACCGTATTCGGGTATGTTTATGCCCCGAACAAAGATAAGAGAGACCAGGTCAGAAAACTGGAAGGTATCCTGAAAACGGTTGATTTTCCGGATTAAGCGCTTAGCTCAAATAATTGGTTGCGAAGGCATGGGGTAAATCCGGCTTCCCGGATGGCTTCCTCCATATGGATTTTATCCATAATATTTTTTGAACCTGCAGCGGAGACCACATTTTCCTCAATCATGATGGAACCGAAATCGTCGGCTCCTGCATGCAGGCAAATCTGCCCTGCGGTTTTCCCCACGGTGAGCCAGGAGGCCTGAATATGACTGATATTGGGCAGGAGGATTCTCGAAAGGGCCAGCAAACGGATATATTGCCTTGCATCCACCGAACTCCGGATACCCATCTCATCGCGAAGAACCGTTCCCTGATCCTGGAAGGGCCAGGGAACAAAGTTCAGGAATCCCAGGCTGTTTCGGGGCTTCTCGGATTGCAGCTCCCGGATCCTGAGGATATGATCAACCCGTTCCTCCAGGGTTTCGGCATGGCCAAACATCATAGTGGCTGATGTCGGCAACAGGATCCGGTGAGCTGTCCGCATTACCTCAATCCATTCATCTGCCGTACATTTTCCTTTTGAAACGATCCGGCGGACACGGTCAACCAGGATTTCGGCACCGGCACCCGGCAGCGAATCCAGTCCGGCTGCCCGGAGCTTATTCAGTATGGTGTCATAATCCATTCCCTCCATCTGTGCCAGGTGAACGATTTCCGGAGGTCCCAGGGCATGCAGGCGGAGTTCAGGAAATTCCTCTTTCAGCTTGCGAAATAAATCAGTATAAAATTTCAAGCCCAGATCAGGGTGCATTCCTCCCTGCAACAACAGCTGCCGGCCTCCCAGACTGAACAGCTCCTTTATTTTTCCGCGGTACTGTTCGATTGTAGTGATATAGGCATCCCCATCACTCTTCTTCCTGCAGAAATTGCAGAATTTGCAGAATGAAACGCAGATGTTTGTGATATTGACGTTCCGGTCGATGATCCAGCTGACACGCGGCTCCGGATGCAGCTTCCACCTGATCCGGTCGGCTGACTCCATCAGCTCTCCGTCTCCGGCATGGAGATAAATCTCTATCCCTTCCTCCCTTGAGAGAAAGGCTCCATCCACCGCTTTTGCGAGAATATTGCCGATAACGTTCATCTATCTTTGTTCCGGGTGCCGCAAGTTAGGCTAATTGTCAGGCCCTCCGATCAGTTTGCCCCGGATTTTTTTAACTTTACCCGCTATATCAGTTCTTACCGTCATGCTGCTATTCAGTACGGATATTGTTTTACCGGTCCAGAACCGGATCATGCTTTTCTCATCATCCGATGAGGTCCTCGATCTGGAGTGGCCCTTGCCGGAGAAGGAATATATCAGCCGGTGTCTGGATACCAAGCAGAAACTTTTCCTGCTGAACCGTTACGACCATTTTGAGATTATCCTGATAACCGATCCGGAGAAAAAGGGGGATGCCTTGGTTGAATCACTGAGGATTGCCGGGTACGACATTCATGAGCTGGCCAACCGGTTTAAATGGGAAGAACTGGTGCTGGATAACCGTACGCGAGAAGATCGTTATGCGGAAGCTCTTGCTGAAGGGCTGGCGCTCAGCGGGTATCAGTTCATGAAATATTTTTCCAAGCCTGATGAAAAGAGACACTCCCTCCAGCGTCTGGGTGTCCTCAAGGGTAAACCGGATATGATCAGGGAACTGAGTGCAAGAATTGATTCTGTAACAATCTGCCGCGACCTGGTTAATGAGCCGGCAGCGTTCCTGAATGCCCCGCAATTGGGTTTGGAGATCACACGTATGTGCAGGGAAGTCGGGCTCACGGTTGAGGTGCTTGATAAAATACAGATCGAATCCCTGAAGATGGGCGGACTGCTGGCCGTCAACCGGGGAAGCATCGATCCGCCCCGCTTTATTATCATCACCTGGGAACCCGAGAAGGCAGTCAATTCAGCCCCCCTGGTCCTCATTGGCAAAGGGATCATGTTTGACACAGGCGGATTGAGCCTTAAACCCACTCCTGCCAGCATGGATGAAATGAAATCCGATATGGCAGGAGCCGCCGCCGTAGCCGGGATCCTTTATGGAATTGCCCGTCTGGGCCTTCCGGTTAAGGTTGTGGGACTGATTCCCGCCACCGATAACCGTCCTGATGGTAACGCATTTGCTCCGGGTGATGTCATCCGCATGCATGACGGTACCTCGGTGGAAGTGATGAACTGCGATGCCGAAGGACGGCTGATCCTGGCCGATGCACTCAGCTATGCAAAGAAATACCAGCCCGGGCTTGTCATTGATCTCGCAACCCTGACCGGGTCCGCACAGATGACTCTCGGCTCGGAGGCTGCAGCCATGATGGGAAATGCACCGGACCAGGTATTCTCAATCCTTGAGCAAGCAGGATTTTCCGTTCATGAACGGCTTGTCAGGTTTCCTTTGTGGGAAGAGTATGGCAAACTGCTGGATTCCGAAATCGCCGATGTGAAAAACATCGGGGGGCGTATGGCCGGTGCCATAGCGGCTGGAAAATTCCTGGAACGTTTTACAAATTATCCATGGATCCATCTCGACATAGCCGGAACTGCCTACCTCATTTCCCGTGAATCCTACAGGGGTATCGGGGGTACCGGAACCGGGGTCAGACTCCTCCTTGAATTCATAAAAAAACAGTATCAACTCTAAAGAAACGTATGGAAGATCAAAAAATAGTGGTCGGTATAACCCAGGGTGATATCAACGGAATCGGATATGAAGTGATCATCAAAGCTTTACTCGATCCCAGGATACTCGAAATATGCACGCCGGTGGTTTACGGTTCCCCAAAAGTACTGGCTTACCACAGGAAAGCCCTGAATATTCCGAATTTCAGCCTGAACACGATCGCAACCGCCAAGGAAGCCAATAACAGGCGTGCCAACCTGATCAACTGCCTCGATGATAATGTCAGGGTAGAGTTGGGTAAATCATCAGGGTATGCCGGTGAAGCGGCTTTTATCACTCTGGAAATGGCCGTCAGGGACCTGATGGAACATCAGATCGACCTGCTTGTTACAGCCCCGATCAATAAACACAATATCCAGAGCAAAGATTTCAGTTTTGCCGGTCATACCGAGTATCTGCAGGAAAAATTGGGTGTCCCCGAAGTCCTGATGCTCATGGTTAGCGACTATTTAAAAGTCGGAGTGGTAACCGGTCATATTCCGCTGAACCAGGTTTCTGCAGAGCTGACGAGTGATTTAATACTGAGAAAATTGCGATTACTGGATCATTCCCTGCGAAATGATTTCGATATTCAGGCGCCAAGGATTGCCTTATTGGGACTGAATCCGCATTCAGGTGACCAGGGGCTGATCGGTCAGGAAGAGGAGGAGGTGATCAAACCGGCCCTTGAAAAAGCCCGGCAGGATAACATCATGGCTCTCGGGCCTTATGCTGCCGACGGGTATTTCGGATCAGGCCTTTACCAGAAATTCGATGCGGTACTTGCTATGTATCATGATCAGGGCCTGGCGCCCTTTAAAGCCCTTTCTTTCGATACCGGCGTGAATTTCACAGCCGGCCTTCCCGTTGTCAGGACCTCACCTGCACACGGAACTGCTTATGAGATAGCCGGTCTTGATCAGGCAAGCCCTGATTCGATGAGACAGGCCATTTATCTTGCTGTCGATATTTACAAAACGCGTAAAGCCAACCGCGACCTCAGGAGGAATGCAATGGGGGTTCAATAGTAATCAGGATAGATCCGATGGCGATTTTTGAATACATAACGGGAAAACTGGCGGACCTGACACCTGCCTGTGCCATTGTTGAACAGGGAGGGATCGGTTATCAGATCCAGGTATCGCTTCAAACCTATGCCACCCTCCGGGGACAGGAACAGGTTACATTGCATATTGAGGAGATCATACGGGAAGACAACCATATCCTGTATGGATTTCATGCCCGCGAAGAGCGTGAAATGTTCAGGCTCCTTATATCGGTCAGCGGTATCGGACCCAATACTGCCAGAATGATGCTTTCCTACCTGACGACTCCCGATATCCGGAGAGCTATCCAGACCGACAACGTCACCCTGCTTAAAAGCGTAAAGGGGGTGGGGATAAAAACCGCACAGCGGGTCATCATTGATTTGCGCGATAAACTGTCAAAAACAGAGGAAGTGTCGGGAAATTTGCCGACCGGGGGCAATACCTCCCGGGATGAAGCGTTATCAGCTTTGGTAATGCTTGGTTTCAGCCGGAATGAATCGGCTAAAGCCCTCGATCAGATCCTTGGGGATGCTCCTTCAACAGGGCCCGAAGAACTGGTAAAGCAAGCCCTGAAAAAACTCTAATAGTATCTACCGGAACCTCTATGCAGTTCAGATCGTCGATTAAACTACTCATCTTCAGTACACTTTTCCTGATACTTGGTGTGTTCGGAATCGGCAGTGCCAGCGGTCAGCAACGGAATGTGACGGCACAGAACCGTCAGGCTGCTGATACGACCAAAAGGGATACCACCCTCGGACTCCGGTATCCGATCCCGGTTGATCCGGGCTTTCCCTGGTCCCTTTCGGGAATTCCCAAATCTCCCCTGTACCTGAACACCCCGAAGAACCTCACCTCCGTCATAGAGTATGATCCGATTTTGAATGAGTACAAATTTGAAAAACGGCTGGGTGATAAAAGCCTTACCGATCCTTATTATCTCAATCAGAATCAGTATCGCCAATATGATTTCAATACCGCTATCCGCGATTACTGGATGCAACGGGTAGGGGGTGAAAGATTCCAGTCGCAGCAGGGCCTGATACCAAAACTCTATATCGGTGGCGAGGCTTTTGACCGTATTTTCGGTTCCAATACCATCAATATCAACCCTCAGGGATCGGCCGAACTGATTTTCGGTGTCCAGATCAATAAAACCGATAACCCGAACCTGGCAGAAAAGGTGAGGAAGAATGTCACTTTTGATTTCGACAACACCATCCAGATGAACGTCACCGGGCAGATCGGTGACAAACTGGAACTGGGGATCAGTTACAATACCGAAGCGACCTTTGATTTTGAAAATAAAACGCACATAGGCTATACCGGTAAAGATGATGAGATCCTGAGAAAGATCGAGGCCGGGAATGTCAGCCTGCCCCTTTCCGGATCACTCATAACCGGTAGCCAGAGTTTGTTCGGCATCAAAACGGAGATGCAGTTCGGACGCCTGACTGTTACCAGTATTTTCTCGCAACAGCAGGGACAATCCGAATCAATCGAGGTACAGGGTGGAGCGGTTGCCAACGAATTTGAAGTGAGCGCCGATGACTATGATGCCAATAAACACTTCTTCCTTTCCCAGTATTTCAGGGATATTTATGATCAGGCCCTTAGAAACACACCGGTAATCAACTCCGGGATCAACGTGACCAAGGTAGAGGTGTGGGTGACCAATAAGAACGGCAATTTCGACCAATCCAGGAATATCGTGGCCTTTCTCGACCTGGCCGAGGGGATCCTTCCCGGTGATACCAACATCTTCAATAATGATTTTGTCAAGGTCAGCGGCTCCGGAAGGTATCCATACAACGACCTGAACACGCTTTATCAGTCCCTGTTGACAGAATATGCCGGTATCCGGAATATTGGTCAGGTTACCAGCGTACTTGCCCCTTTGGCATCCTATGGATTCTTGGGCGGGCAGGATTATGAAAAGATTGAAAATGCCCGGAAACTCTCTTCGGATGAGTATCAGCTCAATGCCAAGCTGGGTTACATTTCGCTCAACCAGTCCCTGAATGCCGACGAGATCCTGGCCGTAGCGTATGAATACACGGTTGGCGGGCAGGTATTCCGTGTCGGGGAATTCGCATCCGAGGTAAACAAGGATGTTTCTTCCGATGCACCTTCTCTGATCCTGAAATTGTTAAAAGGCACAAACCAGACTCCTACTCTGCCTACATGGGATCTGATGATGAAGAATATCTACAGTCTCGGCTCGGGCAGGCTTAACAAAGATGAGTTTTACCTTGACGTTCTGTACCGCAATGATGAAACCGGAAACTCGATCAATTACATTCCCAATGGAGCCATTGACGGGGAGATCCTGCTGAAGGTACTTAACCTGGATAACCTGAATACCCAGCTGGATCCCCAGCCTGATGGGGTTTTTGACTATATTGAATCGGTGACTGTGAATTCCACCAAAGGAAGGATCATCTTCCCGGTTCTGGAACCTTTCGGATCTTATCTGCGGAAAAAGATCGAAGGTGGAAATTCGAAAAACAAGGAGATCGCTGATAAATACGTTTTTGAAGAGCTTTATACCGAGACTCAGACCGTTGCACAGCAGAAGGCGGAAAAAAATAAATTTCTCCTGAAGGGTACCTATAAATCAGCTTCCTCCTCTGAAATCCGTCTTAACGCTACCAATATTCCCGAAGGCAGTGTGGTGGTCACCGCCGGAGGAATGCAACTGGCCGAAAACTCTGATTATACAGTTGATTACACGATGGGTACTGTGAAAATCATCAACCAGGGTTTGCTCGAATCAGGGACCGCGATAAAAATATCACTTGAGGACAACTCGACCTTCAATGTGCAGTCGAAGGCAATGCTCGGAACTCATCTGGAGTACCGTTTCAACAAGGATTTTAACCTGGGTGGAACTATCCTTCATCTCAGGGAGCGGCCATTGACCAATAAGGTTGATCTCGACAATATCCCTATAGCCAATACCATGTGGGGCCTGAATACCAATTACCGGAAAGAGGCACCCTGGCTAACCCGTGCAATCGACAAGCTTCCCCTGATCCAGACGAAAGAAAGATCGACTGTCAATTTCAGCGGTGAATTTGCCCACCTGATACCCGGACATTCGAACGTTATCAACTCGGATGCCAATGATGAAGGGGAGGCACTTGTGGATGATTTTGAAAGCAGTGAAACGGCTTTCTCACTGCGGCAGAGGCAGAACTGGGTTTTAGCCAGCACACCGGCGGGCCAATCGGATCTGTTCCCGGAAGCCGCTGAAAGCAACGATTGGGCCTACGGATCTAACCGCGCCAAATTTGCCTGGTATCATATTGATCCGCTCTTCCTCCGCAACAACTCTACCACCCCCAGCCATATCGCCAACAATCCCGAACAACAGAACAGCCATTTCACCCGAGAGATCGTGGAACAGGAAATTTTCCCCTATAAGGAAAGCCCGAACAATATTCCCACCTATCTGCAGGTCCTGAACATGGCCTTCTACCCTAATGAAAGGGGACCCTATAATTATGAGACATCCGGATCGTCCTATTCGGCCGGTCTGGACAATGAGGGCTATCTCAAATCACCGGAAACACGCTGGGCCGGGATCATGAGTGAACTGAAACAAAACGATTTTGAAGCGGCTAACGTTGAGTACCTCGAGTTCTGGATGATGGATCCCTATGTTGAGGATGAAAAGAACGGTGTTACCCGGGATGATCTTGACCCGGCAGTCTATTTCAACCTTGGCAATGTATCAGAAGATATCCTGAAAGATGGCCGGAAATCCTTTGAAAACGGTCTGAGCGGAACGACAACACTTAATTATGTCGATACCACGGCATGGGGCAGGGTGCCTGTCGTCCAGTCGTTTGTCAATGCCTTTGACAACGACATCGAATCCCGGAAGCTTCAGGATGTGGGCCTTGACGGACTGGGCGACGAGGATGAGCGTACCTTCTTCCAGACATTCCTTGACGACCTGGCCCGGATCGTCAGCCCGACATCAGAACTGTACGAGAATGCGCTGCTGGATCCCTCCAACGATGATTATCATTATTACCGGGGACAGGATTACGATGCCAGTCAGATCGGGATCCTCGACAGGTACAAAAAATTCAATGGTTTCGAGGGGAACTCGCCCACATCCGAACAATCCACCGAGTCATACCCAACACAATCGACGACCCTCCCTGATGTTGAGGATATCAACCTCGATAATACACTGAATGAATCGGAATCCTATTTCCAGTATAAGATCAGTATGAAGAAACAGGATTTTCAGGTTGGGAAAAACTATATCACCGATGCTATTGTCGGAAAAAATGATGAAGGTGAGCCTGTTACCTGGTACCAGTTCAAGGTGCCGGTTTATGAGCCCCAGAAAACCGTCGGAAGTATCCAGGATTTTAAATCGATCCGGTTTATCCGGATGTTCCTGAGAGGTTTCGGTGAAACGGTTTATATGCGTTTTGCCACTCTTGAACTGGTAAGGGGCGAATGGAGAAAATATAATCTTAGCCTGATGGAGGGAGGTGAGCAACTCAGTTCGCCCGAGTATACCCGTGCTAAATTTGAGGTATCGGCCGTTAATATTGAAGAGAACGGTAACCGCTATCCGGTAAATTATGTTCTTCCTCCCGGCATCACCAGGATCACGGATCCAACCAATCCGCAAATGATCCAGAAGAATGAGCAATCCATTGAGTTTAAGGTGACCGATCTGGAAGACGGTGACGCCCGTGCTTCCTTCCGGAATATGAGCATCGACATGAGACAGTATAAAAGACTGAGGATGTTTGTCCATGCTGAGGCTGTCGATGAAACCATGCTTGAAGACAATGATCTCCGTGCGTTTATCCGGATCGGGTCGGATTATACCCAGAACTATTATGAATATGAGATTCCGCTGAGCCTGACTCCTCACCTGAAGGCTCCGGCAAAATATGACCAGGAGCTTGATGCTGACCTCTATAAGGTTTGGCCTGATGCCAACAGCTTTAATATCGAGCTGCTAAAATTCCAGGAAATCAAGCAGGCCAGGAATGATGAAATCCGGGTTGAAGGATCGAATGTAACCCTGGAAACACTCTATTCCCAGGCTGACGGGAACAACCGGCTGATCATAGTCGGGAATCCCAATATGAGCAATGTACGGACGATCATGATCGGGGTCAGGAATCCTTCGAAAAACAATAATGCCGGAGCAGACGACGGTTTGTCAAAAACAGCCATCATCTGGTTTAATGAACTCCGCCTGACCGATTTTGATGAGAAGGGCGGCTGGGCAGCCAATGCGCGACTCTCGGCCAACCTGGCCGATCTGGGAAACCTTTCCCTTTCCGGTAGCGGCAGTGTTCCCGGTTTTGGCAGTATTGATAAAAAAGTGGCGGACCGGAGCAAGGAAGAAATCCTGCAGTATGACGTTTCAACCAGCCTCCAGCTTGGCAAACTTTTCCCTCGTAATGCCGGGGTTCAGATCCCGATGTACTTCGGAATGTCAGAAATTAAGCGAAATCCCCAGTATAATCCCCTGGACCCGGATATTCCCCTGGAAGCCGCGCTGAATAACGCCAAAACAAAGGAGGAAAAAGATTCCATTCTGTACATTTCCCAGGATTATAACCGAAGGAGGTCGATCAACTTTACCAATGTCAGGATCGACCCGATAAGCACTAAAAATAAAAGAAAGGAAACGAAAATATACAGCCTTTCGAACTGGTCGGTTTCATATGCATTCAGTGAGTCATTTGCCAGGAATATCACGACCGAAGCCAATCTTAACAAGGTGTATAACGGAGTGCTCAGTTATGTTTATTCCGCGAATAACCTGAAACCCTGGGAACCCTGGAAGAAATCCAAGGCTCTGGATAAACCTGCCTATAAGATCATCAAGGAGTTCAATCTCTTTTACCAGCCATCCATGATACGGTTCCAGAGCAATATGGCAAGGCGTTACAACGAGGTCCAGCTAAGAAACGTGTCGAATCCGGATCTTAAGATCGAGCCTACCTTCAATAAGAATTTCAATTGGAACAGCAATTTCGATTTTCGCTGGGATCTTACCCGTAATTTAAAGCTGGAATTCAACAGTTCCAATGTTTCCCGGATTGATGAACCCGAAGGCTCCATGCAGCGTGGAGACCCTGATTATGAACAAAAACGGGACAGTATCTGGAACAATATCACTGCGTTCGGGCGCCCGACACAATATCACCATTCACTGGTCACCTCCTACAACCTTCCGATCAATAAGATTCCTCTTCTCAACTGGTTGACAGCTAATGCAAGCTATAATGTGGAATATGACTGGACGGCAGGTCCCATCACGGCAGATACGATCGTTCTGGGTAATCAGGTTCAGAACAGCGGGAGTTTCCAGATGAACAGCACCGCTAATCTGCAGACCCTCTATAATAAAGTGGGATATCTGAAAAAAATTGATGATAAGTACAGGCGACGTTCCAACACAACACAGACAAAACCAACAAAAGAAGTAACATTTGAGGCCGATAAGATCAACCTGATCGCCAAGGTTCCCAAAACCATTATTCATGATCTGATGACCAAGGATGTGAAGATCAAAATGTATGATTCGAACAACCGCGTGATTGAAGTGGAAATGGTTGTTGTGAACGAGCGACGAATCCAGGTAACGTCTGACAAGGAAATTCCGGGTGCCAGGATTGAGGTAACCGGTACCGTTGAGGTTAAAGAGAATCCGTTGATTTTTATCACGGATAACTTTCTCAGGATTCTCATGGGAGTTAAAAACCTTACACTAACTTATACAAGCGATAACGGAACGTATCTCCCCGGGTACCTGCTCGAACCGCAACTTTTTGGTCTCCGGTCGTCCAATGGCATGATGGCTCCCGGTTTTGGCTTTGCCTTCGGCATGCAGGATGCTGCCTTTGGTGACTATGCGGCCGGGAACGGTTGGCTCACTTCCGATTCTACACTGAATCAGGCTTATACAAACAGCTACGATCAGAACATCAGGCTCTCATCGAGCATCGAGCCATTTACGGACCTTAGGATATCCGTTGATGCCACACATGCAAGGAACTCGGAGCTCGAACAGTATTATATTTATGACAATGGCAGGTTTAATGCAGAGAACATCATATATGGCGGTAGTTTCAGCATGACTGTGATTACCCTTGGTTCGGCGTTCGAAAACCTGTCGGCTGACAATGACTACCGTTCCGATGCTTTTGAAAAATTCAAGAATAACAGGATCGTGATTTCGAACCGCCTGGCTGAGCAAAGGCTGGGTAAACAGGTTACGGGAAGCCAGGCCTATGATCCGGCAAGCGGCCAGTATCCGGGTTATGCCGACGGATATGGCCCCACTTCCCAGGATGTGCTGATACCCGCTTTCCTGGCGGCCTATTCAGGCAAGGATCCCAGCCTGGTCAGCCTGGAAGCGATGCCGGGAGTGCTGAGCATGATGCCTAACTGGAGGATTACCTATGGAGGACTCCAAAAGCTCGAATTCTTTAAGAAGTTTGTCAAGAATTTCAACGTGAGTCATGGCTACCGCAGTACTTACTCGGTTGGTGCCTATACGACCAACCTGTATTATAATCCCGATGAGATCGATGGATTGAATTACATCCGGGATGTTCAGGAGAACTTCCTCCCTGAGCGTGAGATCGGTACTATAAACATTTCTGAGCAGCTGAGCCCGCTGATCGGCTTCGATATGCAGCTCTCGAACAGTTTCCAGCCAAGGCTTGAGATCAAGAAGTCAAGGACTCTTTCACTGAGCCTCAGCAATAACCAGATGATGGAAAATAAGTCGGATGAACTGGTCATTGGTGCCGGTTACCGGTTCGAGGAGGTTCCGATCACCATCAAGACCGCCGGCGGACAGAAAAAATTCCAGTCAGACCTGGATATCCGGTTTGATCTGTCCATCCGGGATAATATAATGATAATGAGGAAGCTGGAAGAGGACGTGAATACACCGACTTCGGGGCAGACCGCCATCACTGCAAAATTCACCATGGATTATCGTCTCAACAGCAGGTTCAACCTCAGGTTCTATTATGATCAGGTATTGAATAAGCCCATCGTACAGACTGCTTATGCGACTTCGAATACTAAAATTGGTTTCAATCTGAAATTCACGCTGAGCAAATAAACAGGATTTTCTTACTTTTGGATCAGAAAGGCCATTAACTAATTTAGATTTTCATAACCATGAACGTACCTCAGAATCTTAAGTACACACAGGATCATGAGTGGATCCGGGTTGAAGGGGATTTCGGTTTCGTCGGGATTTCCGATTATGCCCAGTCAAATCTGGGTGATATCGTATTTGTTGAGATTGAAACGGTTGGCGAAAACCTCGGAAAGAGCGAAGCCTTCGGCAATATCGAAGCTGTAAAAGCCGTTGAAGAACTTTACATGCCTGTATCGGGTGAAGTTCTGGAAGTCAATCCCGCACTGGAAACCAGTCCGGAGGCCGTTAACAAGGATCCTTATGGCGAAGGCTGGATGATCAAAATCAAAATTGCCGATCCTTCAGAACTCAGCAGCCTGCATGACGCAGCTTCCTATCAAAAACTGATCGGCTAGTTTTATAGCTATATAAAATCCCGTAGAGAAGCACAATCATGCTTTCCTGCGGGATTTCCTATTATATAACCCTACAAAGTTTTCTTAATCTCTTTGCTGGTATACGGCTCAATCACGTCACCAACCTTGATGTCGTTATAGTTGTCTATGTTAAGCCCGCATTCCAGGCCGCTGACCACTTCTTTGACGTCATCCTTGAACCGCTTGAGGGATCCCAATAATCCATCATATACGACAATGCCGTCACGGATCACGCGGACTTTGGCAGTTCGTACGATCTTCCCGTCGCGGACAATACATCCGGCAACCGTTCCGACCTTTGTAATCTTAAAGGCTTCGAGAACTTCCAGAGTTCCGATGATCTCTTCTTTGATTTCAGGGCTGAGCATACCTTCCATAGCTGCCTTGATCTCATTGATGGCGTCATAAATGATTGAATAGAGGCGGATCTCGATGCCTTCCTTTTCGGCCAGTTTCCTGGCGCTGAGGGATGGCCTGACCTGGAATCCGACCACAATGGCGTTGGAGGCTGTTGCCAGCAGAATATCGCTTTCCGATATTTGTCCGACGGCTTTGTGAATGATATTAACCTGGATCTCAGGGGTTGACAGTTTGATAAGTGAATCAGAGAGGGCTTCGATAGAACCGTCCACATCACCTTTGACAATGATATTGAGTTCCTGGAAGTTTCCAATCGCGATACGGCGACCGATTTCGTCGAGGGTGATATGCTTGTGGGTCCGGATATCCTGTTCGCGCTGAAGCTGCTCGCGCTTGGTGGCAATCTCCCTTGCTTCTTTTTCCGATTCGAGAACGTGGAATTTATCGCCGGCCTGCGGGGCTCCGTTGAGACCGAGCACCAGAACGGGTTCGCTTGGAGCGGCTATGGTCAATGAGTTACCGCGTTCATTGAACATGGCTTTGATTCTTCCGAAGTAGCTCCCGGCCAGGAGAATGTCGCCCACCCGCAGTGTGCCAGCCTGAACCAGGATCGTGGCAACATAGCCGCGGCCCTTATCCAGTGAGGATTCGACAACCAGACCCAATGCCTTCTTGTCCGGATTGGCTTTCAGGTCAAGGATTTCGGCTTCAAGGAGAACTTTTTCAAGCAGCTCATTAACACCGATTCCCTTCTTCGCGGAGATTTCCTGTGACTGATATTTGCCTCCCCAATCCTCGACCAGGTAATTCATACCGGCAAGTTGTTCCTTGATCTTCTCCGGATTGGCCCCGTCCTTGTCTATCTTGTTGATGGCAAAGACCATCGGTACACCGGCTGCAGCCGCGTGGTTGATAGCTTCAATGGTTTGAGGCATGACGGCATCGTCAGCAGCAATTACAATGATGGCCATGTCGGCACCCTGTGCTCCGCGAGCACGCATGGCTGTAAAAGCTTCATGACCCGGAGTATCGAGGAAAGTAATGTTTTTCCCGTTATCGAGTACAACCTTGTATGCCCCGATATGCTGTGTAATACCTCCGGCTTCACCCGCAATGATATTTGTTTTCCTGATATAATCGAGAAGAGATGTCTTTCCGTGGTCAACATGCCCCATTACCGTTACAATAGGAGGCCGGGGAAGAAGATCTTCTTCCTGATCAGCTTCCTGTTCAATTGCCTCCTGAACGGCGACACTGATAAACTCGACCTCAAATCCAAATTCATCAGCCACCACCGAGATGGTTTCGGCATCGAGCCGCTGATTGATTGAAACGAACAGACCGAGAGACATACAGGTGGAAATGATCTCATTGACCTGTACGTTCATCATGCTGGCCAGTTCATTGGCAGTCACAAATTCGGTTACCTGAATGATGTGGCTGTCAAGTTCTGCCTGTTCGGCTTCTGCCTGTGCAGTTTGCCTGATCTGTTCACGTTTGGTCCGCCGGTACTTGGAAGCTTTTGATTTCCCCTTCGGGGTCATACGGGCCAATGTGTCTTTAATCTGGCGCTGAACGTCCTCTTCAGAGATCTCAACTTTAGTGATCTTCTTCTTAACCTTGGTCTTTTTCTTCCCGACCTTTACGGCTTCACGTTCGGCAGCGGGCTCGTTCAGTGAGATCTTGTCTTTCCTAATGCGTTTCCGCTTCTTTTTCTTATTAGGATCATCCGCCAGAGTGACCGTGATTTTTTCTTTTCTGCGCTCAATTTCGACCGGCAAGTCAATCCTGCCCACCACTGTTGGCCCGGCCAGTTTTTTAACAGTTATCCTGTGTTCCGGCCCCGCATACCTTTCGAAAGACTTGCGGAGTTCATCTTCTTCTTCTTTTTCCTCCAGCAAAGGCTCCGGAATAGCTTCTTCTTTTTGCTGCTTCGGTTTGGGTTCGGATTTCCTGGCCTCCTTATCCCTGCTAAATTTCTTCGCAGGCCTTGTCTTCTGGTTCAGCGAATCTATATCAATTTTACCCACTACCTTAACTTCACCTAAAAGATCCTTGGCCTCAGTAAGCCGCATGATTTCTTCAACGGGTTCTTCCTTTTTCGCAGGCGCAGTCACCTCTTCTTTAATTTTCTCACCCTTCTCACCCTTCTCAACCCCCTCAACTTTCTCAACCTTATCAACTTTCTCAACCTTCTCAACCTTCTCAACCTTCTCAACCTCTTCAACCTTCTCTGTCTTCTCCTTCGCCTTGCTCTTTGGTTTCGGTTTTTCAAGGTCAACCTTACCCACAACTTTAGGACCCGCTGGTTTTTCAACGGAGACGGAAACGGTCTCAGGTTCAGTTTTAGCAGCATGTTTCTCTTTCACAGGTGTTTCCTGTTCCAGGATGTTGTAGTTTGATGAACTGCGCGTATCCTGGATAAGAAGCATCTCTTCCTGTTCCGGCTCTTCTTCGACTTTGAGGGCAGGAGTGTCTTCGATGGAAATGGAGGCACGGGTTTCGTACTTATGTTCTTCTTTGAACTGTTCTGCCTCCCGCTTGGCCGCCAGGTCGCTCTGGTACTCCTTCATTACAAGGAGAAGAGCCTCCGGCGGAATTTTAGCGTTGGGATTGTTTTCGATATCGAATCCCTTTTTATGAAGGAAATCGACTATCGTCTGAATCCCGACATTACACTCCTTGGCAACCCTGCTTAATCGTTTAACCTCTGACATAATGTTTATTCAAATTCTGAACGGAGGATTCTGACAACCTCCTTAACCGTTTCTTCTTCCAAATCGGTGCGTTTAACCAGTTCCTGAACTGATAAATCGAGTACGCTCCGGGCTGTGTCACAGCCAATGGCCTTCAGTTCATCCAGAATCCAGCTTTCGATCTCGTCGGCGAATTCCTCAAGGTCTATATCTTCTTCAGCTTCAGCTATATCCCGAAATACGTCAATTTCATATTCCGTCAGCATGCTGGCGAGTTTAATATTCAAACCCCCTTTGCCGATCGCCAGTGAAACCTCTTCCGGTTTCAGGAAAACTTCAGCTCTCCGGTCATCTTCATTCAGGCGAATGGAGCTGATCTTCGCCGGGCTCAATGCCCGCTGGATAAACAGCTGGAGGTTTGTGGTATAGTTGATTACGTCAATGTTTTCATTTCTCAGTTCACGGACAATTCCATGAATCCTTGAACCTTTCATCCCTACACAGGCGCCAACAGGATCGATCCTTTCGTCATAGGATTCAACGGCAACTTTAGCGCGCTCGCCAGGAATCCTGACAATCTTTTTAATCGTGATCAGACCGTCAAAAATTTCAGGAACCTCCAGCTCAAACAAACGCTGCAGAAAGATCGGCGTCGTTCTTGAAAGGATGATCACAGGGCTGTTGTTCCGCATGTCCACTTTGATGACCACTGCCCTCAGGGCGTCCCCCTTGCGGAAATAATCCGACGGGATTTGTTCCGATTTCGGCAGGATCAGTTCATTCCCCTCATCGTCAAGAATCAGGATCTCACGGTTCCATACCTGGTAAACCTCCCCTGTGATGATATCTCCGATTTTATCCTTGTATTTTGAATAGACATGGTCCTTTTCCAGTTCCATGATGCGTGACGTCAGGTTCTGCCGAAGGGATAATATCGCCCGGCGGCCAAAATCATCCAGCTTGACTTCGTCAGTAACATCTTCACCTACCTCGTAGTCGTCATCAATCTGTTTCGCATCAGTGATTGAAATCTGCAGGTTAGGATCCGTAACTTCATTGTCTTCAACAACAGTCCGGTTTCTCCAGATCTCAAAGTCGCCCTTGTCGACGTTAATGATCACGTCAAAGTTCTCGTCAGTACCAAACCGTTTGATCAGCATGCTCCGGAAGACATCCTCCAGAACGCTCATCATGGTGGTACGGTCAATGCTCTTCAGTTCCCTGAACTCTGAAAACGTATCAATGAGGTTTATGCTTTCCATAACTTGTTGTTTACACCTGTTTAAATTCAATTTCAATGCGTGCCGAATCAATACTCTTGATTTCAATGACAACCGGTTGATCCGGCGCCGGCTTTCTCCTTATTCCTGACAGCCTGAGTATCAGCGCGGGTTCCTGTTCAGGGGCCGCTTCGCTGACAGATTCAAGGATCCCCCTGATCTTTTCGCCATCATTTAAAAGGATTTCCAGTTTTTGACCGATAGCTTTCCGGTATTGTTGGATAACACGTATCGGCTGTCCCAGTCCGGGCGAGGAAACCTGAAGTTCGTAATCTTCCTCATTCCGGCTAAGCGTATCTTCTATTTTTTTGCTGAATTCAGCACATTGATCCAGATTGATACCATCGGCATGATCAAGAAAAACCTGGATGAGATTCCCCCGTGAGACCTGTATGTCTACCAGGAAGAATCCTGTATCCCGGAGTATTTCCTCAACAACGCCGTATATGTGCTTTTTAACTATCATTTTTTCCGGATCAAAAAATAGGGGACCACGTCCCCTAGTTCAGAAATCCCACAATCGGATGCAAAAATACATATTTAAATGAATAAATTGTAACATTGCAGGCACTTAGATCAAATTTTCTGCGGATGCACGAAGATTTCAGGACCATACCGAACAAAAAAAAGATAATCAACGATCCGCTCTACGGATTTATCAACATCCCATCGGAACTGATTTACGATCTTGTGGATCATCCTTATTTTCAGCGATTAAGAAGAATCCGCCAGCTTGGTTTAACCTTCTATGTTTATCCCGGCGCCAATCATACCAGGTTTCAGCATGCACTCGGGGCGGCACACCTTATGAATTCAGCCCTTGAGGTTATTTCCAGAAAGGATTACCCGGTAGAAGAAGAGGAACGCGATTCAGCCATTGCTGCAATCCTTCTTCATGATATAGGACACGGTCCTTTTTCCCATGCCCTGGAACACAGCATTGTAGAAACCGTCGATCATGAGGTATTATCGGGACTATTCATGGATCGCCTGAACAAAAGTACAGGAGGAGCGCTCGATCATGCTATTCAGATATTTACCGGTACCTATCCGCGTTCTTTTCTGCATCAGCTGGTATCCAGCCAGCTCGATATGGATCGGCTGGATTACCTGAACCGCGACAGCTTTTTCTCCGGTGTTACGGAAGGAATGGTTGGATCGGAAAGGATCATAAAGATGCTGCGGGTAGTCGACGACCGGCTGGTCGTTGAACGTAAAGGGATCTATTCCATTGAAAAGTACCTGATTTCCAGAAGATTGATGTACTGGCAGGTCTATCTTCATAAAACTGTCCTGGCAGCTGAACAAATGCTGGTCATGGCACTCAGCCGGGCACGTGAGCTTGCCTGGAACGGAATCCGGCTATTTACCACGCCCGCCCTGGAAGGATTCCTTTATCCGGGACCGCTGAGCGAGCATCCGCTGGCTGATCCGGATCTCCTGCTTGAAAGCTATTCAAACCTGGATGATACCGATATTTTTGCTGTTCTGAAAGTATGGGCTGACCATCCCGACAGGGTGCTCTCTTTTCTGTCAAAAGGACTACTGAACCGCAGGCTGTTTGCTATCCGTATCAGGAAAACTCCATGGGACAAAGACCAGGTTGAGGATCTCCGGCAGCGGCTGGTCACCACCTGCGGCTTGTCTTATGCGGAAACCGAATACATGGTGTTTACAGATGTAATTGCCAACAATGCCTATACTGATAATGAGGATCAGATATTGTTCCTGGATAACAGCGGACAACTTCTGACCTTGTCGGAGATCAGTGATATCTTCAATGTGTCCCTGCTCAGACAGACTGACTCAAAGTACCTATTATGTTATCCGAAGTGGTTATTTCATGAGGATAGCAATAATAACCTGAGTATTTTCGTTTAAAACTGATAACCTGATGCTCCTATGGAATTCACAGCCTCGCAAATAGCCGGTTTCCTTGATGGTACGGTTGAAGGCGATCCCGAAGCCCGGGTCAATGACGTTTCCCGCATTGAGGACAGCTGCCCGGGATCACTGAGCTTTCTGGCTAATATGAAGTACCAGACCTACCTATATAAAACCACCGCTACTGTTGTTTTAGTCAGGAACGATTTTGTGCCGTCACAGCCTGTCCCTTGTACCTTGGTGCGGGTTGATGATCCTTACCGTTCTTTGGCCCGCCTGCTGGCAATGGTCGAAAAGCGTCCGAACCGCACAGGTATCGAACCTATGGCTTTTGTTCATGAAGAGGCAACACTTGGCAAGGATGTATATGTCGGCGCATTTTCCTATATCAGCAAGAAAGCCCGGATCGGTAACAATGTCAAAATTTTTCCGCAGGTCTATATCAGTGAAGAGGTAGTGATCGGTGATAATACATGGATTTATTCAGGAGCCCGGATCCATAACAATTCCATTATTGGCAGCCACTGTATCATCCACAGCGGCGTAGTGATCGGAGGCGACGGGTTTGGATTCGCTCCGGTTTCAGGAAGTGATTTTACCAAAGTGCCCCAGATCGGGAATGTGGTGATTGAGGATTATGTCGAGATCGGATCCAATACAACCATTGACCGCGCTACTATTGGCTCCACGATCATCCGGAAAGGAGTTAAGCTCGATAATCTGATTCAGATCGCTCATAATGTCGAAATTGGTGAGAACACGGTTATTGCAGCCCAGACGGGTGTGTCAGGATCCACACGTATCGGGAAAAATTGCATGATCGGCGGACAAGTCGGGATCATCGGTCATATCACCATTGCCGACGGTACCCGCATCGCGGCTCAGAGTGGCCTTGGACAATCGATCCGGGAAACCGACACCGCTGTACAGGGGAGCCCGGCCTTTGAAGTTATGCCCTATCAAAGGGCATATGTCTATTTCAGGAAGCTTCCTGAAATAGTCGACCGGCTCAGGCGACTCGAATCGGGTGACCACATACAGGATAAAGAATGAGCCCAATAATTTTAAGGTTAGACCCAAAATCCTATTTTTGCACAATTATTTCAGGGAAAAACTGAATGACGGTTAAACAAAAGACTATTACAAAAAGCGTAACCCTATCGGGCACCGGGCTTCACACCGGCACCGAGGTCAGTGTAACCTTTCACCCAGCAGCAGAAAATTCAGGAATTGTTTTTGAACGGACTGATCTGCCTGGCCGGCCCCAAATAAAAGCTTTGGCGGAAAATGTTGCAGATACTTCCAGAAATACGGTGCTCGAAGATAATGGTACCCGTATCGGGATGGTCGAACATGCCCTGTCTGCCATATCCGGTCTTGAACTCGATAACGTCCTGATTACCCTTGACGGACCTGAAATGCCCATCCTTGACGGTAGCGCCCGTAACTATCTGGACGCGTTGAAGACGGCCGGAATTACAACAATGGAGGCCGACCGTGAAGTGTTTGAAATCCGGGAACCGATAGTCTATTCCGATGAAGAAAAGGGCGTTGAAATCATGGCCCTTCCGGCTGAAGAGTTCAACCTCAGTGTGATGATCGACTATAACTCGGCAGTCCTGGGTAATCAATACGCCAGTCTGTCCCGGATGTCGGATTTTTCAACTCAGATTGCCTCTGCCCGTACATTTGTTTTTTTCAGGGAGCTTGAAGTGCTCTGGAGATCGGATCTCATCAAAGGCGGCAGCCTTGACAATGCAATAGTCATTCTGGAACGGGAGGTTACCCAAACAGAACTCGACCGGGTAGCCGACCTGATAGGCAAGCCGAGAGTGCAAGACCAGGCACAGGGGATCCTGAGTACAACAAAACTTGAATTCTCCAATGAACCTGCCAGGCATAAGCTCCTCGACCTGATTGGCGATCTCAGGCTGATCGGCACGCCCTTGAAAGGCAAGATCATCGCCACGCGCCCCGGGCATTTCGCCAACGTTGAATTTGCTAAACTTGTTAAACAGGCCATCAAAAAGGAAAAGAACCGGAATATTGTTCCGGCTTTTGATCCCAATGTAAAACCGGTGTATGATATCAATCAGATAATGAGCATGATGCCTCACCGGCCGCCTTTCCTGTTGATAGACCGGATCATTGACATTACCGAAACAGGGATACTGGGACTTAAGAACGTGACCATGAACGAACCCTTCTTTACCGGTCACTTCCCGGATGAACCGGTCATGCCGGGAGTCCTGATCGTCGAGGCCATGGCGCAGTGCGGAGGAATCCTGGTCATGCATTCCCTTGATAACCCGAAAGAATACAGTACTTATTTTCTTAGGATTGATAATGTCAGGTTTAAACGTAAAGTTGTACCCGGCGATACCCTGCTTTTCAAACTTGAACTTCTGGAACCGATACGTCGGGGGATTGTGCGCATGCGTGCTCAGGCTTTCGTTGGAGAAGAACTGGCAACTGAAGGTGAAATGATGGCACAGGTAGTCAGGAATAAGGAAAACAAATAGACAACTAATGATACACCCTCTTGCTTCTGTTCATCCTGGAGCCAAAGTGGCCGACGGTGCCATCATTGATCCTTTCGTTACCATAGCCCGGGACGTTGAAGTCGGGGAGGGTACCTGGGTGGGCCCTCATGCGGTTATTATGGACGGAGCCCGGATCGGAATTAATTGTAAAATCTTTCCCGGGTCGGTGATTTCCGCCATACCCCAGGATATGAAATATAAAGGCGAGAAAACACAGGTATTGGTCGGTGACAGGACCGTTATCCGGGAATGTGTTACGATCAACAAAGGAACAGCCTCATTCGGACAAACCATCATTGGGAAAGAGTGCCTTTTGATGGCCTACAGTCACGTAGCACATGATTGCCGGATCGGCGATCATGTTATTCTTACCAATTATGTCGGACTTGCGGGCGAGATTGAAATCGGGGATTATGCCATCCTGGGCGGACAGACCGGCGTTCACCAGTTTGTCAGGATCGGAGCCCATACCATGATACAGGGAGGATCAAAGGTGGGAAAGGATGTACCTCCTTTTGTTACCGCAGGAAGAGATCCGCTCCGGTTTGAAGGGATTAACGTGATCGGATTACGCCGCCGGGGATTTTCGGAAGAGCTTATCGAGGAGATACATGAGATATACCGCTTTGTTTATCAGCGCGGATTAAATACCAGCCAGGCTCTGGAACGAATCGAACAGGAACTCCTTGGAAACGGAGAGCGCGATATGATCGTTTCTTTCATCCGGCACTCTAAGCGCGGGATCATCAAGGGCCCCTTTGACGAACTGGAATTGTAAAGCCGCAAAATCAGCTGTCCCGGTCAACAGGAAATGCATTCCAGCCGGCCGCTTTCAGCGGGATGGCGGTTTTATCCGGAAGAATGAGCTGATTCCCCTCTTTTTCATCAACCATGTGGCCGATTACTGAAATTCCGGGTATTCCTTTCAAAATTGGCAGGTCATCCGGAGAGACCGTAAAAAGGATCTCATAATCTTCCCCTCCATTCAGGGCTGCAACCAGCGGACTCATGTAAAGATCATCCGCCATTCTGGCCGTTTCGTCATGGATCGGGATTGTCCCGCCCTGAAGGATGCAACCGGTTCCGGATGCTTCGCATACATGCAACAGGTCCGACGATAATCCGTCAGAAATGTCGATCATGGCAGTGGGTTTGATCCCTTTCTCGTGCAATAACTTTACCAGGCCTCGTTGGGCTTCCGGTTTGAGTTGCCTTTCAATTAGGTAAGGGTATGAATCGAGATTCGGGATGTATCCGGGATCCTCCTTAAATAGCCTGTTTTCCCTTTGCAGTAAAAGCAACCCCATGTATGCGGAACCCAGATCCCCGGTAACACAAATGTAATCCCCAGGCCGCGCCCCGCTTCGGTATACCAGCTGCTCCGGCGGGGCAGTACCCAGGGCTGTAATGCTGATAATCAATCCGGTAAGACTGGAAGAGGTGTCTCCGCCGACAATGTCCGTATCATAAACCGAACAGGCCAGCTTAATGCCGGCATACAGGTCTTCAATGGCCCGGAAGCTCATCTTTGCTGAAATCCCCAGGCTGACTGTTATCTGGAGGGGTACGGCGTTCATGGCGAAAACATCCGACAGGTTTACTATGACCGATTTATAACCCAGATGCCTGAGGGGCATATAGGTCAGGTCAAAATGAATGCCTTCCAGGAGAAGATCCGTGGTCACCACAATATGCACCCCTGAATGATCCAAAACGGCGGCATCATCACCAATCCCTTTCCGGGTGCTGGGATTGTGCAGAGTGATGTCTGAGGTCAGTTTCCGGATCAAACCAAATTCCCCCAGGGACGATAATCCGCTAATCTTCCTGTCTTCCATGTACAATTGTCCTTCAGTTACGTTTCAAAATTAGCATATCCGGCAGGATTTATCCTGCCGGAATATTTACTTTTTGCTTTCTATTTAGAAATATTCTAAATAACTTTGTGCGCTTTTGTAATGTTGAATTTCTTACGATCATGAATTCCGAACAGAATCAGATCATTGGTCAGGTCACCCAGAGTGAATATAAATATGGTTTTATCACCGACGTTAACAACGATACCCTGCCAAAAGGTCTGAATGAAGATATTATCCGCCGGATTTCGCTGAAGAAAAATGAGCCAGAATGGATGCTTGATTTCAGGCTTAAGTCTTATAATCACTGGTTAACGCTGAAATTGCCAACGTGGGCTCACTTGAAGCTTCCCGAAATTGATTATCAGAATATCATTTATTATTCGGCACCCGTCCACAAAAAAAAGCCTGATAACTTAGATGAAGTTGATCCGGAACTGGTGAGGACTTTTGACAAGCTGGGAATTTCCCTGGATGAGCAGAAACGCTTGAGCGGAGTGGCGGTGGATGCTGTTATGGACAGTATCTCCGTGAAGACCACTTTCCGCGAAACATTGGCTGAACAAGGGATCATCTTCTGTTCGTTCAGCGAAGCGGTCAGGGAACACCCTGAACTGGTCAGGAAATACCTGGGCTCCGTGGTTCCTTACCGGGACAATTATTTTGCAGCTCTGAACTCTGCGGTTTTCAGCGATGGCTCTTTTGTTTTTATCCCGAAAGGAGTCCGGTGCCCTATGGAGCTGTCTACCTATTTCAGGATTAATGCTGCCAATACCGGTCAGTTTGAAAGGACACTGATAGTTGCTGAAGAGGGCGCCTATGTTTCGTACCTCGAAGGCTGCACCGCTCCCAGGAGGGATGAGAACCAGCTTCATGCGGCCATAGTCGAGATTATTGCTCATACCGATGCGGAAGTTAAATACTCAACCGTTCAGAACTGGTATCCCGGTGATAAGGAGGGGCGGGGCGGCATCTATAATTTTGTTACAAAACGCGGACTCTGCATGGGCGACCGGTCGAAAATATCGTGGACGCAGGTTGAAACCGGTTCGGCCATCACCTGGAAATATCCTTCCTGCGTGTTGCGCGGCGACAGTTCGGTGGGCGAGTTCTACAGCGTTGCCGTCACCAACAATCACCAGCAGGCCGACACCGGAACCAAGATGATCCATCTGGGTAAAAACACCAGAAGTATCATTGTATCGAAAGGCATATCGGCCGGTGTCAGCCAGAACAGTTACCGCGGCCTCGTAAGGATTTCGAAGAATGCCGAAAATGCCCGCAACCATTCCCAGTGCGATTCGCTATTGCTGGGAGACAAATGCGGTGCCCATACTTTCCCCTATATCGAGGTTGATAACCAGTCCGCCATTGTCGAACATGAAGCAACCACCTCGAAGATCGGGGAAGACCAGATTTTTTACTGCAATCAGAGAGGCATCGATACGGAAACAGCTGTCGGACTGATTGTCAACGGCTATGCAAAAGAAGTTCTTAACAAGCTCCCGATGGAGTTTGCAGTTGAAGCTCAGAAGCTGCTGCAGATCACATTGGAGGGCAGTATAGGATAGTGATAAGTGACCACTGGCGTTCAAATCGTCACTCGTCACTTGTCACTTGTCACTCTTAAATCGTAAATTGTAAATCGTAAATGCTTACCATCACAAACCTGCATGCTTCCATAGAGGGAAAAGAGATCCTGAGAGGTATCGACCTTCAGGTTAATGCCGGAGAAGTTCATGCCATTATGGGTCCCAACGGATCGGGGAAAAGCACACTCTCGGCCGTACTGGCCGGACGTGAATTGTTCACTGTTACCAGTGGGGAAGTGATCTATAACGGGAAAAACCTTCTTTCCATGCCGCCTGAAATCCGTGCCCGCGAGGGTATCTTCCTGGGATTTCAGTATCCGGTCGAGATACCGGGTGTTTCGATGGTGAACTTCATGCGCACGGCTGTTAATGAGCAACGCAAATACCGGGGTCAGCCCGAGCTGGGAGCAAGTGATTTCCTGAAGCTCATGCGCGAGAAAAAATCACTGGTTGAGCTGGATTCAGCTCTTACTCACCGTTCGGTTAATGAAGGATTTTCAGGTGGTGAAAAGAAACGCAACGAAATTTTTCAGATGGCCTTGCTGGAACCCAGGCTGGCTATTCTGGATGAAACGGATTCAGGCCTGGATATTGACGCACTCAAAACCGTTGCTGCCGGGGTCAACCAGTTAAAGGGCCCTGATAAGGCAATAATTGTTATTACTCATTATCAACGCTTGCTTGATTATATTGTACCCGATTTCGTCCATGTCCCGTATGCCGGACGCATCGTTAAGTCGGGCGACAAGACTCTTGCCTATGAGCTTGAGGAAAAGGGGTATGACTGGATCAAGGAAACCAACTGATGCCATGATGGACACATTGCTTGAAAAACCAATTCTCGACAACCAGCTGGCGGATTGGTATTTTATGAACCGCGATCAGCTCATGGCTTCATCCAGCTCCGTCTTTAATGCCCTGAGGCCGGAGGCTATGGAGTACTTCCGGTTGCTGGGAGTGCCAGACCGGTCGCTCGAGAATTACAAGTATACCGATATCCGCGAAGCGTTCCTGTCACCCATGAACCGGTATATTGAGCCCCGGAAGATCCTTTTTTCAGTGGAAGATCTTTTTCACTGCGATATACCGGAGCTTGATACCGAACTGATTTTGCTGGTCAACGGCTGGTTTTATGAGAACCGTCCCAAGATCCAAACCCTGTCAAACGGGATCATCATTGGTTCCATGGCCGAGGCTGCCCGCAAGTATCCCGACCTGTTGAAAAAGCATTATTCCAGATATGCTGATTACAAAAAAGATGGCCTTGTCGCACTCAACACGGCTTTCGCCCAGGATGGCACTTTTGTATATGTACCGAAAGGAACCGGTCACGACCGGGCCGTTCAGATAGTTAATCTGCTACTGTCGCCGGACAACCTTTTCGTTCAGCACAGGAACCTGGTTATCGTTGAAGATAAGGCTATGGCCAGGGTGGTTGTCTGCGACCATTCCCTTTCCGCTCATCATTTCCTTACGAATACGGTGACTGAGATTTATGTGGGAGAGAATGCCAGGCTTGATTACCTGAAATTGCAAAACGAACATAACAATTCGAGCCAGTTTTCATCCTCATTTGTCCACCAGGAAAAAAACAGCCAGGCAATCTTCAACACGATTACCCTCCACGGAGGGCTGATCAGGAATAATATCAATATACGCCTGAACGGTGAAGGAGCTGAGAATAATACCCTTGGACTGTTTCTGGCTGACAGGACGCAACATATTGACAGTTATACTTTTGTGGATCATGCTGTCCCGAATTGCACCAGTAATCAGAATTTCAAGGGAATTTTGGATGAGCAGGCCACCGGTGCCTTTACCGGACGCATCCTGGTACGGCCCCAGGCTCAGAAAACCAGGGCTTATCAGGCTAATAACAATATTATGCTGACCAATGAGGCCAGGATGAATACCAGGCCACAGCTTGAGATCTATGCGGATGATGTAAAATGCAGCCATGGGGCAACTGTTGGCCAGCTCGATGAGAACGCGCTGTTTTATATGCAAACAAGGGGAATTTCAAAAAAAGATGCCCGACTGTTGCTGATGAGCGCATTCGGCAATGAGATACTGAAGCAGGTCCAGGTTGAACCCCTTCGTGACCGGCTTGCCGATCTGGTCGAAAAAAGACTGCACGGCGAATTGTCGAGATGCAACAGTTGCCCGCTCCAATGCCAGGAAACCTGTTAGAGTATGAATACATTTCCCGTTCAACGAATCCGTGAAGATTTTCCGATCCTGCACCAGCAGGTTTACGGAAAGGACCTGGTTTACTTCGACAACGGGGCTACCACTCAGAAACCGGTCTCTGTGATCGAAACGATCAACCGGCTTCACCGTGAACAAAACGCTTCCATTCACCGTTCGGTCAACTTCCTGAGCGAGAGGATGACACAGTCGTATGAAGAAGCCAGGGAAACCATCCGGCAATTCATGGGGGCCGGTAAAATCTCAGAGATCATTTTTACTTCCGGTGCAACTGCCTCCATCAATGCTGTGGCTTTTTCATTCGGAGAAGCCGTTTTGGAACCCGGTGATGAAGTGCTCATATCGGCTATGGAACATCATTCCAATATTGTGCCCTGGCAAATGACCTGCCAGCGGCACGGGGCAAGGCTTAAAGTGATACCCATAACGGATGACGGTGAGATTGACATGGATGCCTACCGGCTGTTGTTTTCCGGGAAAACCAGAATTGTAGCCATTGCGCATGTTTCCAATACGCTTGGCACTATTAATCCGGTTAAGGAAATGATCAGGATAGCTCATGGGCATAAAGTGCCTGTCCTGGTTGACGGTGCCCAGGCAATCCAGCATCAGAAAGTGAATGTGACCGATCTTGACTGTGATTTCTACGCTTTTTCAGGGCACAAGATTTACGGGCCCACCGGAATCGGGATCCTTTACGGCAAGGAATCGTGGCTCGACCGGTTGCCTCCATGGCAGGGGGGCGGGGATATGATCGACCAGGTTACATTTGAAAAAACGACCTATAACGAACTCCCCTTCAAATTTGAAGCCGGCACTACGAATTTCATCGGTGCCGTAGGACTTGCCGAAGCTGTGCGCTATGTCAATGCAACCGGCTTGGATGCCATCAGTGAATACGAAACCGGTCTTAAAGACTATACCGCCAAAGTGCTGGGATCTTTCCCGGGGATCCGGATCTATGGTACGGCCAGGGATAAAGTGGCAATTTTCTCCTTTATCCTGAATCAGATCCATCCTTTCGATACGGGAATGATCCTCGATAAACTGGGAATTGCCGTGAGAACAGGTACCCATTGTACCATGCCGCTCATGCAGCGGTTCGGGATCGAAGGTACGGTGCGTGCATCACTTTGCTTTTACAATACAACCGAAGAGATCGACCGGCTTGCCGCGGGGCTTGGAACGGTGGCCGATTTCTTATCCTGATATACAGACTAATGACCATCAAGGAAATTCAACAGGAGATCATTGAGGAATTCTCCGGCTTGGGAGAATGGATGGAACGTTATAACTACCTGATCGAACTTGGGAAGGATCTGCCCCTTATCGATCCGGCATTACGGAAAGATGAGTACCTAATCCGGGGATGCCAGTCGAGAGTATGGCTCAATGCCGAACTGATCGATGGTAAAATTTCCTATACGGCAGATTCTGATGCCATTATCACCAAAGGCCTGGCTGCACTGATGATCCGGGTATTTACCGATCACACGCCGGCTGAGATTATTGCCGCCGACCTGGATTTCATCGACGCGATCGGGCTCAAGGAGCACCTTTCGCCCACGCGATCAAACGGGCTGGTTTCCATGGTCAAGCAGATCCGCTATTATGCACTGGCCTATCAGGCTAAAATCCAGAACTGAACATGCAAACGGAAATACAGATTGTAAGAGTACTCCGGAATATTTATGATCCTGAAATTCCTGTCAATATTTATGATCTTGGCCTGATATATGAAGTCAATGTGAATGAGGATGGCAAAGTTGATATCCTGATGACCCTCACAGCCCCCGGATGCCCGATGGCTGACGAACTGATGCAGGAGATTCATGAGGAGGTGAGTAAGATTGAAGGGGTTACGCGCGTAAATGTCAAACTGACCTTCAATCCGCCCTGGAACCGTGACATGATGACGGATGAGGCAAAACTTGAATTAGGTTATCTATAAATACATTGGACCTTTCCGGCCAAATAGCAGCGCAAATAAGGGTCAAGGCTCTTGAACTGGGTTTTACAGCTTGCGGCTTTTCTACGGCTTCACGGCTAAATGAGCTGGAACACTTTTTCGAACAGTGGATCGCTGAAGGCAAGCACGGAACACTGGATTATCTTGAAAAGAACCGGGAACTCAGGATGGATCCTACAACCCTGTTGCCGGGTACAAAAACGGTCATTTCTCTGGCAGCCTCCTATTATTTTCCTTCAAATCATGATGATTCGGGCAATAACCTGATTTGCCGCTACGCGCGGGGGAAAGATTACCATAAGGTTATGAAAGCTTATGGAGAGCAATTGCTGGCCTGGATGAATGAAACCTTTGGCCCTCTCAGCGGACGGGTATTTGTGGATTCGGGACCTATTTTTGAAAAAGAGTGGGCCAGGAGGAGTGGAATTGGCTGGATAGGTAAACATGGGTTGCTGATAATCCCCGGTAAAGGCTCCTGGTTATTTCTCTGTGAGATACTGACTGACCTTGTTGTGGAAGAAAAAACCGAACCGGTTGCTAACCGTTGCGGGACCTGCACCCGGTGCATCGAAGCTTGTCCTACCGGGGCTATTGCCAGTACCGGGAGGCTCAATCCGCCCTCATGCATTGCCTACCTCACCATCGAAGATCAGGTCGAAGTACCGGATTCACTGAGAGGTAAATGGAAGCACACCGTTTTTGGATGTGACATTTGCCAGGAGGTTTGTCCCTGGAACGCTGCTCCTGAAATAACCCGGATGGATGAATTTATTCCGGATAACCGAAGGGAAAGAATTACACCGGAGACTGTCAGGTCGCTTACACCGGAGGCTTTTCTGGAAAAATACGGAGATACCGCATTGATCAGAACCGGTTTAAAGGGAATTTTACGGAACTTTGCCTTTATTCAGGACATGGATCCTGATGCGCTGACACATAAAAAATGCCCTTGAAATCATCGACCTATAAACCTGACGGATTCCGGACGGTCATCAGCCCGGCTTCAGCTGAGTACCGCTTAACATACGGAAAAGGAATTATGCTGATCGGTTCCTGTTTTACCGAAAACATCGGTAATTACCTGGCCCGGTATAAGTTCAGTGCCGACCAGAATCCCTTTGGGATCGTTTATAATCCGTTATCCATTGCTGCCCAGATCCGGAGGCTGGTTGAGAATACTCCTTATAAGGCTGAAGACCTGGTCTTCAGGGATGACCTTTGGCACTCCTTTGACCATCACGGACGGTTTTCAGATGTCAATCAGGAGCTCTGCCTAAACCGGATAAATTCAAGGCTTGAACAGTCTGCCTCCTTTATCAGGCATGCCGGTCATCTCATCCTGACCTTCGGTACTCCCCGCGTATACAATCGTAAGAGTTCAGGGGAACCGGTGGCCAATTGCCACAAGTTTCCGGAAGCTGATTTCAGCTCAAAATTGTATGAGCCCGAAGAGATCCTGGAAAAGCTGATCCAGGTAATTGATCTTCTACGCAATATTAACCCGGATATCCGGCTGGTCTGGTCGGTAAGTCCCGTCAGGTACCTGAAGGAAGGTGCACCGGGAAACCAGCTGTCAAAATCTATCCTGATCCGGATGATTGTCCGCTTGCTTGAAACCTATCCGGAGAGCTACTATTTCCCCGCTTATGAGATATTTATGGATGATTTGCGTGATTACCGGTACTATGCAACCGACCTGGTGCATCCCGGGGAAGCAGGCATTGACTATGTTTGGGAACGATTCAAAGAGTCCTGCATAGATCCGGATTCCATTGAGCTGATGAACAGGTTGGAACCTGTCATAAAGGCTGCCCGGCACCGGCAGTCAGGAGAGATTACCATGGCGCGAAAAGAATTCTACATCAGTCAGTTGGAAAAGATAAGCAAACTAAAAGAGGAATTTCCTTTTTTGAATTTCGATCCTGAAATAAAGGCTTTCAGTTCTGCCCGGCAATCATAGCTTGCCTGACCGCTCCAATTCCTTCAGATCCTCCGGAGTATCGATCCCGAATCCCTCATAATCCGTTTCGCAGCACAGGATACGGAAACCGTGTTCCAGCCATCTTAATTGTTCGAGCGATTCGGCAACCTCCAGCGGGGTGGGAGTAAGCCTGACGAGCTTGTCAAGCATATCCGGTTTGAAAGCATAGATCCCTGTATGGCACAGCCAGGGTTGTTCCGCGGTCTCCCGGTTAGAGTCATAGGGAATGGGTGATCTGGAAAAATAGAGAGCAAAACCATTCTGATCGGTGACAACTTTAACCCGGTTCGGATTGGCAATTTTTGAGATATTGCGTTCGGTCCTGACCAGCGTGGCGATCTCCGCATCCGGTTTAAGGATCTGCCGGGAGAGCAGGGCAATTGCAGCAGGACTGATGAGGGGTTCATCCCCCTGAATGTTGACTATTGCACGGAAGGTGCGACCCGTTTGATGTTTGTACAGTTCAGCCGCTTCCATGCAGCGGCTGGTTCCGTTAGGATGATCTTTCCGGGTAAGGATTACACCGGCGCCATATTGTTTGGCTACCTCCGTAATTTCTGTGTCGCAGGTAGCTATGACCACCTGGCTGAGAGCCTGCTGAACCTGCCGGTAAACCCGTATGACCATCGGCACACCACCGACCAGTACGACCGGTTTGCCCGGGAACCTGATTGATGCCATCCTGGCAGGAATTACACCCAGAACATCATGGTTAATGCTAACGGATTGATCAGTCATTGCAGCGAATTACGCCTTGAAGTTATAAAAAAGGCAGAAAGTTGTACCTTTGCAAAGTTCATGAAAAAATGTCCGATAATTGACTGTTATGGATGTAAACAAGATTAAACAACGGTTTGAGATCATCGGAAACTCCCCGGCACTCCATCGTGCCATCGAGGTGGCCGTTCAGGTTGCCCCTACGGATCTGTCCGTACTGATCACCGGAGAAAGTGGTACCGGTAAGGAACGGTTCCCTCAGATCATACATCAATACAGTTTGAGAAAGCATGGCCCTTACATTGCTGTGAACTGTGGGGCTATACCGGAAGGAACCATCGATTCAGAATTGTTCGGACATGAAAAGGGAGCCTTTACCGGCGCCCATGAAGCCCGAAAAGGTTATTTTGAGGAAGCGAACGGGGGTACTATTTTTCTTGATGAAATTGGAGAGCTGCCTCTTTCGACACAGGTAAGACTGTTACGTGTACTCGAATCGGGTGAATATATCAGGGTTGGCTCTTCAAAAGTCCAGAAAACCAACATCAGGCTGGTCGCTGCCACGAATGCCGATATACAGAAAGCAGTGAGGGAAGGGCGGTTCAGGGAAGATCTCTACTACCGGCTCAATACCGTTCCGATTATTGTGGCTCCGCTAAGAAACCGGATTGAGGATATCTATCTGTTATTCAGGAAATTTGCACAGGATTTCGCGGAGAAATACATGATGCAGGTTGTACGCCTCGATGAAGCAGCACAGGTATTGCTCGAGAATTACAAATGGCCGGGCAATATCCGTCAACTCAAAAATATCACCGAGCAATTGTCCATCATCGAAAAGGACAGGATTGTTACGGCAGACCGGCTGGCTATTTACCTCCCTGATGATATTCGAAGCACTCTTCCTGTCCTTCTTCCCAAAGACCGGGACGAACGGTCCTTCAGTTCCGAACGTGAGATCCTGTATCAGGTCCTCTTTGATATGAAAAGGGACGTTACCGATCTTAAAAAACTGGTCAATGAGATGATGGAACATAAGGATTTCATTCCATCGCCTGACTCCGAACATCAGAATATTTTCACCCGCTTGTATGAACAGGACGATCGTCGCTTCGACGGCAATAACCCGCTGGCTGGATCCGTTCATGTAAAACACAGGGATGAAACAGAGATTGAGGATACTGAAGAAATTGTTGAAACATCACTTCTCCTTCAGGACAATGAGATTGAGCTGATCAACAAGGCGTTAAAGAAGCATGGCGGTAAACGAAAACTGGCTGCCCAGGAACTGGGAATCAGTGAGCGGACGCTGTACCGGAAGATCAACGAATATGGAATACATGAATAGGGCAAAAGGCAGAGGGCATAAGGAAAGGTAAAAGGATCAAGGAATAAGGATGAAGAGCTTTGTAAAAGTTGGATTTCTGGTGTTATTGATCGGGATTGGAGGATGCCGGATGAGATTTTCATTTACAGGAGCATCCATTACTCCCGATATGAAAACGGTTTCCGTTGCCTATTTTCCAAACCGCGCTCCGATCGTGAATCCTTCGCTGAGCCAGGATTTTACGGAGAAGCTGAAAGACAGGTTCATTTCGCAGACAAGCCTTAACATGCTCAGTGACGGGGGCGATCTCTCCTTTGAAGGTGAGATTGTTGATTACAATACCAAACCGATGGCCATTAGCCAGAATCAACAGCAGGAGCAGGCTTCGTTAAACCGCCTGAGCATTACCATAAACGTAAAATTCACCAACCAGATAGACCCTACCAAGAATTTCGAATCGAAATTTACGGCTTACGAGGATTACAACAGTGACCAAGGCCTCGATGCGGTGGAAGGAGAACTTGTTCCCCTGATCATTGATAAAATCATTGAGGACGTCTTTAATAAAGCGGTGGTAAACTGGTAATGAATCCTGATCAGTTTATCGGATTACTGCAGCATCCGGAAAAACTGGATGCTGAATCAGCGCAACTGCTGGAGAACCTGATCAGGGAATTTCCATATTGTCAGCCTGCTCATTTATTATATCTCTGGAATCTTTATATTGAGGGGGACCTTCGCTTTAATCAGCAGCTGAAAGTTACTGCCATGTATGCACCGGACCGGAGGAGATTATATGAGATGATCCGTCTTTCCCATATACCGCGGATCCAGACTTCACCGACTGACGATACAAAGGGACCGGAAATGGTAAAGCAGGTTGAAAGTGCTTTGCCCCTGATCGAACCTGATCTCGTGAGTTTTGAGTACCGGGAAGAAAGCCCGGAACCAGTTCCGGCACCTCCGCCCCGGAAACCGGTAGCCGATCTGATCGATCAGTTCATTAAGAATTCAGAGACCAGGATAATCAGAGCCGATCTGGAATCATCATCAAAAGAAGATCTGTCGATCGATAGCCTGAAGGAGGATGATGAGATGCTCACGGAAACGCTTGCGAAAATCTATATCCAGCAAGGCTATTATCTGAAAGCCTTGCAGTCATATGAGAAACTTAGTTTGAAATTTCCTGAAAAAAGTATTTACTTTGCAACTCAAATTGATATGATCAGAGAACTAATTAAGAATCAATAATTCAATAGAATATGTATATCTTCATTTCCATCCTGATCCTGGTTGTCTGCGTTTTTCTGGGTCTGATCGTACTGATACAGAACTCAAAAGGCGGTGGTTTGGCAGCTAATTTTTCAGCTTCCACACAGATCATGGGTGTCCGCAAAACCAACGACTTCCTTGAAAAAGCTACATGGACGCTTGCTATAGTCCTTGTGGTACTTTGTATCTCAGCCAGCCTGAGCATACCGAAAGGCGACTTATCGAACCGTTCGGTTATCGAAGAACAGATTCAAAATGCCGTGGATCCTTCCGAGATACCGCAGATTCCTACAGGAACACCTGCCAGTCAGGGTACCGGGACCACAGAAGTTCCGCAACAATAGCGCACAAAATATGGTTAAACATCCCTGTCACGGCAGGGATTTTTTTTTATGACAGGCTGTCAGTAACGACCGAATGGCATGCAATGTGATGAGTAAAGAAACGAAACGAAAACTAATTCTATAATCAATTCAAAAAACACTAAGATATGGCTACATTGAATGTTAAACCTCTGGGAGACAGGGTTCTGGTTGAACCGCAGGAAGCAGAAGTAAAAACGGCTTCAGGTATTATCATACCCGACTCAGCTCAGGAGAAACCGCAGAAAGGTAAAGTCCTGGCCGTTGGTCCGGGTACCAAGGATGTTGTAATGGAAGTTAAAGTTGGAAACGTTGTCCTTTATGGAAAATATTCCGGCACGGAGATCAAGGTTGATGACAAAAACTGCCTGATCATGCGCCAGTCGGATATTCTTGCAGTAATTAAATAATCCCGTAAACTTTTAAATCTGATATACTATGGCTAAAGAAATTAGATATGATGTTGAAGCCCGTGAGGCTCTGAAAAAGGGTGTTGATGAAATGGCTAATGCTGTCAAGGTCACTCTCGGCCCTAAAGGTCGTAATGTGGTGATTGAAAAGAAATTCGGTTCGCCGCAGATAACCAAGGATGGCGTAACTGTTGCAAAAGAGATCGAACTGCCGAATAAATTTGAGAATATCGGTGCCCAGATGGTAAAAGAAGTTGCTTCTAAAACTTCCGATGATGCCGGTGACGGTACCACTACGGCAACTGTGCTGGCTCAGTCCATTGTATCAGTCGGCTTAAAAAACGTAACAGCAGGTGCCAATCCGATGGACCTGAAAAGGGGTATTGATCTGGCCGTGGTTAAAGTTGTTGAAAGCCTGAAATCCCAATCGAAAACGATCGGTGACGATTATAAGAAAATCGAGCAGGTCGCCACTATTTCTGCTAATAACGATCAGGAAATCGGTAAACTGATTGCCGATGCAATGGGCAAAGTACACAAAGAAGGTGTAATCACTGTTGAAGAAGCAAAAGGTACCGATACCACCGTTGAAGTGGTTGAAGGTATGCAATTCGACAGGGGTTATATCTCGGCTTATTTCGTTACCGATACTGATAAGATGGAAGCTGTTTTGGATCATCCTTATATCCTGATCTACGACAAAAAGGTTTCCGCCATGAAAGACCTTCTTCCTATTCTTGAGGCAACCGTTCAAACCGGCCGTCCGCTCCTGATCATTGCTGAAGATGTTGAAGGTGAAGCCCTGGCTACCCTGGTCGTCAACAAACTTCGCGGCAGCCTGAAAATAGGCGCTGTAAAAGCTCCTGGCTTCGGTGACCGCAGAAAAGAGATGCTTCAGGATATCGCTATTCTGACCGGTGGTACGGTAATCTCCGAGGAAACCGGCATGAAACTTGAGCTGACTACTCTGGATATGCTCGGTAATGCTGAAAAAGTAACCATCGATAAAGAAAACACCATTATTGTAAATGGCAGTGGCGAGAAAAAAATGATCCAGGCCCGGGTTAACCAGATCAAAACCCAGATCGAGAGCACCACTTCGGATTATGACCGTGAGAAACTGCAGGAACGCCTGGCTAAACTGGCCGGCGGGGTAGCTGTTCTTCGCATTGGTGCTGCTTCCGAGATTGAGATGAAAGAGAAAAAGGACCGGGTTGATGATGCGCTTAGCGCTACCCGTGCCGCAGTCGAAGAAGGTATCATTCCCGGCGGTGGTGTTGCTTATATCCGCGCTATCAACGCCCTTGACGGCCTTAAAGGAGAAAATGATGACCAGACTACCGGTATTGCAATTGTCCGCAGGGCTCTTGAAGAACCATTGCGCCAGATCGTTGCCAACGCAGGTATCGAAGGTTCCGTTATTGTCCAGGAGGTGAAAAAAGGGAAAGAAGATTATGGATTCAATGCCCGCACAGAAAAATATGAACACCTTCATAAAACAGGTGTGATCGATCCTACCAAGGTTGCACGCATTGCTCTCGAAAATGCTGCTTCCGTTGCCGGTATGATCCTCACCACCGAAACCCTGATCGCCGATATACCCGAGGAAAAAGAACCTATGGGCGGAGGTGCTCCGGGAATGGGCGGTATGGGCGGTATGATGTAATAAAATCATTATCTGCATAAAACAAAGCCCCCCGGTTGAATCCGGGGGGCTTTGTTTTTATTTTTCGTATCTTTATTAGGTTACTCTGACCTGATGAAAAAGTTAATTCTCTCTTTTCTTCTTATAATTCCGATATCCTGCCTTTTTGCCCAACAGTATATACCCCGGAAATACTCCAGACTGATGCCGGAAACCGAAAAGGATGCCACTTCTGCCGACCTTCCCGGCACCATCCGCTGGTATGCATGGGACCAGGAAAGATGGTCAGCCGATAAAACAGTCACGGTTACTTACAATTCTTCGGGGAATCCCCTCACCAGCCTTCATGACCTGATGACGGGTACCGATGTGAGGTACACCTTTACATATGATGAGAATGGTCGACTAATTCAGGAACTGACACAACTGAAGCAGGACGGACTTTGGGTCCCCTCGGGCCGGATATCCTGGCAATTTGATGAAAGAGGAAATGAAATCCTGTGGACGGTCGAAAATTATATCAGTGGCGTATGGATGATCCAGAATGGAGTCATGACGGATTTAGAGTATCAGGATGACCTGGTGTACCGGGAGACCTGGTCTTTTTTCGATTCCTCCAATGGTTCCTATTATTTATTCTGGAGGTTCACCTATTCGTATGACAATGCCGTGCGAACAGGTTATATAAATGAGGTATTCCGTGATGAAGCCTGGGTTAATTATTTCAGGGCCTTCCTGTTTTATGATGAAGAAAACAGACCTGACTATGATCTGTTTGATTCCTGGGATAGCATAGCCGGAGGATGGGCCGCGGATGAAATGGAACGTTTTTTTTACAGTGGAGAACTGAATGAAACACTCATTCTGTATCAGTATTTTCCAGAAACAAGCCTGTATATGCCGACAGAAAGATATATCTATGAATATGACGATCACCGGAACCAGACCCTGGCTACTTCAGAAGCCTGGCAGAATGGGGACTGGTCTATTACCAACGGGAACCGTTACACTATGACATATGATGCATTGCATGCAATTACCCGGATTACAGAGACCTGGATCGCTGCAAATGATGCAATCGCTGCCCATTGGGAATATTCTACAAAAGAAGAATTCTCGGATTTTCAAAGCTCAGTTGTCGAGGGATTGGCAGCTCCCAAAATTGAATTCAAATGCTTCCCTAATCCGGCAGATGAATTCATATGGATTACTATCGGGAATGGGGAACCCGTTGACGGATTCCTGGAACTGAATGACCTTACAGGTAAAACATTGCTCCGGAGCCTTTATTGCAGCTCCATCGGAACCATCCGAATTAACCTTAACGGAATCCCCCAGGGCTTGTACAAGCTGGTGTTTAGGAATCAGGTTCAACAACCTGTTGCTGTTTCTGTGATTGTACATTGATTAAACCTTTTGATTAAGTAACAGATTATGAGGAACATAGTTTTTATAATCCTGATATTGCCATGCGCTTTTGCCATGTCACAGGAAATGCCGGTCCGCGATCCCCTGACCGGAGTCATTACACCGGCCCAGTTTATTCTCCCCAACAACGGTTTACCACAACATATTGACCGGTTCGCATGGAATGGTACCGTGTGGGAGGATGATGTCCGGATTGATAAAACCTACAACATAGAGGGAGAAGTTGTGGAAGAGGTCTATTCTTATATCAGCGGTGATACATACCGTTATCAGTATGAATCTGATCTTGATCATGATTATACCTATTGCGATAAATGGGCTAACGGGGAATGGACCCCATTTACGCGTGAGGTATGGGACATCGAACCTTTTACGAGGATTGACACTTATTACTGTAAGGAGGAATTCAGGGACGGAGTCTGGGTAAAAGTCGATGAATGGAGCCAGCTTCTGGAATTACTCGGAAGCCAGCTGCAAAAAAACACTTTCTCAGACTACAATCAGGAGACCGGTCAGCTCGAGCCAAAGTATCGTTATACCTATTCATACTATGACTCCGGGCTCCGGTCTTCCATCCTTACGGAAAAATACCAGAACGGGGCTTTCGTAAACTATATCAAGGAAGATTATTCCTGGCTGAATAACCGTCAGTATGATGTTGTTTATCAGTCCAACTGGAACAACAATACCTGGATGCAGAATTCTAAATTCGAGTACATTTGGCCTGATGACCTCAGCTATATATGGACTCTCTACCATAGGACTTCACCAACCGCTGAATGGACTCCCTCTCTGAAGTGCACCCATGAGTTCGATGAGTACTTGAACGAGAGA